>JBASZQ010000112.1:0-87026 GCA_049661025.1 Chitinophagaceae bacterium | reverse complement strand
GTATCTGCTCCCAAAGGATTGGTGGTTCCGGTAATTCGCAATGCAGAAAGCCTGAATATGGCGGAGATCGAAAAGAAAGTGGTTGAACTGGCTACCAAGGCACGTGATAATAAACTTGCACTGGAAGAAATGCAGGGCGGTACATTCACGATCACTAATGGTGGTGTGTTCGGTTCATTAATGAGTACGCCTATCATCAATATCCCTCAGTCGGCGATTTTGGGTATGCATAAAATTCAGGAGCGTCCCGTGGTGATCAACGGACAGATCGTGGCAAGGCCGATGATGTATCTGGCATTGAGCTATGACCACCGCATCATTGACGGTCGGGAGAGTGTAAGCTTCCTGGTACGTGTAAAAGAATTGCTAGAGAATCCTGAGCTGCTCCTTTTTGGTAAGGATCCGGTGAAGACACTCCTGGAAGTCTGAGTGTGAAGGGTATCCATCTTTCATACCTGCAGAGCGCCCTGGCCATTCTTGCCCAGTATCATGGTGAACAACCTTTTCACCTGTTCCTGAAAAGCTATTTCAGGCAGTTCCCAAACTATGGATCGCGGGACCGGAAACGGATCGCGCATTTATGTTATTGCTATTTCAGGTCGGGACTCGCGATGAAGAAATCAGATCCGGAGGAAAAACTACTAGCCTCCCTGTTTCTCTGTTCCAACGATGAAGATCCACTGCTGCATCATTTTCATCCGGACTGGACACCAATGATCAACCAGTCTCTTGAACAGAAGATCAACTTCTTGCAAGAAAAGCAGGTACCCATTGACGTTGGTGAAATATTCCCTTTATCCTCGCGCCTCTCTCCCTCATTGCCGCACTACCGCACTTTCACATTATCACATTGCCAACAGCCTTCCTTGTTTGTTCGTGTAAGGCCCGGCAAAGCAGAGACCGTACGCAAGACCCTCCTCCAAAACAATATCCAGTTTACGGAAGAAGGTTCCTGCTTTACACTTACCAATGGGGAAGATGTGACAGGATTGCTGGTGGCCGATAAAGAGATCGTAGTGCAGGATTACAGCTCGCAACAAACCGGCCTTGTCATTCAAACAGCATTGGAAATGGTTGGAAAAAACGCTGCTGTTTGGGACTGTTGTGCCGCCAGTGGAGGCAAATCCATGCTGGCTTACGATATAGAACCGACCATCGACCTAACGGTATCGGATATCCGAAACACAATTCTGGATAATCTTGACGAAAGATTTAAGCGTGCTGGGATCCGCCAGTACCGGGCGTTTGAAACAGACCTGACCGTGCCGATGCGTCCCGGGAAGAAATATGATATCGTGATTGCCGATGTGCCCTGCAGTGGTTCCGGCACCTGGGGTCGTACGCCGGCAGAGATGCAGTTTTTTTCTGAAGGAAGGCTGCGTCACTACGTTGACCTGCAACGAAAGATCCTCACCAATGTGCTGAGCAGTATTAAGCCCGGCGGACAGTTACTCTATTTTACCTGCTCTGTATATGGAGATGAAAATGAGCAGCAGGTGCAATACATTCAGGATAATAGCTTTCTCGAATTGAAGGAAATGCGGTTGTTGGAAGGGTATGAAAAAGGAGCGGATACCCTTTTTGCTGCAAGATTTATTTTACCAGCCTGATGGTTGTTGACGACTGACCATTCACAACCTTTACATTGTAAATACCAGCTGCAAGTTTACCAAGGTTATCGATCCTGATCTCATAAACCAAACCCTGTTGAACGGTTTGTTTAGTAGTGTTATGGATCCTGCCATTCATGTCAGTCAATTGCGTGATCAATTCACCTGACTCCTGCGCCTTAATCAGAACATTGGTATGAGAAACCATTGGGTTTGGATATGCTTTTACCCAGTTGTCAGCTATAATGCGTTCCTGGCGTTTAAGTAGCAGCATATCGTAGGCTTTCTGCATGTCAGGGATGCCATATCCCATACGGGTATCAGGGTTGGCATACTTATGCGAACTCCGTTTTACGGCATCGAGGATTTCCATGTTTGAAAATTCCGGAAACGCCTGCCACAAGCAAGCAATCAATCCGGCAATATTTGGGTTAGAGAATGATGTTCCGTTGCCAGAAGCAAGAGCGCCACTGCTATTGATCACCCAAGTGCCCACACCCACTGAAGCAACTTCAGGTTTAATACGTCCATCGGCTGACGGTCCATAGCTGGAAAATGATCCGGGTATGGAATCTTTGTTAACGGCACCAACCGCCAGAACGCTGTCGCCATCTGCAGGTGCTATGAGATATTTCCATGGTTCGTTGCCTGCGTTACCGGCACTGTTGCAAACGATCATGCCTTTTTGTGCGGCAAGATCAGCACCGCGGGTAACCACGGTTTTGTCACCATTCATGTCTGCGTAAGTATGGCTCAGTGAAGGATCATCAAAGAGATAATATCCCAACGAAGAACTGATGATATCAGCGCCGGCACTGTCTGCCTTTTCTGCCGCAACTACCCAGTTGTGTTCTTCAATAGGGGTTTCGGAAAAAACATCCTCTGTACGATATAAGAAATAAGACGCTTTCGGTGCTGTACCCACCAGTTTGCCTGGTTCATTGGCGGCCATGATGGAAAAACAGTTCATGCCGTGTGGATGATCTTCATTAACCTCCGCATTGTTTGCTACAAAATCCCAGGTCGCCAGGATCTGGTTGTTCAGGCGTACACTGTCGAATGCTTTAATGGTCTGGTAATTCAGAAACCCGCCATCCAAAACGGCGATAGTGATACCCTTGCCGGTAAATCCTTTATTATGCAGGTACTCACCATTATGGATATGCACCTGGTTATAGCTTTGTCCGTAGTTAAATACATTCTCAGCAACCTTTGCGGTGTTGTTCACCAGCTGCGTTGTCACTTGTTCCATCGTCTTGTTGCTCACCTGGTCCGCTATCACTAAGGCTTTTCTCGCATTCAATGTACCCGCATTCTTCACAAATGAAAACCCGCTGATCTTTCTGAGCGCTGCGGTGTCTGTTGTGTAGATCATCACTTGATTGAGCCATTTGGATGCACTGATGATAGTAACATCACCGGCATTGCGAAGACTGTCTACATATGCCTGATGCACGGGTAAATCAGAACCATCAATTGGAATGCCATATCTCACCCTGCGTGCGATGGCTTTAGAAGAAAGGAATGAAGCGGGTTGCTTGACCGAGAAGGAACTGTTGGCCTTATCCGTCAGCACAATAAGGTAGTGATTATCCTGTGCCGCTATTTCGCCACATATCAGCAGGAGTACAACGAAGGAAACCCAATTTTTCATCGAACAGGATATGGTTATCGGACTTAATTGTGATCAAGGATCGTCAGCTTCACGCCATAGCTATTGGGCTCAAAAGCGTTGATAGGCGCTTTCTGCCAAAGCTCGTGAAGAAACTCTTTGTATACGAGACCCAGCCCCTTTGCATACACCTCTTTAGAATACCTGATCTCGTAACGGGCGTTCTTATTATTCGGATCTCCATCCACATCATCCACCTGATTCACGGTAACGGTTTCATCGAATGTCTTGCCGTTGATTGTGAATGGTTGTCCTACTTCCTCGTAAAAATATTCCCATCCTTCAAAGAAGGAGAGAAAATCATCACGGGAATCAATGTAGGAATTTCCCTGCCAGGCAGTAAACTCTTTAACAGGATTGATCAATTTGATGAAGCGGAGATTATTCTCTGTAAACTCAGTGGTTCGCGCTGTTTGTGTGACCAGGAAAGTTGCATTGTCAAACCAAACCGTTGGATCATTTTTATCCTGTATCATCCTTCGGATACGATAGACGTCCTGACCAAGATTGTCTTTGAATGTAGCGTCAACGATATCTTTCACCACGTATGTACGTACCTCCTTGATGGTATTGAGGTTTACAAAAACAGTTGAGTCGAGCCGATACGTGATGTATTTACCGATCACCTGTGGATAGTATTCCGCCATAGCAATGGTGGAAGGTGTTCCTGCGTCCTCTTTTTTGCAGGAAAACAGCAGGAGGGAAATCGATAGGCAGGTAAGCAGATTTTTCATCAGTGTATTGAACGAATGATTAACGTATTTATTGTGGCGATAAGTGCTGATAACTAGCATTTTAAATGCTAATAGCTAATGGCTAATAGCTAGTGGCTAAACCCTTCCCCTACACACTACCCCTAAAGCCTCACCCTATCTTCTCATGATAATCCCGCCGCCGAGCACATCCTCGCCTTCATAGAAAACAGCGCTTTGCCCCGGTGCCACGCCTTTTGCATCTTCATAGAAACGCACAACCATCTCATTGTTAAAAGGATGGAGCGTTGCCAGCGATCCCTTGTCTTTATACCGGATCTTCACATTGGCTTCCATGCCATCGGAGATCTGGTCATATTTGATCAGGTTGAGCTTGCCAACTGCCATTTCCATTCGGTTCAGATCTTCCTCATCACCCAACACTACGGTATTGGTCTCCGGGATGATCTCTGTAACGAAGGCCGGTTTCCCTAATGCAATATCGAGACCTTTTCTTTGTCCGATGGTATAAAAAGGATAGCCTTTGTGTTTACCTAAGATCTTCCCTGTTTTATCTACAAAAACACCGCCGTCCAGTTTTTCTTCCAGTCCTTCCACTCGGCGTTTCAGAAAGCCCCGGTAATCGTTATCAGGCACGAAACAGATTTCGTAACTCTCCGCTTTTTTGGCGAGTTCCGGATAGCCCATATCATGTGCCATCTGGCGGATCTCCGTTTTGCGATAACCACCCAGCGGCAGTAAGGTTCTGCTCAGCAGGTCTTGTTGCAGCCCCCAGAGGACATAGCTCTGGTCCTTGGTATCGTCAAGCCCCTTGCTCACTACAAAGCGATCCTCGTGCTGCCGGATTTTGGCATAATGACCCGTTGCAATGAAATCGCATTCCAAAGCATTGGCCCTTTTCAGAAGTGCTCTCCACTTGATATGAGTGTTACACATCACACAAGGGTTGGGTGTACGGCCCGCTAAATATTCTTCTACGAAATTATCGATCACAAAATCCCCAAACTCATCCCTGATGTCCAGAATAAAGTGCGGAAAACCGTGGTGTACAGCGGCCGCACGGGCATCATTGAACGAATCCAGGTTACAACAGCCTGTTTCCTTTTTTCCACCGCCCGAGGTGGCATAGTCCCATGTTTTCATGGTGATCCCTACCACTTCATAGCCCTGGTGGTGCAGCATGAGGGCTGTGACGGTACTATCGATACCGCCGCTCATGGCTACCAGTACTTTTCCTTTCCTGCTCATAGGGTGCAAAAATACGGAAAAATAGGTTGGAGGTTGAAGGTTGCAGGTTGTAGGAGGGTTAAGGGTTCAACCTCCAACCTTCAACCTCCAACCTCAAAAAACTGCTCTCAAATCAATTATCTTTCCACTCCCAAATGATTAGTATGAGAAAACTCTTCCTCGCCCTTGCCTTTCTTCTCCCCCTGATAGCTGGTTCTCAGGACCTTAGCTACTACCTGCCCGCGGGAGTCACCTACGATCCATCAATCCCTAAACCTAAGGATGTGATCTATCACGAGGTGGGGGAATGGCATGTGACGCACGACAGGCTTGTGAACTATATGAAGGCCCTGGCGGCAGCGGCACCCCATCGGATCAAATTGGAAACGATGGGCCTCACTTATGAAGGCAGGCCACAGGTTCTGCTGATCATTACTGCTAAAAAGAATCATGAAAACCTGGAACAGATCCGAAAGCAGCATGTGCAACTGACGGATCCGGCAAATTCCGGTGTACTGAATACAGACAACATGCCCATCGTGCTATGGATCGGGCACAGCATACATGGAAACGAACCCAGCGGTGCCAACGCGGCCCTGCTCACAGCGTATCACCTCGCAGCGGCGCAGGGACCTGAGATCGAGGACCTGTTGAATAATGAAGTGATCCTCTTTGATCCATCGTTCAACCCAGACGGACTGCAACGTTTTTCCACCTGGGTGAACCAACATAAAAGCAAGAACCTCGTCAGTGATCCCAATTCCCGCGAGTTCAGTGAAGTGTGGCCCGGCGGTAGGTTTAACCATTATTGGTTTGATCTGAACCGCGACTGGCTGCCGGCCGTTCACGTGGAGAGTCAGAACAGATTGAAATGGTTTCATCTCTGGAAGCCCAATATTCTCACGGACCATCATGAACAAGGCAGCAATGCCACTTTCTTTTTTCAGCCCGGTGTTCCTTCACGCGTGAATCCCATCACGCCATTGAAGAACCAGGAACTGACGGGTAAGCTCGCAAAGTTTCATGCGCAGTATTTGGATAAGATCGGGTCATTGTATTTCACCAAGGAGAACTATGATGATTTTTATTACGGCAAAGGATCAACCTATCCCGATGTGAACGGCGCCATCGGCATTCTGTTTGAACAAGCCAGTTCACGCGGTCATGCACAACAAACATCTAATGGTGTGCTCAGGTTCCCCTTCACCATTCGCAACCAGTTCACCACGGCACTGTCAACCATGGAAGGCGCGAGGCAACTGAGAAAAGATTTTTTAAACTGGCAGCGGGAATTTTACAAGACAGCGATGACCGAAGCTGCAGCGGCACCTGTGAAAGGATTTGTCTTCGGAAGTGAGAAAGATAAAACCAAGTCGGCCCTCTTCGTGGAGATGCTGCTTCGTCACCAGATCGAAGTATATGCATTAAACAATGACCTCAGTGCAGATGGTGTGAACTTCACAAAGGGTAATGCTTATGTGGTGCCTGCAAACCAGCCGCAGTTCAGGCTGATCCACGGTATTTTTGATAAGACGCTGAAGTACCAGGACAGTTTGTTCTATGACATTACGGCCTGGACCATGCCGCTGGCCTTTGGATTGGACTACGCAGAACTCAACGCCACAGTCTTCAATAACAAATTACTCAGTAACCCAATTACCAACGCGACTGTTCCCGTTGCGCAACTGCCCGTAGCCAAAAGCGAGTATGCATACCTGTTAGATTGGAATGAACTGCTGGCGCCAAAAGCATTGTATGCCTTGCAGGAAGCAGGCGTGTTGGTGCGTGTGGCAACCGTACCCTTTGAGATTGAGACAGATCAGGGTGTTCGTAAATTCAGTTACGGGACACTAACGATTCCCGTGGCTTTGCAGCGGCAAACGCCAGAGCAATTGTTTGATCTGGTAAAATCCATCGGCACCAAAAACAGTGTGACGGTGTACAGTGTGAAGACCGGCAATGTAGTGAGTGGCAGTGATCTCGGCAGCAGCAAGATGATGGTGGCGGGCAGGCCGAATATTGCAATGATTGTAGGTGCGGGTGTAAATCCAACGGATGCCGGTGAGGTTTGGCATCTGCTTGACCAGCGCATGAATATTCCGTCTACGCATTTGGAGCAGGGAACTTTTAACCGCATCGATCCATCGAAATATAATACCATCATTATGGTGGGCGGGAATTATGCTGACCTGAATGCGGCGAAGGTGAAGGCCTGGGTACAAGGCGGGGGTAACCTGATTGTGTTGGAGGAAGCCATCAACTGGGCCGTGAGCAGCGGGCTTACTACCGTGAATTTTAAAAAGACAAAGAATCCACTGGACAGCTCCGGAAAACTCAGCTATACAGACCGCGAGCAGATAGAAGGCGCGCAGCAGGTGAGTGGGGCCATTTTTGGTGCCGATGTGGACCTGAGTCATCCACTGGCCTACGGATATAGCAGGCCAACGGTGAGCATGTTCAAAGCCAACCGTGTGTTTCTGGAGAAGTCGAAGAACCCGTTTGCAACGCCTTTCCAATATGGCGCGGCACCCCTGCAAAGCGGCTGGGTGAGCAGAGAAAATTACGATGCCATTAAGAAATCTGCCGCGGTAGTGGTGCAGACGGTGGGTGGCGGCCGGGTGATCCATATCGCAGATAACCCGAATTTCCGGGCCTTCTGGCTGGGTGGCACAAAACTGTTTATGAATGCGATCTTTTTTGGCAGGCTGATAGATGCCGGATCCGCAAGGGGGGAAGAATAGGGTGAGGATAACAACTCAACAACTCAGTAACTCAACAACTCAGCAACCTAGTAACTCGGCAAAGCAGCAACTTAGATTTTAGGCGGCTATCTCTGGGTTGCTGAGTTGTTGAGTTGCTGAGTTACTATCCGGTTAAACTGTCCCTTTTTTTGTGGAAAAAAGCGGGAAACAATGATGGAAATACTGAACGAATCCCACTGGTTTTTTACGAAATTGCCCGTCTAAACGAAGCGATATGATAAAATTACAAGTGATTGGAAACCTTGGTAGGGATTGTGCTACCAACAGTGTGAACGGGAAATCGGTTATTAATTTCACCGTGGCTCATACCGAGAAATACAAGGACGCTACTGGTCAGCAAAAAGAAAGAACTATCTGGGTGGACTGTGCGTATTGGACGGACAGGACAGCCGTAGCGCCATATCTCAAAAAAGGTACGCAAGTGTATGTGGAAGGAGCTCCGGAGGTACGTACCTATACCAAGAATGACGGAACATTTGGTGCGTCCCTGACCATGCGGGTACTGAATGTACAGTTATTGGGCGGCGGAAACAGGAATGAAGGTGGCGGTTCATATGGTGAACCACAATCTGCCAGTATGGGCAGTATGCCGGTTCCTTCAAATATCACCGAGCCGGTGGATGATCTTCCTTTCTAAACCTATACGGATGGGTTCAATACACAAAAGGTGACTTCATGGTCACCTTTTGCTTTTTTCATACTGGCTAATGATGAGTTCTATGTTGGCAGGGAGATAATTGATCACCATGAAATATCCCTTAGTGCCAGCAGTTTGCAGGAAGGTATTGACAAGCCGTAGCTGATCGCTTTCCTTCAATTTTCCCGTTGCCGGATCCCAGATCTCTTTCATGCAAAGGCATCCCAATGTTGGGGAAACAGGATAGTAGGCTTTGCCGGAAAAATAGATGGGATCGATGGTGGTGCCGTGGGCGATGATCTCGGTCCTGCCGATCTTTCCCGCACGGAAAGACTCTTGCATGGGCCTGTAATTTTCCCAGGAAGCCGGGAGCAGGCTTTTGTACGCTTCCAGAATATCCGTTGTGTCCGTGGGTGCGTGGAAGAACTGACTCCAATAGATTTCGTTTGGAAGGGCAAGTTGCAGATTTGGGGTTGGGCCGATGAAATTGTTGTTGGAAACACCGGTTCCGGAAATGGTATAGATACCTTGTGGTGTGTTGCCGTTGGTGAGAAAGTACGGAAGGTTAGACGCCGCTCTCGCCAACTGTGGGATCATAATAAGTTTACCTTTTTCATCCCTGGCAAAACTGCCATCGGCTTGTTGAATCACGGCAATGCCTGGCAGATCTCTGTTTGCGTGTTGGAAGGAGTAGATCACCTTCATGCCATGGGTTTGCTGGTAGGAAAACAGTTCCTGCAGTGGAGGCCGGTTGGCTTGTGAAGGCTCCACATATTCTTCCAGGGCAGCCATGATGGGATTGCCCGGATAACTTAATGTGTACTGGTGGATGGTGTTGCGGATCTGCGCAGCTCTTGCGGGTTCTGCTTTCAGCAACCACAGTTGGATCATGGCCCAGAGTTTGGGCTGGGTTTCAATGTTGGCAATGCGTTTCATTTCACCGAGGAAATACGGCGGGTGTACGGTGTAGATCGCCTCCAGAAAACTTCTTCTTGTTTCAATGGCCAGTGCATCACCGTATGCCGCAAGCAATTTGGTAAAGCCTTGTTTCACTGTATCGTTGTATACCATGAATTGCGATACTGCCCAGAATGCGGATTGGTATTGATATTCCGTATTGCTATCCAGGTCTTGTGTAAATGTGTTCCCGATGGTGCGCTGGTAAAGCATTTTCTTCAATCCATCGCGTTGTTTGGTGGTCGCGAAGTCTGAACGGATTGTTGCGGGATCATACTGTGAGAAGCAGTAGTTCACGCAGAGGAGAAGAAATACCATCAGGGCAGATCGCATTCCGTAAAGATAAGATTGGAAAACTGGAATACAGTAATACAAGCATTCAAACATTCGGGAGTTGGCATTCAAGTATCCTGAATTCCTAGGTGCCAACTTCTGATTTCCTGAATGACTGTATTCCTGTATGTCTGTATTCCAATCTTATCTTTGCAAGATGGAACAATTGTACAGCTACAAAACGCTGAGCGCATTCACCCGCTCCGTATTTGAAAAGATCGGCTGCAGCGCAGAACATGCGGAGACCGCAACCAATGCATTGTTGAGTGCAGATCTGCGTGGCATTGACTCGCACGGCATCGCACGGTTGGTGGGTTATGTAAGACTTTGGGAAGCGAAGCGCGTGAATGCAACACCGGATATTCGGATCATTCATGAATCTCCATCAACAGCAACAGTGGATGGGGATAGCGGGCTGGGCCTGGTGGTAGCACCATTTGCCATGCAGGTGGCCATCAACAAAGCACGTACAGCGGGCACTGGCTGGGTGGCCGTACAGAACAGCAATCATTTCGGCATCGCTGCTTATCATGCGATGAAAGCCTTGGATGAAGACATGATTGGCATCGCCATGACCAATGCCAGTGCACTAGTGGCGCCTACATTTTCCAATGAAAGATTACTCGGCACAAACCCTATCTGCGTGGCTATACCTTCCGGTGCGGAGCCGCCTTTTGTTGCAGACATGGCCACTACTACTGCGGCCAATGGAAAACTGGAGATCCTGCAACGCAAAAATCTGGAGGCACCTTCGGGATGGATCCAGGACAAAGAAGGTCAAACCACGCACGATGCACATGCATTGAAAACGGGTGGTGCATTGCTGCCACTGGGGAGCGATAGGGATCATGGCTCGCACAAGGGATATGCGTTGGGTTCGATCGTTGATATCTTCTCGGCGGTTTTAAGTGGCGCAAATTATGGCCCCTGGGTGCCGCCTTTCCCCGCTTATGTTCCTATGCCAGAGAATCAGCCCGGTAAGGGAATCGGTCATTTTTTTGGAGCGATGCGGATCGACGCGTTTCGTCCGGCCGATGAATTCAAGCAGAACATGGACCAGTGGTTACGCCGTTTCCGTGAGGCGAAACCCATCGATCCCAAAGAAAAAGTCCTGGTACCGGGAGATCCTGAAAGGGAAATGGAGGGTGAGCGGTTAGGGCGAGGCATACCCTTGTTGCAGCCGGTAGTAGAGGATTTGACAACCCTCGGTCATAAATTAGATATTTTCTTTCCAAAGGGCTGATGGAATGCATCGGCATTAACAATTCTTCGATAATTTTGCGCAGCTTAAACTAAAAAGCAGGTATAGCATGAAAATAATGAAGTTCGGAGGCACCTCCGTGGGTAAGCCGGAGCGGATGCATGAAGTGGCCAGGTTGATCACGCGTGACGATGAATCCAAGATCGTTGTGCTCAGTGCACTGAGCGGAACAACGAATAGTCTTGTAGCGATTGGAGATGCTTGTGCGAAAGGAGATAAACAACTTGCTAAAGAACTCATCGATAAACTGGATGCGCACTATCAGCAGTTCATTGTTGGCCTGCTGACCAAGCCGGAGCTGATTGCCAAGGCAAAGGCGATTATTGCTGAGCATTTTGAATTTCTGAACATCATCCTGAAGATATCTTTCAACGATGCATTGAATAAAGACATCCTTGCGCAAGGTGAGTTGATGAGCACGAAGATGTTCAGTGTATACCTGGAAGAGATTGGCGTGGATCATGCTTTGTTGCCGGCGTTGGAGTTTATGAGCATCGATGCAAATGATGAGCCACAGGTGGAAGTGATTGGAGCGAAGTTGAAAACACTGTTGGCAGATCAGGGTTCCAAGAAATTATTCATCACCCAAGGTTATATCTGCCGGAATGCGCGCAATGAGGTTGACAACCTGAAACGCGGAGGCAGTGACTATTCTGCGTCATTGATTGCGGCGGCGGCCAATGCCAGTGTGTGTGAAATCTGGACGGATATCGATGGGATGCACAACAATGATCCACGGGTTGTGAATAAGACCGTGGCCATTGAGCAGCTAAGTTTTGATGAGGCCGCGGAGCTGGCTTATTTCGGTGCAAAAATTTTGCACCCTGCTTCCATCTGGCCCGCTCAGAAATATAAGATCCCGGTGAAGCTGCTCAACACGATGCAGCCTGATGCAAAGGGAACCATCATTAAAGAAGAAACCAAAGAACAAGGCATTAAGGCAGTAGCCGCAAAAGATGGCATTACGGTGGTGCGGATCAAGAGCTCGAGGATGTTACTGGCTTATGGTTTCCTGCGTAAGGTGTTTGAGATTTTTGAAAAATACAGGACACCAATTGATATGATTGCTACTTCTGAAGTGGCGGTGTCACTGACCATTGATAGCGATGCACATCTGGACATGATCTTGAAAGAGCTTGCTCCTTTTGGTGATGTAGAAGTGGTGAAAGGCCAAAGCATCATCGCCATTGTAGGCAATGAACTGGCGGACAAGGCTGGTATTTTGGCGAAGATCTTCACGGCATTGCAGACGGTGAACATTGGGATGGTGAGCTTTGGTGGATCATCTCATAACGTGTCTATCCTGGTGCCTACGGAGCATAAAACCGAGACACTGCAGTTGCTCAATAGCGGCGTTTTTGGACTTTAATTCATCTGACGAATAAAATAGCTATTAGCTAGTAGCTAATAGCTATTTTTTGTTTCCAGATTAATTGGATATTTTACGGTAGGCGGATTCACCTAAACCTGCCGCCGCGCCTTTGCCATGCAGTTGACCCCGGAATTGGAAGCCGAACTCCGTCTGGCCCTTAATACATACTGGAACAGCTACCTTGAAGGCGATATAGACACCTGGGCATCCTACCTCGCCGATGAATATCACAATATCGGTACTACAGAAGAGGAAGTGTGGCAATCCAAACAGGAGATTGTAGACTACAGTCTTTCCGTGATCCAGCAATTACAGGGTGGCGCGCAAATTCGCAACAAGGCCTTTCAATTTTATCCCATCGATCCATATATCATGGTTCATGAACTGGGCGATATGTACCTGCTTCATAACGGGGATTGGGTTTTTTATTCCCGGATCAGGATGACTTCTTTAATGGAGAAGCGGAAAGAGGGATGGAAGATATTGCACCAGCATGGTTCTTATCCGGATGCCAATGCGAGCCACGGTGATGTGCTAGGGTTTGAGAAAATAAAAACAGAGAACAACGAATTACGAGAAGCCGTGCAACGCCGCACGATTGATCTGGAGATCAAGAACAGGGAACTGGAGATAGAGGCGGCGTTGGAACGGGTGCGGACAGTGGCGATGGGTATGAAGACCCCCAACAACATGTTCGATGTTTGTAAAGTGATTTCTGATGAACTGGAGAAATTTGGTGTCAGCCATATCAGAAACGTCCAGACAGTAATCATTTCAAAGGAGCTCAGCCAGTACACCTGTTACCAATATTTTACACAGTATCGGCTTACGGCCATTGAACAAACCCATTTTGAGAGCAACAAGGTTGAGCAGGCATTAGTAGATCGTATGCTGGATGCAAAAGGGGGCTATTTTGAAGGCATTTTGTCTGGCGAGGAGATGGATGTTTTCCGGTTGCACAGAAAACAGGAGAATTTTTTAGACGATCCCTTGTTGGATCAGTGTGAAGAAGGATTTTATTATTTCTATTCAATAGGCGAAGGCGGACTGGGCATAACCTTATATGAAGATCTTGATGCTGAGGGGCTATCGCTATTCAAACGTTTTCACCAGGTATTTTCGTTGGCGTACCAACGGTTCAGGGATATCGAAAATGCAGAGGAGCAAGCGAGGGAAGCCCAAATTGAGGCGTCAATGGAAAAGGTGCGGAGCCGCTCCCTGGCCATGCAGGGGCCTGATGAGATCCGGGAGGTTGCTGAGTTACTTCGCAACGAAATGGCCCAACTGGGTGTTGAGGCCTTAGAGACCAGTTCCATCTACATTCGCGAACCAGAAAAGGATACCATTGAATGTTGGTATGCCATCAAAGATGTGCGGGGAGAGGACAGTAGGCTTGTATCTGATGAAATGACGTTGAACCTCAGGGATACCTGGGTGGGTCAGGAAATGCAGCGGTTTCTAGCTTCTGAAGAAGAGCAGGTATCGATTCGGATGCACGGCGACCAGCGTAACGAATGGATTCACTATTGTGCGCAACGTTCTGAGGCACTTAAGGGCTACTATGGTACGGAGATCCCTGAGCGAACCTACCATCTGGTGAAGTTTGCCCATGGATTCATTGGGGCAGCTTCCCCCGGTGAGGTCTCCGCGCAGAGCTGGAGGCTATTGAAAAGGGCTGCGGCAGTATTTTCATTTGCCTATACCCGATTCCTGGATTTGAAGGAGTCAGCACAAAATGCAAGGGAAGCACAAATAGAATTGGGATTGGAAAGAGTCAGGGCAAAGACGATGGCGATGTATAAAAGTACGCAGCTGTCTGAAACGGCCAAGGTACTCTTTGAGCAGTTTGCGGAGTTGGGTAAGGTGCCAGACCGGATGTCAATTGGTATTGTGCAGGAAGAATCGTCTTTGATTGAGTGGTGGGCAACGGACCAGTCGGGTAGTCAGTTAACCAGTCATTTTGATTCCTCGGTTGACCAACCTACTGTAGCAAAGATATTTGCAGGATGGAGGGAAGGGAAAGAATCTATGACGATAGAGATTACCGGTGAAGAATTGAAAGCCTGGGTTGCTTTTGTGAAGGTTAAAGTGCAGATGCCCATGGATGATTCAAAGATCAAGGGGAAGAGGGTGCATCACGCGGCGTATTTCTCGCAGGGTATTTTGTTGATCAGTGCGCATGAAAAGGCACAGGATGAGACGATGAGGATACTGGTGAGGTTTGCGAAAGTGTTTGAACAAGCTTATACCCGGTTTTTGGATCTGAAGAAGGCAGAAGCGCAAGCACAGGAAGCACAGATAGAGGTGGCTTTAGAACGCGTCAGAGCAAAGGCTATGGCTATGCATTCGTCAAAAGATCTCAGCGAAGTGGTGGGCGAGCTAAGGAAGCAAATGGGAATGCTTGGGCAAAAAGATTTGGAGACCTGTGTGATCCACTTGCATGATGAGTCGCCGGATTTCATTTACTCCTATGCAGCCATCAGGCCACCCGGCTCATCAGACGAGATCCTGGAAACCACCACTATGGTGCCGAAGAAAGGGTTTCTTATCATCGAAGAAGCGTTGGAAGCGTATCACCAAAATCTACAGGACTATATCATCGTGAATGAGGGTGAGAAGCTTACACAATGGTTTGCATTTCTCGAAAAAGAATCTCCGGATGGTTTCCGGAAACTGGTAGAACCTGTGCAGGGTAATGTACAAGAACTGCGTGCATATTGGTCCTTGTCAGATTTTTCCGGAGGTGCTCTTGTCATGGTCACGATGGACCGTCCTGATGAGCATACCCGGGTTTTATTGCGCAGGTTTTCAAATGTATTTGGACTTGCGTACAGAAGATATGCTGATCTTAAGAAAGCGGAGGCGCAGGCCCGGGAAGCGCTGATAGAAGCGGCACTGGAGCGGGTACGTTCCAAAACCATGGCGATGCACAACAGCGCGGATGTTGGGGAAACAGCAGCGGTGATGGTGGAGGAATTGCGCAAGCTCGGCATTGATACACTCCGTTGCGGTATCGGCATTATGCATGAGCCCGGGGAGATGGAGGTGTGGACCATCCAAACAGAAAAGGAAGGGAAATCAGGTATTATCATCGGAACGCTGGACATGCATATGCATCCACTGTTACATATGGCATTTGACAACTGGCGAAATAAGGGGCCACAGTTTTCTTATGTCCTGGAGGGCGATGACCTGCTTGGATATTATGGGGCGATCAACAGTCACCCAGGCTATCCCATACGATATGATCTTTCAGCGCTTCCATCACGGGTTCATCACAACGAATTTCTTTTTCCCGAAGGCGTATTGTTTTCATTTTCACTTGAGCCTTTGCAGGAAACACAGAGGGCGATCTTTCAGCGTTTTGCCGGAATCTTCGGGCAAACCTATCGGCGGTATTTGGATTTGACAAGGGCAGAAGCACAAGCTCGCGAGGCGCAGATTGAAGCGGCGTTGGAGAAGATCAGGAGCCGTTCATTGGCGATGCACAGTTCGCAGGAATTGATAGAGGTCATTGCGATTGTGTTTGAAAAAATGAAAGAGCTGAAGATACTGATGGGTACCGTGGCGATCTGGTTGTTTGATATGGAATCCGTTAGCTCCACATTTTGGCTGGGGAACGAAGTGCAGAAGGACCCTTCAAAAGTGTCTCTACCTTATGACGAAGGGATGATGAATAAGGAAGGCCTTCTTCGAGATGCATGGGAAGCCAGACGCACAGGAGAAAGTATCATCAATAGGCTTTACGAAAAGCGGTTGAAGGATGAGTACTTTGATTATGTGTTTGCGAACAACGACTATCAAACGATACCAGAAGAAGCCAGGCGTTTTATTCGCGATTCTTCGTCGGTAACCATGAACCTGATCATCGAAAAAAAATCGGCACTCTTTGTAGATACTTGGACAGGCAAGTTCTATAATGATGAACAGCTGGATGTTTTCAAACGTGTGGCCAGGGTTTTTGAGCAAGCCTATGTACGGTTCCTCGATCTGCAAAAGGCTGAGGCCCAGGCGAGGGAATCTAATATCGAAGCCGCATTGGAGAGGGTGCGTAGTAAAGCGATGGCCATGCGCACGAGTGAGGATATTGCTGAAACCACCGCGGCATCTTTTGAGGAATTGAGAAAACTGGGTGTGTTTTCATTTCGTAGTGGCGTGGGTATTTTATCGAAGGATTCAAGAACGGCTCAGGTCTTTGCGGACTCACGTGCAGAAGACGATAAAACTGTTGCGTTGACGACTGTTAGAAGCATGGATGAACATCCGGCATTACAAAGGCAATATGCGTCATGGCTTGAACAAAAAGATTTTGAACAGGTTTTGCGTGGCGATGAATTAAGTTCCTACTACAGTCACTCATTTTTTAAAGGTTCCAGTGTTGAGCAGCGTGGGGTGGGTGAGCAACAAGAGGAGTATGGATACTATTTCGCTTTTCCGGATGGACTATTTTATTCCTGGTCTTTACAGCCGTATACAGCGCAAGAGAAGAACATACTGCATCGGTTTCGGAACATCATATCATTAACCTTCAGACGATATCTGGACCTCCAGAAGGCGGAGATACAGGCCTTGGAAGCAACAAAGCAAGCATCTTTGGATAGAGTGCGGGGCGTGATCTCCAGTATGCGTACCGCTGAAGATCTAAATCTGATCACGCCGCTGATTTTTAAAGAGCTGACCATACTAGGCGTGCCTTTTATCCGCTGCGGGGTCTTCATCATACATGAAGGACAACAAACCATTGAAGCATATTTGTCGGCCCCCGACGGTCATTCTCTGGGTGTATTAAACCTGCCGTTTAACGCAAGTGATCTTACATACAAGACGGTGGCTGCCTGGCGGAAGAATGACATGCTCTTGCAGCATTGGAACAAGGAAGATTTTGTTGCGTGGACAAAACAGATGGTATCTGAACATCAGATCAAAGACAGCAAGACTTATCAGGGTGCGGACCTGCCGCCGGATTCGCTGGACTTGCATTTTGTGCCCTTCACACAAGGGATGTTGTATGTGGGTACTATGGAGCCTTTGGAAGAAACTAAGCTGGAACTGGTGCAGAGTTTAGCACGCACCTTCTCCATTGCTTATGCTCGATATGAGGATTTTGTGAAACTCGAAAACGCGAAAGAGGAAATTGAGTCTGCGCTTACTGAACTTAAGGCCACGCAGAAGCAGCTGATCCAGAGTGAGAAGATGGCTTCCCTCGGTGAACTCACCGCAGGCATTGCACATGAGATCCAAAACCCGCTGAACTTCGTGAACAATTTCAGTGAGGTGAGTAAGGAACTGATCGAGGAAGTAAAAGAATCCATCGCTAAAGGAGAAATGGCAGATGCGATGGACATGATGGCAGATCTGGTGCAGAACCTGGAGAAGATCAACGAACACGGAAAACGTGCCGATAGTATTGTGAAAGGGATGTTGCAACATAGCCGGGCGGGCAGTGGACAAAAAGAAGCGACAGATATCAATGTGTTGGCAGATGAGTGTTTGCGTCTTGCTTTTCACGGACTGCGGGCCAAGGATAAATCTTTCAATGCAAATTTTGAAACAGTCTTTGATGCAGTTATAGGAAAGATCGATGTGATGCCGCAGGACATGGGCCGTGTTCTTCTCAACCTGATCAATAATGCATTCTATACGGTTAATGACAAAAGCAAACGGGGAGAGGTTGGATACAAGCCAATGGTGAAAGTGTCAACAGAGAAAAGGGTTCAGGGTTTAGGGATTAGGGTTGAGGATAATGGTGATGGAATACCTGATGCGATTAAAGAGAAAATCTTTCAACCCTTTTTTACCACTAAGCCAACAGGGCAGGGTACAGGGTTAGGGTTGAGTCTGGCGTATGATATTGTGAAAGCGCATGGGGGAGAGTTGACCGTGGAGAGCAAGGAGGGGGAGGGGACAGTATTCAACATTTATTTACCCAACTTATAGCAGGATATGAGGATAATTTACTTTCTGTTTGTATTCCTGCTGCCTTCGTTATGGGCAAAGTCGCAGCAGAAAATTCCGGATAGCTTGCATCTGGCTTTTCAGGTCGCGTCCACTGATTCTGCAAAATTTGTGCATGCAAGGGCTATCTACACTTATTACGAAGAGACCAACCGCGATTCTGCTTTGTACTATGCCCGATATAGATATGAATTGGCAAAAAAGAATGGACGGACCATTGAAGAAGCTTACTTGTTGGGGCAGATGGCCTACCAACAGATTTATCGGGGGAACCTTGGTGACGGATTGAAGCATTTGACAGAAGCATTTCAGCTTATTGAGCATGTGAAAGAAGCGGCTGTTTGGGAGCTTACGCCTTTTCCAACACCTGGAAGCAATCGTTTGGTGACGCTTTCTATGCTTAATCATATGCTCGGACATTTAAAGCTGCGTAGTGAAAGCGATGAAAGTGCCTTTTATTTTAAAGAAGGCCGAAGGATAGGGCTTGAGGTTGGTAACGCCTTTCGGGTAACCGTTGCGGATATGGTATTAGGAAACTATTTTCTAAAGCAGCAACAAGAAGATTCAGCCTGGGTGTATGCTGTGGAAGGAGAGAAATTTGCGAAGCGTGGTGGTATAACAAAGTACCTGGCAAACATCTACTTTGTAATGGGCGAGGTACATCGGCGTAAACGGAATGATTCCTTAGCATTGACCTACCTGGAGATGTCTTTACATTATGCAGGTGCCGAAGAAAATTTAACTGTAGCTGCGTTGTGCAATGAGAGTAAGCTGAAATTCTATTTATCTAAGGCCAATGCAGACTCTATGCTTGAGTACGGGCGCAGACAACTCAGGGTTTTGCACTCAATGGGCGCTCATACCGGACTGTTCTCTTCGGAGAATATTCTAAGTAATGCCTACGCCAGCGTAGCAGAAGGGTTCAGCCTAAAGGGTCAGAAAGATAGTGCTAACATATATTTTCGACTTGCTTTAGCAGTGAATGACAGCTTGACTTCTATTAAACAGCAAAGGCTGATAGAACTACAACGACTTACTCTCGATGAACAAATCAGACTTCAAGAGTCGGAGAAAGAAAGACTAAGTATAGAAAATAAGCGAAAAACATATTTGCTACTTGGCGGTATTGGCGCTGCGCTACTGGTTGCTTCTCTGATCTACCGGAACAATCGTCAAAAACAGAAGGCGAACCTTGTCTTGGAGAAGACACTTTCTGAACTCAGGGCCACCCAAAAACAACTGATCCAGTCGGAGAAAATGGCCTCATTGGGCGAACTCACCGCAGGCATCGCCCATGAGATCCAGAACCCTTTAAACTTCGTGAATAATTTCAGTGAGGTTAGTACTGAGTTGATCGATGAAATGAAAACCGAGTTGCAAAAAGGTGATGTAAAGGAGGGCTTGGCCATTGCGGATGACCTGCAACAGAACCTCGAGAAGATCAACCACCACGGTAAACGCGCAGACGCCATCGTCAAGGGGATGCTGGAGCATAGCAGGGCTGGCTCCGGAGAACGAGTCCCCACGGACATTAATACATTGACTGATGAGTATCTGCGACTGGCGTACCATGGATTAAGAGCAAAGGACAAAAGTTTTAATGCAGACCTGCAAACCAATTTTGATTCCAGTATTGGCCTTGTCAATATTATTCCGCAAGACATCGGACGTGTTGTGTTGAACCTCATCAATAATGCGCTTTATGCCGTGAATGAACGCAGTAAACGTGGTGAAGTGGGATACAAGCCAATGGTGAAAGTTTCTACGGAGAAAAGGGCTCAGGGTTTAGGAATTAGGGTTGAGGATAATGGAGACGGAATTTCAGAGAGCATCAAGGAAAAGATCTTCCAGCCTTTCTTCACCACCAAGCCTACAGGGCAGGGGACAGGGCTAGGGTTGAGTCTGGCGTATGATATTGTTAAGGCGCATGGGGGAGAGTTGACTGTTGAAAGTGTAGAGGGGGAGGGGACAGTCTTTACCATCCGCATCTCCAATCAGTAGCTACTAAAAATCAGATTTTATGTTACGTATTCGTTTTTGCCTTTGCGTTCTCATGACCACAGTATTTTTCATGGCCTGTACGGAAAGGAAGGAAGCGGATAGTCGTTCCCGGCTTTCCGGCATGTACAAACTGTATATCTCGGAGAATATAGATTCTAATGGGGTCTGGCATGAGGACCCCTGGGCCAAGGGCGGTGCCGGTTACATCGTGTATGACGGGAAGGGTCATATGGCCGTGCATATTACAAGACAGGGCTATCATGATTTCAAATGGCTGCCGGAAGAGCAGAGCCTCAGAGACGAGTACATCAACCGAAAACTGGATAGTATGTCTGTGGATGAATTGAAAGCTGCGGTCAGGGCTTTCTCCGCCAGTTACGTGTATGCCGGGAATTACACCATAGAGGATAGTGCCGATATCGTAAAACATGAGAGACTTTCCACTTCTCTTCATTCTCCAGAAGGCAGTACAGTCCGCCGTTCATTTACTTTCAGCGGGGATACCATTATCTTAAGGGTACTGGATGGCAATCGCAGGTTGAAATGGATCAAAATGCCTTAATTAAAAAGCCTCACATTGTGAGGCTTTTTTAATTAGATGACCAGCATAGCGTCTCCATAACTGAAGAACCGGTATTTATCTTTAATGGCTTTCTTATATGCTTCCATGGCAAGGTCATATCCTGCAAAGGCGCAGGTCATGATCAGCAGGCTGGTCTTGGGTAAATGGAAATTCGTAATCAGCGCATCGGAAATCGAAAAATTATATGGTGGATGGATAAAGATGTTGGTCCATCCTTCAGACGGCTTCAACAATTTATCAGCCGTAAACGAAGTTTCCAGTGCACGCATCGTTGTTGTTCCAACGGAGCAAATCCTATGGCCTTCTGTCTTGGCCTTGTTCACGATCTTACACGCCTGGTCTTCGATGGCGTAGAACTCCGCATCCATTTTATGTTTGCTGAGGTCTTCCACTTCAATAGGCCTGAATGTGCCGAGGCCTGTGTGCAAGGTCACTTCGGCAAAACGCACACCCTGGATCTCCAAACGCTTGATCAGCTCAATGCTGAAGTGCAAACCCGCAGTAGGCGCAGCCACGGCACCTTCGTGCTTGGCATACACCGTCTGGTAGCGCTCACGATCTTCTTCGTCTGGTTTGCGCTTAATATATTTAGGCAAAGGTGTTTCACCCAATGAGTTGAGTACGCGTTTGAATTCCTCTTCAGGTCCGTCAAACAGGAAGCGGATGGTACGGCCACGTGATGTGGTATTATCGATCACCTCTGCTACCAGTTCATCGGCATCACCGAAGTACAATTTGTTACCCACACGGATCTTCCTTGCGGGATCAACGATTACGTCCCAAAGCCTGTTCTGCTTGTTCAGTTCACGCAAAAGAAAAACCTCGATCTTGGCGCCGGTCTTTTCCTTTCTGCCGTACATACGAGCAGGGAACACCTTGGTGTTGTTCACCACAAACACATCCTTGTCGTCAAAATACTCCAGGATATCTCTAAAGTGCCTGTTCTCGATCTGGCCGGTAGCACGGTGAACTACCATCAGACGGGCATCTTCTCTTTTCTTGGAAGGGTACTGCGCAATAAGGTTAAGGGGAAGGTCAAAACGGAATTGGGATAGTTTCATGAATAAAATGCTTTTAACAGGTGGCCATCATGAAACAAACCGGAAAGGTACACGGAAGGATGGTGGACTAAACCTGATCTTACGGCACCAGGTTCGTACCATGTGGCAACAAATGCGTGCAAAAGTACAAAATTTTCAGGAACCGATAAAATTCCTGCCAGGAATAGCATCCACAAGCCGTTGGGTGTAGGCCGTCCCGGGCTGCCGGAAAACCTGTTCCGCTTCCCCGATCTCTTCAATCTGCCCCTTATTCATCACCATGATCCTGTCGCTGATATAATGCACTACGCCGAGATCATGGGAGATAAAGACGGTAGTAAAACCCATTTCCCGTTTGAGGTCATTCAAAAGGTTCAGAATCTGCGCTTGCACACTAACATCCAATGCAGATACGGATTCATCACAAACCACAAAGCCCGGATCCAGTGCAAGGGCCCTGGCAATGCCGATCCTTTGCCGCTGTCCGCCCGAAAACTCATGGGGGTAGCGCTTGTAATGGTCAGCCTTCAGCCCCACTTTCTCCAACCACTCAATGGCGATCTCCGTCCTTCCCCTTTCTCCTTCCCCTATACTATGCACTTTCATAACCTCTGCAATAGCAGCACCTACAGGGATTCTCGGGTTTAAAGAGGAATAGGGGTCCTGAAAAATGATCTGAATGTCTTTTCGCAATTGTTTAAGCTGCTGCTTGTTCCAGCTGGCGAGGTTTTGACCCCGATAGATAATCTCTCCACTCTTTGGTTCTACCAGCCGTAGCAATGCCCTACCCAATGTTGTTTTCCCGCAGCCGGATTCTCCTACCAGGCCGAGGGTTTCTCCTTGCCGCACATTAAAACTGACATCATCCACTGCTTTTACGTACTCCGTTGTTTTGCCCAGGATGTTTTTGGCCGATGGAAACCAGACCTGCAGACCGCGGACTTGCATTAGGTTCATGGTAGGGGGTGTTGGGGCAGGTTGGGATGCTGGTTTCACTGCTGCGGTTTGGTCTCCTATAAAATCCGCAACCGTCGGCAGTCTGCTGCCTTTTGGATGAAGGATCGGCCTGCAAGCGATGAGTGCCTTTGTATAGGGATGCGATGGCTGTCTTAGAACGTTGCTAACCTTTCCACGTTCCACCACCTCGCCCTTGTACATCACTACCACATCGTCAGCGATCTCAGCCACCAGGCCCAGGTCATGGGTGATGAAGATGACACCCATATTGGTCTCCTGCTGCAAAGTACGGATCAGCTCGAGGATGGTTTTCTGAACCGTTACATCCAGTGCTGTTGTGGGCTCATCGGCAATCAAAAGATCAGGACCGCAACTCATCGCCATGGCAATCATCACGCGCTGCTTTTGACCACCACTGAGCTGATGCGGATATCGTTTATACATGCCCGTTGGGTCAGGCAGTTGGACTTTTTGGAACAGTGCGATTGTTTGTTCCTTCGCTGTTCTTCGGTCACATTTTTTGTGCAGCATAATGGCTTCGGCCACCTGCTCACCGCTGCGCATCAGTGGATTTAAAGAAGTCATCGGCTCCTGAAAGATCATCGAAATACTGTTGCCGCGTAAACGACGCAACAATCCTTCCGGTTGTTTCAGTAAATCGATGGAATCGTTATGCTGATGAAAGATGATCTCTCCTCCGGCATACTCAGCATTGGGGGCAAGCAGTTGAAGTACAGATAGTGCAGTCACAGATTTACCGGATCCTGATTCACCTACAACTGCGGTTATCCGTCCCCGTTGTACATTCAGGGATACGTTTTTCAATGCATGGAAAAGGCCATCTTCCGTTTGAAAACGAACATCGAGCCCTTTGATCTCCAGCAAAGGCTGATCCATCAGAATTTCAGGTGTTTCACGGTGAGACCGTTATTGATGAGCTGCTTCAGGGAATCGATTCCAATCTTCAGGTGTAGCTCCACAAAATTGGTGGTCACTTTTTTATCACTCTCCTCTGTTTTTACACCCTCTGGCGTCATCGGAGAATCACTGATCAACAACAATGCGCCCGTCGGGATCCTGTTGTAAAAACCTACAGAGAAGATGGTTGCTGTTTCCATATCGATCGCATAAGCCCTGATCTTCTGAAGATATTCTTTAAACTCTTCGTCATGTTCCCATACTCTTCTGTTGGTTGTGTAAACCGGTCCGGTCCAGTAATCCTGTTCATAATCACGGATCGTTGTTGATATGGCTTTCTGGAGCGCAAACGCGGGTAGGGCCGGCACTTCCGGAGGGAAATAATCATTAGACGTACCCTCGCCCCTGATGGCGGCAATGGGAAGCAACAGGTCACCGATCTTATGGCTTCTTTTCAATCCCCCGCATTTGCCCAGGAACAATACGGCCGATGGCTGGATCGCGGTGAGCAGATCCATCACCGTTGCAGCGGTTGGACTACCCATACCAAAATTAATGATCGTGATTCCGTCTGCGGTTGCGGTTTGCATCGGCTTATCCAGCCCGGTGATCTCTACTCCGTGCCATTCTGCAAACAAGCGCACATAGTTGGAGAAGTTGGTCAGCAAAACGTACTTGCCAAAATTTTCCAGTTTCTCTCCCGTATACCTCGGGAGCCAGTTCTGAACGATTTCCTCTTTTGTATTCATAATGGGTCCTGTTCGGATAAAATTAGTGATTACTTTGCAGGCATGATCATTCCGGCCTTCCCCGCACACCCGTTTCAAATAAAAAACCTGCCGGAGGGTGCCCAGATTTTTTGTGAGATCCGCAGACGCTGGGTGAAACTAACCCCGGAAGAATGGGTGAGGCAAAATATCTTTCAATGGATGAAGCAAACGCTACAGTACCCCAGGGAAATGATCAGCCTTGAAAAAGGTATTATGGTGGGCGAGATGGCCAAGCGCTATGATCTGCTAGTGTATGATCAACAATTCAATCCCTGGATGCTGGTGGAGTGCAAGGCGCAATCTATTATGCTAACTGAAGAGACGTTGATGCAGGTGTTGCGATATCACATCGCCATTCCTGCGCCCTATTTATGTATCACCAATGGTGACGGCGTGATGGTGTTTGAGAAGATTGAAGGACGGCTTGTGACTTTGGCGGAAATGCCAGTGTGGAAGAAAGATTGAAGGTGGAAGATGGAAGGTGGAAGAACGCTTCCAACTTCCAACTTCCAACTTCCACCCTCCACCTTCCACCTTAGCATTAAGGAAATATCCCCAACTCAGTATAAGACGTTCCTACTTTATTAATAGCTACCACAAACGAAGCGGTACGCATATTCTTAATATCCGGATGCTGGTTCCACAGATCGATGATCTCATGTGTAGAGCCGATCATGGTTTCTTCCAGACCGCTACGCACCAGGTCCACTTCATCCGCACCCATGATCAGTTTCTTCCTGATATCAGCAGGAATATTTTGTCCTGTGATCTTTTCCAATTGATCCACAATCAGTTGGTTTTGGTTCTCTGCAAACCTTTTTTCCAGCCTTCCGTAACGCACGTGACTAAGATTCTTCAGCCACTCGAAATAAGATACGGTTACACCACCTGCGTTGAGGTACATATCCGGGATCACCAGCACACCTTTTGAAGTGAGTATATCATCTGCGTCTGGTGTCAGTGGTCCGTTTGCAGCTTCACCTACAATCTTTGCTTTAATGCGTGGAGCATTTTCGCCATTGATCACGTTCTCCAATGCTGCCGGAATCAGGATATCGCAATCCAGTTCCAGTGCCGCGGTATTGGTAGACAGGTTGGTTGCACCCGGGAAATTCAGGATAGAACCTGTTGCTTTGCGATGGGCAACCACTGCATCCACATCCAGACCATTGGCATTTCCGATGGATCCTTCATATTCTGCAAGGCCAACTATGATAGCACCTGCTTCCTGGAAGAATTTAGCAGAGTGATAACCTACATTACCAAGGCCCTGAACCACAACACGCTTGCCTTCAATACCAGTGCTAAGGCCCAGTTTCTTCATTTGCTCGGGCATATTACAAACCTCACGAACGCCATAGAACACGCCTAAACCTGTTGCTTCGCGTCTTCCTCTTACGCCGCCTTGTGTGATGGGCTTACCCGTTACACAGGCCATGGCATCTACTTCACCGGGGTGAAGGGCCATATAGGTATCCAGTATCCACGACATTTCCCGCTCACCCGTTCCGTAATCTGGTGCGGGCACGTCTTCCCCAGGACCAATGAATCTTTTCTTGTCCAGTTCAGCGGTATAACGGCGTGTGATCTTTTCCAGTGTGTATGCGTCATAGTTACGTGGGTTGATCGCAATACCCCCTTTGGCACCGCCAAAAGGCACATTCACAATGGCGCACTTGTAAGTCATCAGTGCAGCAAGCGCCATCACCTCATCCAGGTTCACCATATCAGAGAAACGGATACCACCCTTACAAGGAAGTTTGTGGTGGGAGTGTTGCACACGATAAGCCTTAATCACTTCAAGCTTGTCGCCGATCTTAACGGGGAAGTGTAACCGAAGTACGGAATTACACTGTTTGATCTGTTCAAGGATTCCTTTATCGAATTTGGTGTATCCGGCCGCTTTATCGAAGCTGGCTGATACGGCGTCAAAAAAACTGTATTCTGCAGACATATTATATGGCAATTAATAATTAATAATTAGCAATTAACAATTGGTAGCTACTAGCTATTTTCTTTCTCCAATTTGGTGATCTTTCGGTCCAGCCTCCACACATAAAAGATCAATCCACCCAGAATGGTAAGGATCACTGCAATGACAACGTAGATTTTTCCATTACTCCGCATGCCATCGGCCATCTCCGCTTTACCATCCTGCGCCAAAACGGGTAAGGCCAACAGGATCAGCAACACAACAAACAGGAATTGGGCAATTTTAGTGCGCATTCAGCCAGTTTTTTTCTTTGATGAAAGCGAGCCTTACTTTCAGTGATGTAATCCATACGGCGAGCAGGGTCCAGCCGATAATCGCCGGATAAAAAACCAGTCGCATCCTTGCATCCACATCGTTCACATTAAGTGCCGGATTGCCTTCCTGTCCCGGATGCAAACTCGGCACAAGCCTTGGAATGATCCAGATAGAGGGAAACAACATCGCGTAAGCAAAAATATTATAGACCGCACTCACCCTGGCTTTTTTGTCCATATCGGTAATAGAGCTGCGGAGTACGAAATAAGCAAAATAGATCAGCAAAGCCATGGCCGTTCCTATCAGTTTTGGCTCGCGTACAATTGACCCGAAAGATGCATAAGCAGGGTTGTTGGGATCGGCCCAGGTGTAGGAGGCCCAGATGATTCCGGTTGCGTAGCCCAGCAAGCCCAGAACCACACCCGTGGTAGCGTATTCGCTGGCCTGGATATCTCGGCGCAGATCAAGCTGACGGAGGTATTTGATGCTGTTAACCACAGATACGGTGAAAACGGTCATCATCGCCATCCACATGCATACGTGAAAATAGAGGTTCCGAATGGTTTCCTGCAGTTGGCGCAGGGCAGGAACAGGCAGAAGAAGCCCACCCACAACGGTATACACCAATAAAACAACGCAAGCTATTTTCCACCAGGATCTTCTCATGTACAATCATTGAGGGCCGTAACAGTGAACAGCGGCGGCCCGATTAGGCGTGGCAAAGGTAGGTTTTACCCTTAATCTTTCCACAAAAATGGGAACAAAATGACGGACAGCACAACAATGGCCAGATCAAGTGCCAGGAGCAAAAGCACCACCTGCAAAACCACCCCTTCCCGGAAAACTTCCGCAAAAGCATATCGCGAAAGCCTGACCAGTAACAATAGTTGGGGAATGATCAGGGGGAAGCCCAAAATGGCCATGAGTGAGGCTTGCTGCTGCGCTTTAGACGCAATGGCTGCCAGCATGGTAAAGATCAGGCTCAGCCCCATTCCGCCCAGGAAACTGATGCCGATAAAGGCCCAGGTATTGCTGGTGGGATTGCCCATAAATGCGGTAAACAATACAAGATTCACAAGGTTCATAATAGCCATCAACACCAGGTTGTAAAAGAGTTTGGCCGTCACATATTCTGCGGGGTTGACGATGCTGTAGAAGTAAAGCATCCTGCCCCGGCTTTCCTGCAGAAAACTTTTGGCAACCGCATTGATACAAACAAACAATTGGGTCACCCAAAACAGTGCGTTCCAGGTAACGGAATCTGCACCATCTCCCAGGGTCAGGAAGAGGACGAAGATGGTAGAGGCCACATAAAGGATCACCCCATAGAAAGAGTATTGCTGCCGCATTTCCAGCATCCAGTCTTTTCGGAATAGGGTCCATATCCGGTGAGTGGCGCCCAATTTCAGATGGTTTTTTGAAAGCACTGACGGCAGCGCGGTTCGTAAATATTTTTTTCACCGAGCACCACTTGATCTTCGTGGTTGGTCTTGCGGTACGAGTAGTTGGCGATGTTGCCACAAACCATACAGATGGCGTGCAGTTTAGTGATGTATTCTGCAATGGCCAAGAGGTTAGGGATTTGCCCGAATGGTTTGCCGGTATAGTCCATATCCAGCCCCGCCACAATGACTCTGGCGCCCCTCTGTGCCAGTTGATTGGCAACGTCAATGACCCCATCGTCAAAAAACTGCGCCTCATCGATTCCGATCACATTGAATTCTGCCGCTAGCGCAGGAATTTCAGCGGAGGAATTAACCGGCGTGGAGGGAATCATGTTTTCATCATGGCTTACAATATGCTCCGGATGATAACGGACATCTATAGCTGGTTTGAAAATTTTAACTTTTTGATTGGCTATCCTGGCGCGCTTCAACCGCCGGATCAATTCTTCGGTTTTGCCCGAAAACATTGAGCCACAAATGACTTCGATCCATCCTTTTGCAGCGTCACCGTGATGGGGTTCAATAAACATTTAATAAAACTGGGATTCTTAAACTGTTTGTACCTTCGCATTAGCAAATAGCTATTAGCTAATAGCTCTTCTTAGAACGAAGTTACCAAATGTCTATGGAACGAACCGAGGTTTTAATATTGAAACTGCTTGAACAGTACCGGAAAAAAGAACTGCCGGATGTTTTGCAGCAAACCCTGCAGCAAATCCAGCAGGAACTGGCACTTTCACAACAGACGTCACCAATCATCGCCAATCGCAATAAGGTGTCAGTGGTGATGCCACACAAGCATAAGCCCGTAATCACAGACATTAAAGTCACACACGAGGAGAAAATTGTGCAGGTGCTGCAGGTGGATGAAGCAGAAGTAGAGAAAGAGTTGGAGATGATGAAGCAATCTGCAGAGCTCAAAAACGAGATGGGCCTTAAACTTCGCCCACCGGTACAGGAGCAGCTCAACCAACCGGAGGTTTACACACCGATGAACGGCGCTATCGAATTTGACCCGATCGAGATCGACGAGATCCCGACGTTGGCCACCCATATTCCACCCCCTGTTGAAACGCCACCAGCGCCAGCGCAAGTGGTGGTAGTACCATCCTTGCAGGAGCAGGAAGAACAGGCCGCCCGGGATCTTAATGAGAAACTGAAAGAGATACGGAAAGAAGTGGCGCAAAAACTACAGGATGTGCCCATCAAGGACTTGCGCAAAGCCATTGGCATTAACGACCGATATCTTTACATCAATGAATTGTTCAGTGGGGATGAAGCGATGTTTGAACGTTCTGTGAAAACCCTCAATCAGTTTTCTATTTTACCCGAAGCCGAGTTCTGGATGCAACGTGAGCTCAGGATTAAACTAGGATGGAAGGAAGATAATCTGCTGGTGCAACAGTTTGTTCAGCTGGTGAGAAGGCGATTCGCCTGAATATAGCTCATGATTTTTCCCGTTGCCCCGGCTTCGGATACCACATAATCTGACGCAGCTTTTCCCGCAAGGGATAGGCTCTCCGGCTTGTTCAGCCATTCATCCATTTTCGCTGTCAGTGCGTTAGCGTCCGTCACGGAAACTGCGGCGCCCTTTGCAATCAAATCCCTTGCTTCACGGAATTTTTCATACTTCGGTCCAAACAAAACCGGCTTGCCAAATACAGCCGCCTCCAGGGTATTGTGGATGCCTTTTCCAAAGCCTCCGCCGATATACGTGACTGTTGCGTAATGATAAAGTTTTGAAAGCATACCGATGTTATCGATCACCAGTACCCTGGTGTCCTGATTTGGATTCATCTTCCATGATGTGAAGCGCTGAACATTGGGCATCCGCTGATCCAGTTGTTCCAAATGTGACGCATGGATCTCATGTGGCGCGATTATGCATTTTACCGATGATCTTTGCTGAAGATATGCTGCGATGATCTGCTCGTCTTCCGGCCAGGTACTACCGGCAACCAGCACGGGCCTGTCCCCGCAAAACAACCGGATCTCGGGGATATCCTGAAACGCCGCCGCGGTCTGCAGCACTCTGTCGAAACGCGTATCTCCCGCCACAGTAACTTCGGTTACCCCTAACCGTTGAAGCAACACCGCGCTGCCAACATCCTGCACGAAGAAGTGGCGTATCCAGGTGAGTGCTGTTCGCCAGGCACTGCCGTACCATTTAAAGAAGATCTGGTTGTCGCGGAAAATCGACGAAATCATGAGTACAGGTATTTTATGAAGATGTAGTTGACCGAGGAGATTGAGCCAGTACTCATACTTCACAAAAATGGCAAGATCAGGTTGAAGGATGTCTGTGAAAGCTTTCGCATTACCCGGCGTATCTGCTGGCAGGTACATCACGGCATCTGCCCCTGCGTAGTTTTTTCTGATCTCAAAGCCTGAAGGGGAGAAAAAGCTGAGGAGGAGATAGGGTTTAGGGTTTAGGTTGTTCAGTGCCTCTATGACCGGACGGCCTTGCTCAAATTCCCCGAGAGAGGCGCAGTGAACCCAGACCAGCTTGCGGTCTCCCGCTTTTTGCCGTACGGCCTTCAGTTGGGCTTTCCAGTTCTTTCGCCCTGTGACCCAGGCTTTAGCCTTTGGGTTCCAGAGGGATGCAAGGTGAAGGACCGCGAGATAGAGGTATATGCCCAGGGAATAGAACAAGATGTCTTGATTTAGGACACAAATCTAATATCCTTACCCAGTTTTTAATTTATTACCTTCGTGCCCGAAATTTTTACCGATGGAACCCATCCAGATGGTCGACTTGAAGCGACAGTATCAGCAAATCAAAACTGAGGTAGATACTGCACTTCACCAAGTTATTGATAGTGCGGCATTTATCAACGGAAAGCCAGTACAGGCTTTTGCCGACGCCCTTGCGTCTTACCTCGGCGTAAAGCATGTGATCCCCTGTGCCAATGGTACGGATGCCCTTCAGATCGCCATGATGGCGCTGGATCTGCAGCCCGGTGACGAGGTGATCACGCCTTCTTTTACGTACATCGCTACCACGGAAGTGGTGGCATTGCTTAAGCTCACACCCGTTTTTGCCGAGGTGGATGCGGAAACCTTTTGTATTTCTCCTGACTCCATCCGCAAGCTGATCACGCCAAGAACGAAGGCCATCGTTCCCGTTCATCTGTATGGTCATGCAGCCCAGATGGCTGAAATCATGGAGATCGCCCGGGAGCATAACCTGTATGTGATAGAAGACAACGCCCAAGCCATAGGAGCGGATTATCGCTTCGCTGACGGTACGGTCAAGAAAACGGGCGCCATCGGCCATATTGGAGCTACTTCATTCTTCCCATCCAAGAACCTTGGCTGTTATGGTGATGGGGGAGCGATCTTCACGGAAGATGATGTACTGGCCGATAAGATGCGTAAGATCGCGAATCACGGTCAGTCGGTACGGTATTACCATGATATGGTGGGCTGTAATTCCAGGCTCGACACGCTTCAGGCGGCCGTGCTGAACATTAAACTCCCCAGGCTGGACGGGTATATCCGGGCAAGGCAGGCAGTTGCAGCGGCGTATAATAAAGCCTTTGAGGGCCATCCCAGTATCACCGTGCCAGCAGTTGCCCCATATAGTACGCATGTTTTCCATCAATACACCCTGAAATTGGAAGGTGTTGACCGGAACGGCCTGAACCAGTACCTGGCCGAGCAGGGCATTCCTTCTATGATCTACTATCCAGTGCCGGCCCACCGCCAAAAAATGTTCCAGGGAATGATGGCGGGAAATCCGGATTTGCCGGTAACAGATTGGCTGACGGAGCGGGTGATCTCCCTTCCCATGCATACAGAACTAGATAATGATCAACTTCAACATATTATAAAGCACGTTTTAGCGTTTGTAAGCAAGTAAATCTCATTGGAAACGAAAAACATATAGTTAAATGAAAATTGCTGTAGTTGGTACCGGATACGTTGGATTGGTTACCGGTACTTGTTTTGCTGAAACGGGCAATATCGTAACCTGCGTGGATATTGATCAGCGCAAGGTTACAAAGCTGAGTAATGGTGAAATCACTATCTACGAACCCGGGCTGGAAAAACTGTTCATCCGTAACCTGAAAGATGGTAGGCTCAGCTTCACCACTAACCTGGAAGAAGGGATCGAGGGTGCAGAGATCATTTTCCTTGCCCTGCCAACACCACCTGGTGAGGATGGATCAGCGGACCTCAAATATATCCTGGGTGTATCAGACCATCTTGGAAAGATCCTGAAAGATTATAAAGTAATTGTAGATAAGAGCACTGTTCCTGTAGGGACAGCTGAAAAAGTGCATGCTGCCATAGCCAAAAACTATTCGGGTGCATTTGACGTGGTTTCCAATCCGGAGTTTCTCCGTGAAGGCGTTGCCGTTGACGATTTCATGAAGCCTGATCGCGTAGTGATCGGCACCAGTTCTGACCGCGCCCGCAAAGTAATGAATGAACTTTATGCACCGTTTGTGCGCTCGGGTAACCCGGTCATCTTTATGGATGAGCGTTCAGCGGAGCTGACGAAATATGCGGCTAACTCTTTTCTGGCTACCAAGATATCTTTCATGAATGAGATTGCGCAACTCTGTGAACGCCTTGATGCGGATGTGGATATGGTGCGCAAGGGTATTGGTTCAGACGAGCGCATTGGCAAGCGTTTCCTTTTCCCGGGAATTGGTTACGGTGGTAGCTGTTTCCCTAAAGACGTGCAGGCCCTGGTGAAGAGTTCAACCGAAGTTGACTATACCTTCCAGATCCTCAACGCCGTGATGGATGTGAATGAAAAGCAGAAAAAGCACCTGATTCCCAAGATCAAAGCTTATTTCAATAACGATCTCAAAGGCAAGCATTTCGCATTATGGGGTTTGGCTTTTAAGCCTAATACGGATGATATCCGAGAAGCTCCGGCATTATACATTATTGAAGATCTCCTGGAAGCAGGAGCAACGGTAACCGCATTTGATCCAGAAGCGATGAACAATGTAAAAGGTGTAGTGGGAGATAAGATCAATTATGCATCCAACCAGTATGAAGCACTTGACGGAGCAGATGCACTCATCATCGCTACAGAATGGAATGAGTTCCGCACACCTGATTTCATCAAGATTGTAAAAGCGTTGAAGAACCAGGCGATCTTTGACGGCCGCAATCTTTTTGACGTAGCTGCCGTAAAAGCCCTTGGCTTCCACTATGAAAGCATTGGAAGGCCCAAACTCTAACAACCCAACAAATCAGTACCATGAGCAAGAAAAGAGTTCTCGTCACCGGTGCAGCCGGGTTCCTTGGATCACATCTTTGTGATCGTTTTATCAAGGAAGGCTATTATGTGATTGGGATGGACAACCTGATCACAGGGGACCTTCGCAACATTGAACATCTGTTCCCTAATCCGGATTTTGAATTCTATCATCACGATGTTTCCAAGTACATCCATATTCCCGGAGAGCTGCACTATATCATGCACTTCGCTTCTCCGGCCAGTCCTATCGATTACTTAAAGATACCTATCCAGACCCTTAAAGTGGGCTCGATGGGAACACACAATTGCCTTGGACTTGCCAAAGCAAAAAACGCAAGGATGCTGGTAGCGTCTACTTCTGAAGTATATGGAGATCCGCTGGTGCATCCGCAAACTGAAGAATACTGGGGTAACGTAAACCCTGTTGGTCCGCGTGGCGTGTATGACGAAGCCAAACGTTTCATGGAATCTATTACGATGGCTTACCACACCTTCCATGGTGTGGAGACGAGGATTGTGAGGATATTTAATACATACGGTCCGAGGATGAGGCTCAATGATGGCCGTGCTCTGCCGGCATTTATTGGACAGGCACTTCGGGGCGAAGACCTGACAGTTTTTGGCGATGGCTCACAGACTCGTTCTTTCTGTTATGTGGATGATCTGGTGGAAGGGATCTATCGATTGTTGTTGAGCGATTATTCAAAGCCTGTAAATATTGGCAACCCGAACGAGATAAGCCTCAAAGATTTTGCAGAGGAGATCATTAAGCTGACGGGCACCACCCAAAAGATTGTACACAAGCCCTTGCCTGTGGATGATCCAAAGCAACGGAAGCCGGATATCTCAAAAGCAAAAAGCATTTTGGGCTGGGAGCCGAAAGTGGACCGCGCAACTGGATTAGCCAAGACATACGAGTATTTTAAATCATTACCCAAAGAAGAATTAATTAAACAGCCTAAAGAATTTAACAGTAGTAAATGACGATGATCTACAATGACCTTCTTGAAAAAAAAACAAAACTCGCAGTGATAGGCCTGGGTTATGTTGGTTTGCCGATTGCACTGGAGTTTGCCAAAAAGATCAATGTAATTGGATTTGATATCAATGAGAAGCGTGTTGCCCTTATGCGGCAAAGGATTGATCCAAGTAAAGAAGTTGCTGAAGCGGATTTTATAGACAGGCATATCGAGTTTACCAGTGATCTGAATAAACTAAGAGAAGCCAGTTTTTTTGTGGTGGCCGTTCCTACGCCGGTAGATAAATTTAATGTGCCTGATCTTCGTCCGGTGCTTAGCGCATCTGACACCATTGGGAAAGTAATCAAGAAGGGTGATTATGTGGTTTTTGAATCCACCGTATATCCCGGCTGTACTGAAGAAGATTGCCTGCCGGTGATTGAAGCATTGTCTGGTTTAAAGCACAAAGTCGACTTTAAATTGGGTTACTCACCGGAGCGAATCAATCCCGGAGACAAAAAAAATACCCTGCGCTCAGTAGTAAAGATTGTTTCTGGTTGTGATGAAGAGTCCCTTGATCAGATCGCCAAAGTATATGAGCTGGTTGTGGATGCCGGCGTTCATCGTGCTACAACCATCAAGGTAGCAGAAGCGGCAAAAATTGTAGAAAATACCCAGCGAGACCTGAACATCGCACTGATGAACGAATTGTCGATGATTTTTGATAAGATGGGCATCAATACTTTTGATGTACTTGAAGCTGCAGGTACCAAGTGGAATTTTTTAAAATTTTCACCTGGTCTTGTTGGTGGCCATTGCATTGGTGTTGACCCTTACTACCTCACGTATAAGGCTGAGGCCTTGGGTCACGAAGCAAAATTGATTTCCGCTTCCAGATACATTAACGACAACATGGCCAAAAATGTTGCGCGCAAGGTGATTCAGCATGTATTCAGGAATGCGCCCGATGTGAATACTGCCCGGGTTTTAGTGAAGGGGCTTACATTTAAAGAGAATGTGAGTGATATAAGGAATTCCAAAATTGTTGATACGGTAAAAGAGATACAGTCTTTCAATATTCAGGTAGATGTGGAAGATCCGTATGCAGAAGCTGCGGAAGTACATCATGAGTACGGACTAAACCTCGCAAAGGCTGACCGGAATGATTATGATGCAGTCATCATTTCTCTGCCGCATAGTCCATACCTTTCACTTACCGAAGACTACTATTGTTCCATTACAAAATCCAATGCACTGATTGCCGACCTGAAAGGGATCTATAAGCATTTCACTAAACGCGCATACTGGAGTCTTTAGCATATGAGCAGAAAAATCTTGGTAACGGGAGGGGCGGGCTTTATTGGTTCGCACGTGGTCAGGTTACTGGTAGAGAAGTATCCTGGTTATACTATCGATAATCTTGACGCACTTACTTACGCAGGTAATCTCGAGAATCTGGCAGACATCGAAGGAAACACCAACTATAGATTTATCAAAGGGGACATAACAGATGAAGCATTTATCGATGGCTTGTTTGCAAAGCATCAGTATGACGGATTGATACATCTTGCAGCGGAAAGTCATGTGGATCGTTCAATTATGGATCCCCTCGCATTTGTAAAAACAAATGTGATGGGAACGGCTGTGTTATTGAATGCGGCACGCAGACATTGGGCGGGCAGAAAAGATGTGTTGTTTTATCATGTATCCACGGACGAGGTTTTTGGATCTCTGGGACCAAGCGGATTTTTTACGGAAGAAACAAAGTATGATCCCAGGTCACCCTATTCTGCATCAAAAGCATCTTCAGATCATTTGGTGATGGCGTATCATCATACCTACGGTTTGCCGGTGATCATATCAAATTGCTCCAACAATTACGGATCTCACCAATTTCCGGAGAAGCTGATTCCTTTAATGATCAATAACATCATTCACAATAGACCACTTCCAGTGTATGGTAAAGGCGAGAATGTCAGGGATTGGTTGTGGGTGAATGACCATGCAGCGGCGATCGACCTTATTTTTCATAAGGGAAAGGTAGGAGACACCTATAACGTTGGTGGGTTCAACGAGTGGAAGAATATTGAGCTCGTGCAGTTGCTGTGCAAGATCATGGATCGCAAGTTGGGAAGAGCAGAAGGCAGCTCGGCCGCCCTGATCAGTTTTGTAAAAGACAGGGCTGGGCATGATCATCGCTATGCCATTGATGCAACTAAAGTAAATGCTGAGTTGGGTTGGAAACCCTCTTTGCAATTTGAAGAAGGATTGGAAAACACAGTAGACTGGTATCTTAAACATCAGGATTGGGTGGCGCATATCACATCCGGATCGTATCTTCAGTACTATCAGGATCAATACAACAATAGGTAGGAATCATGCCATTTCGCGAAACAGGTTTTCCAGGATTGAGAATTTTTGAACCCAGAGTGTTTCATGACAACCGGGGTTATTTTTTTGAGAGTTATAGTAAACTTGCTTTTGAAGAAGCTGGCCTGGATTATGATTGGGTTCAGGATAATCAATCCAAATCATCATTTGGTGTTATTCGTGGGTTGCATTATCAGCTTGAGCCTTATGCACAAGCGAAATTAGTACGTGTGTTGTCCGGAAACATCTGGGATGTAGTTGTGGACCTTCGTGTTGGCTCCCCTGGATACGGAAAATCATTTAGTATGGAGCTCTCTGGCGAAAACAAACTTCAGTTGCTAATCCCGAGAGGATTCGCCCATGGTTTTTCAGTGTTATCTGAAACAGTTGAAGTCATGTATAAATGTGATAATCCTTATCATAAAGAAAGTGAGGGAAGTATCATCTGGAATGATCCAGCATTGGGAATTGATTGGAAAATTCCAGGTGACCAGGTAGTTGTTTCAGACAAGGATACAATGCATCCGCTGTTTAAGGATGCCAGACACAATTTTACCTACCGTGGCTAAACTACGCATTCTTGTTACGGGTGCCAATGGGCAGGTTGGGCGAGAACTACGGGAGCTTGCAGATCTGCATCCGGATCTTACATTTTATTTCCAGGGGAGAGAAGATATGCCCCTGACGAATTTTGACATGATCAGGACCGTTTTTGATACCCTTCAGCCTGATGTACTGATCAATTGCGCAGCTTATACAGCGGTAGATAAGGCAGAGCATGAAAAAGAATTGGCATTCCAGGTGAATGCAGAAGCGGTTGGCGTGATGGCGGCCCTTTGCAGGGAACATGGCTGCCGGTTTATACATATTTCCACAGATTATGTTTTCCCAGGCGATGCCAACAAGCCATATATTGAAACCGATGCCACCGGCCCCCTTAATGTATACGGTGCGTCCAAACTGGCTGGCGAAGAGCAAGCTTTCGCATTGAACCCTGAAACTATTGTGGTCAGAACCTCATGGGTGTATGCTTCGCATGGGAAGAATTTTGTGCGGACGATGCTCAAATTGATGGCAGAGCGAAAGGAGGTCAATGTGGTTAACGACCAGTCGGGCAAGCCTACTTATGCCAAAGATCTGGCTGGAGTCTTATTGACCCTGGCTACCATCAAGGAAATTGCGGGCGGAATCTACCATTTTGCCAATGCCGGTGCCACCACCTGGTTTCAGTTTGCGGCAACCATCGCCCATAAGATTGAAACTTCCTGCGCCGTTCTGCCTGTACCCAGTTCCGAATTCCCCACCCCGGCCAAACGACCTGCCTATGGCGTGCTGGATACCGCTAAAATTGAAGCCGTTGCCGGCATCAGGCCAAGACCCTGGGAGGAAGCCCTGGGGGAGTGCCTGAACAAAATCCATCAATGATTTAGATAAAGCAAGATTTTGGGCTAAGCTGACCGTTTTATAAATAAGTCTACTATATTTGTAGACTTATTGATATGGAACTTGGTGAAGACATATTGAATAGATTCAGGGGAAGGGATATCATTGATAACTTCCGGGAACTTGCCGAATGGTATCCGGGAGGCATCGTTTTTTCCACCTCCTTTGGATTTGAGGATCAGGCCATTACCCACCTTATACATGAATCCGGTACGGAGATCCGCCTTTTCACGCTGGATACGGGAAGACTTTTCCCGGAGACCTATTCTACCTGGAGTGCCACGCTTACACGTTATGGTTTACCCATCCAAGCCTGGTATCCTGATGCGGATGCATTACGTCAATGGGTAACCGAAAATGGGCCAAGTGCGTTTTATCATTCACCAGATCTACGCAAATCCTGCTGCCAGATCCGGAAGGTAGAGCCTTTGAAGCGGGCTCTTGCCGGTCAGAAGGTATGGGTTACAGGCATCCGTGCATTGCAAAGTCCGGAACGGAAAGACACACCTATCCTGGAATGGGATACGGCACATAACATACTGAAGTATCACCCTTTGCTGGATTGGACAGAGCAACAGACCAAGGATTTTATTGGTGTCCATCATATTCCCTACAACCCTTTGCATGATCGGGGCTTTGTAAGCATCGGTTGTGCACCCTGCACCCGGGCTATTCAGCCTGGTGAGGATTTCCGGGCAGGACGATGGTGGTGGGAAGACAACAGCAAAAAGGAATGTGGACTGCACGCAAAAGCGGAGTAAGTTTTTTTTGGACATTAAACCTATCAAAATAGTAGACTAAATATGGCAAAGCGCAGATTGGATTACCTGGAACAGCTGGAAGCGGAGAGTGTCTATATTTTCCGGGAGGTAGCGGCTCAATTTGAACGTCCCGCCCTACTTTTCAGCGGGGGTAAGGATTCTATCACCCTGGTCCACTTGGCCAGGAAAGCCTTCGCGCCAGCGCCTATTCCATTTCCGTTGGTGCATATAGACACCGGCCACAATTTTCAGGAAGCTTTGGACTATCGAGATAAACTGGCGGCCGAAGTAGGCGCCACGCTTGTTGTGAGAAAAGTGGAAGACACAATTCGTGAGCGGCAGCTCACTGAGCCCAAGGGCAAGTTCGCCAGCAGGAACTGGCTTCAAACCTACACCTTATTAGATACCATTGAAGAGTTTGAATTTGATGCCTGCATCGGTGGGGCAAGGAGGGACGAAGAGAAAGCTCGTGCAAAAGAACGCATCTTTTCTGTACGTGATGAGTTTGGCCAGTGGAACCCCAAATTACAACGTCCTGAACTCTGGAACATTTACAATGGAAGGATCAACAAAGGTGAGAATGTAAGGGTGTTTCCCATCAGCAACTGGACAGAGCTGGATGTGTGGCGGTATATCCAGAAAGAAGGGATCAGCCTTCCATCGATCTATTTTTCCCATGAACGTGATGTGATAGAGCATGACGGACAATTGGTGGCCATGTCGCCTTTTGTACGGCTGGATGAATCAGACCGCATCCTTCGCAAGCGTGTACGATACCGCACTGTTGGGGACATGACTTGTACGGCGGCCGTTGAATCTGATGCATCCAATCTGGATGAAGTGATCAACGAGATCATCCTTACGCGGATCAGTGAACGCGGTGAAACAAGGATCGATGATCGTGTTACGGAAGCAGCGATGGAAGACAGAAAAAAGAATGGTTATTTCTAAAAAGATGACAATGGATTTATTAAGATTTATTACTGCAGGCAGTGTGGACGATGGAAAGAGTACACTTATCGGCAGGCTTTTATATGACAGTAAGAATATTTTGTCTGACCAGTTGGAGCAACTGGAAAAGCAGTCGCTCAATCGAAACGGTGGCGAGATAGATCTGGCTTTGTTGACGGATGGTTTGCGTGCAGAAAGGGAGCAGGGAATAACCATCGATGTGGCTTATCGGTATTTTTCAACGCCTAAAAGGAAGTTCATCATTGCAGATGCTCCAGGCCACGTACAGTACACCCGTAATATGATCACAGGTGCCAGCAATGCAGACCTGATCATCATCTTGATAGATGCGCGGCAGGGTGTGGTAGAACAAACGAGAAGGCATAGCATCATTGCCTCCTTATTGAAGATCCCGCATGTGGTGGTAGCCATCAACAAAATGGACCTCGTAAACTATAATGAAGAAGTCTACAATAATATCGTACTGGACTATGCGCAAGTGGCGTCGCAACTAGGGTTGAGCGATATCCGCTTTTTCCCGATCAGCGCTTTAACCGGAGATAATATTGTGGATCATTCCACACGTACCGTTTGGTACGAAGGCCCTTCGTTACTTGAATACCTGGAGGATGTAGTAGTGGCAGGGGATATCAATCATTCCCTGCCACGGTTCCAGGTTCAATATGTGCTGCGGCCGCAGTTGCCGGAATTGCACGACTATCGCGGTTATGCTGGTAAAGTGCAAAGCGGTGTGTACCGTAAAGGAGACAAGGTTACCGTACTGCCTGCGGGAATTGAGACAACCATTGCTGCAGTGGAGATTGGCGGGGCAGAAGTAGAAGAAGCATTTGCACCACAGAGTGCGGTGATCCATCTTTCGGATGATATCGATATCTCACGTGGCGATGCGATTGTTGCGTCTGATGCACTGCCTGCTGTGCAGAATGAGGTAGATGCAATTATCTGTTGGCTGGATGACAAGAAACTGATCAAGGGGAATAAATACTACCTGCAGCATAACAGCCGGAATATCCGTGTTATGGTGAAAGAGATCGAGTACAGGATCGATGTGAATACACTTCAGCAGGAGGATGTCCTGAATTGGATCTCGCTGAATGAAGTGGCCAAAGTAAAGATCAAATCTTCTGCACCCCTTGTTTTTGATGCATATGCTGACTTGCGTGCCAATGGATCAGCGATCTTAATTGACGAAACCAGCAATAGCACGGTTGCTGCTGTTCTCATACAAAAAACTGTGGGCAACTGATGCAAGCATTTAAAGGGAAAGTGATCATTGCTGGCGCGGGCCCTGGTGATCCTGGTTTGGTTACCATCAAAACCGCATTGGCACTTCAACAAGCGGATGTGATCCTGACGGACCGATTGGTAAACAGGGAGATCATTGAGCAGTTTGCAAAGCCGGATGCACAAGTCATTGAAGTGGGTAAGCAAGGTGGTAAATTGCATTCTACACCACAAGTGACCATCAATCAATTGTTGGTGAAATACGCAGCTACAGACAGACTGGTGGTAAGGCTAAAAGGGGGAGATGTTTCGGTTTTTGCGAATGTACTGGACGAGTTAGAAACCCTGGTGCTACATAATATCCCTTTTGAGATCATTCCGGGGATCACTGCTGCATCCGGTGCAGCAGCATATGCGGGTATTCCATTAACCGCAAGAAATTTTTCCACCAGTGTGCGCTTCCTTACCTATTATCATTCCGAAGTGATTCCTGCAAAAACCTGGAAACAACTGGCCCGTACAGAAGATACATTGGTGTTTTATATGTCTGCCCAATCCCTGCACGAACTTTCCGCCCAATTGATGCGGCACGGAATGGATGTTGCAATGCCGTTGGCGATTGTAGAGCAAGCCACAACACGGGCACAGCGCGTACATCTCATTCGGTTAGATGAGGCACAGACTATAAATGTGGAAGAAGTGAGAACGCCGGCCCTGATGATCATTGGTAAAGTAGCAGCCTTGCATGAGCAATTTGGCTGGTTTAAGTCTACAGATTCCGGAACAGAGGCGTTTCGGGAACTCCCTCCCCAGGTTATTTCATCTACGCTCAAACAGATTGTTTCATGATCAGGCCCTCTACCAAACAACTGCTGGATGAACTACTAAAGGTATCAACACCTGAAGAGAAGTTGTGGATCAGCGGATACATGAACGGACTGTTGTCGCAACCTCGTATAGCCGAAAGCGGTCTGCAAAAACTTACCGTATTATATGGTACGGAGACTGGCAATGCAAAAAGAGTGGCCCTTCGGTTTATTGCCGCCGCCAAAAAAAAGCAGATACCTGTTAAACTGGTTGATACCGCGCAGTACAACATTAGCGAGCTGTCTAAAGAAGATCACTTACTAGTGATCATTAGTACGCAGGGCGAGGGCGAACCTCCTGTCACGGCAAGGAAATTCTATGATGATCTCATGCAGTCCACAGTAGATCTTTCCAGTCTGCATTTCGCAGTATTTGCGCTGGGAGACAGCGCCTATCCGTTGTTTTGCAAAACGGGGGCTGATGTGGACACAAAGCTTGTGCAGCTTGGGGCACAAAGGATATTGCCGTTGCAAACCTGTGATGTGGACATTGAACAACCGGCTGCAGACTGGACCAATGCCGTACTGAATAAACTTCATCCATCTCCAACGGACGCCACTGCGGCAAAGCCTGCTGTGTTGCAGAAATCGTCGAGAGAAATCATTGAGGGGCGGATAAAGGTTAGCGTAAACCTGCACGACAAAGGATCTGACCAACAAACATATCACATTGAGATTGCAACGGAAGGGGCACTGGACTATGAGCCCGGCGATTCTATTGCTATCGTTCCCTCTAACAAAAAAGAGGTGGTTGCTGAGATTCTTGCATTGGCCAAAACGCAGGCAGATCAGCATGTCAAGACGGCGAAGTTTGAGGGACAGCTGGAAGAGCTGCTTACACACAAACTGAATATTTGCTACTTGTTGGGTTCCTCCATTAAAAAATACGGCGAGATCACAGGGCAGCAACTGCCCGAAACAAGAATGGATCTCATTGACCTGCTGCGTAAGTATCCAATAGGATCGGCGGAGCAATTCATAAAATTTGCAGAGACGCTACATCCCATTGCACCCCGTTTGTATTCAATTGCCTCCACGGCATCTGTGACACCCAGCGAGGTGCATCTTACCGTGAGTAGACGAAGATTTGTGAAAGAGGATGAACAGCATTTCGGATTGTGCAGCAGTTTTCTGGGCGAACTTCCCCTTGGCTCTGTTATTCATTTTTATATCCATCGGAACAAACATTTTCGTCTTCCCGCGTCAGACAAAGACATCATCATGGTTGGCCCGGGCACAGGTATAGCATCCTTCCGTGCGTTTCTTGCAGAAAGGGACCACCAGGCTGCGCCGGGGAAGAACTGGTTGTTCTTTGGTGAGAAAGACTTTGTGCGTGATTTTCTTTACCAGAATGAGGTGCAACAGTATGTGCAAACCGGCGTGCTACACAAAGTGAACCTCGCGTTTGAACGAAATCATCCGAAGACTTCAAGGGTAGAAGATGACTTGCGGGCGCAGGGTCCGGAAGTATTTCAATGGCTGGAGAAAGGCGCTTATTTCTATTTATCAGGACTGAAAGAACCATTGAATGCACAGGTTGATCAGGCCTTACAGGAGATCGTACAGCACTATGGACAAAAGACAGCTGAAGAAGCCAAAGCGTATATCGAGACCCTGAAGAAAGAGAATCGTTACCATAAAGATGTGTATTGACCAATGAGTATACAAAAACCATTGACTGTTGTTGAGCGGATCAAAACCGCAAGCCGTGGCTTAAGAGGTACGCTCTCAGAAAGCTTGTCGGATGAGTTGACAGGTGCCATCCGTGAAGATGATCAGACCCTGATCAAATTTCATGGCATGTACCAACAGGACGACCGGGACAGGCGTGAAGAGCGCACGGCAAAGAAGCTGGAGTGGCTGTATTCTTTTATGATCCGTTTGCGGTTGCCCGGCGGATATATGACTGCAGAACAGTGGAAGGCCCTTCATCATATTACTGGTGAGCATACAACAGGAGTGATCAAGATTACTACGCGGCAAACGGTGCAATTACACGGGATATTAAAATCTCATCTTCGGCCCACCATTTCCGCATTCAATACTGTTGCCCTGGATTCCATCGCGGCCTGCGGTGATGTGAACCGGAATGTGACCTGTAGTGCTCATCCGTCACAGTCGAAAGTACATGCAGAGGTCTTTGCATATGCAGACAAGATCAGCACGATGGCGCTGCCAAAGACCAGAGCCTACTACGAGATTTGGTTGAATGATGAGCCTCTGCGGGAGAAGCCCGTTGAAGAGGATCCTTTATACCAGGACCGCTATCTTCCGCGCAAATTCAAGATCGGCATTGCCATTCCTCCGGATAATGATGTGGATGTGATGAGCAATGATATCGGGTTGATTGCAATTGTAGAGAATGATCAGTTGCTCGGATTCAATATTGCAGTGGGCGGCGGTTTGGGTACAACCCACGGCAATGCTTCCACTTATCCGAGGCTTGCCACTGTAATCGGATTTGTGTCTGGGGAGGAGAAAATATTGAAAGCTGTTTACGAAGTGATCACGATTCAGCGCGACTATGGTGACCGTACGGATAGGAAGATGTCCAGGTTAAAATACACATTGGACAGGATGGGTATCGATGTCTTTAAAAAAGAATTGGAGCATCGCATAGGTTTCAGGCTTGAGGATGAAAGGCCTTTTGCTTTTAGCCAGCGCAGGGATCATTTTGGCTGGCAGCGCAATCATGAAGGACTGTGGTACTATACTGCTTTTGTGGAAACGGGTAGGGTGACTGATGATAACAAAATGAAGTTGAAGACGGCCTTGTATGAGATTGCAGAATCTGGTAAGGGCGCGTTTCGGTTCACCTGTAACCAGAATATTGTGGTGGCTGATGTAGCAGATGCAGACAAGGCCTTTGTGGACGAGATTCTGCAACGGTATGGTGTACTTGCTTTTACAGAAAACTCGGGAGCGATGCGAAGGTCTGCCATTGCCTGCGTAGCCTTCAACACCTGTCCTCTGGCTCTAGCAGAAGCGCAACGCTATTTGCCTTCCCTTATCAGTAAGATTGAGCCATTGTTGGCAAAACATGGATTGGATAAAGATGACATCAGTATCAGAATGACCGGTTGCCCAAATGGCTGTGGCCGTCCAACGATGGCGGAGATCGGCTTGATCGGTACGGCGTACGGTAAATACAATTTGCACCTTGGGGGTGATAGGCTTGGACTAAGGTTAAACCAGAAATACAAATCAGATCTTGATGAGGCGGCCATTCTGGAAATCCTCGATGAAGCTTTGGATGCTTATGTGAAAGAAAAAGCGGACGATGAAAGTTTTGGAGACTACATCCATAGGAGGGGCCTTTCATGAAAGAGCAGGGCGTACATAACACGACAAAGAATAGTCTGTATCCGGTTTTTTTAAAACTGGAAGAGATGGATCTGCTGCTTGTGGGCGGGGGAGCAGTGGCCCTGGAAAAACTAAACTCACTGCTCGGAAATAGTCCGCAAACCAGAATCACTATTGTAGCGAAAGCACTTCGGGATGATGTAAAAACTTTTGCTTTGCAATATCCATTTGTGCAGTTGTATGTGCGTGCGTTTGAGGATCAGGATCTGGATGGAAAAGACATTGTGATTTCGGCTACTGGTGACCGTGAGTTTAGTGTTGGACTAAGGACTTTGTGCCATGAGCGGGGAATTCTGGTCAATGTTGCAGATACGCCTGACCTTTGTGATTTTTATCTGGGAAGTATTGTGCAGAAAGGCAACCTGAAGCTAGCCATATCCACCAATGGGAAATCGCCCACGCTTGCCAAGCGTCTCAAGGAAGTACTGCACCAGCAGATTCCGGCTGAGTTGGATGAAAGCCTGGAACAGTTGCAGGTACTGCGCAGCCGGATGAATGGGGATTTTGCAGACAAGGTGAAGAAGATGAACGAACTCACCAGGGTTTTGGTGGAGGAGGGGGAGCAGAAAAAAGATGAGCGGTGGAAGAAGATAGCTTCAAGGTCACTGCTGGTATTTGCCATCATGCTTATCGGTCATTTTATCCTGTCGGACATCCCGATGAAAGACCTGGCTATCTCAACGGTAGACTGGTATAAAACCCTTGACCCGAATTTTCACTGGATGGTGCTGGCGGGGTTTCTCGCGCAGATGGTAGACGGGGCGCTGGGCATGGGATACGGCGTAACCAGTGCAACCATTTTATTGTCCGTAGGTGTAAATCTAACCTCCATCAGTGGCAGTATCCATACGGCCGAAATGTTTGCGAGCGGGGCATCAGGATACAGTCATTACAAATTCGGCAATGTCAATAAAAAGATGTTCAAAGCCCTGCTGATTCCCGGTGTAGTTGGCGCGATCCTGGGTGCGGTACTGCTTTATACACTGGGAGAAAAGCATGCCAACTGGTTGAGGCCCATCATGGCCTGTTACACCATGTTTCTTGGGGTGCGCATTTTTATGAACGCCTTTCGAAAACCAAAGCCGCAACAAAAATTCAAGCGCTACGGTCTGTTGGCCGGGGCGGGAGGTTTCCTGGATTCATTTGGCGGGGGTGGATGGGGGCCTATTGTAACAACAACCCTGATCACCAAGGGACGAACGCCAAAATATGTGATCGGATCGGTGAGTCTCACAGAGTTCTTTGTGACACTGGCCAGCGCGTTTACTTTTTTCACGCTTTTGGGGGTGTCACACTGGCAAACCATTGTAGCACTTATCATCGGTGGACTTCTTGCCGCACCGATCGCCGCAAAGCTAGCAGGCAAACTCCCAAAGAAAACCTCCTATATTCTTTTGGGCGTTCTTGTTATGATCTGGAGCATCAGGATTTTAGTGAAAGTATTCTGAGTGAAAAGGCCGATGTACATTTGCTTTCAATTTAACCCATAGCCCATGAGGGTCATCCTTATTGTTTTATTATTCTGCTTCTGGAGTTCTAGCGGATTGAATGCACAGGCTCAGAAACAGACCGAGCAAGTGGAACAGATCTGGATCGGTTATTTTAACCAGACCCGTTTTTCCAAACGCTGGGGAGCATGGCTAGACGTGCAGCTTCGCACGAAGGATCATTTTACGGACAGCCTCTCTCAGTTTCTGTTCAGGCCAGGAGTAACATACTATATTGACGACAAAACCAAGCTGACCCTGGGTTACGCATTCATCAATCATTTTCCATCGGATAATCACCCGGAAATCTCGCAACCAGAACATCGAATCTGGCAGCAGGTGCAATGGCACTCAAACTATAAAAAGCTTCGCACCATGCAATGGTTCCGTCTGGAAGAAAGATTCAGAAGGAAGATAAAGGATGCGGATGAACTGGCTGAGGGTTACAATTTTAATTTCCGTATCCGGTACAATTTTATGATTCAGGGACCTATTACCAGGAAACTTTACGATAAAGGAGCGCTTAATTGGGTGTTTAACGATGAGTTGCATATCAACTTCGGGAAAGAGATCGTATATAATTACTTTGACCAAAACCGCTTGTTCATGGGCTTCAATTATTATCTGACCAAAAACAATACTTTGCAGTTTGGATACATGAACTTATTCCAGCAACTCAGTTCGGGGAACAAATACAAAAGTATTCATACGGCCAGGATATTTTTCTTTCATAATCTTTCCTTTTGAGCATCCGGGATTTTTGTTTCGCAACTGGTTTGTCGCTTCTTGTTTCCGAGGGGGTGCACGCTCAGGAATTTGTCATTTCAGATCATAAGGAGCAGATCTGGTTTCAGTATTTCGCACAAGCACAGGTCAGTAAAAAATGGGGAATTTGGCTGGATGGAGGGTTTCGCACGGAAGATCATTTCACCAAAGGAGTGTCAACCATTGTGGGAAGGATCGGGGCCATCTATAGTGTATCTAAATCGGTCAGGGCAATGGGAGGGTACGCTTTTTTCAATCAGTATCCGGCCTACGATGTGCAGGGAGTGGCTCAGCCGGAACATCGGTTCTGGCAAATGGTGCAATACCAAACCAACCAGGGAAGGTCGCAATTCACACACAACATCCGACTTGAGGAACGTTTCAGGCAGAAGCTTCTCACGCCGGATGAACTGGACGATGCATTTCGGTTTAATTACAGGTTTCGCTACAGTTTTAGCTGGCAATACCCCCTGCGTAAACCGCATCTAACGAAGGGAGACTTGAGTGCAATACTCCTTGATGAGATCATGTTCAATTTTGGCAAACAGGTTGTGTATGATCACTTAGATCAAAACAGGTTCATGGCTGGCCTTCGTTACTATTTTAACCGGGATAATAACCTGATGGTTTCATATCTCCATATTTTTCAGAAAACACCGGCACCACAGTTGGTCCGGATTTCAAATAATATCCGCGTTTCCTATTTTCAGACACTACATCTGTAACCCCCACCTTCATACATTCTCAACTGAACACATTATCTTCGCTTATGGCTTTATTACAGGCGCAAATCACAGAACCCGATTACGGGATGACCGTTACGGATGCAAAGGGGCATACCATTAAAATTGATATTCCTGCGGACCAGGGTGGGCATGGAAATGGCTTCCGGCCCATGCAAACCATGTTGGCTGCACTTTGTGGATGCAGTTCCGTTGACGTAGTGAGCATACTCAAAAAACAGCGGCAGACACTGGAAGATTTGATCATCAAAGTTGATGGGGAACGCCAACACGGTGTGGAACCTGCATTGTGGGAAAAGATCCATCTTTTGTTCCAATTGAAAGGCGATGTGGATCCGGCAAAAGCAAATAGGGCAGTCCAATTGTCTATGGAGAAATATTGCTCTGTTGCTGAAACCCTGCGCCGGGCAGGAGCAGAAATTACATGGGAAGTGATGGTTAATGAAACTGTTGTATCGTGAGTGGAGAGAAACACAGAGAGACCAGGGCCGTCAGGATTCAAACGGATCGCACAGGGGAGAAAGAACATTCAACGCCGTTGTTTCTGACCAGCAGTTTCACTTATGATTCGGCCGAAGATATGGCGGCTGCTTTTACGGATGACAGTCTGGATGTAAATATCTACTCGCGCTTTAAGAATCCCACAACGGACGAGTTTATTGCAAAGATTGCTTCGCTGGAAGGCGCAGAAGATGGTGTGGCAACGGCCACAGGCATGGCTGCTGTGTTCGGTACCTTTATGACCTATCTTTCGCAAGGCGATCATATTCTTTCTTCCTCAGCTGTTTTTGGCTCTACGCATACCATCATCACTAAGTATCTGCCTAAATGGGGAATCAGTTATTCGTATTTCAATATGAATGATCCTGCTTCCATTGAAGCAATGATTAGACCGGAGACCAAACTGCTGTATGTGGAAACACCCAGCAACCCAGGCCTGGATATCATCAATCTTGAGTTCTTATCCACCATTTGTAAGAAACACCAGATTTTGTTGGTGGTAGACAATTGCTTTGCTACTCCTGCGGTGCAGCAACCCATTGCGTTCGGGGCCGACCTCGTGATCCATTCTGCTACAAAGTTTATTGACGGGCAGGGCAGGGTGCTTGGCGGTGTGGTGGTTGGAAGGAAAGAACTCATTCAGCCTATTTATCTTTTTATTCGCAATACAGGACCTTCCATGAGTCCGTTCAATGCATGGGTGCTTTCCAAGAGTCTGGAGACCCTCTTCATCAGAATGGAAAGACATGCCTCGTCAGCGTTGACCATTGCCGAGAAGCTTACGGGTCACCCTGCATTGAGTATGGTGAAGTATCCGTTTCTGCCTTCTCATCCTCAGTATTCCATTGCTAAGAAGATGATGAGTAATGGAGGCGGTATCATAACCTTTGATCTGAAGGGCGGAATTGAAGCTGGCAGAAAATTCCTGAACAGTCTGCAGATGTTATCCATGACCAATAATCTGGGAGACAGCAGAACCATCGCTTCTCATCCTGCGAGCACTACCCATTCAAAACTGACCGAGACAGAACGAGCGGCCGTTGGGATTACCCCTGGCCTGGTGCGGCTTTCTGTTGGGCTGGAACACCCTGAAGATATCCTTGCAGATATTTTGCAGGCCCTTAAATAGCTTTTACAGCACCTTATACGCATAAAAAAACCCTCCGAAGTGGAGGGTTTTTCTTTTTTCGTTGCCCGACCTGGATTCGAACCAAGACAAACAGAACCAAAATCTGTCGTACTACCATTATACTATCGGGCAGCCTGTTCCGATAAGCGGAGTGCAAAAATAGGAGAAAACTTATTTGTACCAAAATTTCAAACTAATCTACTGGAAAACAATGTGTTGATGTCCTGTAGATGCAGCGGGGGCCTGCTGTTCGAGAAAACCGACCGTAATTTTACGGTTAAAAACAAGGCCATAAATGAACTATTTCAGGTTCCTTTTTTTATATTGGAAGTCTTAAAGGCTCATCGAATGCGTAGCAACAGTAGATCATTCTGGCTGTATACGATATTACTCATATTGCTTATGTCAGCCACTGAAAGCGATGTGCAGCGTCGTAAAAAAGTCGTCTTCTTCGGAGATTCCATCACACAGGCAGGTGTTCAGCCGGGTGGCTATATCACCATGATGCAGGATGCATTGCGCGCAGAGAAACAAGACATGAATTATGAACTGATTGGCGCAGGGATTGGGGGTAACAAGATTTATGACCTTTATCTACGGATGGATGAGGACGTGATCGCTAAAACGCCTGACGTTGTGGTGATTTATGTTGGCGTAAACGACGTCTGGCATAAACAGTCTTATGGCACAGGCACTGATCCGGATAAATTTGAAAAGTTCTACACTTCGGTCATAGATAAGTTACTCAAACGGAACATTAAAGTGGTATTGGCTACACCTGCCTGTATAGGAGAAAGGACGGACTTCTCCAACCAGCAGGACGGCGACCTTAACAAGTATAGTAATATTATCCGGGGACTTGCAAAGAAATTCAACCTGTCCGTTGTTGATCTGCGAAAATCATTTCTCGAGTACAATCTCAAGAACAACCCGGAAAACAAAGAGTCCGGAATTCTAACAACTGATCGGGTGCATTTGAATGCCGCCGGCAATAAGCTGGTAGCCGAAAAAATGTGGGAGGCGGTTAAACCCCTTTGATCAGGTAGAAATTACGCCTTCCTTTTTGAACAAGTACATATTTGCCATGCAGCAAATGGTTGTTTCCGATAATCAGGTTGACATCCGTCAGTTTTTCCTTGTTTATGCTTACACCACCACCCTGGATCATTTTTCTGGCTTCCCCTTTACTTGGAAAAACACCGGTTTCAGCCATTAAGGTTACAACATCAATGCCCTTCTGAATAGCTTCTTCAGCCACTTCAAAAACGGGTACACCTTCAAGGGATTGAAGCAGTTCTTCTTCATTCAATTCCCGGATATTTTCAGCGGCATTGCCAGAGAATAATTTTTCGGTGGTTTGGATCGCTTTCTCCAACTCTTCTGGTCCATGAATGAAACGTGTCACTTCTTCGGCAAGTTTCTTTTGCAGGATGCGTTTTCCCGGATCTTGCTGGTGCGCAGCCGCCAGTGATTCGTTTTCTTCCCGCGTCAGGAAAGTAAAAATGCGCAGCCATTTTTCTGCATCTGCATCGGTGGCATTGAGCCAGAACTGGTAGAAATGGTAGGGGGAGGTTTTATTGGGATCCAGCCAAACATTGCCTTTCTCTGTTTTTCCAAATTTTCCCCCGTCGGCTTTTTTGATGAGTGGGCAGGTGAAAGCAAATGCTTCTCCTCCTGCCTTGCGGCGCACTAACTCTGTACCTGTAGTGATGTTTCCCCACTGATCGCTTCCACCCATCTGCAACTTACAGCCCATGTTTTCGTAGAGCCAGTAAAAATCATATCCCTGCATCAGCTGGTAGGCAAACTCAGTATAGCTGATTCCCGTTTCACCTTCAATTCGCTTTCTGACGGAATCTTTAGACATCATGTAATTCACCGTGATATGCTTACCCACATCCCTGAGGAAATGGATAAAGGAGATGTCTTTGAACCAGTCGTAGTTGTTTACCAGCCTTGCCGCGTGGGGATGGGATGGGTTGAAATCGATGTATTTCTCCAGTTGCGCCCGGATGCCTTCAACATTCCTGCGAAGGCTGTCTTCATCCAGAAGGTTTCTTTCTTCACTTTTCATGCTTGGGTCGCCAATCATACCTGTTGCGCCACCTACCAGCGCGATGGGCCTGTGACCGGCTTTTTGCAAATGAACCAGGAGGAGTATAGGTACCAGGCTGCCGATATGGAGGCTATCCGCTGTGGGGTCAAATCCGATGTATCCGGTTACTTGTTCTTTCTGCAGGATTTCCTCGGTACCGGGCATGATGTCCTGTAACATGCCCCGCCACTTCAGCTCTTCGATGAGGTTCATTTCCAATGAATTTGGCGCAAATGTATGACATCAATGAGTACTGCAAAAAGGCAATATCCCAACCTATTGGGCGTTTATTTAATCTATTTTAGTTACACAATAGTCCGATCATTGGTCAGTTAAGGGTTAACTTTGTATAATACCTTGATTGATAAGGTGGTTGAGATAATTGCTTATCGGAAAGTTTACCGGATGAAACTGAACAAGAACCTAACCCTCACGATTCTTTCTGTGTTGCTAACTCTAAGTGGTTGGGCACAATTCAGGAAGTATTCCAATGAATTTCTGAATATTGGTGCCGGTGCGCGAGGCCTGGCCATGGGAGGCGCACAGGTGGCATCTTCCCAGGACGGTACCTCAGGTTACTGGAACCCAGCGGGCCTGACGGGTATTAAAGACTACCCCGTGCTTTCCCTTATGCATGCAGAGTATTTTGCAGGAATTGGCAAATATGATTTCCTAAGTCTGGCGATTCCCATGACGGATAAAAAGCGCACCCTGGGTATTTCCATCCTCCGGTTTGGTGTGGATGATATCCCCAATACCCTGTTCCTCATCGAACCAGACGGATCGATCAACTATAACAATATCCGGTCTTTCTCCTCGGCTGATTATGCTTTCCTTTTGTCTTACGCACAAACGATCCGAAAGACAGAAACGAAAAGCCTGAGCTTTGGCGTTAACGCGAAGATCATTCACCGGAATGTGGGCACATTTGCCAGCGCTTGGGGATTTGGTCTTGATGCGGGCATACAATACCAGACTGGCAGATGGAAACTCGGCCTGGCTGCGAGAGACCTGACCACAACATTCAACGCATGGACTTTCAATTTTACGGAACAGGAGAAAGAGATCCTCTATCTCACCAACAATGATATTCCGGTGAAGTCTACCGAACTTACTGCACCCCGTCTTGTGGCAGGTGCGGCATATGATTTTAAACTCAGCAAAGACATTAACCTGTTGACAGAGGTTAATCTGGACCTCACCTTTGACGGTAAACGAAATGTGTTAGTGAGTGCGGATCCTGTGAGTGTAGATCCAAGGATCGGACTTGAACTGGGTTATAAGCAAATCATCTTCTTACGTACAGGTATTTATAATTTTCAGCAAGCGCTGGCAGACGGTGATACGCTTAACCAGAAAAAGGTGTGGATCTACCAACCTAGCATTGGCGTAGGTTTCAAGCTGAAACACATTGGTATTGATTACGCATTTACTAACCTTGCCAATCAGTCTAATCCATTGTATACCCATATTTTTTCGTTGCGTCTGAATCTCGTCAAAACGAAAAAGAAAAGCTGATCCAAAACATCCACGTATGAAAAGAGTTCTTTTTTTGATAGGGTTGATGGCGATGTGTCTGGGTGTAAATGCCCAGTTTAACAACGAGTGGATCGACTATTCAAAAACATACTACAAATTCAAAGTCGTAGCCAACGGGATATATAGAATCAACCGGGCAACCCTTGATGCTGCGGGTATTGGCGGTACGCCCGTTGAGCAGCTCAGGTTGTTTCGCAATGGCGTTGAAGTGCCTTTGTTTACATCCGTTGCTTCTGGTCCTCTGGGAGGAGCTGATTTTGTTGAGTTTTATGGCAGAATGAACGATGGTAAAGCAGACAATAAGCTGTATCGGCAGGTGAGTATGCAACCCAGTGATGTTTGGAGTCTGGAAACCGACACCTCGTCATATTTCCTCGCAGTGTTTCCCACAGGATCAGGACTGCGAATGACCAGTGAAGTCAATGATGTGGCGGGCAACACCTTACCTACTGAGCAGTTTTTTACCTACACTTTCCACAAGGCATTCAAAGAGATGATCAACCCGGGTTTTGCTGTTGATCTGAAAACGGCGTATGTGTATTCTTCATCTTATGATCCTGGTGAAGGCTGGAGCAGCAACGATATTTATGCTGGTACACCAAGAACGGAGTCTTTAGGTGACCTGGCTGTTTATCCTGGTGGTCCAACCGCGGTATTAAGTGTAACAGCATCAGGCAATACATTTACGGCCAGAAATATTCAGATATCCCTTAATGGTACAAGCGTTATTGATGAACCGTTGAACTATTTCGCAGCAGGTACCAAACAGGCAAATTTTGCGTCCAGTGTTATTGGCCGGCCTGGAGGTGATCAGATCGTACTTGGAAGCACTACTGCAGATACAAGACTTGTGGATCGAATGGTTGTAGCAGCTTACAGCATTACATACCCCAGGAAGTTTGATTTTGGTGGGGCTAAACTTTTTGAATTTCAACTCGGCGCCAATCCTGCAGGAATGTATGTGGAAATTGCCAATTTCAATGCAGGTTCCACCGCGCCTATATTATATGACCTCACCAACAGGCAGCGGTATGTAGGCAGTGTGTCTGGCGGGCTGGTACGGTTTGCCCTGAGGCCTTCCTTTCAGCCCAGACAGATGGTATTGTTAAACAGTGAAGGCAGCGAGATCAGAACCGTCTCGGGATTACAGGTCAGGAATTTTGTGAATTATGGACAGACGGCTAATCAGGGCGATTTTCTTTTGATTGCGCACAAGAGCTTATTCAATAGTCCCAGAGGCAATCCATTATTAGCTTATAGTGCCTATCGATCGTCTGCAGATGGCGGCGGTTATAGTCCCATCATATTAGACGTTGAAGACTTGTATGATCAGTTTGCCTTTGGTATCCGTGAACACCCATTGGCCGTTAAAAACTTCATCTCTTTTGCCAATACTCGTTTCGCAATCAAACCGAAAAACGTTCTTCTGGTGGGCAGAGGAACAGTGTATTCAGATGTTCGTATGAACGACGCTAGCGCTGCCAGTCATGAGATCAATCTTGTGCCAACCTTCGGCAACCCGGGTTCAGACAATATCCTTGGTTCACCGGATTACCTCGCGGTTCCCACAGTACCTATCGGCAGGATCGCTGCCATTAACGGAGACGAGGTGATGACTTACCTGGATAAAGTGAAAGAACATGAGGCAATGCTCAGAACAGCTCCGCAAACGGTGAAAGATAAGGCCTGGATGAAAAACGTTGTACATGCGGTTGGTGGTAGTGATCCTTACCTGCAAAGTGTGATTTTTGGCTACATGAATACCAATAAGGATATTGTAGAGGATACATCTTATGGCGCTAAGGTCTTTACCTTTAGCAAGAACACGTCTCTGGGTGTTGAACAATTGACCTCGAGTGAACTGACGAATTTGTTCGCAGAAGGAATAAGTCTTCTGACTTATTTTGGTCACTCATCTCAGAATACCCTGGAGTTTAATATTGACGATCCTAATAAGTACAATAATAAGGGCAAGTATCCTCTTTTCATCGTAAATGGATGTAATGCGGGTAACATTTTTACGTATGATACCCTAAGGCGAGTGGGTGGCGGCCTTTCCCTTTCTGAAAATTACATGTTGACCAAGGATAGGGGAAGTATTGGATTTCTGGCCAGTTCGCATTTTGGTATTGTGAATTACCTGAACGTGTATACATCAGTTGTCTATCATAGCTTGTCCATTGACAATTATGGCCAGACTCTGGGAGTGATCCAAAAGGCAGCGCTTGCGGGTTTGTTGACCAACGTGCCTGCTGGTGATTTCTATGGACGCATGCACGCGGAACAGATTAACCTCCACGGTGATCCGGCGCTCAAAATGTTTGCTTCTCCCCAACCGGATTATATAATTGAAGAGCCGTTCGTAAAGGTCAGTCCGATCCCGCTTTCCGTTGCAGAAACAGATTTTAAACTAGAAGTGAAGTGGCTGAACATCGGTCAGGCCATCAATGACAGCTTTACCGTTCACGTAACAAGGCAGCTTCCCAATGGCACTACCGTAGATGTATACAAACAACACATCGCGGCAACCAGATATAAGGACTCACTTGAATTAAGTGTGCCCATCAATCCAATTACAGATAAAGGCAACAACAGTATCACTGTGACCATCGATGCCGATGGTGAGATTGCTGAATTGTCTGAATCTAACAACGTAGTTACCGTCAACTTCCTGATCATTGACGATGAGTTGAGACCCGTTGCTCCCTTCAATTATGCCATCGTAAATAAACAGCCGATCACTTTTTATGCATCAACGGCTAATCCTTTTGCATCGGTTAAGAATTACATTATTGAAGTAGACACAACCGAACTCTTCAATTCAACCTTTAAGAAGACGCAAACGATATCTTCACCCGGAGGGTTGATCCAGTTCTCTGTACCAGGCCTATCTCTTCAGGATAGCACCGTGTACTACTGGCGGACGGCACAAGCACCTGTAGGTAATACGCCATTAACATGGAATACTTCATCTTTTGTTTACCTACCCAATAGTACGCCTGGCTACAACCAAAGTCACTACTTCCAGGTAAAAAAGGCCAGTTTTAACAAGATGAGCCTGGATGCGGACCGGACGATGCGGTTTGGAACGAGGAAACGTAATCTGGCTATCAAGACAGGTTTGTATCCGAATTATATTAACGACAGGCTGACCGTGAACCTCGATGATGATTTTGTGGTCAGTTATGGTTGCCGATACAGTTCTCTCCAGATCGTTGTTTATGATAAAGTAACGATGGATCCCTGGTCCAATAGTCTGCAGCCGGATGGCTTAGGTAGATTTGGCAGTTGGAGACCTTGCGGATCTAATCGAAATTCTTTTGAATTCCCTTACGGCGATCCCATATTCCGGAAGAACGCCATTGATTTCCTTAATTCAATTCCAGAGGGCAGTTATATTTCCATCACCAATCTGGGTGCTGATTTTAATACTTCTTTCATTAATGATTGGATGAATGATACGCTCACACTTGGCTCAGGGGTTTCATTGTACCATAAACTGAAACAGATCGGTTTTGTAGATATTGATCAGTTTACCACCAACCTGCCTTTCATTTTTGTGACAAGAAAAGGTGGTCAGGGTTTCCCTAACTATCAGTCTATGGGCCTTAAGTTTGATGACTATCTTGAAGTCAAGTTCGAAATCAATGCATCAGAGAAAAGTGGAACCGTTACGTCACCCTGGTTTGGTCCGGCGTTGAAATGGAATAGCTTTAGTTGGCGGGGTACTGATGTAAATCCTTATTCTGATGTGGTGAGCATGGATATTTACGGTAAGGATTTTCAGGGTCTGGAAACACTTCTTGCTACGGTTCAACCTTCAAATGATACTAGCCTTTCATTTATAGATACGAAGAAGTATCCGTTTGTGAAGCTTGTGATGCACAATTTGGACCAGGAGAATGGTACACCTAACCAGCTCAGGTATTGGAGGATCAATGCAGATCTTCCTCCGGAAGGTGCCATCGCCCCCAATGTATCCTTTAAAGCAAAAGATAGTGTGGATGTGGGTGAACCCTATCAAATGGAGGTGGCATTCAAAAACGTTAGTCAGTCTGCTTTTGATAGTGTAGCAGTACAGATGACCGTTACCGATGCAAACAATATTGTCAGAGATATCATTGTTCCGAAGCAGAAGCCAATTGCAGTGGGTGATACGATTGTTCTACGGTTCCCTGTGGATACAAAGAATCTTGTGGGTAACAACACCCTGTTTGTCAATTTCAATCCCAACTATGCGCAACCGGAACAATACTTGTTCAACAATTTCATGTTCAAGAATTTCAAGGTTCAGGGTGACGACTATGACCCAACCGTAGATGTTACTTTTGACGGAGTAAGAATTCTTAACAGGGATATTGTTTCATCCAGACCTGACGTAGTTATTAAGTTAACTGACAATAACCGGTTCATGCTCCTTGATGATACTGCTTTATTGAATGTTAAAGTCAGGTACCCCAACGATGTTTTAAGGGAATACAAATTTGACAACGATACGTTGCGTTTCACACCGGCAGAGAGTTCCAACGGCACAAAAGAGAATACGGCAACCATCAATTTTAAGCCGGCATTTGCCCTGGATGGATTTTATGAACTCATTGTAACAGGTAAAGACCGGAGTGGCAACAACGCAGGTGTGATAGAGTATAAAGTAACGTTTAGTATCGTGAATAAACCCATGATCTCAAACCTGCTGAATTACCCGAATCCATTTACCACATCAACAGCGTTTGTATTCACTCTTACCGGTAGTGAAGTGCCGCAGAATATCCGGATACAGATTCTGACGGTGACTGGTAAAGTGGTACGCGAGATTACAAAGGATGAACTCGGTCCCATACATATTGGCCGCAACATCACACAATACAAGTGGGACGGAACAGACCAGTATGGTCAGAAACTGGCAAATGGCGTGTATCTGTATCGGGTGATCACTAACCTGAATGGAAAATCGCTTGACAAACTGGAATTGGATGGTATTAATCAGGATCGCTACTCAGACAAGAGTACCAATAAATACTTCCAAAGTGGCTACGGTAAAATGTACCTTATGCGATAGACTCTTTTCGATATCGATATGCCATGATGATCATCCATGACATCAGCATGAACTGGAATGCCAGCAGCACCTTGATCAAAGGATGGCTGAATTGGAATTCCAGTTCGTTTTTTCCGGTTGTTAGGGGCACTTTCATGAAGGTATACGCGGTGTTTTCTATGGTGACGGGATTTCCATTAACGGTTGCATACCAGAATGGGTATTTGTTTTGTTTGATCACTACAGCCGCATTCCCTGATATGTTAATCTTGAAGCGAAGTAGATTATATCGATAGAGCACCGGCTCAATCGATTCATTTTCCATGTCTGAGACCAATAGAAATGGTGGCCTTCTGTAAAAACTATCCCTGAGTTTGCTGTCCATGTAAATGGAAGTGGTCTGGAAAATCAATGGGTATGGGATTAGGCCGTCTTGCGCGATTTCCTGGCTTATGAGGGCCCAATTACCGGCCACAGCCTTTAGATGGGGATATTGATTTACTACTGATTCTTCTGAAGCAGATGAAGGCATCTTTTGTGCCGATGGTGCTTGTGCAAAAATCTGGTTCATCTCTGCCACGGAACGTTGCCCAACTCCAGTGAAGGGTAACTGGATTAAACAGGCAAGCGCCATGTCTGCCATAACGATCCATAGCAATGCCTGCGTGTTCCTTTTTTTAATGCTTTTGATCATCACCAGGTTTATGGCTAGCAGAAGCAGGGATTGTATAAAAACGGTATCACTGAAGGTCAGGTTTTCCAGAAATAATTTCAAGTCTGTTAATTGTCGCCATTTATCAGGCCAGTAGGGGAGTGCGATTATTCCGGCTGCTATACACGAAACAACAAGCAGTACTTCCAGCGTCCAGAGTGTCTTTATTAATCGTTCATTTTTTTCAGAAGTCCATATGTCCTTGAGTTGAATGGCTGCGGCGAGGATAAATGATAGCAAGGCAAAGATGCGCAGTTCGCCGTTGAGGCGGATGAATTTCAATAACGGTATTCGTTGGTAAATAGGTAGAAAAACGTCGCTGGATAAGATCAGGAATGCCACGCCAAGTATAAGGTGAAAACGAACATCGCGGTTTGGTTTGTTAGACAAGAAAAACGATAGACAGAGTGCAAGGCCCAAGAGGCCGATATAACAGTTCCTTAGCGCGATATCGTTGGTGAAAAAATCTCCACGGGTGCTGGAGAGGGGGAGTAGAAAACTGATCCAGGAGCTAATGGTGGTAGAGCCTTCACTGGTTGACACCACTTCAAGGGCAGCACTCCTGTTGGTATAAGGCAATACTTCGCTGTATGCGTAGATCATGCCAGCACAGGTTACGAGGGTAATCAACATCAACAGGCCCAATCGCTTTAATGAGATCTGTTTTTTTTCTGTGAATTGCAAAAGCCATACGAATCCGTACAGGATTGCGCCGATGATGAGTCCAGGATGGGCCGCCGTTGCAAAACAACTCAGAAAAAATGCTGCCAGAAAAAAAGATTTCTTCTTTCCATCTTTAACGTAGCTAAGCAAATAATGAAAGCAGAAAGGTAATAATGCGGCGCCGGAAATCCAGTTGAAGTGTTGCAGATGCCCCACCATAAAACCTGAGGCCGTGTAAGATGCTGCAGCCATTATTCTCCATTCAACTTGCTTAACCCATCGACCCGTTAGTGTATACATTCCCGAAAATGCAATAAAGAGATAGGTCATCAATTCAAGCGTGAAGGTCCACACATTGTAACCTGGTACGGCTGCAATGAACCAGGTCAGCGGATTCCACCAGGCTTCACTCATATCTCCATAAATGGGAAATCCGTAATTCAGGAATGGATTCCACAGTGGGAAACTTCCCGCATTCAGCGAAGTAGACAGAAACTTTTTTAAAGGAAAATAGGCAGTGAAAAAATCGTTCTTTACAGCAAATTGGAAACTGGCGACAGGCAGGTACGCAATAGTAACAAACAGTACGCAAAAGAGCCAGAACTGTTTTTCCTTGTTATGCTGCATTGCGCTAATTTAGATTGATCGGATTAATATACCAATGATAGATTTACAGCAAAAGGCTGAATGCGTGTATTGTGGCTCAGGGAGTACCCTGATGGATGCGCATGCATTTCATCCTTATGTAAAGCATTTTGGGCCGTTCAGCATTTATGTCTGTCAATCCTGCAGATCTGTTTTTACGTTTCCGGTTCCGTCTGAGCAACAACTCCAGGAACTTTACAGGAGTTATGACGCTGGAATGTTTGAAAAAGTGGCTGCTTTGAGAAGGCAATTTCCGCTTCATGCATGGTTTAATCAATGCCTCAGTCGTATACGTACATTTTTTCCTGATCCAATGGCCTCATTTACGTGGATAGATGTTGGGGCAGGCGAGGGAGTGATGAGCCGCCTGATGCTTAACCATTATCCCAGGAGCCGAGGCATCGCAATTGATTTTCATGATAGACCAAACGCATTGGATGCCTTATCGGTTGAATGGCGCAAGATGGACCTGAATAAGCCATGGGAGGCGCTTCCAGAGGCCGATTTGATATTCTCGATCACGGTACTCGAGCATATGGCGAATCCACATTCATTTCTGAGTTCTATGCTAGAAACACTCGCGCAGGATGGCGTGATGTATTTGAATTGTCCCAGAACAGACGCTCTGGCATTCCGACTGCTCGGAAAAAAATGGCCTTATTATCTACCGGGTGAACATATTTCTATTCCTTCAAGAAAAGGAATGAAGATACTGGCCGGGCGTGTTGCAGGCTTTTCAAATCTTAAGGATCCGGAGATTGCGGTATCATCTGTAGTTATGCCTTACCCTCTTGGGTATTACCTTGGGTATTATTTCAACTGGAAGACATCCAGTTATTGGTTCAATCCATCGATATACATTCCGACGGGCATGCTGGAATGCACGGTCTCGGGAAAACTCAGCAATTGATTTTCCGATCCACAATGAACATCGGCCTTTTCTTCACTTCTTTGAACATACTGGCAATGTATTCTCCGATCAGGCCAAGTACGATCAGTTGTACGCCGCCGATGAACATGATGGCCGTGATAATGGAGGTCCACCCTGGCAATGTCTTTCCCTGATAATATGAAACGATGGAAAAGATGCCGAAAGCGAATGCGATCAATGATACTATCGATCCGGCGAGTAAACTGATCCGAAGCGGCTTGAAACTGAAGGAGACGGCGCCTTTCACGCCCAGACTTAACATACGCCCATAAGAGTATTTGCTTTTGCCATGATTGCGACGTGGCGCTTCAAAGGGGACCGTTGCTGTTTTAAATCCGATCCAACTGAAAATGCCACGTACGAAGAGTTCTGTTTCATTGAACTGAAGAATGGCATCCAACACCTTTCTGTTGAACAACCTGAAGTCGGCCACATTTTCTTCAATGTGCGTTTCTGCCATAAAGTTCAGCAGTTTATAATACATCGATGAGCTCCACTTTTTCATGGCACCCGCTTGGGCGCTGTCAATTCGTTTGGCAGAGACCAAATCAAACCCTTCTTCATATTTATTGATCAGGCTTGGAATGATGGCTGGCGGGTGTTGAAGATCCCCATCCATAATGATAATAAGTTCTGCATTTGCACTGTGCATCCCTGCAATCAATGCCGCCTGATGGCCAAAGTTTCTGGAAAATGAAATGGCTTTTATGGTAGGGTCTTCTGCCGACAGAGCTTCTATATGTGCCAGACTTTGGTCTGTACTGCCGTCATCTACAAATATGATCTCGTGGATGAAAACGCCTGTTTCTTTTATCGCCTTGTATAAGGGAAATATATTTCCTTCTTCATTCCAGATGGGAATGATGATAGATACAGGAGGTGTATTGGCGTTGTGCACAATCATGAAGAAGCATTAAGGCTTTGAAACCGATGGATGTATTTGCCGATCATGTCAAATTCCAGATTCACGGAATGCCCCAGCTTTAAATATTTGAGGTTGGTATGTTCAAAGGTATAAGGGATAATTGCAACGGCGAAGCTGTTTTCTGTTACGCCCCATGCGGTCAGGCTGATCCCATTTACGGCTATGGATCCCTTTTCAATGACCAGGTGAGCAAATGATCTTGGGAATCCGATATCTATACGCCAGGAGCCCTCCTGATCCTGAATGGCCAGGCACTCGCCGAAGGCGTCAACATGCCCCTGAACGAGGTGGCCATCGATCCGGCCATTCATGATCATAGCTCGCTCAAGATTGATATAATCACCTGGTTTCCAGCTCCCTGCGTTTGTTTTTGCCAGTGTCTCCGCTACGGCAGTAACCTGGTACGCGGAATGTTGAATGGCTTCAACTGTAAGGCATATACCATTATGCGAAAGGCTTTGATCCACTTTGAGCTGGCTGGTCAGAGGGGATTCAACCCAAAAACTCCGGTTGCCTCCGTCCGCATTAACCTCTGTTATTCTGCCCGATTCTTCGATGATACCCGTAAACATCGCCTTATTTTAAAGGACAATTTCGGAATAGAAAACTAAAAAAAACACATTTGTTTGAAATTTGCAGATGAGTCATTATCTTTGCGTCCCTTACATTAAAGGAGGTATATAACTATGCTGATCATCGATTCTAAAGATTGCGAAAACATTGACAAAGCGCTGAAGAAGTACAAGAAGAAGTTCGAAAAGGCCAAGATCCTTTTACAACTGCGTGAGCGCCAGTCTTTCACCAAGCCTTCTATCAAGCGCAGGGCTGAAGTGTTGAAAGCAGTCTACAAGCAACAGATCGCCAGCGGAAAGATCGAATCTTAATTGTATCGATATAATTGGTGGCAGCCATAAGGTTAACTAACTTTATGGCTGCTTTTTTATGTCCATAACCTTGCAAGACCAACTGCCCGCTTTTCTGGAATACCTTCAATTTGAGAAGCGATATTCCCGGAATACTGTTGTCTCCTACGAGACTGACCTCACCCAATTAAAGGATTACCTCGTTATGACCATGGATAATTTAGGCCTGGAAGAGGTTTCCACGCTTATCCTCCGGTCATGGTTGGCTGGCATGAAAGATGCCGGTATGGACACCAGAAGTATCAACCGCAAGATCTCAGCGGTAAAATCATTTTATCGGTTTTTGTTGCGAAAGGAATTGATCCAGCGCAATCCAGCGGCATTGTTGCGGCTGATGAAGACATCGAAGCGGTTGCCTGCCTTTCTGGATGAGGCAGATACAGGTGCGCTAATGCAGGAGGGAAGGGGGGAAGAAGGCTGGAAAGGATACACCCGCCAGATTATCCTAGAAATCCTGTATTCATGCGGACTTCGGGTCAGTGAGTTGATAAGTCTTCGCGAGAAACACGTGGATACGGGGTTGCGGCAGATAAAAGTCTTAGGAAAAGGGAACAAGGAAAGGGTCATTCCAATGAAGCCTGAACTGGCCCAACAGCTTGGGCAGTATATGGAAGAGAAGCGAAAGCAGATCGAACGGCCGGATACGGACTACCTGCTGGTCAATGAAAAGGGGCAAAAACTCTATGCCAGATATATTTACAGGGAGGTGAACGAGGAACTCATGGCCTTCCGGAACGTTACCAAGAAAAGTCCCCACCTGATGCGGCACACCTTCGCCACCCAACTGGCAAATAATGGGGCGGATCTGAATGCTATTAAGTCGCTCCTTGGTCACAGCAGCCTGGCGGCCACCCAGGTATATACGCACAATACCATTGATAAGTTGAAGGATATCCACAAAAAAGCGCATCCGAAAGCCTGAATTTCAAATTTGGCTTGGGTATGTTTTTTTTGTAACTTGATATAGCTTCAATGAAGGAAATTTGTACCCCCTGAAAGAGAAGTTCTTTTCTTATTGTTTCACCAGAAAAAATATCGTTTACCATGAACGTTAACATTCAGACTGTGCGTTTTGAAGCCGATTCCAAGTTGCTTGACCACGTAAACAGGAAGATCCAGAAGATCGAGAATTTTCATGACAGGATCGTTAAGATTGATGTGTATCTGAAACTGGACAATGTGGTGCACCAGATCAAGGATAAAATTGCTGAAATACGCGTCAGGATTCCCCGTCATGAGTTTTTTGTCAAGCACACCTCCAAGTCTTTTGAAGCCTCATTTGACAGTGCCTTAGAATCAGTGATCACCCAGATTAAAAAAACGAAAGAAAAGCAAGCCGCATAAACTTATTCCCATTCTACAACCAAAAGGGCCGGAAACGGCCCTTTTTTATTTTCTGCCCTTAATTATTTCTGATTCAAAATTTTTGCATTTCACAATTTCCATTACCTTTGCCTTCCCAAAAAATGGGGTGAAGTTCTTTATTTACACCAGAGATACGCCACTTTAGCTCAGCTGGTAGAGCAACTGATTTGTAATCAGTAGGTCGTTGGTTCGATTCCGACAAGTGGCTCTTCAAGGTATGGGCAGGTTCCAGAGCGGCCAAATGGGGCGGACTGTAAATCCGCTGTCTTTCGACTTCAGAGGTTCGAATCCTCTCCTGCCCACTTTTGAGAAAAGGTAGAAGATAAAGGGAAAAGTGCGAAGGTTTGTTCCTTCCAACTTCTACCTTCGCACTTCTAACTTTTAAATGCGGGAGTAGCTCAGTTGGTAGAGCGATAGCCTTCCAAGCTATAGGTCGCGGGTTCGAACCTCGTCTCCCGCTCAGCATTGGCCCCACGTGGGGCCGGCCTCTGGGCAATTAGCCGTTGTAGCTCAGTGGTAGAGCACTTCCTTGGTAAGGAAGAGGTCGTGAGTTCAATTCTCATCAACGGCTCAAATAAGTGAAAATGCAGCCTGGCTGCGATATATAACAATTGTACACAACCTAAAAACGGATAACAATGTCTAAAGAGCAATTTAAGCGGGACAAACCCCACGTTAACGTTGGTACCATTGGTCACGTTGACCATGGTAAGACCACTTTAACTGCTGCTATCACTAACATCCTTGCTAAGAAAGGATGGGCGCAGGAAAAGAAGTATGATGAAATCGATGCTGCTCCTGAAGAAAAAGAGCGTGGTATTACCATCAATACGGCGCACGTGGAGTATCAGACTGCAAACCGCCACTATGCTCACGTTGACTGTCCTGGTCACGCGGACTATGTGAAAAACATGATCACAGGTGCTGCCCAGATGGACGGTGCTATCCTGGTTGTGGCTGCTACAGACGGTCCTATGCCCCAAACTAAAGAGCACATCCTGCTCGCTCGTCAGGTAGGCGTTCCCCGTATCGTAGTTTTCATGAATAAAGTTGACTTGGTTGACGATCCAGAACTGCTGGAACTGGTGGAAATGGAGATTCGTGAACTGTTGAGCACATATGGTTTTGATGGTGATAACACACCTATCATCCAGGGTTCTGCAACTGGCGCACTCGCTGGTGATGAGAAATGGGTTGCGAAGGTTAACGAGCTGATGGAAGCTGTTGACACTTACATTCCCCTGCCTCCCCGCCCGGTTGATCAGCCGTTCCTGATGTCTGTAGAAGACGTATTCACCATCACTGGTCGTGGTACTGTTGCTACAGGTCGTATCGAGCGTGGACGTATCAAAGTGGGTGAAGGTGTTGAGATCGTAGGTCTGATGGATGCTCCTTTGGTGTCAACCTGCACAGGTGTAGAGATGTTCCGTAAGCTCCTCGACGAAGGTGAAGCTGGTGACAACGCTGGTCTGCTCCTCCGTGGTATTGAGAAGAAAGATATCCGCCGTGGTATGGTTATCTGTAAGCCTGGTTCTATCACTCCTCACACTGAGTTCAAGGGTGAAGTGTACGTACTGAGCAAAGAAGAAGGTGGCCGCCACACGCCATTCTTCCAGAAATACCGTCCTCAGTTCTATTTCCGTACTACAGACGTAACGGGTGAAGTAGAACTGCCAGCAGGTGTTGAAATGGTAATGCCTGGTGATAACATCAACCTGACAGTAAAGCTGATCCAGCCTATCGCTATGGAAAAAGGTCTGAAATTCGCGATTCGCGAAGGTGGCCGTACCGTAGGTGCTGGTCAGGTGACTGACATCCTTAAATAAGTTCCTGCCCTTGAAAAAGGGTCTTGGATCAGGATATTCATTACATTGCAAAGTACTTAGGGGCAACCCTGAGTACTTTGTTTTCTAAAAAAGTCAAAATTCAAAAGTCAAAAGTCAAAAAATCGTTTTGAATTTTAGCTTTTGAATTTTGACTTTCAAAAACGGGTATAGTATAACGGTAGTACAGAGGTCTCCAAAACCTTCAGTCTGGGTTCGAATCCTAGTACCCGTGCAAGCTCAGATCAAATGAAGAAGATAGAAGCATATTTTAAAGACTCGTACAGAGAGTTGACCGAGAAGGTGACCTGGCCAACCTGGGAGCAGCTTCAACAGTCCACCATGATCGTTCTGGTAGCCACTTTGCTGATTACCGGAATCGTTTGGGTGATGGACTTTGCCAGCAGTGGCGTGTTACAATTTGTTTACTCCTTATTTAAGCAGTAATGGAAACACAGGTTCAGCAGGATGCCAAAGACACCAAATGGTATGTTCTCCGTGTAGTTAGCGGCAAGGAAAGGAAGATCAAGGAATATCTTGATAAAGATGTTACCCGCAATGGCTGGAGCCACATCATTAAGCAGGTGTTCCTTCCGGTAGAGAAAGTCTACAAGGTGCAGAATGGTAAGAAAGTAATGCGCGAGCGCAACTTTTTTCCAGGCTACATTATGATCGAGGTCGAGAGTGGCAAACTCAATGATGATATCATTTCCAGTATTCAGAATATGACCAACGTGATTCATTTTCTGGGTAAGGAAAATCCAATAGCCTTGCGTAAAGCAGAGGTCAATAAAATGTTGGGTAAGGTTGATGAGATGAGTGACGCGGGTGGAATGACGATGAGCGAACCATTTATTGTAGGTGAGACCATTAAGATCATTGATGGACCTTTCAACGACTTTAATGGGGTGATTGAAGAGGTGAACGATGAAAAGAAGAAATTAAAGGTTACCGTGAAAATCTTCGGCAGGGCTACTCCTGTGGAGCTGAATTACATGCAGGTAGAGAAGATTTCTTAGTCATTAAAAGATCCAGTAATAGAGATATTAGGCCAGAACAATTGTTCTGGCCTTTTTTCTTGGTGTTATCCAATATTTTGACTTTTTACTTACCTTAAAGCATGAAGTCTGTTTCCATTAAGGACATTGCTAACCAAGTTGGTGTTTCCACCACTACCGTTTCGTTTGTCCTGAATGGGAAGGCTAAGGAAAAGCGCATCAGCGAAGACCTGAAGAATGAAATTTTGCGCATCGCCGCACAGCTGAACTATAGGCCCAACCAGGTGGCCAGGGGCCTAAGAACAGGACAAACACATACCCTGGGGTTGATCATTGAGGACATCTCCAACCCCTTCTTCGGTAACCTTGCGAAAGTAGTGGAAGAAGAGGCAGACAAACATGGGTATTCTGTGATGTTCTGCTCAACTGATAATCTGGAACATCGAGCCTCAGGTTTGCTGACCATACTCAAGCATCGGCAGATGGATGGCTTTCTGATTACCCCTACGCCCGGTCTGCGTGAGGATGTACGGACCCTGGTGGAGGAACAACGTCCGTTGGTATTGATCGACAGGTATTTTCCGGGGCTGGAAACGAGCTATGTGGCGGTAGACAACTTTCAGGGTGCTTTTGATGCCACCAACTATTTGCTCGGGAAGGGGTACAAGAGAATAGCCCTTGTTACAACAGCATCTTCACAGGTTCAGATGCAGAATCGCCAGCGAGGATATACGGCAGCCCTTGCAGCTCAAGGAATGATGGCTGACGATGAACTGACGCTAAAACTGGGATTTGACCTCAGTCCCCAGCAGGCTGTATCCACGATTTCAGGATTTATTACACAAGCCAGGCCTGACGCAGTGTTTTTTACCACCAACTACCTGGGTGTTTATGGATTGGAAAGCCTTCGGATCAGTGGTGTTACCATCCCTGCAGATATGGGAATGGTGTGTTTTGATGATCATGATCTGTTCCGGCTGGGAAAGCCTGCAGTCACTGTTGTGGCACAACCGATTCATGCCATAGCCGTTCAGGCTGTGGAATCATTGATAGAACAATTGCAGACAAAACACGGCGTGCAGACACTGCGTAAAGTGCTCCTTGAACCCGCATTGATTATCAGAGATACCTGACCTTTTCATTAATTTAAAGCTCTTGCTAACCTGGTGTGAGAGCAGTATAACGTTAATGCATAAACGAAAAAAGGCTGTACATCGTACAGCCTTTTGTATGAGGTTGTGAAAAGTGTTTATTCACTTTGACCTTCAGTAGGTGCTGATGTTTCTGGAGCAGGAGCTGGTGCTTCAACAACAGGAAGAACCGCCTGTACCAGCACTTTCCTGACTGCTTTCTTAACCGCTGCTTTCTTTACGGCTTTCTTCACAGCTTTCTTCACCACTGCTTTCTTAACGGCTTTTTTAACAGCTTTCTTCGCTACTGCTTTCTTTACCTTTTTAACAGCTACTTTCTTAACTACTTTCTTTGCGACTGCTTTTTTTGCTGCTTTCTTAACGACTTTCTTAGCGGCTGCTTTTTTAACTGCTTTTTTAGCTACTGCTTTTTTGGCTTTTTTAGCAACAGCTTTCTTTGCAACTTTTTTAGCTGCTTTTTTCTTTGGAGCCGCTTTTTTAGTTGCTTTTTTAGCTGCTGCCTTCTTTGCTTTGGCCATAGTTGTAGAGTTTTTAGAATGTGAATTTAATGACTGAGGTTATACACGAAAATTAGGAAGATTAACGCAATTAATAAAAAACAATTGCACCCAGTTTTGATAACTGGAATTTCAAGCCCCTCGAAAAGCCAAAGAAGGCCACCGATAATGCATTTGGGCGGTCCGTAGACAAACGGATTAAAGTCTGCAGTTGAGCAATCAGTTGAGGAAACTGTAGTTTTGGTTTACAGCTTCCCTGGACTATTCATCGGAGCGTTCTTTTATAGCAGTATTCCGGGATTCTGTTTTTCCGATTTCCCGAATTTTTGATTTCCAGAATTCCGGGATTCTACTTACCTTTGCAGCCCCAAGAAAAAGTTCTTTATTGAATGGATTTGGGAGTTGTCCCATAATGGGATGACGTTATCACCAAAAAACTTGAAAAAATGGCAAAAGAAATTACCGGCTTCGTTAAGCTGCAGGTAAAAGGCGGCCAGGCGAATCCCGCACCACCCGTAGGACCTGCATTGGGTTCTAAAGGTGTGAATATCATGGAGTTCTGTAAGCAGTTCAATGCTAGAACCCAGGATAAAATGGGCAAGGTCCTACCTGTACTGATTACCGTTTATTCCGACAAATCCTTTGAATTTGTCATCAAAACTCCTCCGGCTGCAGTTCAGCTGCTGGAAGCTGCAAAACTCCAAAGTGGTTCCAAAGAGCCTAACCGCTCCAAAGTAGGAAAGGTTAACTGGCAACAAGTTGAGGCTATCGCCAAAGACAAAATGCCTGACCTGAACTGTTTCACCCTGGAAAGCGCCATGCTTATGGTGGCCGGTACGGCCCGTAGTATGGGAATTACCGTTGACGGAAAAGCTCCCTGGGAGAATTAATTCATTAACCATCCAACAGGATAAAAAAAGATTACAATGGGAATCACTAAAAACCGTAAGTCAGCGGATGGCAAAGTGGATAAGAATAAAGTCTATTCACTCCATGATGCTTCTGCGCTGGTAAAAGAAGTTAATTGCACAAAATTTGATAGTTCTGTAGACCTCCATATTCGTCTTGGCGTTGATCCCAAGAAAGCCGACCAGGCGATCAGGGGTACCGTAACCCTTCCACATGGAACGGGTAAAACCAAGAAGGTACTTGTTCTTTGCACACCTGATAAAGAAGGAGACGCAAAGAATGCTGGTGCTGATTTCGTTGGCCTGGATGAATTCATCCAAAAGATCGAAGGCGGCTGGACGGACGTTGACGTGATCGTAGCCACGCCTTCCGTGATGCCTCGCATCGGTAAGCTGGGTAAGATCCTCGGTCCCCGTAACCTCATGCCGAACCCTAAGACAGGAACGGTTACCAATGACGTAGCTGCAGCTGTAGCTGATGTTAAGGCAGGTAAGGTTGCGTTTAAAGTTGATAAAGCAGGGATCATTCACGCTTCTATCGGCAGGGTTAGTTTCCCTCCGCAGAAACTGGCCGAAAACAGCCAGGAGTTCCTGAACGCGATTATTAAGGCAAAGCCTTCTACCGCAAAAGGAACTTATCTGAAAAGCATTTTCATGGCCAGCACCATGAGCCCCAGCATTTCTATTGACACCAAAGCGCTGATCCACTAATCCGTTTTGGCAAAAAACTTTTAAAAGCGTAACAATGAACAAGCAGGAAAAAAATGAAGTGATCGATATACTGAAAGACAAGTTCTCCCAGTATAACAACTTCTACCTTACCAATACAGAATCCCTGACCGTAGAACAGGTTGGCAAACTCCGCAGGATCTGCTTCGATAAGAAAGTAGAAATGAAGGTGGCTAAGAACACCCTTATCCGCAAAGCACTGGAGCAATTGGATAGTGCCCGTTTTGAAGGCACATTTGATTCTCTCAATGGCGTGACGGCACTCCTCTTCTCAGAGAATCCCAAGGAACCAGCCCTCATCATCAGCAGCTTCCGCAAGGAAATCAATACGGAGAAACCCGTGCTGAAAGCTGCCTTCATTGATGGCGATGTATTTGTTGGCGATAACCAACTGAACACACTGAAAGAACTGAAGAGCAAGGCAGACCTGGTGGGCGAAATCATCGGTATGCTGCAGTCTCCGGCGAAGAATGTGATCAGCGCGCTGAATGCCGGTGGCAAACTGGCCAGCCTGGTAAAAGCCCTGGAAGAAAGAGCACAGTAATAGCTATTTGCTAATAGCTATTAGCTAATATAATCCCAGCCTATGGGGAGATCGTAGGCAATTTTTTTAAACCGCCGTCGGATCATTAAGACATGAAGACGGTAAAAATTCAATAAAATGGCAGATTTAAAAGCATTCGCTGAACAACTGGTAAGCCTCAGCGTGAAAGAAGTTAGCGAACTCGCAAAGATCCTGAAAGATGATTACGGTATCGAGCCTGCTGCTGCTGCAGTAGCCGTTGCTGCTCCTGCTGCTGGTGGTGGTGCCGCTGCAGCTGAAGAAAAAACAGCTTTTGACGTTATCCTGAAAAGCGGTGGACCTAACAAGCTGGCCGTAGTGAAAATTGTTAAGGATCTGACTGGTCTCGGACTGAAAGAAGCAAAAGACCTGGTTGATGGCGCTCCTAAAGCCGTTAAAGAAGGTGTTGCTAAAGCAGAAGCTGATGACCTGGTTGCCAAGCTGAAAGAAGCTGGTGCAGATGTTGAGATTAAGTAATTATTCTCATAGATTTTTTGAAATGCCGGGCCTTGGTCCGGCATTTTCAGGTTAATACCCTAAGCTTTCTTTACTTTGCAGTACAGTCCCTCAATTCCAGAAAGAAACTTCGTCACGTCTGATGAAAAAACACCAGTGGATCTTGTTCGTTTTTTTTCTGCTAGTGATGCTGTCTGCGTGTCAGCTGTTTTCGATTAAAGCAGGCAGCGCGGATATTGAAGAAGGCCTTGTAGCCTGGTATCCTTTTGACGGAACATTGCATGACTCCAGTGGTTTTGGACAGCACGCTTCCCCCATCTATGCTCCCGTATCATTTAGTGCAGATCGTTTTGGTAATCCCGGCGCTGCCATCGAGTTGGATGGAAAGAAAGACATACTTACCGCTCCCATCAGCAATGCGGCAGAAACATTAGGTTCTCTTTCTGTATCTGTGTATTTCAAAACCAATTCAACAAGTATTCAAAATCTGATCTGCCGAAGAAAGCAATACGAATGTTTTCATCCGGCGGATTTTGGCGGACTCGCTTGGTCTATCAATGCTTCCTCCCAACGTGAGCCTCATTTCGCCGTTGTTTCCCCTGAAGAAATTACTTGCGAAACCCCAAGGGGAATAGACGCCTACACCGATATTGTATACGGCATGCATAAAATTGAGACCGGACAATGGTATCATCTGGTCTGTGTATTTGAAGGGGGCTTGCAGCGAATCTACATCAATGGATCACTCAGACAATCCCTTTCCCGTTCATTCAACGTTCTGCGGGAATGCAATGATAATATGTATGTGATCGGTGGTTTTGTAAATGAACTCCCCACGCGTTTTAACGGTGTGATAGACGATCTCAGGATCTACAACAGAGCCCTCAGAGAAGAAGAGATCCTTAGCCTTGCAAAAGATTTTAAACCGATAGACTGAAATCAATATCCTTTAGCCAATTCCGCAATTTCAGCGCTGTTCAGTAAGCGATTATATACCCGCAGATCATCAATTGATCCTTTGAACCTGGTCGGCAAATCATCTACAAATCCGCCAATAACCAATTTACCACCGGGGCATTGACGCATGGTTACGAAATCCCTAGTTGTAGCCTGGCGTAACCGGCCATTCAGATAAATCCGTTGGCTGCCTTCGTGAAACACGCATACGATATGATACCACTGATTGGGAATGATTTTCTGCAGAGAAAAAACAATGTCCTCAAAAGCATCAATTCCTCTTGGCGTTCCGCAGGTTGCACCAATAGGAGAGATAACTGCGAAATGAGGTTCATTGCTCGATGATGCATTTATGGACCAGGCAAGACCACCAAATTCAGACTCGATATTAGCCACATATTGGTTTCTTTTACAAACCAGGTTCTGTACCTCAGTTGATGAAGTATTGTAGTATGCGGAAATGGTTACTGAAGTAGGCGTTACCAGACTGCCCCGGTCATCCGCGAGAATAATATCGTCTATCCCATCCATCAACACGGCGCTGGATGCCTTACCTGATTTGTCCGCGGTAAAGCCAATGGACCCAGCCCCGGCAATATTCACGGCATGATTTCCTTGCCCACTGGAATCTCCCAGGTTTCCGTCAAATTTATACCAAGCAACCAAACCGTCATTGAGTTTGACGTTGTTTATGGTAACAGTATCAATTTTTGTAAGTGTGACTGTATCCCTGATGGTAAGGGTGTCTGTAACTACCTCGCATTCCTCCTGAAGCTCTTTTTGGCAGGAAAATAAGGATGAACTAAGTAAAAGAATGGATAAAACAACAAAGGATGTTTTCATTTTATGAATGATTAGCTACTACAAATATTGGAAAAATCAAATGAATTTCAAACTCGAGATTGTTCAGCTTTGCACAGAAATTAATTTCTTTTCCACAAGACCGGGCATACAGATTGCCCCATTGATTTTTTTGCCTGAGGCGAAAATTTCCCTACCTTTGCGTTCCTTTGAATTTTGGGCCTAAACATCAAACGGAACAATACAATCGTAAGTGATTGACAATCAATGCTTTCTGGGGAAACTCAGGAAACAGGGATGTATTGTTGTCTCAATAACTTAAAAGCGCTTTACAACTATGTCTTCTACGAAACTGGCACAGAACGGCAGAATGAACTTCGGGAAAGTGAAGCACCTGGCGGAAACGCCAGACCTTCTGGAAATCCAGATTCAGTCGTTCAAAGAGTATTTCCAGCTGGAAACCACCCCTGACAAGCGTAACATTGAAGGCTTGTTCAAGGTTTTTAAGGAGAACTTCCCCATCACAGACACCCGGAACATCTTTGTGCTTGAATTCCTGGATTACTTTATCGATCCCCCACGCTATACTATTGAAGAATGTATGGAAAGGGGTCTTACCTACGCCGTTCCGCTCAAAGCCAAGTTGCGCCTGAGCTGTAACGACGAAGAACACGTTGATTTCCAGACTATTGTACAGGATGTGTTCCTGGGCAACATTCCCTATATGACCCCTCGTGGTACCTTCGTCATCAACGGAGCAGAGCGCGTAGTGGTTTCCCAATTGCACCGCTCACCCGGTGTATTCTTTGGTCAGTCTATCCACCCCAACGGAACCAAGATCTACTCTGCAAGGGTGATCCCCTTCAAAGGTGCGTGGATGGAGTTTGCAACAGACATCAATAACGTGATGTATGCTTACATCGATCGTAAGAAAAAATTCCCTGTAACAACCCTGCTCCGTTCCATTGGATACGAAACAGACAAGGACATCCTTGAACTGTTCGGTATGGCCGATGAAGTGAAGGCTGACAGGAAAGCACTGGAGAAGTATGAAGGCAAACGCCTCGCTGCTCGTGTACTTCGTACCTGGGTTGAAGACTTCGTGGATGAAGATTCTGGTGAAGTTGTATCCATCGAGCGTAACGAAGTGGTGATGGAGCGTGATACTGTTCTGGGTAAAAATGAAATACAGTCTATCCTGGATATGGATGTTAAATCTGTATTCATCCAGAAAGAAGAGGTAAGTGGTGACTATGCCATCATCTACAATACTCTGAACAAGGATACTTCAAACTCAGAACTGGAAGCCGTACAGCACATCTATCGCCAATTGCGCGGTGCTGATGCTCCGGATGATGAAACTGCAAGGGGTATCATCGATAAACTCTTCTTCTCTGATAAGCGTTACGACCTCGGCGAAGTAGGCCGTTATAAAATCAACAGAAAACTTAATCTCGATTACGACCTTGAACAGAAAACACTGACCAAGGATGATATCATCGAGATTATCAAATACCTGGTTCGCCTCACCAACGGTAAAGCGGAGATCGATGACATCGATCACCTGAGCAACCGTCGCGTACGGACTGTTGGAGAACAACTGTATGCGCAGTTCGGTGTGGGTCTGGCCCGTATGGCCCGTACCATCCGTGAGCGTATGAACGTAAGGGATAACGAGGTGTTCACGCCCGTTGACCTGATCAATGCTAGGACACTGTCTTCTGTGATCAACTCATTCTTTGGTACTTCACAGTTGAGCCAGTTCCTTGACCAAACCAACCCGCTGTCTGAGATCACGCATAAACGTCGTATCTCGGCTCTCGGTCCTGGTGGTTTGAGTCGTGAGCGTGCGGGCTTCGAGGTTCGTGACGTACACTATTCACACTATGGACGTCTCTGTACCATTGAGACACCGGAAGGTCCGAACATCGGTCTGATCTCCACACTTTGCGTACACGCCAAGATCAACGAAATGGGTTTCATCGAGACGCCATATCGCAAGGTGGATAACGCCAAGGTGGATATGAAGAAACTGACCTACCTGAGTGCAGAAGAAGAAGACACCGCTAAAATCGCCCAGGCAAATATTCCGCTGACAGACAATGGAGCATTTGCTGAAGATAAAATCAAAGCAAGGCAAACCGGTGACTTCCCGATTCTCGATCCTAATGAAGTGGAATACATGGACGTGGCGCCCAACCAGATCGTTGGTCTCTCTGCATCGCTGATTCCGTTCCTCGAGCATGATGACGCCAACCGTGCCCTGATGGGATCAAACATGCAACGTCAGGCCGTTCCGCTGATTCTTCCTGATGCACCTATCGTAGGTACAGGTCTGGAAGGTAAAGCAGCACGTGACGCAAGGATTCAGATCCATGCGGATGGTGAAGGGGTGATCGAGTTTGTGGATGCCAATGAGATTCACGTGCGTTATGAGCGTGATGAACAACAAAAGCTCGTGAGCTTTGAAGACGATCTGATCGTTTACAGGCTTACAAAATATATCAAGACCAACCAGGAAACCTGCATTACGTTGAAGCCTGCGGTAAAGAAAGGTCAGCGCGTAAAGAATGGCGACTTCCTTACAGAAGGATATGCCGTGAAGAATGGTGAGCTTGCGCTGGGTCGCAACCTGAAAGTGGCCTTCATGCCATGGAAGGGTTACAACTTCGAGGATGCCATTGTGATCAGTGAGAAAGTGGTGAAGGATGACCTGTTCACATCCGTGCACATCTCCGAGTTTGAACTCGAGGTTCGTGATACGAAGCTGGGTGAAGAGGAACTGACACCAGATATTCCAAACGTTTCTGAAGAAGCAACAAAGGATCTGGATCAGTACGGTATCATCCGCATCGGTGCACAGGTTAAAGAAGGCGATATCCTCATCGGTAAGATCACACCTAAGGGTGAATCAGATCCTACGCCTGAAGAGAAACTGCTTCGTGCGATCTTCGGTGATAAAGCAGGTGATGCTAAAGATGCATCTCTGAAAGCACCAAGTGGTACGGAAGGTGTTGTGATCGGCAAGAAACTGTTCCAGCGTGCGAAGAAAGATAAGAACGCCAAGGTGCGTGAGAAAGCTGCGATTGAGAAACTGGAGAAAGTGCACGTTGACAATGAGAAAGATCTGCTTGATGTGTTGATCAACAAACTACAGACCCTGTTGAAAGACAAGGCTTCTGCTGGTGTGACCAACAACTTCGGGGAGATGCTCATCGCGAAAGGCGGTAAGTTCAACGCGAAGAACCTCGCGGGAATCGACTATCAAAACGTCAATCCTCTGGGATGGTCAGGCGATGCAAAGATCGATGACCAGATCAACACGCTGTTGCACAACTACAACATCAAGTACAACGAAGAACTGGGACGATACAAGCGCGAGAAGTTCAACATATCTATTGGTGATGAATTGCCAGCTGGTGTATTGAAACTTGCGAAGGTTTACCTGGCTGTGAAGCGTAAGCTGAAAGTAGGTGATAAGATGGCGGGTCGCCACGGTAACAAAGGTATCGTTGCCAAGATCGTAAGGGCGGAAGACATGCCGTTCCTGAGCGATGGCACACCGGTAGACATTGTACTGAACCCATTGGGTGTACCTTCAAGGATGAACCTTGGCCAGATCTACGAAACCATCCTCGGATGGGCTGGTGAGAAACTGGGTATCCGCTTCAGCACACCGATCTTTGATGGTGCCACGCACGAAGAGATCCAGGGTCTGATCGAGAAAGCAGGACTACCTAGCTCAGGACATACTTATCTCTATGATGGTGAAACGGGAGACCGCTTCCACCAGAAAGCAACCGTAGGTATCATCTACATGATGAAACTGCACCACATGGTTGATGATAAGATGCACGCCCGTTCTATCGGACCATACTCCCTCATCACCCAGCAGCCGCTTGGTGGTAAGGCACAGTTCGGTGGTCAGCGTTTCGGTGAGATGGAAGTTTGGGCATTGGAAGCTTATGGTGCTGCCAACATCCTGCAGGAACTGCTTACCATTAAATCAGATGATATCATTGGTCGCGCCAAAACGTATGAAGCGATCGTTAAAGGTGATAACATCCCGAGAGCAGGTGTTCCCGAATCCTTCAATGTACTTGTACATGAATTACGAGGATTGGGACTTGAACTTAAATTCGACAACTAACATAAAAGCCCCGCACTGCGGGGCTTTTTTAATGCGGCAATAGTACCGAAAGGTATTTCTGTATGTATGCTTCCTTGCTGCTAAGTTTATACTGCATAATATAACGCGGGTGTTCCAACGGAATGATGGACCCAAAGGTTTTTGTGCGGGCATTGATTTCCGCCAGGTATTTGGCATTGCGAACACCCAGGCAATAAACCGATTCCATATCAAAGTCCATCTTACGCAAAGTCTCCAGATTGGAAAGGATAAATGGCATGGCTCGCTGTAGAAGCTGCGGGCTGTCGTAGTAATTGTAATTCACCTCTTTCCCGTTTTTCCGAATCGTATATCCCAGTGGACTCACTGAGTTGATGAAATATCGTGCGTAAAAGGCCTCAGCGCCGCCATATGCCGCGATCATGTCATAAATATATACTGATGAGGGTTCGTGGGAGATGGGCCCATTCCAGCTTATATTGACAATATCAACGAGGCGTTTGGGATCTGTAAATGGAATGCCGGTGGCTCCGGCACCATGCCGACCAGGATTGATGCCAAGGATTAGTTTGCGGGGCACACGATCACTATAGTACTTGCGATAAAATGCATCGCTTGCTTCAAGCGCCATTGGGCTCTCCGCATAGGGATTCATGATGCTGATGCCACGCGGCAGTTTGCCTTGAAAATTTAAGGCCCGATTGTAAGCGAGGATTTGATTGGCCAGCGTCATTCCTGAATCTAGTAACAATTTTAACAGGCGAAATGCGATAGCAGAAATTCTCTAACGGCCTGAAATGAAGCGTTTATCGGAATGGCATTCTTTTTTCTTCCCACCAGTGCCGCAGCTTGCGGAGGCAGCTGAAGGGTAGTGCCGATGACTTTCTCCACAGCAGAAGGGAACTTAACCGGATGTGCGGTTTCAAGGATGAATCCTTTTTGTTCCGGGTGTAGAGTAAGGTAGTGTTCAAGTGCAGCGTAGGCCACTGCGCCGTGTGGATCCAGCAGATAGCCATGCTCACGGTATACCCGGGCAATGGTAGCTTCAGTCTCCGCATCTGATATGCTCTGGCTGGACAGCATTTCTTTTACTGACGGATATGCATAACCGAAGATATTCAGGATACGTATAAAATTACTGGGATCGCCCACGTCCATGGCGTTGGATATAGTAGCTATGGCCTGCTGCGGCAAGTAGTTGCCGGTGTTGATGTAATCAGGTACAACCCTGTTGGCATTGCAGGCGGCGATGAAATGCTTTACCGGCAGTCTTGAGCGCCAGGCCATGATGCCCGCACAAATATTACCAAAATTGCCACTGGGTACGCAAATGACAGGAGGCTCTTCCTGGGTCCACTGCCGCAGGCCCAGAAAATAGTAGATCTGCTGGGGCAGCCATCTGGCCACATTGATGGAGTTTGCCGAGGTGAGGAACAATGCCGAGCGAAGTTCCTCATCGGCGAAAGCTTGCTTGACAATCTTCTGGCAGGCATCGAAATCACCGTTCACTTCCAGGGCGTGTATATTACCACCATAAGTTGTGAGCTGCAGTTCCTGAACAGGGGAGACTTTACCAGAGGGGTAGAGAATAACCACATCAACGCCATCGACCCCAAAAAAACCATCAGCAACCGCACCGCCGGTATCGCCGGAAGTAGCCACGAGCACCATCACACGCTGTTTTTTTTCGCGCGAGAAATAACCCAGGCAACGGCTCATAAACCGTGCCCCCACATCCTTAAATGCCATAGTGGGTCCGTGGTAAAGTTCGAGGCTACTTATGGCTGAGGTAACAGGGTGTAGGGGTAAGGGAAAAGAGATGGTCTCTGCGATGATCTTCTTAAGTTCTTCATCCGGGATCTCGCCGCCCACATAGGGCTTCATCACATTAAAGCCGATCTCAACCGGATCTGCATCACGGAGAACTTTAAAAGATGTATAGGGGAGCGATGGGATGCTTTCAGGAAAATAGAGTCCTTTATCGGGAGCCTGCCCCGCGATGGTGGCTTCACGAAAGCTTACGGGAGGAGCTTGTTTATTAAGACTGTAGTATTTCATTCGTTGATCTTTTTCACGCCGCTACGGTTGATGGTGGTGACGTAGGTTGAATATTCTATTCCGGCCTTTGTATAGATGTCGTTCATTTCCGCAGCTACGGCATTGGCAGTTTTTTCGTTGCTGCTGAGCATGAAGATGGAAGGCCCGGATCCGGAAATGCCACCACCCAGCGCGCCTGCTTCTTTGGAGCGTTGTTTCACTTTTGCGAATTCAGGAATCAGTATACTGCGCACCGGCTCGATGATAACATCTTCGAGGGAACGGCCAATGAGATCGTGGTCTCCCTTCACGAGGCCCGTGACCAATCCGGCGATGTTACCCCATTGTCTGATCGCATCTTTCAGAAGGATCTGTTTCTTAAGGATCTGCCGGGCATCAGAAGTCCGCACTTCAATTTGCGGGTGTACAATAGTGACAAACAGTTCAGGTGGATCAATAGATACGATGTCAAGCGGATGTATACTTCTGATGAGTGTGATGCCACCGAGAAGACAAGGCGCGATATTATCTGCATGCTTCACGCCGGAAGCAAGCTTCTCGCCGTTCATGGCAAACTGCACGAGTTCCATGGGCGTAAAGGGCTCACCCAAAAGCATGTTGGCGGCAGCCACTGCACCCGCTGCACTTGCGGCACTAGAGCCGATGCCGCTACCTGGCTTGATCCTTTTTTCAATGCTGAGCTCCAGTCCGGTGCAATCCTCCATAGCTGCCATGAGAGACAGCAGTGCCACACCTGCCACATTTTTTTCTGGATCAGTTGGCAAACCATAGTCGTCCAGGTTTTTAATGACCAGCCCAGGAGCTTCTTTTTTTGTCAGGATCATCAGATCAGCCGGTTCCTCAAGGGCAAGCCCCAGAATATCAAATCCACAAACGAGGTTGGCAACGGTTGCGGGAGAAAGCACTGAAATACTTTGCATAATGAAGTTTTAATTAGCTATAAGCTACTAGCTAATAGCTATTACTGATCGAATAATATCCGCAAACACACCAGACGCCGTTACTTCTGCACCTGCGCCGGCACCTTTCACCACCAACGGCTGGTCCGGGTAACGAGGCGTGTAGAACCGCACAATATTGTCTTTACCATATAAATGAAAGAAATCATGAGCGGGATCAATGTGTTGGAGCCCTACGGCAGCCTTCCCGTCAACGAAGCTTGCCACAAATTTCAGTTTACATCCTTTAGTAGCAGCAGCTTCATAGATTGCCCGAAAATGATCTTCGTGACGTTCCAGTTCTTTATAGAAATCGGCAACCGTTCCTTCCATACAGGAAGCCGGAAGAAAACTTTCATTGCCCACTTCTTCCATCTCCATCGTTACGCCTGATTCACGCGCTAGGATGAGTATCTTTCGGGCCACATCGGTACCACTAAGATCAAGCCTTGGATCCGGTTCCGTATATCCTTCATCCTGCGCTTGTTTCACCACTTCGGCAAATGTTGTTTTTCCGTTGTAGTTGTTGAATACAAAATTCAGTGTACCGCTAAGTACTGCTTCAATTTTATTGATGCTGTCTCCGCTCCTCAGCAGATCATTGAGTGTGCCGATGACCGGTAAACCTGCGCCCACATTGGTTTCAAAGAGAAAGCGCGTATTGAAATCACTCGCAAGTTCTTTCAACTCACTGTAATGCGCAAACGAAGATGACGCGGCTATTTTGTTGCAGGCTACCACTGCAATGCTTTTTTGCAACAGACGCGGATATACTGCTGCAACATTTGCGCTGGCGGTTACGTCCACAAACACGCCGTTACGCATATTTCTGGTAATGATGTGATCCACAAACGCATTGAGGTTGGCACTATCTCCCTGCTCCAGTGCTTTTTCCCAGTTTCCATTCAGTCCTTCATCCCCAATCACCATTTTCCTGCTGTTGATCAAGCCAACCACCCGCACCTGCAAACGGAGATTTTTTAGCAGGAAGGCCGATTGTTGTTGCAACTGTGCAAACAAACGGCGGCCCACATTGCCTGTGCCGGCCACAAAGAGGTTTACCTGGCGATAAGTGGTTTCGAAAAATTCTTCATGCAGAATATTCACCGTCTTTTTAACGTCTGCGGTGCTGATCACAGCTGATATGTTACGCTCTGAGGAGCCCTGTGCGATGGCTCGTACGTTCACACCGTTGCGCCCCATCGCTCCAAACATTTTTCCACTGATGCCAGGATGGCTTTTCATATGTTCACCAACAATGGCGATGATAGAGAGTGAAGTTTCTGTACTCAGGGGCTCCACCTTGCCCAATGCAATCTCTCGTTCAAATGCAGCATCAACAGCTGTGCGCGCGCGATCTACAAACACCGCATCAATGGCTACACAGATGGAATGCTCCGATGAACTCTGGGTGATGAGGATGACATTTATTTTTTCTGCAGCAAGTGCTTCAAAAAGTCTTTTTGAAAATCCAGGGATACCGATCATGCCACTTCCCTCAAGGCTGATCAAGGCAACATGGTTGATGCTGGAAATACCCGTCACGGTTTCACTGCCCATCACGGTTTCATTATGAATGACCGTGCCCTCATCGGTTGGCGCAAAGGTGTTTTTCACCCAGACCGGAATATTTTTAGACATCACTGGCTGGATGGTGGGCGGGTAGATCACCTTCGCACCAAAATGCGAGAGCTCCATCGCTTCTTTGTATGAAATGGCGGGAATGGGCCTGGCATTGGCCACCCATCGCGGGTCAGCAGTCATCATGCCAGACACATCGGTCCATATCTCAAGCGCCCGGGCATCGGCACCGGCAGCAAAAATAGCAGCGGTATAGTCGGAACCACCCCTTCCCAAGGTTGTAGTGGTACCGTCTTTGTCGGCCGCAACAAACCCTGGAATAACGAAAAGCTTCTTTGATTGTTTCAGCAGTGAGGCGATGGCTGCTTTTGTTGTTCCAACATCAACAATGGCATTGCCGAACTGATTGTTGGTCCTGATGACCTGTCTTGCATCGATCCACTGGCTCTCCGTACCATCCACCGCGAAGGCAGCCGCCAGCATTCTTGAACTCATCAATTCGCCAAAACTCATGATCCTGTCCAGGGTGCGTGCAGACAATTCGCCCAACAGGAAAATGCCATTCAGGATGTCTTCCAACTCATTGCAGTAGGTCTTGGTGAAGCTCAATACATGACTTTGGTGTTGCACCGGTATCAATTCTTTGACCGTACTTAAATGACGTTCTTCAATGGCATTGAGTATGGATTTATACAATTCGTCACCGGCAGCAGCTTTTTTACCACAATCAATGAGCTGATCCGTAGTGCCGCTCATCGCGGATACCACCAACATGACATCATCGGATTTCAGGGACTGATGAACAATCTCCCTGACTTTTTTCATAGTTTCGGAACTTCCAACGGAGGTGCCGCCAAATTTCAGTACGAGCATATAGTTGTTTTGCGTGAGGTTAAAAAAGGGTTTACCTGAAAGAGTAGCCGAAGCCCGGGGATGATATGGTAAAGCACAACCCTAACGGGTTGTAATGGTTGTTGTAATGGTAATGAACGCAGGGACGGCTGTGCCGGTCAGGAAAGAATGATATGTAAAGCGACTTGCCATTACTTTGATGGATTTCAAAGATAAGGGGAATATCTTTGACAAACAAGTGAAAAAATGCTGAATTCTAATAAAATCGTCATTGTGCTGCCGGCCTACAATGCCGCTCTTACTTTAGAGAAAACGATCCGTGCAATTCCTGATCTGGCAGATGCAGTGATTGTAGTGGATGATCATAGCGCAGACGATACATTTCATCTTGCCGGCAATTTGGGTGTAGATAGAGTGATCCGGCATGAACGCAATCTCGGTTATGGTGGAAATCAAAAAACCTGTTATCGGGAAGCCCTGGCCATGGAAGCGGACATCATCCTGATGTTGCATCCGGACTACCAGTATTCCCCGCAGATGATCCCCGCGATGTGTGCAGCCATCGCTTATGGGGAGTACGATGTGTCCCTCGGCTCAAGGATTCTCGGTAAAGGTGCTGTGAAAGGAGGGATGCCTTTATACAAGTATTTTTTTAACCGGGTGTTAACGCTTGTACAGAATATTCTCATCAACCAGAAACTCAGTGAATACCACACCGGATTCAGGGCTTATCGCGCCGATGTGCTTCGCAACATTTCATTTGAAGGAAACAGCAACGATTTTGTTTTCGATAATGAATTGCTGTGCCAGATCCTCAAGAAAGGATATCGTGTTTGCGAAGTGAGCTGCCCAACAAGATATGACGACGCTTCATCGAGCATAAACTTTTCACGTTCCGTGGTCTACGGTTTGGGCGTATTACGGGTAAGTTTGAGTTACCTGTTGGATTCATGGGGTCTTTATCGGTCAAAATTATTCAGAAATCCTTAAGGCCTTTTATATAAAACGAAGTACACTGGCCACTGGCCGGAGCGTGCAACTACATTCCATGAAGACTGAAGCGTTTGCATTTGTGCTTGAGTAAAATCATTGGATATATTGGAATAAAGTACATATGCATTCTGTTGTAGGTCTATGGATGCGAAATGTCTTTTATCATCACTAAGGTCAATCACTGCAGACGACATTTCATATGGAAATCCAGCGCCTGTTTCTCCGGGATCGATCTGTTGTTCCCGCATCTTTTCCATCATAGTATCCCGGTGCTTATAGTAGCTGTAGTGCAGGGGCATAATGTCCCAGCCTTTGGAGATACGGTCGGGATAAATCCAAAAGAACCCACTCACCAATAATATTGCGCTGAAAATAATGTAGTTCTTCAATTCCATTCGTTCAGATACAATAGAAAAAGCAGCCAAAGTGAGGATGGCTATGCAGGGATAGAGGTATCGATGCATCAGCAAACCTTTGTACAACAGCTGAGGAATGACGAGCATGCAAAAGAAGATCACAAAAAGGGTGAGCAACTCCCTTGTTCTTCCGCTGAGGCGATCCCGTTTGACGAACAGAAGGGCAAGAGGTGGCAACCACAGAAACAGCATACCCTGGTCAGCGAAGCGCCAGGCCAGCACTACCAGGTTTTTAAGAAAGCCATTCCATCCAGCGGGCTCAAAAGATGGCGCCCATGGTGACCCTACGTGGTATCCAAACCATCCTTTATGCTGATAGTGGAAAAACAAAAATCCCCCTGCCAGGAAGGCTGGTGGAACAAACAGCAGAAGATACTTAAGTGCGCCAAGAAAGGATTTGCGATAGGTGTCGTCCCGCAGCAAGCCAAACAATGCAAGTGCAGCAACACAAACCATTCCCCGCATGCTCACCATGGCCAAAAGCATGGATCCCAGGATAATCTTCAGGTATCGTTGTTCCAGTATGCCAAAGAGCGCTGTGAAAAGACCGGCAAACAGAATAATGTCAGGGCTTACCAGCATCGACTGTGTCAGCAGGATAGGATTCAGGAAAAAGAGGATTGCCAGTAACGGATAATTAAACGGGAAAAAATGCTTAAGGGTTAACAACATATGCCAAACTGCTGTAAGCAGAAAGGGCAACATCATTAAGTGGCTTTGCACTAAACCTTTCCCCATAATTTTCCATACCCAGGCTAGTAGCCAACCTGTAAGGGGAGGGTGGCCGCTGTCAATGTGATCAGGCAGTAGAAGGCTGTTTGTACTATGGGAGTAAAACCAATCGGCTTGCGCAGATGCAAGATGGGTGGTATCCCAAAAAAATGAATGTTGCAGGGAAAGTAAAAAACAGATTGTAAGCGGAACGAGGGCCCATATGGTTTTACGCCATTCCATGCGGTATGCAAAGTAAGCTAACCCTTCGGAACTCTGTAAATTATTGAGTAATTTAGGCAATAATATTTCCCTCAAAACAATGAGTCAACATTCCTCTTCTTCACTATCCCTGTTCAAGAATCTGGTTGGCATCAAATTTCAGTTGTACAACAGCCTGTTTACATCTCTCCCATTTCATCGCATTGAAAAAACAGGTATCATGCTTTCCCTCTTGCAGGCCAATTGTGAAGATGGGTACAAGAAGCGCATGAGCCCCGGGGAGATTCTACAGGATTTCTTTCAGCGGCACACGGCTTACGAGAAAGAGCAGGATCAGCTGGACCTTCTTTTTCGGTTTGTACAATATGTAGAACGCCAGGTTGTTTTATTTGATGCGCTGGAAGATGCGGCGTTTACGGAAGTAAATGATATGAGCGGTGCGGGAACATTAAAGCATCTTGAGTCTGAAGTGGTCCAGAAGAATGTAGACGAAGAGCTCTCCCGGAAATTATCAGACTTTGCCATCCGCCTGGTACTAACGGCACATCCTACCCAATTTTATCCCGGTTCCGTGCTCGGGATCATCAATGATCTTTCAAGAGCGATCAAAGAAAACAACGTAAACCAAATCAATACTTATTTGCAGCAATTGGGTAAAACCCCATTTTTCAAAAAGCAGAAGCCAACGCCTTATGATGAAGCGGTGAGCATGATCTGGTATCTGGAGAATGTGTTTTACAATGCTTGCGGCAGGATCATCTCATTGCTAAAGACCCAGTTTCCTGAGGCAACAGAAGAAGCCAGGCCTGTGATCAGGATGGGATTCTGGCCGGGGGGCGACAGAGATGGGAATCCTTTTGTAACAGCGCAGACCACACGAAAAGTAGCTGATGCACTACGTGGTGCAGCCATCAAATGTTATTACCTCGATGTCAGGAGGCTCAAACGCAGGTTGACTTTTGAAGGGGTGGAGAATATTTTGCAGGAACTGGAGACCAAACTCTATCGAAACATTTTTATTCCGGAATACCAGGTGGATATTTCTGCTGATGAGATCCTGGATACTTTGAAACGTATTCGGGAGATTGTTATCTACCAGCACAATGCACTGTTTGTGAATATGCTCAATGGGTTGATCAACCG
>JBASZQ010000111.1:0-90538 GCA_049661025.1 Chitinophagaceae bacterium | reverse complement strand
CAGATGGCCTATGTGTATCGTGGAGATATCTTCCTGATGGAAACGAAAACGGGCACCACAAAAAGAATCACTCAGACTGAAGACTTTGAATCCGGATTGCGGTTCATCAATAAAGATGAATGGCTTTGCTATTCCAGAAACCAGAATCTCTATGCGTGGAACCTGACTACTGGTACCACCAAACAACTCACCAATTTTACCAGAGGCAATGCCCCTTCAGCCATACCGGCTTCTTCCGATGCGTCACGTGTACCCACGCAGGATCAGTTCCTGCAACAGCAACAACTGGCTACCAGCAGCATCCTCGCTGAGCGCAAAACCAAACGTAACCAGCGCAGTGATTTCCTCAGGGCCAACAGGGACTTGGACACGTTGAAAACCATTTATACCGGCGACAAAATGATCCAGAACCTGCAGATCAGTCCCGATGGAAGGTTTGTTACTTACCGATTGTTTACTCCTCCCGCTGGCGCCAAGCAAACCATCGTACCAGATTATGTTACAGAGTCAGGCTACACCACAGACCTCAATGTGCGTACCAAGGTAGGCGCTCCGCTGGGGAGATATGAGTTTGCTGTATACGACAGAAGCAGTGATAAACTCATCAACGTATCTACTGATTCCATACCGGGCATCATGGACCAGCCCGACTATTATAAAGACTATCCCGTCAAATTCGCCAATAAAAAACCTGCACCACGAGGCGTGATGATCAACGGTCCATACTGGAATGAGACATCCACCTTCGCCATCATCGATATCCGTTCGCAAGACAACAAAGACCGTTGGATCATGGAACTTGATGCAGCCACTGGCAAGCTCAGGCTGCTGGACCGTCAGCGGGACGAGGCCTGGATCGCGGGTCCCGGCGTGAATCCCTTCGGCGCGCGCATTGGATGGATCACCGACCAGCTCTTCTATTTCCAAAGCGAAGCTACCGGTTACGCACACCTGTATACCTATGATGTGAAAACCGGAACGAAGAAAGCAATTACTTCAGCAAACTATGAAGTGCAGGATGTTCAGTTGAGTAAAGACAAAAAGACTTTTTATCTTCTTACCAACGAAGAACATCCCGGAAAGCAACAATGGTGCAGGATGGGTATCGATGGATCAAAGAAAGAAAAGATTACGGTTATGGATGGGGGTTATGAAGTCCAACTCTCGCCCGATGAAAAATACATCGCTTATCGTTATTCATTTACCAATAAGCCCTGGGAACTCTATGTGCAGGAAAACGCACCCGGCAAGAAACCGGTGCAAGTTACCGATAAAGGCATGAGCGATGCCTTTAAGGCTTATCCATGGCGCGCCGCTACCGTCACCACCTTCACCGCACGTGATGGCGCACAAGTATACACGCGGGTGTATGAACCCGCAGCGGGTAAGAAGAATGGCGCGGCGGTGATCTTTGTTCACGGTGCCGGCTACCTGCAGAATGTACACTACTGGTGGAGCAGTTATTTCCGCGAATACATGTTCAATAATCTGTTGGCTGATAAAGGTTATACCGTCATCGATATTGATTATCGGGCAAGCAGTGGGTATGGCAGGGATTGGCGCACGGGCATCTATCGTTGGATGGGCGGTAAAGACCTTAGTGATCATGTGGATGCCGCAAACTTCCTGGTGGAGAAATATGGCGTGGATCCCAAACGGATCGGTATCTATGGCGGCAGTTACGGTGGATTTATTACACTGATGGGATTGTTCACTACGCCAGACGTATTCAAGGCAGGTGCAGCACTCCGGCCGGTGACCGACTGGGCGCACTATAACCACGGATATACATCAAACATCCTGAACGAGCCAGCGATGGACAGCATAGCCTATGCCAAATCATCGCCCATCAATTTTGCATCGGGATTGAAGAATCACCTGTTGATCTGTCATGGCATGGTGGATGTGAACGTGCATTTCCAGGATGTGGTCCGCCTGAGTCAACGGTTGATTGAGCTCGGTAAAGACAACTGGGAACTGGCGGTATATCCGGTAGAGGACCATGGGTTTGTGGAACCCTCTAGTTGGACAGATGAATATAAGCGGATCCTTAAGTTGTTTGATACACAGTTGCTGAAATAAGCTAATTACCGTTAAGATAAAATCAATGTAGGGTTGCCATTCAGCAGCTTGGCAACCCTACATTTCTCATTTCCTGATCCAGGTGATTGTCTCTGTTTTGAGGAGGCTACGGTAGCTCAACACCAACTTGTTATCTTTAATGACACCAATGAATTTCATGTCTTTTCTGGTATCAAGTCGATACTCAACTGCTCCACTTGAGCTCCAGCTTCCAACAGAGTCATTGCCCACCAGGCCGGAAGCGTGCCACTGGCCATTCGCATCGAAAATAATCTGTAATCTCGACGGCATCTGCTTATGCGTACCTACACCGTTCATTTCATGGCCCACCAACTCCCATTTTCCCACGATGTCGGTTCGGTCCTGTAAACAGAGGAGAAATGTCAGCCCAAGAACAAGGCCAGAGAAAATCATGTTCATATAGTCTTTTTTTTGCGTTAAAAACCGGCAAAGCAGTAGCGAACTGCTTTGCCATAATAATACATATCCTTCCTTTTAATAGTGCCTGTCTATCATTCATCTATAGCTTATTCAGTTCCACTTCGCCACCGTTCGCATAACTGGGGCTGTATCCCCATGTACCTATAACGGCACCGTCAAAATCAGTGTACAAGCCTTTAATACGATGGGTCTGCCCGTTGGACGGATGGGTATACTGGCATTCAAAATTCATCCCGTTCAGCGTCCAGGTACCTGTAGCGATCACTGCACCAACCTGATCAAGTCTTTCCAGGGTGCCGTCCTGTTTGAAATTGAACTTGATGAAATTGGAGGGTGATGCACTGCCACTGCCCCAGGTGCCTCTCCAGTTTCCGGGAAAACTCTTTTTTGTGGGGGCAACATCATTCTTCTTGCAGGAAAAAAACAACGCGATGGTGAGAATGCTCATCAGCAGAATAAAGCTCTTCTTCATGACTTAAAATTTTTGTTGTGATTGATGACACAAAGATGATATGCCGATGGCCCTGTTGAAAATGCTATTGAGTATTTGGCAGAAACATTGAGCAGGTGCACAAAAAAAGCAGCCTCAGCTGCTTTAAAATGTAGTTTGTACAGATCAGAACTTCGAGAACCGCTCCATGAACTCCTGCCTCCTGTTCCGTGAAATAGTGATGGTGGCGTCATTGTCCATGATGATGTAACCTCCATCTCCGCGAATAAATTTCCTGATGCGATTGATATTGATCAGGTATGAACTGTGCACACGAAAAAAATCAGGACCGGAAAGTGTCTCGTCAATATCCTTCAGCACCTTAGACACCAGTATCTTCTTATTGTTGTCCAGGACCACGTTGGTATAATTGCTTTCTGCTTCACAATAGATGATCGAAGACGTGGGCACAAAGATGAGCCCGTCATTAGTGGTCAACGCAATGCGTTGCGGCGTCTGTGGTTCCGGACGTCGTATGCTGTGCAACAGCAAATCAAATTGTTCCCTGTTGGGCAGTGACCTGCGTTGTTCTATCCTTTGTACCGTTGCCTTGAGATCATCAGGATCTACCGGTTTCAAAAGATAGTCCAGCGCGCTATACCTGAACGCACGAATGGCAAACTGGTCGTAGGCCGTGCAGAAGACCACTTCAAAATCGATTTGTCCGATCTTTTCAAGAAGATCGAACCCGTTCATATGCGGCATCTCGATATCCAGGAAAACCACATCCGGCTTCCTCTCCCTGATCATATCGAGTGCCTGCTCAGGATGATTGCACATGGCTGCTATGTCCACCTGGGGGCAGTAAGTCTTCAGCAACCACTCCATCATCTCGAGGGCGTTCCGCTCATCATCTACAAGTACACATCGTATCATAACATAATTATTGGTCCACTACCAGGGTGACAAGAACTCTAGTACCAATGCCATGCCCTTCATTGTCATAAAGATCCTCCACCTGTACAGATGCGTCAAATCCTGCCTCCCTGTTCAGAATGGCTAAACGGTCCTCCGTCAGTTTCATACCCAGGCTCTTCCTTGCGGGGGCAGACCTGCTTTTCAGTTCGGCGGATCTTTTTCTGCCGATCCCATTGTCTTCTATACAATATTGCAATACTCCTGGCGCTTTTGACTTCACCAAAACCCTGAGTTGCCCCGGCCCTTCCTTGTGCAGGAGTCCATGCCATATGGCATTCTCAACAAAAGGTTGAATGATAAGTGGCGGAACGGATATGGAATCTGGCTGAAGTCCATTCGCTGTCTCAACACTATACTGGAACTGCTTTTCAAACCTTATGCTTTCCATCTCTATGTAAAGCCTGAGGGCTTCCAGTTCATTGGCGAGGCTGATGACCTTACTGTTGGAATTATCGAGAATCAGCCTGATAAGTCTTGCAAAACGGGTAAGGTAAAGTGACGCAGTGGCCTGGTCACTTTTTACGATGTAACGATTAATAGAGTTGAGACAATTGAAGATGAAATGGGGATTCATTTGCGCCCTCAATGCCTGCATTTCAAGGTCGGTCATTTTTCTTTTTGTATCCACCAGCAAACGTTCTGTTTCCATCTTTTCCTGTTCAGCCCTTATCTCGATGATCTTTCCGCCACACAAGGAAGCAATAGTTTGCAGATATGTCAAATGGCGTTGCGTAAAGAACCGTTTTTTTGAGTGCTCGCAGTCTATGACCCCAATAACTTTCCCTTCAGCGATAATAGGCACGGCCAGTTCTGACCAGCGCCTTTTGTCATCCACGATATATCTCGCATCCTTACTCGTATCCCCGACCAGTTCCGGCTTACCCGTAAGGGCAACGGTGCCCGTAATACCCTTGCCCAGTGGTATTTCTATTGGCTCCAGGATGGTATTCCCAACGGAGTTCTTAGGGCCGATGGCAGCTTTCTGGACCAGCACATTCCGCTTCTCATCGATCAGGTATATCACTGCATCTTCCAGCAGAAGGTGTGAAAGGCAATTCCTGGCAACACCCCAGAGTACATCCTCCGTATCCGTGGCCCTTGCCGATATTCCCGTGGTGAAGAAGCGAATGGCCTGCTCAGCTTCCTGTTCCTGCAGTCTCTTTTCATTCGAGCGGCGGCTATACCAAAGATATCCGGCAAGGCCCCCTAAGAGTAGTAAGGCAAGCACCACTTTGAACCAGGGCTGACGCCACCATGGTGCTTCAATAACAATATCTACCGCATTCTTCGAATGCACCCAGTTCTTTCTGTCTACACTGGCCATCACACGAAATACATAATCGCCTACCGGCAATGATGCATACCTGGCCTGACGGATGTCTGTCCCCTCCTGCCACTGCTGGTCAAAACCCTCCAGCTTGTACCTGTATCGTATATTCTTGGATCCTTTCAGATTGATGGCAGCGAAATGGAACACCACGCTGTTCTTTTCATCATTCGTTACAAAATTGCCAGACCCGTTAAGGCGTATCGCAGAGTCCCGAAGATCAACCCTCGATATGCTAAGCGTGAACGGAGCAGCGCCCTCTTCCTGCAGATCCGCGTTCACTTGCAACAATCCATTGAATGTGCCCCAATACATCTCATTCTCCCTTGTGAGGCAGGAACTACCTTGGCGAAAACCCTGTGACCTGATCCCCGCGTTATCATTATAGATGTGGAATGACCCTCTTGAAGGATCGATCCTGACCAATGCACTGAAATTGGTGAACCACACCTGCTTATCTCGGTCTAACAAAACAGACTCACATCGCTCAAAGGGAAGGCCATTACCTTTTGCGAAGGTTCTAACCTTACCGTCTATTTGCACTTGGGAGAAACCCCTCAGGTGCGTCACATAGGCATTGCCTTTGCTGTCTGCCACCACATCCATCCCATAATTTTCCAAGAGGCCTGTTCTCGTATCCCAGTGCTGCATTTTCCCGCTGGCCAGATCGTAACTGTAGAGCCCATCAGCTGCCCCAGTCATCCACATCTTCCTATCCTTTGCAAAATAGATGGCGTTCATCCTTTTACCTGAGAAAGCGCGTTGTGCATCGTCTTTCTTCAGCGTGTCTACAGCCAGGGTTTTCATGTTCACCCTGTAAACTCCACGCAGTGTGGTGACCCATAGCCAACCTTCGTCGTCGGCTGTCATATCCAGTATGATAGACCTTGCCATGGATGATGGTAACCCCAGCCGGCGTTGCAGCAGTACTGGCTGGGCATCTCCCTTGGAAAGCCTTGCCAGCCCCACCCCAAGTATACCGGTCCATAGGTTGCCCTGTGCATCTGCATGCATGGCCCTGAACTCGGCCCGCTGGAAGCCCGTTACCGGTAACGAATCATAATAATAGTAGAATGTCGAAAGCTTGGTTCTCCTGTCCCAACGGATCAGCCTGTCTACCCCGCCCAACCATAGCAGGTCTCCCTGGCCCTGCACGATGCCCGTGATCGCACCATCGTAAAAATCTCCCTTGTCATCATAAAAAAGGCTTGTATGCGAAGCTTCTTTCCGGGTGATGTTACAAACGCTAAGTCCAGAGTTCGCAGTGCCCACCACTACATTACCCTGCGGATCACTGATCACCCTGTATACATTGTTGGATGCAATGGATGTTGGATCCACCGGGTCATGGGAATAACGGCCGATATGCCCGTCCCTGCCTATCACGAACAGTCCGGCGAAACCCGTGGCTACTACCAGGTCTCCGCCGGGCGCCGGCCGTACCTCCGTCAGAGTGGTATTCACTGTCCTGTTGCCAAGGGCATTGGTGAGCTGGTATTGTCTCGTTACTTTCCCTGAGGGGTATTCACAAAAGATGACCTGCCCGGTATAGATTCCTATGGCGATCTCATCCTTGCTCACCCTGCAAGCACTCACCGCGGAGGTAAGAGGCATGCTGAACAGCACTTTCCTGCTTGCAAAATCGAGCACCAACACCAGACTGTCCGTAGTGAACAGGACACCATTATCACCGAATCTATCAGCATCCATGAAGTTCCTGAAGCCAAGTATCTTCTCCGGGATCCAGGTAAGTTTTCTCCATTTCAAGGCCACAGAGTCGAAATAAAATTGTCCCCGGTCTGAAAAGATGACGGGGCCCAACAAGTCAGTTTCCATCACTGTCTTACAGCGGAACCGCTTCACCGTATCTTCCAAAACCACCCGGTGGATATTGCGTTGCGAATCCACGTAAGCCACGCCTTCCGGAGTGCCCAGCCAAACCCGTCCCTCACCGTCCACCGTGATATGCTCAATCAGGTCTGAAGGCAAATTCCCGTATTGCTCTTTCTGAAAAATAGATACACTGTAGCCGTCGTATGCGCTGAGCCCTGATGCAGTGCCTATCCAGAGGTAACCGTTGTCGTCAATTCCCAACGACCTTACATTGTTGTCAGGCAGTCCATTGGAGATATCCAACTGCGAGAAACTAAGCTGCTGTCCATGAATACTTCCTAGGTGTATCATGAAGAAGAATATCAGTCCCGGGTATCTTAGCAAGGCAGCCGTCATGTATAAATGTAATACGGAATATTCGTTCCTGAAATAGCCGAAGCTACGCATCACCCGTCCATTCCGAGATCACGTTGAGTGAAATGCATTTTCCTTGAGTAATCCGCATTACACCCCTTTCCGAAGCACAGAAAATGGCCGATCTGCCCTTTTCGTTTCATGTTCGTCACAACTTTGACATCGAGGGAAGCGCATTCCATTTCTGGTCCGAGAGCTGTGAACCATTTGCAAAGCACAGAACGATTTGCAGTTTCCATTGTTACGCAAGCAATGAACATCCTTATCACTGGTGCAAACGGCTATATTGGGCAGCGACTCATTCAGGTGTTGCTGCAAGGTTCACATGAGCTGTACTGCTGCGTGCGCAATAAACAAAGGTTTGAAGCGGAACACCAGAACCCGGCCATTCACGTAGTTGAAGTGGACTTCCTGGAACCTGGTGAAGCCAGAATACCCATCGATATTGATGTTGCGTTCTACCTGATCCACTCACTAACCGCAAGAGCTGGTGTTTTTGAGGACGAAGAAGAACGATGCGCAAACAACTTTAATTCACTCATCCGCGCAACAAAGGTTCGGCAGATCATTTATCTCGGCGGTATTGTAAACGAGGAGAAACTCTCTGCACACCTTTCCTCGAGACTCAAAGTTGAAAACCTACTGAAGGAAACGGGCATTCCGTTAACGATCTTGAGAGCTGGCATTGTGGTGGGTTCAGGAAGTGCATCCTTCGAGATCATTCGTGATCTCACCGAGAAACTACCGGTCATGGTTACCCCAAAATGGTTGAATACACTGTGTCAGCCTATTGCTGTACGGAACGTTTTGCACTACCTGACGGGTGTGATGCTGAGGGAGGATACTTATGGACACGACTATGATATCGGTGGACCTGAGGTCCTGAGCTACAAACAGATGTTGTTGCAATTTGCTGAAGTGCGAAAACTCAAGCGGCATATCTTCACCCTGCCGATCATGACACCGCGCATTTCCTCTTACTGGCTGTATTTCATTACTTCTACTTCCTACCCACTGGCAGTAAATCTAGTGAACAGCATGAAAGTGAATGTCATTTGCAGGCCCAATGACCTGCAGGAAAAACTCGGCATCAAACCCTTCACCTATAAAGAAGCAGTGGCACTGGCTTTTGAAAGGATCGAACAAAACATGGTGGTGAGCAGTTGGAAGGACGCATTCAGCAGTAGCAAGACGCCCCTGCAATTGATGCAATTCATTAAGGTTCCTGAATACGGGTGCTTCCGTGATGTGAAGATGCGGGAAGTGAAACCCGCTGATACAGAAACCGTGCTGCGCAAAGTCTGGAGTATCGGTGGTGAAACCGGATGGTACTATGGAAATGCATTGTGGCGGATCAGGGGAATCCTGGACAAAATGGTGGGTGGTGTGGGCCTCAGAAGAGGAAGAACCAATCTCAGCCAGATCCACGCGGGTGATGCACTGGATTTCTGGAGAGTGCTGATCGCTGATAAAGCACAGAAAAGACTTTTGTTATATGCAGAAATGAAACTGCCCGGTGAAGCATGGCTGGAATTCCGGATGATGCGGATCAAAAATAAAATTCAGTTGAGACAGGTGGCCACCTTCCGGCCCAAAGGTTTGTGGGGAAGATTATATTGGTACAGCGTTCTCCCCTTTCATTATTTCATCTTCAATGGAATGATCAACAAGATCGTCAACGAAGAATAACTCAGGCTTCCTTGCAGCATTCTTTTTGAACTACCTTCCGTGCTGTAACCGATGGCTTAACCATAGACCAGATATACATCAAGATAAACCCAAGAGCAGGTAAAACAAAGAATGGGCTGTTGATTGCCGTAATAATGGCGATATCTGTCAGTGCGGCGATGCGCATGAATTGACAATTAACTACCGTCCAGTTCCCACAATAGATTATAACGGGCCTGCTGTTCAAAGGTATGATAAAAGTGATCCGTCTTGAAAATGCGTGGCATCTCCAGAAAATGCCGCAGTACCTTCTTTCTTCCCGGCTTGTACACCAGGTCCGGGTAGTATCGATACTCCTTTCTTACATGATCCGCATACAGTTTGTAGACTTCCCTGCTGGCCCCCAGCACTGAAAGATCCGCATCGGTGAAATAGTTTGTATCCTGATCCGCAGACACCGTATGCGTTTTGGAAGCGATGATGTGCCGATGGGTTCTTGCCAAGGTGTCCGCATCCACGCCGGCAGCCGCAAGCCTTTCCATTGCAACTGCTGCACTCCTTTCTTCATTGTTTGACCGCAGCGGATTATAAATAATATCATGGTATGCAACTGCCAAAACAATAGCATTCCAATGCTCAATTACCGGTTGCACCTCTTGCAACCGCAAGATCATACTATCAAGATGATGAAGCGTGTGATAGTACCGCATTCTGGAAGAATGCTGTTTGGCAATCTCACTCCACAATTCTTCCATGATCGCATCTGAACATCTGTAATGGCGAAGTGTAGACTTCAATAGATTTTCAATCATACTGTTTTACTGTCGTTCTTTTTACCGTTGAAAAACCCCCATCGGTACACCACAGCAAACATCAAAACAATTACATTAATCTGTAAGAATCTGATGAAAACTTTAGCCTCTTCTAAAGACAAAGCGAAAGGTGTTTCAATCTCTGCAAGACTTGATAAGGGTGGATAAATCGTCCAGCCAGATGTTCTAAACAAATAAAAAACAGACGAAAACATCTCCAGAGTTATTACGCAAAATAATCCACCCAGGATCACTATCGGAAATAATCCTTTCCAAAATCGCTTACTGACAATGATTATTAACGCGGTTATGATGAAAAGCGCAGTTGCAGTAGTTGCTAATAAAGCTCCAAAAGGAGGCACATCAATAGTCATTTCTTTATTTCCAAAATAGAAATTACCACGTACAAAATGCCAGCCAAACAAAGCAACATTGAATAAAAATGTCAACAAAAGGACTGCCATCAGCCAGGAAAAAAGTATTAGCGAACGATTCATGCCTTTAGTGTTTTCCTTAAACCATACTCCTTATTCACTTAACAAAAACAATAACCCGCTGATACCTCACCAACCCTCCCGGATCAACGGCCTCGGCAATGAAATGCAACTGCATACCAGGCTTTGCCGTTTTGGGAATCTCAATCTCCGCTTGCCCGGTGCCGGCATCATTCACACTCACCCAGTCTGTAAATTCAGGCATTGGGAAATGCCACCACTTGAAAAATAGCTTGTCTCCATCCGGATCCGTTGCAGTAGCGATCAACTGAAATCTTTGTCCGGGTGTAGCAGTCAGTACCAAGGGGCCAACCACCTTCACATCCGGTGCATGGTTGGCGGATTTATATCTGGAAGTAGTACTCCACTTCATCCTCGCAGCAAAATCAGCTTGAGCCGCGGGAAAGAAATTAGGATAATTGGATGATGAAGGTGCAGTTCCCTGTGACAGTGCATTGACCATGGCCTGTGCCGAAGTATCAGTCATACTAAAATTAATGTCACGCATTCCCTTTTCGCTTCGTCCACCCCACCCGCCAAAATAACCGGCCTCATAGGCACGCAATCCGTTGCCCAGCATATTCATGAATGTATGGTTATCGCCCTCTCCCAACCATGAACCCTTTTCCTGCACTGGCATCCACACGATGTATCCTTTCTTCCGCAACTCATCGTCCGTATATCCACTCAATCCAAAATAATCCATCTTATCACCCTTCACCATTTGTTTCCCATCGCCCCAAACACGATACAATGAACCTAAAGGTCCCTTGCCATTGATGTTTGCCTTCATCCACGATGCAGTGAGAAAAACCGCATCTTCCTTTGACGCGCGTAGTTGTGCGCCATACCCATAGTTTGGTCCGCTCGTAAACTGCCGATACTCAATCTCCGGCCAGTTGGGCTTGATATACGTAGCATAAGTGTCATCCTGGTCACCGGAAGGCAAGAGCACAAGCTTTCTCGCAATCTTCTTTTTAAGTGCTTCCCAATCCTTTGTAAACTGATATTGCTCCTGTATGGATTTGAGTGCCCTCGCAATAGTGCTGAATCCTCCCCATGAAGTAATGAACAACTGCCCTGGTTTATCGTCCATAATCAGTTCTTTGATCAGGTCTGAACCCGGCGAGTCCTTCGAAATATCACCATCAAATTCAATATTACCGTAACGGATAACCGATTTCAGTTCTGCTGGCGAAGGATATCCGGGATCATGCACTTTCAGGTTGGAATACACCCGCTCATAGGCATCCACCGCATCGTGAATAAATCGTTCATCCTTTGCCCATCGCCAACTTTCGCAAGGGCATAGATTTTGGCCAAACCGATTGTACTCCCGGTTAGGCACCTGCCACTTGGTTCCTTTTCCATCGCCCTTCCAATGGAACTGACTGCTGGCATAGATCAATCCCTCGATCTTCAGGTCTGAGCTGTACAGCAACAGCCGGATCAGCGAATTGTTATCATCCAGCTCGGGATCAGCGGTGATGATAATCCGTGGTTTAATATTTGTTTCCTGTGCTGATGCTGGTAGGATCAAAGCAAGGAACAATGCGAACAGAGATGCACGAAGCATAGTCCGGTTTTTTTCGAATATACTTCATGCTCCACTAGCGGCAAACTTGTTAGTCGTTACCAGCCTTGGCACCCGGCAGTCTGCTCTTGATAAATTTGATCTGGCCGTTGTGGTTAGACTCATGCTCACATACGTGAAACCACTTGCAATAATTGTTGGTAGCACCCCAGGGCCATTTTTCATCGACGGTAAATAACCATTGATCGTCCCGCTTTTTGAACTCAGCAATGGTATTCTTTCGCACTTCGCCCAGTGCATCAGTGTAATATGATAGCGGGTTTCCTTTGATCGATTTTCTTGCTTCCGCACCTAAACCCATCGCCACACCAAATTTGTTTTTGTCCTTTTCGCTCCAGTCACCCCAGGCTTTTCCTTCAAAAGTATGGACCTGATAAAACCGCTCTGTAGCAGCAAGGTGCATCAGCATGGATCCTATGGAATTCGCATGATCATCAAACACAAAGTCCAATTGCTCTACAGACATCCCCCGGACTGGTGAAAGGATTACTTGTCGCATCCAGGTCATCATGGATAAAAGCGTTCCCATATGAGGTGAAAATCCAGCACGGGGTCCAATCACATTCGGCCTCTCATCCTCCGGCATTGGTGATGCCTGACTCCATTCGGGGATCATGGAAAAACCCATGGCTGCTGTCACGGCAGCAGCATGGTTCAGGAACTGTCTTCTGTTTTGGGCCTTTGAATTGTTCAATGGTTATAGTTTTGGGGTGAGAAATAGATCGTACTAAACAATATACAGTCCTTCAATGAGAATTGAAACAACATTAACAAACACCGTGGGGATCCCTGAAAAGCGTCGCAGACCGAAGAAAGGCCAGATAAACTTTTTCCGAATGTGTTTGTTCTTACCAAACCCACAAAACATCATCCCATGCAAAAAGAAATAGCCAAAGTCACTCCGCTTTTGTTGAAACCCAACCCGATGGGATTTACATCGGTAGACATGTTTCAACATGAATTCAATTTTGAACCCTTTCTGGTGTTTACCGAGTTCCATATAGACAGGCCGATTTTCGGACCACACCCTCACGCGGGTGTCTCCGTAATGACCTATGTGATGCCCGATAGCAAAGGTTCTTTTCTGAACAGGGATAGTCGGGGTGATCACAGCATCATTGAACCCGGCGGGATCCACGTCACTCAAACGGGTAGCGGGATCATGCATGATGAAGTGCCTACTGTTGAAGGGGTCGATTGTCATGGATTCCAGATCTGGATCAACCATTCAGATCAAAACAGACTCGTAGAGCCAAAAGCTTATCATGCATCTGCCAGTGAAGTTCCTGAATACAAAACGGACCTGATGAAGCTTCGGGTTGTGCAGGGAAGCTATGTGGAAAAGACCTCGCCGATCCAATTGGTCACAGATACTACCATTTTTGATGTATCGCTTCAACCGGGTGCAAGTGTTGAACTACCGGCCAAAGCCATGGCCTTTATCTACCTGATGGCTGGCGGGATTTTAATCAATGGCAAAGAAATACAGGGTAGATCGATGGTCAGCTTCAAAGAAGAGGGAACCCTGATCAAGGTACAAACCGTTAAAGAATCTGCGCATTTTATTTTTGCTTCGGGAACGCCACACCATGAACCCATTGTTTATGGCGGACCATTTGTGATGACCACGGATGCGCAGATGCGGGATACAAAATTAAGATTGGGCAGAGGAGAAATGGGAGAATTGCATCCACTTTAATCTGAATAAAAGGGTGAGCGACTCACCCTTTTATTCATCCAACGATTCGCTCGTCCTTCGCCACCCATCGCGCAAAACCCATGAGTGCACCGGCCACCATGATGTTGCGAAACACATTCACCATCTCCAGTTCCTTCTCGCGTTCTGCATTCAACATCATACCTGCAGGATCAACATAGCCTCCCATCGCACGAGGCAGATGAACCAACACCGCCATCAGGAGTACATACACCGTCATACATACATAGGCCAGCCTATCATATTTACCAGTAACAGCGCTGATGATGAAAGCGAGTATGCATACCAAAGTGAAGTAGTTCCAGAAATAAGGAAAGGGAATAAAATCGGGCACAAAAGAAGCGCCTACCTCTGGTTTGCCCAGGTGCAGACCAACATACAAGAGGAATGATAAGGGGAAGATGTATCGTCCCCAAGACAAAATCTTATCCATATGATATGATTTGATTTATTGAATGGGGAATGGAACCAGGGCCCTGATCTCCACTGAGCTGTGAGGATATTTCATGATGGGGCAGGACTGTGCCCAGGCTTGAACTTCTTCGGGCTGATCAGATTTGCAGATCAGGTAGCCCGACACCAATACAGAATTGGTCTCTTTGTAAGGGCCCGCAATGGCACCTTCGTTTGTTGCAATGATGGACCCATATTCCATGGGTGCGGTAGAAACCAGTTTACCCTGCATAGCAATGCTGCCGATCCATGCCTGCCAGCGGGGCATATCTTCGGCCATATCCTGTGTAGTGGCCAGGTATCCATCCGGAGCACTGGCGTTGCGAAACAATAACAAATACTCTTTCATGATGTGCATGTTTAATGATGCACAAACTTCATCTTTGAATCGTCATCGGGCAATGACAAAAGTCGATATTTTACAATTGTGCCTTTAGCCGGCTATACACATCTTTATTGATGCCGAGGTAAGAGGCGATCAACTTACTGCTGAGGCGGGTCATCAGCGCTGGCCTGTAGTCCATCAGCCATTTGATCCGGTCCAGGGCCGATAAAGCCACAAAAGTATTGAGCCGATATACCGAGTTGGCATAAGACTGCTCAAGGATCTGGCGATACACTTTATCAAACTGGGGTACCGTTGCCATCATCTTTCCAAAGCCCGCATAGTCTATGCAAGACAAGCGCGAAGGCTCTACTGCACGAATGTTCTCCCTCGCGGGTTGTTGCTGTCCGAAACTCATGAGCTCGCTGCACCAGTTGTCTTCCACTACAATATCACGGGTACTCTCATTTCCGTCCTCATTTACAAATACCTGAAGGCATCCCTCGGCCACAAAATACACGTATCTGCAAATCTCCCCTTCGCGCAGAAGCATTTCATTGCGCTTCACTTCCCGCTCTTCAAAATGTTGAAGAACAAGATCAAGGTTCTCAATATCAGGACCAAGCCTTTTAATAATATGTTGACGCAATGAATTCATAAATTTTATTACATTGATAAATAAATGTAGAATAAAATGAGTAACGATAATTCAATTGTTCTAATTACAGGGGTGAGCAGAGAAGAGGGAATTGGCTATGGATTGGCGAAAGAGATGGTGGCACGAAACTTCAGGGTAATTATTGCAGCAAGAGATCTTGACAAAGCGAAGAAACTTGCTGAAAGGCTGGCATCCGAACAAGCATCTGTGTCTGCAGAACAGGTTGACATCACCAGTGAATCCAGCGTTGAACATTTATCGTCTTCCGTCGAAGAAAAATTTGGCAAGCTTGATATTCTGATAAATAATGCTGGCGGGCATCTCGATTATATGACCGGGCCATTGGAATCGGATTTCCAGGTGGTTAAAGATGCACTGGACACAAATTTATTCGGGACCTGGCGGATGATCAAGCATATGCATGCTTTACTGAAAAAAAGTAAGCACCCCAGGATTGTTAATATCAGCAGCGGAGCAGGGTCATTCAGTCATCCGATATTTGGTATGGCCGTTCATCCCGCATTGTTAACCGCATATGGTTTATCTAAATTGGCCCTGAATGGGCTTACAGTACAGCTGGCTAGACAGTTGAAGAACGATCACATCATCATCAACGCAGTAAATCCTGGTTTTGTAGCAACAGCGGAAGGAATGGAAGCCCTGGGCGCGCGCTCCGTATCAGATTCCATCCAAGGCATTGTATGGGCTGCAACCCTGCCGGATGACGGTCCATCAGGAAAGTTTTTTGAAGATGGACAGGAGATTTCCTGGTAGAAACCAACACAATTCAAATACTTCAATTATACACTTACCGTTGGATCAGGGAATCTCCGAGAATTTTGTCTGGCAAATAATAGTGAAATGTTTTGTCCGTACTCATTACAACAAATACACCATATGGAAATTTTGGACCCAACGGAAAACTGGTGATCTCACTGCCATCGCTTTCCATGGCTTTCACCTGAACGCTCCTCAAATCAGGATGATCATGCGCATTCCCGTTCCTTCCCTCACGGGGAAAAATATGGAATCGATTGGAACCCTGGTCAGAAACCAGCAGGTATCCTGTACTATCAGAAGTTTCATATAGAGAGATTCCTTCGTGATCAATGGAGAATCCCTCTTTTGCAAAATGAGCCAATTCCTGGTTGCCGCGGACCGTATCTGCATAATACTTCCGCACACCTACCAATTCATCTGAGTAGTACACATATCCCAGGCGGTCGTCAACCATGATAGATTCAATCTCTTTCTTACCACTATACTTGCCAAACTTTCTCACTAGCCTGGCAGTAACCGCACCTTTGCCATCATCGCTTAGAAGATACTGCCACAGATAAGTGCCATCAGTTGGTCCGGTCTTCCGTCCTACTATCGCATATACGTTACCGGTAGAATCGCGGTAAAGTGAAATACCCATAAGGTCCCGAAAACCCTCGCCCTGTTCACCGATAAACACTTCAATTCCGCCACCGTCAATAGCCTTCATATCTGGCAACCTGAAAATGCGCAGCTTGTGGGTGAGTCGTTCGGTGGAAACTGCAATATCGGTTCTTTGCCCGCCAAGCATGAGGCCGTATTCTATATCAACGTTGTTGGGACGTTGCAAGCCAGTCACAGAGCGTATCTTGTCTATCTTTCCATCCAGGTTAAAAACAAACAATCCGCCATCCGCGTCTTTGTCTGTCCCCACAATCAATGACCGCTCGGGGTGCAAACTATCAATCCAAATGGCTGGATCATCGGTATCATGAGGTAGTCTTTCGGTGATCACCACTGGTGATATTGCGTCCGGACCACTGACCAATGGCGCATCAGCGCAGGATGGAAACAACCAACTCGTCAGTGCAACAAAAAACAAGACAATTGATATATGCTTATACTTCATCAGGATTTAGTTATTTGGTTAGTCGAAGCACCTTCACACCTGTTGTTTCATCATCATACTCTCCTTCCAATTCAAGTTCCAGGTCATCCCCATTGATGGTAAATCCTCCGGCATAGGTAAATTCTTTGATCGTGGAATCATCCTGCTCAATTTCACCGAGCAGTTCTACGTCTCCCGAAGCTTGTAGGGTTTCCAGTTCTTCGATCTCCATTTCAATCTCGATCACTTTGTTTACGATCTCCGTTTGCCCACATTCCGTCACCGTCTCGGTCTCTTTCAGTTCAACCACTACTTTGACTTCATTATACTCAAAACTGATCTCGATCTTATCCACATCATCCGCATCAAGATCCTTGATATCTTCATTGACGAGGCCAAACAACGCCTTGAATGCAGCAAACTGTACAGCATTGTCTACATCCAGTTCCCAATCTCCATGGATTCCTTCGTCATCCAGGATCTCATATTTAAATTCGATGGCAGGATTATAAGTCACATTATCGCTGGTGCCTTGAACGCCTGTCAACGCAACTACAAGACTACGTTCTTCAGTATTTAAATCGCCATCATCAAAAAAGTCTTCATCGGTTTCAAATTCGATTTCCACAGCCTCCACTCCCTTAGGAAAAGTTACACTACCCACACCTGTGGTTGGATTGAATTGTACTGCCACATCTTTCTCTGTACAATCGTCTACTTCGTAAAAAGCCGTTGCCCCTTTGATGTAATCTGAAAGCCGATTAAATCCCTCCAGGTCTTTCACCACAAATGAAACGGTCACATCATTTTCCAGGGGCACTACTTTGCCTCCGAGTTCTTCTCCATCGGGATCAACCCTATCATTCAATGTGATTTCAAACGAGAATTTATCTTCGTCCTCCAATCCACCGCCTTCTTCTTCGTCCATCTTGATCACCTGCGGAAAAGCCTCTGCACTTAATGGCGTTACCAGGTCATCGTTTTGTTTATCGCAACCCGCTCCGCAAACCAATGCCGAAGCGAGGATGATGCCATAAATCTTACGCATAGTATTATGTTTCAAAAAGTAATTGAATAGTTATTTCTTTCTACTGAGGTCAAACCTTAATCCAAGCCTCATCCACCAGGAATAGAATTCACGCTGTGCCTTGAGATCTTTGTTCCCGAGGTAGGTTTCGAACGGCTGGTTTGTGAGATTCAAAAATTCAGTAAACAAGCGGAACTTATTGTTGATAGCATAGCTTGCATTCAGGTCAACTTGTATCCTGCTGCTCACATAGAGATCCTGGTCCGGTGTACCGCCCACTTCACTCAGGTATTCCCCGTTGAAGTTTGCGGCAACCCTGATCAGCAACTTGCTGGTCTCATATGCCAGAGCAAGATTCCCCACATGCGTAGCCTGGCCGGGAAGCCTGATCTCTTCAGTTTCGTCAGGCTTTGTATTGTTTGCTTCCCTGCTCTGAATGGTAGCTTTAGAGTTGGTATAGGTGTAGTTGGAATAGATATTGAAATACTTCAGGAACCCGGGAAGAAAACTCAGCTTGCGCTGGAATACCAGTTCCACACCGGTCAATTGCGCATCGTTCCCATTCTGGGCCTGCACCACATCAATGGATGGGACAATAGGTGTTCCCGTTGATGGATAAGGCACATTGAATTGAACCCTGCGGTAGATAAAGTCATTCAGAGACTTATGGAATACACCTGCAGACACCACACCCACATTGTTAAAATATTTTTCGATCATCAGATCCAGGTTCAGGGCACCGGTTGGTTTCAATGCTGCATTTCCAAGTGTGGCTACATTGTCTTCAATATTAATCTCCTGTGCAGGAATGATCTCGCTGAAATTGGGCCTTGCATATGAATACGTAGCCGCAGCCCTGATATTGGTAAATTTACCAAGCTCATACCTGGCCTGGAATTGTGGCAGTATAAAATCATAGTTCGATGAACCGCTTACCGGTACAATTCCATCCAAATCCCCAGCACCATCAATGACAACATCCTTGGATTGATAATTAACAGTTGTACGCTCATAACGCACACCTCCAAGTATCATCAGTTTTCTGAATTGGTGACGGGCCATCGCAAACGCCGCCGTTACATTCTCTTCTGCATCGTATGCTTCGAGCGCTTCGTCAATCGATTTTGCTTCCACGTCCAGTTCAAACAATCCGGGATTTGCATTGAAGAACCGATTAAATGAAGACACATATAAGGGCCTGCCCATATCGTAACGGCCCTTTAGAAACTCATCTTTGATCGGATCCTCGTCAAATTCATCCAGCGCAGGAACACCTCCATTGGCTTCATACACATCAGCTGTAATCGTATAGCTCTTCCGCTTTCCCCTGTATTTGCCACCGAACTTAATCAGGCCGCTACTATTCTTCAAGGTATAGGGAATACCAATTTCAAACTTACCAGTGATGTTACGATCCTTGGCGAGCGTGTTACCATAGGACGCTTCATCAAACTCGTAAATACTGTTATCCTGGAAGCCAGGTGCATCAATTACGGGATAATCAGGCGTTGGGAAACTGAGATTTGATGCCAGATCCGTCGTAAACCTTACTTCATGGTCATAAGGTGTATTCTGTTCGGCATTACTGTACTGCCCTTCATAGTTCAGGTAAAAACCATTGAAAGTATGCTTACCACCGAGGTTGAAGGTCAGGACAGACTGTGATTCAAAACGGTCTTTTGTGAGTTTGCGGATCTCATCGTCACTAGGAATGAACACATACCTGCGGCGCCATTCCCTGTCGGTGAACTTACTGTATAATGTTCGGAAATAAATTTCGTTCCGGTCGTTGAAGCGGTAGTCGATGGTACTACTCAAGCCCAAACGGGTACGGATCAGTTCGTAATCCCGAAGCTCAACTTCATTGTCATCGGGCGACTGTTCCCAGTTGTCACTTCCCAAATGGTTGTGGTAGTAGTTGGTATTAACCATCACACCCAGCTGCTGCTTTTTGCCGAAACGCTGGTCAAACTGGAGTTGCCCCTGAACATTGGGCTGTTTCATCAGACTATTATAACCTCCTACCAAAGAACCGGTGATCCGGGGAGAGGCAGACTGCGCGGTGCGGGTGATCAGGTTTACTGAGCCCCCAACTGCATCGCCATCCATATCCGGCGTCAAGCTCTTGCTAACCTCAATAGACGCGAGTTGGTCAGAAGGAATCACATCCAACGCAACATAACGCACGCTGGCTTCAGGCGATGGAATTTGTTCTCCATTCACATTGATATTTGTAAACTGTGGTGCCAGTCCGCGAATCAGTACATATCGTCCCTCACCCTGGTCGCGCTCAATATTTACACCGGGCACCCTTTGCAAGGCTTCCGCAGCATTTGGATCCGGAAACCTCCCAATCTGGTCAGCGGATACAATGTTTTTAATATTATCTGCATTTCGCTGTTGATTCAAGGCCTTGGCTTGGCCCTGCAGATACCCGGAAATAATCACGCTCGTCAATTGCGGTGCACCACTTGATAAAAACACCCTCACATTGCTCACACGGTCCGCGGCCAGATCTACATTCAGTGTGGTATCCCGATATCCGAGATAGCTCACCTGCAATTGCAGCTTTCCCGGCTGTGCGTACAACTCAAAAAAACCTTCCTCGTTGGCCACTGCACCCTTGGTTGAGCCAATCACTTTTACAGAAGCACCACTTAGCCGGCCTCCATTGATGGCATCCACCACGTAACCCCTTACGATGGATGCGCCAGTCTGCGCCCATAGGGATGCCGTACACACAAAGCCCAAAATGAATAATGCGATTTTTTTCATGCGCTGATTTTTCTGACGCAAATTGAAAGGAACATACGCGCTTTCGGAATTTCAGACCGTATACAAAATGGAAACATCGTGTGAACTGACGTAAGCAGATCGGCAACAAGGAGTCAACGCTTGATCATAATCTATTGAAAATCTGCACTTTAACTTGAACCAAAATGTCCGTTAAGGAATCATGACCGTAATATGAACGAAATGTGAACGAAACAAGCTAGCCCAATTGACGAACATATTGCTGAAGGGAATCACCTGTATCAATACCCAATTTTTTCTTTACCCTATATCTCATCACACGCAGACTATCCATGGTTACACCCAACAACTTCGCCATGTCTGCAGAACCCAGCTCCATTTTGACCAATGCCAGCAAGCGGATCTCCGATGGCGTGAGATCCGGGCTTTGCTCCTTGATGACGGTAAAGAACTGCGCATGCACTTTATCGAAAATCAATCGAAACTCATTCCAATAGTCATCCTGCGCAAAACTGAAATTGATCTTATTGAGCAACTGGCGCAGTTGCTTCTTCTGGTCGCGCTTATCATCCCGGATCGCTTCCTGCAGACCTGTGCGCACTTCTTCCATCACCTCGTTTTTCTGGATCAGGTGAAGAATATGGGACGATAACTCCCTGCTGCGCATGTCTAACTGTTCTTTCAGGCTTTCCTCCTCCATTTTCTTCATGCGTAGGGCCGACTCCATAAGATCTTTTTCGGCCAGATGGATGCGTTGTTGCTGGTCATTCAGTCTTTGTTCATGCTGAATCTTCAATTTCTGCCTGCTGTTCACCAGTTTACCGAGGATCACAAGAAGCAGAGCAACCATGATGATGGCAATGAGTACAATGGTGTATACCTTTCTTCCGGCATTGAGCTTTGAAATTTCCGCATTCTTCTGCTCAAACTCATACACCGTCTGTAGCAGTGCAATCTGCTTTTGATTATCGGCCGTATAGATATCCTGGACCAACTCCCTGCTCCTCTCCAGGTACACGTATGCGCTATCCTGATTTCCCATCGCTTCAAAGCATTCCGCCATATCCCTGTATGCACTTTGTAATTGGTATTTATCCTGTTCTTCCGAGGCCATCATCATCGCCTGACGCGCAAAGGCAAGTCCCTGCACATAGTTTCCTGTCTTACTATATACATCTCCAATATTGTTGATGACCTCTACCTGCTCTGCTCGCAAATCAAGCGATCGATACAGGGAAAGCGATGCCTCGTAATAATACCTGGAGGAATCAAATTGCGAAAGGTCTTCATAAATGCTTCCCAGATGTTCATAGATGCGGGCTTTGGAAGAAAGGTTCAGGCTGGATTCTGCATAAGCCAGGGCTATACGCTGGTAATGCAAGGCAGAATCGAGATTGCGGTTCTTCTCCTGCCAATGACCAATGTGCGCGTATGTGACGGACAATCCAGCCGCATCCTGCTGCCGTTGATAAAGAACGAGGGCCTGTTTATGACGATCGAGTGCATGGGAAGGCTGTTTATTATAATAATATACAGTCCCAAGTACATTGCTATTTTCAGCGAGCCATACCTCCTGATCCAGGTTTCGGTAACGCTTGTCGGCCTCAAGCAATTGGGCAAGCGCTTGAGGATAACTCCCCATCCTAAAAAGAATTCGCCCCATGCGGTGATAGATATGGGCCTCACCTTCAAGGTCCCCGTCGGCTTGTGAACTGAGCAGTTGGTTCTTTAATATCAGATAAGCAGAATCCGGACGATATTGATGAATATCAGACAAGGTATTAGCCATGAGTGTTGGTATGGCACGTTGACCAAAAACATTCACCGAAAAAAGAAGCCCAACCCAAATAGTCAGGACACATAAAAAACAAGACCGTTTCATCCGGTAAATGTCGGACATGAGAAGTCCGATGTTTTGGGTTCACGATTTACTTACAATTAAATAATGTTTAGGTAACATAAGCCCCAGCGTTCCTATTTGAATGACCAATAGCTTACGTTCTAGTGACCCGAATCATTGCCTGTTAACTTCGCCCGCAATAGTTTCATCCAAAATACTCACCTAATCTTGCTTTATGAAACATGCCTCCTTATCTGATCTCTTCAAACAACTGTCCGAGATCGAAAAGGCAATGCTGTCGGAAACTAAAAAAAGATCCGCAGCAATAAGGCAAGTTCATCCCCTGCAACAAAATGCAGCCAAAAACCTGATTCACTATCTGACGCTTAGAAACAAGGATATCAGAAACCTCCAGGATCAATTGCATATTTGCGGTCTATCATCACTGGCGAGCGCTGAAAGTCATATTCATCGGCAATTACAGGCCATTCTGCAAAGAATGGGAAAAGAATATAAGAAAGAGGAACTGGATCATTGTACGTATGACTATAGCAAAAAGGAAATGGATACAAAAAGCAAACAGCTTTTTGGTGATAAAAAGGAATCTGGCATTCCTTATATTATGATCACTTTCGATTCCTCATTTGCCGATAATTATGCACTAATCAAAAACCTTCTTCAAAATGGGATGAATGTTGCAAGAATCAACTGTGCGCACGATAATGAAGCGATCTGGTCCCGGATGATACAGCATCTGAAAAGAGCTTGTAAACAAACAGGTCTTTCCTGTAAAATTTACATGGATCTGGCTGGCCCCAAAATAAGAACCCGTCTCCTGGGCAAAGGGAAAACTGAGAAAAAAGTAAAAATCAAGGAAGGGGAAATAGTGTGGTTGGCGGAATCCATCAAAAAAACAGATGAGAAAGAAACAGTCATTAGTCCCAATGAATCCGGCATCATCTGCATGCTGAAGAAAGGCGACCGCGTGTACATAGACGATGGGATGATCAAGGGATTCATTGAGAAACCCGGAGAGGAAAAGGCAGCCATGCGGGTGGTCAGAATTTCATCCAGCAAACAACTGATCAAAGAAGGAAAAGGCATCAATTTCCCCGATACTTTCATAAATATTTCTCCTCTTACGGATCCCGATAAAGCCAATCTTCCCTTTATATGTGAACATGCAGACATGATCGGGTTCTCTTTTGTGAGATATACGGAAGACATCAACGCCTTGTTTAGTATTATCGATAAGAATCCCTCAAAACATCCTCATCTTATCATCAAGATCGAAACCACTGAAGCCGTCAAAAATTTACCAAGTCTATTGTTGACGACCATGCAAAAATCTCTATTTGGTGTCATGATTGCGAGAGGTGATCTGGCGGTAGAGATAGGATTTGAGCGAATGGGAGAAATTCAGGAAGAGATTTTATGGATTTGTGAAGCTGCACATGTACCTGTTATATGGGCAACACAGGTCCTGGAGAACTTGAATAAATCCGGGTTGGCTACCCGTTCCGAGATCACGGACGCTACCCATGCTGCCATGGCGGAATGCGTGATGATCAACAAAGGCGATCATACCATTGAAGTGATAGAAGCGTTACGGGATATTCTGCACCGCACCGGCGGACATCACCTGAAAAAAAGGTATACATTCAGGCCCCTGAGTATTGCGCAGAACTATATGAAAACCTTAGTGCGTTAAACAAAATCGTGCGTACACGTCAGGGATTATTTCCTTTCATCCTCGAAAATGGAAAGCCATTGCAACCTTTGCGCGGATTGCTACGATCCGCCTTTGCTTTCGTTCTTGCTTCTTCCGGTGTCTTGGCGTCATATGTAGTCAGGCAAAATCCCCATTGATAGGGTGCCATGTTTGAAAAGGGCATATAATCAATTCTGGAATACAACCCGCCTTCACTCGCATTGCCTTCATCATTGCGCACGATCAAATACTGCTCCGCCGCATTATGGTTGATGATCCAGTACCTGGTGCCGGGCTTCTGCGTCCATAATGAATCAGTTATGGTATACTTGATATTATAATCGTCCGTAAAATTACCCTTAACCATTGAAGGGAGCGGGTCATTCAAATGCACCACCCTGCCTGTCCGCGCTGATTCTCTCGCTGCGTCCAAAATCTCCATCACCAGGATGTTATTCTCAATCGATGAAAGATCGTAGGGGTCCATTTGGATGTTCTTTCTGACAACTGCTTTAAAAAAAGCAAATGGATCATCATAAGGATGCTGGCGATCTGGGAAGGTGATACTTTTTTCATCAAATCCATCATATCCAACGGCCATGCGTACCCGCAGATCATGTTTGTTGTCTGCATAGATCGCGCCGGTACGACCATAGAGTTCCATATCTTTCCGTCCGATGGGCCAGTTCCACGATGGCTGAAGGGTCACCTTGCAACTATCATACATCAGGATGATCGTGGCTTCGTCATCTACCTTGGGATTGGCGGAAGGCTGCAGTTGCTGGGTAACCGCCATCACCGCTTTGGGTCTTTGCCCTTTTAACAGCCAGGTGGCAATATTGGCACCATAACAGCCAAAATCCGTAATGGCACCACCCCCATTTAGCACAGGATCTGTGAGCCAGGAAAAAAACTCATTGCTGATATTGATCCGCTGCGGTCCTTTATGACCATCCCGCACAATCAACTGCACCATCGGGCCCACTTTATTTTGATCCAATAATGCACGCGTTTCGTGCACGGTGGGATACCAGGTGGTTTCATAATTCACCAGCAACTGCACATTGTGTTTTGCCGCCAGGGCCTGCATGCGGCGGCCTTCAACAGCGGTGATCGCCAAGGGTTTCTCCACCATAATATGAATACCCATCGGGGCAAATTCTTCCACCACTTTTACATGGTCAGCAATGGTTCCAAATGCCGCTACAGCTTCGGGCTTCACCTTTGCCAGCATCTCAGCTGTTGTTCTGAATAGTTTTTGTTTTGGGAAATTGTACTGTCGCGCATACCTGCCCGCGACAGCCGTATCCGGCTCAACTACCCCAACAATATTGATATCGCCCCTTTTCGCGCTATTGAAGATCCAGTGTACATGGGTATGCGTTAAACTGATCACGGCAATGTCCAAAGGTTTGTCGCCCGCCAGAACCCGGGATGGCGTCAAACATAACAAGATCGCATAAGCGAAGTATTTACGCATTAGATCAAATTTAACAATTTCAGAAAACATATCTACCGGAAAAGGGTCTAATCCATATACAGTTGAATCCAAAGAGCCATTAAATCACTAAACAAACCCAAATATGATTCACAAATCATCGCCATTTCTAGTCATTATCTTCGGACTCTTCTTTAGTGCTTGTCTTACTTCCACTAAAGAACCCGCACCGGAACAAAAAGCGGCCGCACCACAAAAAAATGAAAATGTCCAAAAAGTTATTAACGACCTAGGCCTTGTTTATGTAGAAGAGGGTGCGCAAGACATCATCACCTATGATGAAGTCAATGCTGCCCAACAAGCCTGGTGTGATGCGCTGGTAAAGATTGGGCAGTTAAAAGAGGAAGGAGGCGACTACAAATCATTTGCAAACCAGGTATTGTCTGACGCCTATAACTATGATAACGGTAAGGTGTTTTTTAAACCCACCCTGGCGTATGGCACCCAAACTTTCCGCAATGATAAAAAAGGTGCACTGGCTTACTTCGTAGGCGGGGATCCGGATTATCCTAACGATAAAGGATTTGCACTTACGCCCTGGGTGAAGGCACGCTACGATAATGCCGGAGAGAAAAATGAAGGCATCCAGATCTATGGATCTGTGGCCATCACCATGGGCAATGTTTGGGTTACCGGTAAAGATGGTAAAGAAGTGATGGTTGACAAGACCTGGGTATTCAAAAAAGGGAAAGATGGAAAACTGCGGATCATCGTCCACAAATCTTCTCTTCCTTTCGCCCCTGCAACGAGCTAACTCATATACAAATCACCCGGCTGTTTATCAGCCGGGTTTTTATTTTTCCGATGAAAAGAACTCCAATCGCAATACTCTGTGTATTCTTCCTTTTGTCTTCCGTAGTATATGGCCAAAACAATCGATTGAACACCCATGGAAGCATCGGCTGGTACAATGCATTTGTGAATGTACAAACCCACAAAAAATTCAGCCTGCATGGCGAATTTCAATGGCGGCGTGCTGATCTCATCACCAATGCGCAGCAAAGTCTGCTAAGGGTGGGCCTGAACTATCACCTGAACCCCCGCGTACTTTTCAGGGCTGGCTATGCCTGGATCGAAACCTTTCCCTATGGCGAAATCCCGCTCAATGCGCTAGGCAGGGACTTTACGGAGCATAGGTTTTACCAAATGGTTCAGTTATTCCACAAAGAAGATATCGTTGAATTCTCCCATCGTTTTATGTTAGAACAACGTTTCATTGGGAGGTATAGCAGCGCAGCGGCGATGAAAGAAGATGAATTCATTTTCTCCAACCGACTGCGATACATGTTCCGCGCGCAACTGCCGTTGAAAGGAAAATCCATCGCAGACAAGACGCCGTATGTTGCCTTGTACGATGAGATCTTCATTGGCTTTGGAGAGAATGTGAATGCAAATGTATTTGATCAGAATCGACTGGGTGTGATGGTAGGTTATCGATTCAATAAAGTGATACGCATAGAAGGCGGCTACATAAACCAGATCCTACAGTTCGGCAGGCAGATCAATGGTCAGTCGGTATTCCAATACAATAATGGAGTGATCGTCAACACATATCTAAACATTGATGCCATGGAGAAATCAAAATGATGAAGACTTCTGGGCCTTCGCAACTGTTTTCACATCTTCCAACACCAGTTCTTTGACCATGTCCTTCACGGTTTCTTTGTAGGTCAAAAAGTGTGGCGTTAAAATATGTGTCTTGTAAGCTTCCACATTGGCATATACCTCGAGAATGGTAATGCGGGAAGGGTCTTTTTGATCGGCCACCGCATGGTAGAACAATACACCGGGTTCCAGTGCGATAGCTGAAGACATCTGCGTTTTCAATGCCTGGGTATACTTCTCCAACTGTGCAGGGTCTACCTTGATCTTCGCGATTCTGACCATTTGGGAACTTTCCTGAGAAAAACCCATTTTGCACACCAAAAGGATAAAGGCCAAAAGGAAAATCCTTTTAATAGGGCCGATGTATTTGTTTTGTATCATTGATCCAGCTTTGTTCTAAACTAAATGTAAGTACTGAAAGCAAGATACCAAAGAATAAAACGGTCCAGACTACAATGATTTCTCTGCTTGCGCCTTTAAGAGAGCCAGCCAGCTGTCCATTCCTTTTGCCAGATTTCGTTGAAAGCTGTTCTTAAATAAACTCACGAGAAACCCTTCCATACTTTCATCTACAGAGACCGTAGTCACAGATCCATGGCTTCTGGATTATTTGGTGCGTAAGAGCTTGGGCAACGCTTCTATATACTCGGGTGTATTTGAAATATTCATATGCCCCTGGCCTTTAAGTACAATTAAGCTATCCCCGGGCTTTGCAAGTGCACGCAGCTGTTGCCCCATTAGCAAAGGAATCACCTCGTCTGCATCGCCATGAAAAATGACCACCGGCATATTACAGTTTTTCAGATACTCATTCGTTTTCATCTGATATCGAAGCAGAAAGGTTGGTACGATGGGAAACCGATAGCGCATCATCGCTTTAAAATTGTAATAAGGCGCGTGCAGCAATAGCATTTTGGGTTGCCGGACAGATGCCAATCTCGTGGCCAAACCCGTTCCAAGAGAATATCCCAGGGCAATAACATCCTTTTCAGGAACCCATCGACATAAACTATCATAGGCGGTTTGCACATCCTGGAACAATTGATCTTCATTCGTAATTGAACCTCCGCTCTTTCCATATCCGGGATAATCGAGAACAAAAACCTGATAACCCATTCGTACATAGGTTTCCGCATATCTCCCCCAAGCATCCACTGTGCCGCCATTTCCGTGGAGATAAAAAATGGTCCCCTTAGAACTATCCACAGGAAACCAAATTCCATTCAGTGTATATTCATTTCCCGTAGGAATGTATTTCTCTTCAAAGGGCTGATCAAACTTGAACGAATAATCCCGGGGTAAAGTGCTTGCAGGAAAGATCAGTCTCTCCTGCAAAAAATACAGCGCTGTGCATAAGATTAAATAGCCTGCCAGACATAATAGGCCTACTCGTTTCAACAATCTTAGCGTTCTGGGACTCATGGTTAAAGCATTGATTCAAGCTTACCCTCCTTATTGGCCTCAATCATTTTCTTGAGCGTCTTATTAAGCTTCACATTATTCTTCTCGTCTTCACAATACGCGAGCATCATTTTTGTGGCTTCGAGATTAACTTTCTTTTCATCCTTGGCAACAGCACTATTCTCAAGTGCGTACTTGGCCATAGCGGCCATATACACACCAAGTAGATCTTCATTATTCGCAACAGCTTTTGAGATGTTCCCACCGAGTGAGAAAGTATAGTCCGGCGTGCCGGTCATCCAACGCAGCAGAAAACGAAGGGAAAGTAGTCTGTTTACATCGTCCTTGGCAATTGGGGTAGATAGAATGTAATTGGCCGCTTGTAATGCAGCCGGCTCTGCAGGTTTGTAATCTGAACCCTGCTCAAGACGGATCTGGTCGAAATCCGGCAGGTTCTGGGCAGAAAGACCAATGGAGCAAAAAATCAATAGAAAGAAAAGGATACTTTTCATATGGTGTTTAGTTGATTACACAGGTTGTATCCTCTAATATACTCGTAATAGCGGAATCAGAAAACAGAAGGCTGTTTTTTTTACACGCCGTGCTGCTGTTTGTACTTCAGCGGACTAAGGCCTACATGTTTTTTAAAGAATCTCGTGAAATGCTGGGGATATTTGAACCCTAACGCATAGGCTGTTTCACTGACGTCTTTGTCCTCCTCAAACATAAGCCGTTTAGCCATATTGATGAGCTTCAACTGAATGTATTCATTAGCGGTTTTGCCTGTTTCTTTTTTGATGAGGTCTCCAAAATAGTTAGCAGACAGATTCAATGAAGCAGCAAAATAAGTAACCGTAGGCAGTCCGTTTTCCTGGGATTTTCCTTGCAGGAAAAAATCACTGAGTAGTTGCTCAAACTTCTCCAAAATGCCCTTGTTTACATGATCCCTGGTGATAAACTGCCTGTCGTAAAACCGAACACAGTATCCCAGCAACAATTCGATGTTTCCTGCAATCAACGACTTACTATGTTTGTCCACCGGACGCTCGGTTTCGTACCTGATCTTTGCCATACAATCGAGCACCAACTGCCGCTCCTTCTCAGAAACGTGAAGTGCCTCATGCATATCGTAACTGAAAATACTATATTGATCAATTTGCCTTCCTAAATTGGTGCCCCGGATGAGATCCGGGTGGAACACCACACCATACCCTTTCGGCTGGTATAACTCTTCGCTGGTTTCAATCCCTACGATCTGTCCGGGTGAAATAAATACAATCGTCCCTTCCTGGTAATCATATAAATGCTTCCCATAGCGCAGATCGCCGCATTTCACGTCTTTGAGCAGAATCCCATAAAATCCGAAATAGCTCCGCCTGAGTTTACGGGGATGAGCCTTTGAATAATCGATGACACTCACCAGCGGATGCAGGGTTTCATGCTGGTTGAAAGTGTTATACTGGCCCACCGTATCAAAATGCAATACTTGATCCATACTGTCAGGATTTGGACCAAAACTACACCTTCCCCGCACTTTATACTTGCCTGCTGACTACAATCTGTAAAAAAGGTAGGTTAATCCGTAAGATGTATAAGAATCTGCCCCGGGAAGGAAGGAACTTCGTTTAACTATGATCCAGTCTGACGAAAGCTCGACATACCACAAAAAGTCTGGATCGAAAATACAACTATAACAAGTAATGAAGATATTATTGACAACTATATGGCTGACCGCATCAATAGTCTCTACCTACGCCCAGCAAATAAATAACAGCAAGCAACCCGCCTTAAACGGAGTGTTCCCAACAGGTACAAAAGTTAGCAACAATAACTTCAAAGGTAATGTCTATCTGAAAAACCTGATTGAAGCTGATAGTGTAAATCATACTGCCGTTGGCAATGTTAGTTTCGAGGCAGGTGCTCGAACGAAATGGCATATACATCCAGGCGGACAGATACTTCTTGTGATCGAAGGGGTTGGCTACTATCAGGAAAAAGGACAAGCAAAAAAAATACTTCGTAAAGGAGATGTCATTAAATGCCCGGCAAATGTACCTCATTGGCATGGCGCAAGTGCAGATACTGCTTTCGTACAGATAGCCATCACCAATCGGCACCTGGGTGAGACCGTCTGGCTCCACGAAGTATCGGATGAAGAATACCATAATTAATCCTGACAACCTGAGGGATAAAACTTTCAAGCATGGAATTTTTAAGAAATCTTACGATCACTGCGTTTTTACTAACCTCATTCCCTTGCTATGCTCAAAAGAAACCAATTGTCATTCAAGATCAGGGAAGTTTTGCTGTGGGCGGATCGGTAAACACAAATCCGGGAACATTTGATCCCATTAAACGCACACCGGAAGGGCAGACTTTCCATGGAGATCATGCCTATGTATTTTACCAAATCCCGGTAAAAGCGAGAAAGCTTCCGTTGGTGCTCTGGCATGGCATAGGTCAATTCTCCAAGACATGGGAAACAACTCCTGATGGACGTGAAGGCTATCAGAATATTTTTCTAAGACGCGGGTACGGAGTGTATGTAATTGATCAACCAAGACGAGGGAGAGCAAGCCGAAGCCTTGACTCGATTAGAATAGTACCGACACCTGACGAACAAATGTGGTTTGGGACATTTCGCGTTGGCGTTTGGCCCGACTATTTTCCGGGAGTACAGTTTGCAAAGGACTCCGAAACACTCAATCAATATTTTCGGCAGATGGTTCCTAACATAGGCGGATTCGATCCAGCTGTCATCTCGGATGCCACATCAAAGTTATTTGATAAGATTGGCCATGGTATTCTGGTGACTCACTCCCATTCCGGTGGATTCGGATGGCTTACGGCAATCAAAAACAGCAATGTAAAGGCAATCGTATCGTATGAACCCGGCAGTGGTTTCATTTTTCCTGAAGGGGAAGTTCCAGATCCTGTCAACAGTTCATCTGGTCCGGTTGCCGCCATAGGAAGGCCGATGGACGAGTTCATGAAGCTAACAAAGATTCCCATCGTTATTTATTATGGGGACAATATCCCCGCCAAGCCTGATCCTAATCCGGGTGCTGATGGCTGGCGTGCGCGTATGGAGATGGCGAGAAAGTGGCGGGACGTAGTGAACCGCTATGGAGGGGATGTCACAGTTGTTCACCTGCCTGAAGTGGGGCTAAAAGGGAATACACACTTTCCGTTTTCAGACCTGAACAATATTGAAGTCGCGGATCTTATGTCAAATTGGTTGAAAGAAAAGAAACTTGATAAGTAGAAACGATATTGAGATCCTCAACCTATCTGGTAAACATTATTTAATCACCTGACGGAGCTTATAAAAATGATGAAAACAAAACGCAGCTTTCTTTCAGTGGCACTCGTACGTCAATGGAGAAAACGATTAATAATCATATTGCCTATCTTCTTTTTGAACTACGTGATAGGGTGTAGATCAAATAATAATGCACTAGACTCTTTGGTAAATCTAGATCGAACCTGGGCCTCTTACAAAGGCGATGAAGGCAGCTCAAGCTATTCTCCACTGGATGAAATTAATGCTTCGAATGTAGCTCAATTGAAAAATGCGTGGACCTTTCAAATGCATGACTTAACGGCAGGCCAGGAACCCGTGTCAAGTCAAACTAATCCAATCATTGTAGATGGTGTTATGTATGTAAACTCAGGCAAACAAACGGTCTATGCAATCGATGCTGCTACAGGTAAAGAAATTTGGTCTTGCCCAACATTGGAAAATGGTCAGCCAAGTGCCGCCAGCAGGGGTGTTACTTATTGGGAAAAAGGTGATGATAAAAGAATTTTGTATTCCTCGGGGAATTTTCTAATCGCAATTGACGCGAAGACCGGCAAAATTATTCCCAGTTTTGGTATTGATGGAAAAGTGAATCTCAACGAAGGTGTAAGGGATGATCCGCAAAAGATTTCAGTATCGCTTTCTACACCAGGGAGGATATTTAGTGACTTGATCATCATCGGTCTGAGAACGCCCGATTTTTATGGCGCACCACCGGGATACATTCGTGCATATGACTGCAAGTCCGGAAAATTAGTTTGGACCTTTCACACCATTCCTCACCCTGGTGAACCGGGGTATGAAACATGGCCTCCTGATGCTTACAAATACGCTGGTGGGGTTAATTGTTGGGCAGGATTAAGTGTAGACAGCAAGAGAGGAATGGTTTTCTTCGCGCTTGGATCGCCTTCTTACGATTATTACGGTGCTGACCGAAAAGGTGAAAATCTTTTTGGTAATTGTGTGCTAGCCCTGGATGCCGCCACGGGTCATTATAAATGGCATTTTCAAACTGTACATCATGATCTATGGGACTATGATTTACCGGCACCACCAAATTTGGTGACTATAAATAAAGAAGGAAAGCAAATCGATGCAGTGGCACAGGTTACAAAGCATGGTTTTGTTTTTATTCTTGATCGTGAAACAGGTAAGTCGCTTTATCCTATTGAAGAAAGGAAAGTCCCAACTTCTAATATGCCCGGTGAAGAGTCGTGGCCCACACAGCCTTTTCCTGTGAAGCCAGCACCTTTTGTGAAACAATCAATGACAGAGGACGATTTAAACCACTACTCTGATTCTGATCATCGGGCAATTTTGGAAAAATTCAGGTCTGTACGATATGATGGTTTATTTACACCTCCTGATTTTAAAGGAACACTTTCATTACCAGCAACCAGAGGCGGAGCGAATTGGGGTGGTGCAGCCTTTGACCCCAATACAAGTTTTCTGTATATCCGGGGAAACAACCTGCCTGAAATTATCACCATCGTTGACTTAGACAAACATTTCGCGGCACGTGACAATTCTATTTTTGAAACCGGTCGCACTGCATACATGAAGCATTGTTCATCTTGTCATGGTGCGGATAAGAAAGGAATACCACCAACATTCCCTTCGCTGGTTGGTCTAAAAGACAGGATGAAAGAAAAGGAAGCCTTGGAAAAAACAAAAATGGGAGGAGGTCAAATGCCAGCGTTCAAAGGAGTGATAACAGAAGCGGAGGAACAAGGCATCATTGCATTTCTGTATGATAAAAAGGGTCAACCAGCAGCGAAGGTTGCGGAAGGAAAGAATGTTGAAGCTCCTGTGCGATACGGAAATATTACCGGCTACAGAACCTGGTCTGATCCGAGTGGGAATCCGGCAATGAAGGGCCCGTGGAATACATTAAGCGCATTAAATCTTTCAACTGGAGAATATGCCTGGCAAATTCCTGTTGGAAATGATAAAAAGTTACAAGAAAAAGGCGGGCCTATGACGGGTCTGTTGGCACGTTCGGGTCCAATGGTCACGGCTGGTGGTTTGGTATTTATTAGCGGTGCCGCAGATAACAAACTGTGGGCCTTTGACAAGCGTACCGGTAAAATGATTTGGGAAACTGAATTACCAGCAGCCAATAATGCCAATGTCTGTTCCTACTATATAAATGGTAAACAATTTATTGCTTTGTCAGTTGGTGGCACTAAAGAAAACCCTTCAGGTTCAATTATGGCATTCAAACTCCCTTAAACTGAAATAGTAAAACTACAATTTGATGACAAAGACCAAGCGGCATGGCATAGCATTCAGTATTCTTATGATGTTGTTAACAGCACATCAGGTGATTGCACAAAATCCACCTGAGTCTAAGACACTTTCAGCGAAGCAAAAAGGCATTGTATTGATAGCTGCATGGACGCCTAAGGGAGACTTAGCCCAATTGAGAACTGTCATAGGAAATGGGTTGGATGCCGGACTTACGATCAACGAGTGCAAAGAAATATTTCTTCATGCCTATGCCTATTGCGGTTTTCCACGCAGCATACAGGGCCTCAATACGTTGATGGCAACGCTTGATGAACGAAAATCAAAAGGAATAAATGATCAATTAGGGAGAGAAGCCACCCCAATTCCTATCGACACAAACAAATATGAAACGGGGTGGAAGAATCTTGCAAAATTGGGAGGTCGCCCCACTGATGGCCCAATACAGAAACCAACAAGTGGATATGGAGCGTTTAGTCCCGAGATTGACCGGTTTTTGAAAGAGCACTTGTTCGCAGATCTTTTTTCAAGAGATGTATTGTCATTTGCAGAACGAGAGCTTACTACCATATCTGTTTTGATCTCCTTGGGCAAAGGCGTGGAACCCATGCTTAATAACCATTTGGGCCTAACGATTAGACAAGGACTGAGCAAATCCCAAATAGAAGAAGTATTTGTTTTGATTGAGAAAGGTGTAAGCAAGTCAGATGCTGACGCAGCTCGTAAAGTATTTTCGGAAATGTCATCTCGAAACTAGCTAAATAAATCACTCCAAAAACAAACCCAGCACATGAAGAAATTATTGATCGCCGTCACAGCAGTGTTACTAGTATCAACACTGCATGCCCAACAAAGTAAGGGGCCGGAAGTGCGCACAAAATCAGGTATTGTCAGCGGGGGCACGGAAGAAGACGTAGTATTCTTTAAAGGCATACCTTACGCGGCACCTCCGGTTGGTGCATATCGTTGGAGACCACCACAGCCTGTTACGCCATGGAATGACGTACGCGATGCCACCAAAGACTGTGCGGATTGCCCGCAACGTACCTGGCAAGGATCCACCTCTGTTCAATCTGAGGATTGTCTTTTTCTTAATGTATGGGCACCAGCTTCCATGGACAAGAAAGCAAAATTGCCCGTTATGTTTTGGATTCATGGTGGTGGCTTCACTGGGGGAAGTGGCTCTGGTCCTGGCTCCTCTGGAAAGGCATTTGCTAAACAAGGCGTAATTCTGGTAACAATCAACTACCGACTTGGGCGTCTTGGTCATTTCGCTTTTCCCGCTCTGAGCAAAGAACATCCGGAAGAGTTTAAAGGCAGCTATGCTTATATGGATCAGATTGCTGCATTGAAATGGGTGAAAGAAAACATCGCAGCATTTGGTGGCGACCCAAACAATGTGACCATTTTTGGCTTTTCAGCAGGTGGCGTTTCTGTTCATTCTCTATTAACTATACCAGCAGCAAAGGGACTTTTCCATAAAGCAATTAGTCACTCAGGAGGTGGCCGTGACGGTGTTCTCACAGGGAGACCAATCAACAAAGAAAATGCTGATCCTTTGTACACTATCTCAGCCGAAACAATCGGGATCAATTTCGCACGTATACACAACGTCCAAACTACTGATGGCAGTGCATTAAGTCAACTTCGTTCGCTCCCTGTAGAAAAAATTGTGTACGGCGGTCTGGAGAACGATAGTACAGGAGTTAGAATCTATTCTGGTCCAATTTTAGATGGCAAACTCGTAGTTGAGACTGCCGAGAGTGCATATAATGCCGGACGATTTGCAAAGGTCCCCCTCTTGATTGGAAATTGCAGTGCAGAAATAGGGGGAAATTTTGTTAGCACTGCAAACACCAAGGAGGCCCTTTTTGCACTCTTTGGAGAAAATGAAGCTGAAGCAAAAGCAGCCTTTGATGTGAATGGCACTAAAGAATTCGCTGAAGTACAAACAAAAATTAATACGGATTGGGTATGGGGTGAGCCTGGACGTATGACGGCACGTGCTTTTACCAAGATGCGCGCTCCAGCATATATGTTTCAGTTCGGCTATGTTCCTGCGGCTGCCAGAGAAAGGGCTCGTTATGGAGCAGGCCACGGATCTGATATTTCCTTTGCGTTCAACACACTCAACGCAAGATGGGGCGGAGGTCAAGCTACAGCCGAAGAGAAAGAGCTGGCAAGAATTATGAACACGTATTGGACAAACTTTGCAAAAACAGGTAACCCAAATGGTACTGGTCTGCCCGTTTGGCCGATGTATGATACGCAGAAAGAAGAGATACTTGATATTGATTTAGATGGCAAAGTGGGGAGTAAGCCCGATCCCAGAAAGGCAAGATTTAATGTCATAGAAAAAGCATTTAAGAAGCGGGAGAAGGTGCAATCACGGGGAATTTAACCCTCCCAAATTAGGGTTGGATAGATAAACAAAAAAAATATGAAGCCAATTAGCATATTTCCATCACTAACCGCATTATTTATGGTTATAGTATTGCCCGCATCCGCACAGCAAACAAAAAACAATCCCTTTGGATTGGTGTATGAAAACGCGATAACATTAAACCAGCCCGGAAAAGTTAATATCCGGCAGGTGAGCTATCGCTTGAACGGCATCTCTATTGCCGCCAATATATATTTGCCCGCTGACTATAGCCTGGATAAACGATACCCTGCTATTGTTGTAGCCCACCCAAATGGCGGCGTTAAAGAACAGGTTGCAGGTCTTTATGCCGAACAACTGGCAGGACTAGGGTACGTCACAATTGTAGCTGATGCATCTTACCAGGGTGCCAGTGGTGGAGAACCTCGCAATGTGGACAAACCAGCAAACAGGGTTGAAGATATTCGCGGAATGGCGGACCATATCAGCCAGTTTCCTGCTGTGGATCCGAACAGGATAGGCTTACTGGGTATTTGCGGCGGCGGCGGATATGCTTTGAAGGCAGCACAAACGGATAAAAGATTTAAAGCAGTTGCCACATTGAGCATGTTTAATTCAGGGATAGTCAGAAAAAACGGGTTTCAAAATTCCGCGCTGAATACTATCCAAGACAGGATGAAACAAGCCACAGAAGCACGGCATCTGGAAGTGTCTAAAGGCATTATCACCTACACCGCTGACACCAGGATTACAGACGAAATGGCCGACAAAATGCCATTTGACTTATATCGGGAAGGTCACTATTATTACAACCGAACCCATGCTCACCCCAATTCTACTTTTCGATACACAACCAGTAGTCTGTTGGACCTAATGGCATTTGACGCGTCCTCAGATATGGATCTGATCGATCAACCCCTTTTAATGATAGCTGGTAGTAAAGCAGATAGCTATTACATGACGGATAGCGCATTCAAAAAAGCCACCGGATCTAAACATAAAGAGTTGTATCTGATTCCGGAAGCCACACATATCCAAACTTACTACGTCCCGCAATACGTAAATCAGGCCGTTCGCAAGTTTGAAACGTTTTTCAACATCTATATCAAATCACCTATTCAAAACAAAACCATTTAAGATGAATAAAGCGATTTTTTTTGCCTTCATTGGCCTCCTTTATTTCAATGGAGCAGTTGCACAAACGGCCGACGAAAAAGAAGTTTTACAACTTTCTAAGGATAAATGGATCTGGATGGCCGAAAAGAAAATCGATAAACTGGAACCGCTGTTTCACGAGAAAGCCAAATTTGTGCATATGAGTGGCACATGGAAAAAGGCGGAAGAATTGGAAATCATCAAATCCGGCAGCATCTGGTATAAAAAAGCCGATGTACACGATGTGGCAGTGGAGATCACGGGTGATGTAGCCATCGCCTGGAACCGAATCACGTTGATCGCAGAAGTCAGGGGCAGTGATGTAACCACGGAATTCACCGTCACGGAAGTATATAAAAAAGAAGGCAAGAGCTGGAAAATGCTGGCGCTGACTTTCAGCAGTGTTCGTGATACGCACCAAATTAAACATTAAACATCGGATCACAGAACAATCAAATTAACGTATATTCAACAACAGTTCATAAACAAAAAATACAGAAGATGCAATCCACAAAACAAGGCTACAACAGACGCGCGTTTTTGAAATCTTCTTTATTGGCGGGCGGTGGCTTTATGATAAGCTTCACCGTCATCCCGGAAATGGCCCTGGCCGACAAAGCCCTTCCCATGGGTAATCCTGTGGATTGGGCTGGATTAACCGGCTATATCAAAATCACTTCCGATAACCTGATTAAGATCCTCAACCCCAATCCGGAATTCGGTCAGAACGTGATGACGTCCTTGCCGATGATGGTGGCCGAGGAACTGGATGTGGATTGGAAACAGGTGATCGTAGAGATGGGTCCACATGATAGTGTAAAACTCGGGCCACAGTTCACCGGCGGCAGTAACTCTATAAGAATGTACTGGCGGCCATTGCGTGAAGCAGGCGCAGCTGCAAAGCAGATGCTGAAAGAAGCCGCGGCGCAAACATGGAGTGTACCGGTTGAAGAGATCACTACAAAGTCAGGCATGTTGCTCCACGATAAAAGCGGGAAGAAAGCGACCTACGGTGAGTTCGCCGTCAAAGCCTCTACCCTCGCGATTCCCAAAGGCATGAAACTGAAGGACCCGAAAGACTTCAGTGTGGTAGGAAAAGCACAGAAGAATGTGGAGCTGGAAAAAATTCTAACAGGTAAGCCCTTGTTTGGAATGGATTACACGCATGAAGGGATGCTCATCGCCATGATCCATCATCCCCCTGGCTTCGGCATGAAACTGAAATCTTTTGACGCAGCCGATGCGTTAAAAATGCCGGGCATCAAAGAAGTGTTTACAGTAAAATTATTTGAAGATGGTTTTGAACAGGGCGGCTTTGATACCCGCACGTTCAATGATCTGTTGGTCATCACGGGCAGAACCACCTGGGAAGTGATGAACGCGCGGAAGAAACTAAAAGTGCAATGGGAACCCGCTGGCGATGTGAAAGACACGATGGGCGGCAGAGGTGGCAAGCGCGAAGTCATTGTACCCGGCGCTTTGGAATCCACCAGCACCCAGCTGGCTGCAATGAAAGAATATGCAAAGAAGCCCGCACAACAGTTGCGCAAAGATGGTGATCCAGATGCACAATTCGCAGCTGCTGCAACTACCCTGGAACGCACGTATAATGCGCCCTTCCTTGCCCACAACTGTATGGAGCCGATGAACTTTTTCGCACATGTCACCGATGAAAAAGCTTTGCTGGTGGGTCCGCTCCAGGCCCCGGGCTGGTCAGAGCCAACGGTTGCAAAATTATTAAACCTGCCACCGGATAAAATAGAAATACAGATGACACGCATGGGTGGTGGTTTTGGTCTTCGCGCCTATGGTCACTACATCTATGAGGCTGCGATGATTTCTAAAAAAGCAAAGGCTCCTATTAAGCTGGTCTATACCCGTGAGGATGATATGACCTATGGCATTTACAGACCCATGTACACGGCCACATACAAAGCTGCACTGGATGCCAATAAAAACCTGATCGCCTTTGCGGTTAAAGGTGGCGGTGTTCCGGAAAATCCGATTCATGCGAATCGTTTTCCTGCAGGAACGGTGGACCATTATTTTGCAGAAGGCTGGCAGATCCCGTCCAATGTGACCATCGGTGCGTTTCGTGCGCCTCGGTCCAACTTCAACGCAGCGGCGGAACAAAGTTTCCTCGATGAGCTGGCAGAAGCCATGGGTAAAGATCCCATCGATCTGCGTCTTGAACTCCTGCAACGCGGCAAGAGCAATCCCGTTGGAAAAAACAATGAATACGATGCAGACCGATATGCAGGTGTACTGAAACTGGTGCGCGAAAAATCAGGCTGGGGCAAACCTGAAAACAATAAGTATTTCAGGGGTGTGGCTGCCTATTTCTGCCATGCATCTTATGCAGCGCATGTGGTAGACATCGTGATGAAAAACGGTAGGCCTTATGTGGAGCGGGTATTCAGTGCGGTGGATTGCGGTATCGTGATCAATCCCGATGCAGCCAAAAATATGGTAGAGGGTGCAGTGATTGACGCCATCGGCAATGCTTTGTATGGAAAGCTCACCATGAAAAATGGGGTGCCCGACCAAAACAATTTCCACCAGTATAAGATGATCCGTCAGATGGATGTACCCAAGAGCATCGACGTACATTTTGTGCAGAACACCATCGATCCCACCGGATTGGGTGAACCACCGTTTCCGCCAGTATTTGCCGCTGTTGCAAACGCGTTATACAAGGCAACGAAAAAACGTTATTACAATCAACCATTTCTTGACGCATAATAATCAATGACCATGATCAAACTGACTATCAATAAAAAGAAATACGATCTTGATGTGGATCCCCAGATGCCATTGTTGTGGGTGCTGAGAGATGTGGTTGGACTCACCGGCACAAAGTATGGATGTGGCATGGCGCAGTGCGGTGCATGCACCGTGCACCTGAATGGTGAAGCCACCCGTTCATGTGTAATGCCCGTGAGCGCTGTGGTTGGAAAAGAAGTGGTAACCATCGAAGGACTCGCTGAAAAAAATGATCATCCTTTGCAACAGGCCTGGCAGGAAGTGGACGTGCCGCAATGTGGCTATTGCCAAAGCGGTCAGATCATGACGGCTGCAGCTTTGCTGCGCAAGAATCCCAATCCATCGGAACAGGAGATCATCAATGCGATGCAGGGAAATCTATGCCGATGCGGAACCTATCTGCGGATCCAGAAAGCGGTCAAAAAAGCGGCCGAGATCCAGAAGAAAGGTTAAAAGAATTCATCAAGGATGGTAAAATAAAGTCTATTAAAAAATATTTTGGCAGCGTTGCCCTCTTTCCCTGAACGCACTCACCAATATAACCTCAAACGCTTCAGCTTTTAGGAGGATGTGGGCTAGTCAATAAGCAATAAGCGCGACTTCATCGCATTAAAACTATTTTGACTCGTCAATCTTGCCTCTGCAACACTACTGCAAGAATTGCCTAAGCAACTCCGGACTTAAGGACGACGGCTTACGGTTGAAATCTTGAACATATTTGCCTTTTGAATTAAACAAGATATAACTTGGGTAACCGGAAAGTGAAAACATCCCCATAAATGCGCTCATTATGGAGTATTTAACATAGATGTGCGTTCCTTTTAGTTCATGTTTCGCTATCATTCCCTTCCACTTGTCAACGGTGGACTTATCATCAATACATAAATAGACAAACTCCACAGGTAAATCTTTTGAACGCTCATGTAAGGTCTTGGAAAATGGGAACTCCACTATACAAGGACCACACCAAGTGGCCCAGCAATCTATATATAAAGCCTTATCAGGAAAAGCCTGTTTAAGTGCTATCAACAGATCTTCTCCAGAACCCGTTTCAAATACAAACATTTTTACATTCGCGATGGAATGATCAATTGCTTTCAAAGCAGCAGGGAAAGTATCTGAACGTTGGGCGTTGTCTATTAATGTACTAACTCGCTTTGCTTGTTCTTCTTTCTGTTGGCTGCTTTTCCTAAGGACTTTCTGGCACCAATCGGATGTCATAGAAGCAAGTAGGGTCTGCATCAATTGACTATTCTTATCCGGATCATTGCTGATCATCCCAAGTTTCAACACATCTCCTTTAGTCCCGGGAAATAGACTATCAATCAAATGCAGTTTAGCTTGGAACTCCCCAAAGGAACCCTTACCAATCCATTTTGGGGTTGAATTCCGCCCAGTTTCAACATCAACATACATCCCGAGATAACGATAAAAATCAACATCATCCCTGGTTAGTGAGATCGGTTGATGTAGCGAGATTCGTTGCAACATCTCATGATCCAGTGGATTTGCAATACCTCCAATGGCCATTAGACTCAGATACCTGGACGCTAAACTATGTTTCAATATATTTGAATAAATGGAAGGATTAGAATGGATGAATGCCAACTGGATACTTCGAAGCTGATCAAAAATGCTATCCATCGTTTTCTTGTATAGCCCTTGATCACTATTCGCTATTCGCATTGACATCGCAAGCTTTTCTCCAGTTCAGACTTTGCATCCCATTCAAACCTCATATACTTGTTCAAATAACGATTGAGTTCCGCGTCCTCACCTCCAAATACCAGCCCATCCCCGAAATAGTCTATCCTTTTCCTTCTCGCTGCAGCAATGTCTATCTCTACAGAAGCTCCTCTATCCACAATAACTTTTGTGTCAAGTATAGAATCGATATGTATCATAATTTCCTGCATCGGTATATCATGCTCAAGAACCAAAGTGAAACTGCCGTCAGGAAGAACTGGAATTGAACCTCTGATATTTCTCTTTCCAATCACTGTAGACAAATAATACGCAACGGAATACTTGTTCGCAACATCCGCGCCTCCGTTGATAAGTTTACCAGAAAGGATTCGCGATCCTAAAGTTTCTGGTCTTAATCGATAATTCTCTAAAGGCGGGAATAATGTTTTGGGCTGCGCAGTTGCACTAACCACAGGCAGGAAGAAAGCAAGCAAAAAAAGGGCATTTTTCATTGCCTTAAAAAAGTACGGCATCACTTGTAAAAAGGCAAAATTTAAATGGTAATTTTTTTTCAAAAAGACCATTAGTAAAACTCATCCAGCATCGTGTAAAAACGAAGTTTCTCCTCGCTGGGGTTGTTCAGTCCATAACTGGTAAAAAATAGCCCCAGCCTTTCTTCACCAAAAGCCTCTCGTACAGACCTGGCGGCAATGGCTAGATCCTGGTATCGATCTCCCCTTCCGCCCCTACCCATGTCTATGAAACCTGAAAGCGTCTCACCATTGAACAATAGATTATCGAAACAAAAATCCCCATGTATGAACACTTGATCTGAGGTATTTGGGAAGTGCCTCATCATGTGATCATAAAGTTCTTCAAGGGACAAATGTCTGTATTTGGGATCGATATCGTCTCTATCAATAGCGCCTTGCTGCAGTCTCCACTTTGCTAACTGCAACCGATCCTCCAAAGACCAATAAGGTATCGAAGCATCCATTGGCAGTGAGTGAAGTTGCTTTAAAGCCAAAGCATAGTGCCTGATCAATTGCGCATCTGTCCAATAATGCTGGCAATCGTCTAGTCTTTTTCCAGGTATATAACTCATGCACAAATGCTCAAACCCATCCTCTAAAATCATAAACTTTACCTCAGGCACCGGTACCATACCTGACAACCATGCATATATCTTTTGCTCACGGGCAAGACTTTCCTCAGGAATCGTGGCAGGTTGGGATTTGAGGACATACCGTTTCCCATCAGCGTTTATTACATATAAAGTTGCCTCTGTACCTCCAGACGCGAGAGGTGCTATTTGAAGGTCGTTAAAATAGTGATGAAGAAAATCAAAGTTCATGCACTAAATTAACACTGAAAACAAACATGAATTCACTGAACTTTACCCAATGGGCACCAGTTTCTACATCGTATATGGCATTTGGTTCCTGTCTGAGATGCTAATCAGCAGGCTACTCCGTTCAGGCGCAGATGATCAGAAGGGTCTGGACAAACGATCCCTGCGGGTCATATGGATCACTGTAGTGCTGGCATGCACATCCGGCGTATTCATCCCATCCTATTTGTATCTCCCGATTTTTTCCGATCCCAGCATGCGATACCTGGGGCTTGCACTCATTCTGTCAGGCATCCTGCTTAGAATCCTGGTCATCCGTTCCCTGGGTAAGGCCTTCACTGCAGATGTCACCATCAGAAAGAATCACATGCTGAAGACCGATGGTCCATATCGTATTGTGCGCCATCCTTCCTATGCAGCATCCCTGCTCTCGTTTGTTGGCTTTGGTTTTTCGCTCAACAATTGGCTGAGCCTGGTTTTGATCACGGTACTGATTGTGATGGCATTTCTTTATCGTATTAAAATTGAAGAGGACGCACTCCTTCAAGCTTTTGGTGATCAATATATTCAATATAAAAAACGCACCAGTAAGCTTATACCATTCCTGGTTTAGCCGGGCAATAACACAATAACTCAATAACACAGTAACTCAACAACTCAGTAACCCAGTAACCCAGCAACCCAGCAACTCAGCTCTGCTGAGACGCCAGCTTCTTCTTGATCTTCATCATGATCCCGCCGGGTGTGAAGTTGGGTAACTTTGATATGAACCAGTTATTGAAGCCAACCATTTTGGTGCCCTTGCCTTGCAACAAGTGTTTCACCGCAATCTTTGCCGCTTCTTGTGCGGGGATGGGTTTATTTGAGCTATAGGCGTTGGTGTTCAGCATGGCCTGCGAATTGAATTCCGTAGCCACGGGACCCGGACAAAGCGCCTTTACTTCCACACCCGTTCCTTCGAACTCAGCAGCCACCGTTTCTGTAAATGCAAGCACAAAAGCCTTTGTGGCTGAATACACGGCGTAGTATGGGAAAGGAAGATAAGAAAGCAGTGAGGCCACATTCATCACCGTACCCCTGCCCTCTTTCTTCATATCAGCCATAAACAAATGAGAAAGCGCCATCAGCGAGCTGATATTGACCTGCACCATCTCCAATTGTTTTTCCAGTGGGATGTCCGTGAATAATCCATATTCGCCAAAGCCCGCGTTATTGACCAGCATCCGCACGTTCAGCCCCTTGCGTCGGATGGTCTGATACAATTGAATGGCTGCCTGTGGATCAGAGAGATCTGCACGCATAGGAAAAACGGAAATGCCGTATCGTTCTTCCAACGAGGCTTTGAGCAGCTCAAGATTTTCCAGTCTGCGGGCCACGAGGATAAGATCATATTTTTCCTTGGCAAGCTGCTTCGCCATTTCATAACCAATGCCGGATGATGCTCCGGTGATCAAAATAATTTCACGCATAAAATTGTTTGAATGATTTAATTCACTTTGGTCCATATCTCCGTTCTGCCAAAAAGAGACACGCCTACATAACCCCTGATATGCAGCCTGCCGTCTTCCTTGATCGTCATCTTGCAATCATAGGTCTTGCCCTCTCGGGGATCATAGATGGTTCCTTTCTCCCATACGCCATCACCATCATACTTGAATCCATTCAAAATCACCAGCCCGATGACATCGCGATTGCGAAGCGCCGGATCAGGATTCTTAATGTCCTTCGGTGACGAGCCTGTTCCCCAGAGTACCCTGCCGCGGTAGAACTCTCCTTCTTTAAAAATCAAAATCCTTGTGTCCTTCCTGGCGGAAAGCCATTCTCCCAGAACGGCATCGCCATTTGTTTTTGGTTCACTGCCGGCAAACACCACCAGCAGGAGTGCCATGATCAAATGTGTCATAGTGTGTATGATTGATTCTGTTTTGAACATTGATTTATAAATGAACATTGTTCACTTCTTGGGTAAAAAAAATCAGCTTTCCTCGATGAGTTTCACAAATGCCTCGTAGCCTTCGACAACAATCTCTTCCGGTTTTTTCATATTAACGCCTTTTGTTCTTCCGCGGATCTCCAGCATACACATGCCGTGTACACAGCTCCAGATGAGAAAGGATAATGGTTCCAAAGCATGGCCCGAAAAATGCCCGGCCTTGATGCATTCCCGCACCGTGTTGCGCAGCATATCGAAAGTCAGCTTCCCCTCATCCCATTCATTTTTATGAATCGTCTCCAGGAATTCCATGGGTGCTTTCAGGTTGAACATCAGGTCATACATGTCTGGCTGCTCCATTGCAAAGCGGATGTACAGCCTGCCCATGCTTTTGAGCCTCTCCATCGGATCCGCCACATGGAAGAGCACCGCAAACTGCCCGCCAAGTTCATGGAAGCCCTTACTATGCAACGCATGGAGAATGGCATTTTTGTCGCGGTAATACTTATACACCGTCCCCACACTGTATTCAATCGCATCGGCGATGCTCCGGATTGTTGTTTGCTCAATACCCTTCTCCAGAAACTGCGTCCGCGCAGCATCCAGGATCAATGCCCGAAGCTCCTCTTTCTCCTTGGCTCTTCTGTCTGATATACTCATGACAAGCGTTCAAGATGCAAGAAAATGAACATTGTTCACTTTTCAAAATTAATTTTCGTTTTCCATGGCCATCACATTGCACTTCATCAAGATTTCCTGTAGATCAGCGCCTTCAGACCTGAGGGGATCGATGGCACTCACCAGGGTAGCACGCATCGCGTATAGCTGTTCCCGATTATACTTTGTGGACCCTTTCACCAGATCCAGTTGCATCAACGCCTGCTGTTGGTACTGCCTGGAATTGAGGATCGCAGTATTGGCTGAAATGTACTAGTGTCATAGGTGATGTTTCATTGCTGAACGTTTTAGTATATGGTTCTGACCATTCAGCAATGCAAAACGGATGAAAAAGGCGAAACTATTTTATGTCATCCCTATCGCTTCATACTCTTTCAAACGCTGATCAATCTCAAGCGGCTCAACACTTAAGATACGAACACAATCAAGAAATCCAGGGAAGGAGGGGTTTAGAATGATATTGTACTGCCCAGAAAATACCGCGGAAGGTACGCTGAAGCTGATGGAGTCTGCCGACCTAAGTATTGCATCACCCATTTGCTTAAGTTGAATATTGTCGGGTATACGCCATCCCTTTGGCAATGCCTCCACTTCAATTTTCGTGATCGGATTTTTATCATCTACTTCTATTTCCATGACAAACATCCTGGGGGGAATATCAGATTCATCCAGATGCACCAGCACCTCAAGCAAAGCCAATGATGGATTTTCACTGGTGTATAAAGCAAAACTCCCCGGACTGTTCCATCTTCCTCCTTCCAGAAACGCACCAAGTCCACTGAGGTCTTTGGTTCGCTTTTTTAGCTTCACTATTCTGTAAACCCGCATGCCTTCACATTATGAGTATACACCTTCCTCAATCCGAACGAGGATGCAATGCACATTATTAATGCCAGTAGGTGTATGGAACAGATCGATAGGGCGCTTACCGGCCAATGCGCGATTACCCTTTTTCAACCAGCGGCGAAGTACATCTATATCTTCAAATATCGTCAGCCCTTTAGCCATCACCCGCGCCATCTCAATAGCCAGCGAAGATTCCAAACTTCCCAGCCGATCTGCCTTGCGCATTCTGCTGATCGTCTTATAGGAAAGACTTAACAACACTGCCATATCCTTCATGGGGATATCCAATGCCAAGGCCAGATGCTGCATGACTTCTTTCTTTATCCCCGCATTTCCAGCAACCAAAAAATCAATATTGGTTGACGGCTCTTTTGCCATGAACAATTTACCACCCAACAACTGCCAGGTGATCTTCTCTACGGATGCTGAGATATCCGGTTGCCGCCATGAAACACCAGTAGCTCTTCCTCCAACCAAGACTGCCATAAAAAGACATTTGTCTACAAGTTAATAGAAATTTGTCTCAATTCTTAATAAAACAATGGATAAAAAATCAACAAAACAGCAATGCAGTAACTCAATAACTCAGTAACTCAATAACTCAGTAACTCAATATAAACAGAGGTCCCTTTTCCCGGACTGGACAGCACATCCATCTTCCCTTTCATCAACTCAACCCTATGTTTGATATTACTCCAGCCAATGCCCTTACTCTGTTGCAGTATCGCCGTATCAAAGCCCTTGCCATCGTCCTCCACCGTGATCGATATCCCTTCAGAAGACCGGCTTAATTGAACCACCGCATGTTGCGCAGAAGCATGCTTCATCGTATTGTTCAACAGCTCCTGCACGATCCGGTAGATCGTAATAGCCACCGACTGATCCGTCTCCTTCCCTTCCATCCCTACGGATTGATAGGTCACATTGAGCACGCCCGATTCACTCACATCGTTACAAAAATCTTTCAACGCCGCATCAAGACCAAACTTCACCAAAGCTTCAGGCATCAGGTTATGCGCCACTCTACGCATCTCGTGGATAGAACTGTCCAGCATTTCCATGCTCCGTTCAAATGCACTTGCATTCTCCGGCGTCATGATCATGTTCCCTTTCATGGCCTTCATAGAATACTTAATCCCACTCAGCATTCCACCCAGTCCATCGTGGAGATCTTTGGCCAACCGCGTCCGCTCCTGCTCCTCCCCTTTTAACACAGACTCCGTTGCCGCAAGCTGCTTCTCGGTCTCCAGTTCCACGATACGTTGCCGTTGGATGGATTGCTTATGCATGTAGTTTCGATAACTCAATAACCCAATAACCAATAACGCTACCAGACTTCCACCCAACAGAAGATTCAATGTATTCTTCTGCTTGATCGCTGCATTCTTGGCGGCAATCTGCGCATCTTTCACTTCCGATTGATACCTCGCCTCACGTTCAGAGAACTGGCGTGTGCGCTCACCGTTCAATATCGTATCATTCACGGCCTGGTATTTTTGCAGGTACGCATAGGCCGCTTTAAAATCTCCCCTTCCAACGCTAAGTTGTTGCATCACATCAAAATATTCCCGCTGCTCCTCCGGCTGTTCCGAGGCCTCGTAGTATGCGCTACTTTTCTTTATATAATCTGAAGCCATCACAAAATTCTTCTCTTTCGTGGAAAGCCTCGCCATTAGCAAACTCGCGCTGGCCAAAGCATCCGGCACTTCAAGGATGGTGGCAAGGTTCACCGCCTTCTCCCCGTAGTACTTCGCAGAATCCAATTTGTCCAGTGCTTCATAATCCCGCGCAATGCTTTGGTAATAGGTCTGGATAAATGGCTTCTCGATTTTACTCTCTTCCATATCCTTCAGGTGTGCAAGCCTCATCCGCAATGCATCTTCCACTTTTCCGCTTTGAGATAGGTTATCGGCTTTCTGTTGGGTGTATTGTGCGATGGCGGGTTTCGACTGATAACTTTCCGCAATGGCAAGTGATTTATTAATATACTCATCGGACTTGTCATAATTGCCCAATGTGTTGAAGATGCTGCTGATGTTGGAATAGAGATCAGATTTTCGTTTGTCCAGCACTCGCTTGGTCATCTGTCCGTCTTTTTCGATCAAATCGGGCCGCTCAAACAGCGCAGCCGTTTTCAGAAAATAATGTATGCTGCTATCGTATTCACCCTGGTAGTATTTCGTATTACCCATATTGAAATACGCGCCTGCCTCGAGATAAGGAAGATCCCCCTGCTGTGCAACAGCCTGCGAACTGCGATAACAAGCCATTGCCATTTCCCTTTCTCCAACCCCGCTATACCAGAGTCCAAGCATCCGGTAAGCGCTGGTGATGGCGCGTGGATCATTTAGCCTGATGCTTTTCTCAAGGGATTCTGTGATCACTTCTTTTGCAAGTGCACTGTCCATACTACCAATGTCGTACCCAAGCTCACGCAGCAGCCTCACCTGAACGGTGTCAACCGGCCTTGTCCGGATACGCTTGACCACCTCAAGCACGCTGTCTTTATTGTAAGACTGAGACCAGGCCCAACAGGGCATAGATAGACTGAATAGGAGCAGAAAAGACTTCATGTATCAAATGTATTGTTTACAGCTTATCAGTTCTCCCCTTTTTCCATGATTTCAACAACACAATTCTGTGTCATTTTCGGAGAATATCGTTACAAATCCTGCGTTGGTGGAATGAATTTTGTATGTTCATTGATATGAACTTCTTGTTGGTGATACTGGTCTTCATGCAAAACTTTCCCTTCGGCTCCAGCGAGCCGCCCATTATGGAAGTAGACATATCGGGTGAAGCTATTTCGGGCAGTACCATTCACATCGCCTTGTACAGGCCCGAGGATAAATTCCCTTCAGAACAGACAGCCTTTCGTACAGCCACCATTAAAGCTGAGGGTAATATAACCAATGTGAAGTTTGAAGTGCCTTATGGTGATTATGCACTTGCTGTTTTTCAGGACGAAAACGCAAACGGTAAACTGGATAAAACCGCTATCGGATTTCCTAAAGAGCCCTTTGGCTTCTCAAATAATTTCCGTCCAAAACTCAGTAAGCCCAAATTCAGGAATTGCAGTTTCACCTTTTCAGAACAATCGGTCAAGACCGTTATAAAGTTGCGCTAACATCAATTGGTTTTGACTTTCACATTAGCCTTTTCCCAAGCCCGAACCCTTTGCCGTGCCCCGTCAAAAACGCGTTCGTAATTGCCCCTGAGAAACTTATCTCTTGCTACAGGTGTGAGCTTGCTGATCAAAGGCTGGTAAAGATCCAAGGTTTTCAAATAGGACTGCTGGTCAGGCGGTGCTACTTCGTCGGTACCAAACAGAAAACGATCCGGGTATTTGTTCATTAATGCAGCCATCCGCGCTGTTGCCTCTGGTGTGCTTACAATATATTTTGCCGTCTCGGTCCAGGAAAGATCAATCAACACATGAGTCAGTTCCGGATTACCAAATGCTTTTTCAAGCATGCCTACCTGATCCAGCACCGGCCTTACGATTCTTCCCACTCCGCAGTGCGCCCAGATGATGGTAGCATTCGGATGGCGCTTGAGCAGCGCACCAAATTGGGCAAGGTCCCAGTTGTCTTGCCCGTCTTTAGGAAAAGGCATTTCAATATCATTATGAATGATCGCTACCAGACCTGTCTCGGCACAGAGATCAAGGATCTTATCGACCGCGGGATTATTGGTGGTGGCCACAGGGCCGGCTACTTTTGCAGAAACAAATTCCTTGTGTAGTGTAAATTCCCCAATGCCGGAAAATACACCGGGAAATGTTTTCAGCACCCTTCGGATATGATCGGCTGCATACATGTCAGCCGGATTAAATCCCGTAATCATCGGATCAAATCTTGATTTTGTTTCCGCGGGAAGTGATAAATAAGTAGTGGCAATAACGGCATCGGTGAAGGAATAATAGTACAGGGGATCATCGGTGGCGAGGTAATACGTTGGCGCGTATGAGCCTGTGTTAGCAGCACTCCACAACTGCTGCAACGGAATGCCGAACAGCGTTGAACGGCCTACTTTATCGCCCATATTTTTCAAGTGCTGTTCAATGCTGATGCCATTCTGCACATAATTGGTGAGATGAAAATGGGCATCATGAACCTCATATTTCACAGGATTCACCTGCGCAAATATGGGGGCGGTCAACAGTATAGCAAAAACCATCATTAACTTTTTCATGTCATTTGATTGATCCGGTCTATCCTTACAGGAGGATATCGGTACCCATAGTAACTGTGGTTCCGGTTTGGCCGGCATTATATAATCCAAATGTCCCTCCCGCAGAAGTCTTATACACCCGCATCATCTGAACATTCAATCGCCAGTTTCTGCTCTTGACAGGATAGAAATTAACTCCACCGCCAAATTCATAGGGATGTCGATTGAAAGCATCCCAGAAATAAGAGTGGTTGAAATACCCCACCAGCTTATTGCGAACAATCACCTGTGAAAGCTGCAGTGAATAACCCATATCGGTGAGTTGCGTTTCAGGCACTTTGCCATCTGCTTTGAAGTTGGAGAGATTGCGCCATACGATATCTGCCTGTGCATGAAAACCTTTGTACTTAACACCCAGATCCACATCAAACATATTGTAGTCGGCCTGATCAACCGTCACGCCATCAGCCAATGCGCCGGTTTCAAAAAAAAGCACGCCATCGGTCATTCTAACTTGTGTGTTGTCTGGTGATGGTGTGCCCGTATTATTGAACCTATCTTCCCTGCTATTCACATAAGAGAAGCCGAAACGCGTTGCTGCTTTTTTATGATACTCCAAATCACCGATACCGCCCCTCGGTCCAAATTCACCTGTAGTGGGCATCCACCATATAGAAGCACTCTTTGATAAATCACGGGTTTCTTTTGACGCACTGATGCCCAGTGTACTTAGATTGTTACCCACCATCACGGTGTAATAAAGTTTATCCGTGATCTGCCCCAGCAGGAAAACACCCTGCGTGAAGCCACCACGTAAACTTTCTTCACCCATGGTTCTGTCTGTTGACGAAAAGAATGGGAACGGTCCTTGCATAGACCGGATAGACAGGTTCGGCGCCACGCCGATGCCTAGCTTAAAATGCTTGTTAAATCGATACTGGAGATTTCCATACACCAGGGTCTGCTGGGTTGGCATGATGGTCCATACTGTAACATTATAATTCAACTTTGGCGTGCCAACGAATCCGGTGAACCAGATCATGGCACGGTGGAAATAAAAATCATTCCGGCCATTCATCTCTCTTTTCCTGCCCAGGTGATCATACCATTCCTGGTTTCCCGGCATCTGGTTAAGATACCGCGCCATTGCATACATACTGATATTCAGGCTTCCGTATTTGGTGCGCACGAGGTCAAATCCCCGGCCAGGTGTAAACTCGCCCGATGCCACATTTTTATAGGTGGTATCCATGATACTGCCCCGCAGGATCAGTTTCTCTGATTTCTTTGCAACCGCCATGGTATCAGCTGCCGGATCCGTTGTGAGTTGTGCATCCAACCTTCCCCATATGAGCATCGCTACAAGAACGATCCACCAAGGTTTCATAAACTAAGATTTTAATACTTCGGCCTGATCTGGTAAGGGTTTACTTCCAGGGCTTCAATGATATATCGGATGGTCTTGATGGCTTTAATGCTATTGCCCGCGGGCGACAATGGCGGCGATATAACCGCGATACCAAACTTTCCGGGTACCACAGCAATGATGCCACCGCCCACGCCAGATTTTGCGGGCACACCAGTTGCATACAACCACTGACCCGCATCATCATACAATCCAGCCGTTGACATCACAGGCAGTGTGTACTTCACCGTCTCGGAAGAAACCACCAGCTTTTTAGTGACTGGATTCACTCCGCCATTGGCAAGGGTACCGGCCATGATAGCGAGGTCCTTTGCGTTCACACTGATTGCACACTGTTTGGTATAAATGTCTGTAGCTTCCACGGGATCAAAATACATCCTGCCATAGGCTTTAAGCAGGTGCGCAATAGCTTGATTTCTTAAGTTATCGCCGGCCTCACTGATATACACCGGCATATCCAGATAGAGTTCCCTTCCAGCAAACAGACTATGTGTTTCCAATATGGATTTCCACTTGGCAGCAGAATCCGCACCTTTCACAAGGCTGGTAGCTGCAATGGCACCTGGATTCACGAGGGGATTGATTTCTTTGCCGCGTTGCAGTTCCACAGCAACGATGGAATTAAAGCGCATACCCGTGGCATCCACGCCAATTTTCTCCATCAATGCAACCGGTCCTTGTTCCTCAAGCACGCGCGCCATGGTGAAGACTTTGGAAATGGATTGAATGGAAACAGCTGCACCCATATCGCCTTTCACAAATACTTTCCCATCGGGAGTCACAATCGCAATACTGTAAATATTGGGATCAACCTTTGCCAGCTCTTTGATATAGTCAGCATTCTTGCCTTCTTTAAGGTCCTTGAATTTGGCATAAGCCTCATCCATCGCCTTCTGAATTTTTGCAGAATCCAGCCCAACGGGAGTTTGCGGCGCCGGCTTAGTTTTCTGCGAAAACACATTTGGCATGCATAGCGTCATGATCATTAGAAAGATCAGATATATCCTGGTTTTCATAAACGATTATTTATAGTGAATGGTGCCTGAAAAATTGTATTTAAAGGAACACTGAAGTTTAACAATGTCTGCACTGAATCCATCCGTAAAATTGGTTCGCTTGCCATACTGTAGTTCAATACCCATCATCGCGCGGGGAACAGGTGTATACAATATGTTTGCGATGGCATACTGCCCTTGCTTAAATGATGTGGGCACGGCGGAAGTGGTATTTTGGATATTCACGGAAGAGTAGCCAACAGATGAACTCCATTGATCACTCCATTGATGATCCAGGAAGGTCACGATCCCGGTCACGGGAAGAGCCACTCCCACAATTGGTTTGGAAGGCACACCCGGATTGGGTTTGATGCCTATATCTGCTGGTGCGTCATTCATATAGTTCTGGATCCCTTCGCCATAAACCAATTGTCCACGCAGTACAGACTTCTTTCCCAGGTTGAGATTGGTACTCAGGTTAAGGCCCCAGCCTAAAGCATCACCACTGAGGTTATAATTTGGATTATTGTTCTGGTCAACCCATTCAATCTTTCTTAGTATACCCGCGAGTTCCACATAACCCCATTTCTTTCCCACCCTAAACTCTGCCGACAGATCAGGTAGTTTGAAACGACCTTTCACATTTTGCAATTCTATCCTGTCTTCATACACGCCCTGGTCCGCAGCGGCACCGGGCCTTTCCAATGCAATGGTGAGCTTGGTATCGCCCTGAATGGGCATATACCTTACCTGGATATTACGGAATAGCACCATCCCGGCTGGCCCCCAGTATTCCAGGGTATTGGGAAATACATCGATGTCCATAAAGGGACTCCAATATTGGCCCACCCCAAATTTTCCCAACTGCGCATAGGCATGGCGAAGTCGAAACGTAGTTTGTCCAGCGTCCACACCAGTACCATACAATTCAAATTCAAACTGTGTGAACAGCTCACCCATTGAAGTATGCTGTTTCCCTTTGATACCCATGCGGGTCTGGCGAACACTGAAATATACATTGCCATTGGTGCCATATGCATCGGGGTAAGACGGCAGCTTAGTGGTTCTGATTACATCAAACCAATTAGGGTCTATCTGCTTGAAATTGTATCCCAAGTCCGTCATGACAAAACCATAAATCTCCAGACTGTTTGTACGGCTGGTGTTGGTGGTGTCCTGACCTTTGGATATTTGAGAAAACAGAAGGAGAATCAGCATCAGTCCTGTAACTTTTTTCATAAAAAGTATTTGTCATGATGAGTAGGTATCCATGTGCAGTAAAATGCCAAACGAAAAGGCTGGAGGAGTTGCAACTGGTGTCAGGTGACAGCCTTTAAATCAGGCCAATATCACACATATCTTCAACAAGCAAGTTAGAACTAGGCAGAAAGAAAATAAATGACTGAAGTCATAGAAAGAGCAACTAACATATAGCGTTAGCCGAAATACAAAACAGTTTCGTGATTACTAATTTTTATAATATAATCTTATGTTGTCTAGAACAAAGAAATCTGATACTCAATACCCACCTTTCCTTTCACCACTTCATTGGGATCATAGCCATCCTGCATTACCTGCACGGTGTGCGCACCGCGGGACAGCTTGATGGAAACGGCTTGCGAAAACAGTTGACAATCCACAGCCGTGAAGGCCAGCAATTCATTTCCATCCACATGAATAGAGGACTGGTGGCTCCTCAACATACAATTTCCAGTTGTTTCAAAAAAAACTTCAGTGATCTTCACGCCAATTGGCAGAGAAACATTGTCCGTAAAGGATATAACCCCTGCGTCAGAGGCGGTCATTTCAAAGTCTGAATTGCGGGTGGGCATAATATTCAATTATGCCCCAAGGTAAGATATTTAGTTTTTACTGGTCACTTCCCAAACGGCAAACTGATAGGGAGCAAGATCGAAACTATTGTTCACCAGTTTCACGTTACCCTCCATCGCCCTAACCGTGCCAGGATTCTCCTTAAGCACTACATGCTGGGGAGAAGCCGACAAATTAGCTGCTACAACCATCACCGCATTTCCGCTCTTTCTCACAAAGCTGAAGACCTGATCATTGCCATTTGATAAATGACCAAAGGTTCCTGCTGATAGCGCCTCATGTTTAGCACGAAGGCGCAATAGTCTCTTGTAAAGATTGTATAACGACTGTGGATCTTTGCTTTGCTCTTCCACGGATATCCCGTCGCCTGATTTCAAGTTGGTCTTTGTCCACCAAGGACCAGAACCCTTATACCATAAGGCCATACCCTTCCCTTCCACCGTTTTATACCATTCAAAGGCTTCCCTGCGGGGGATATCGTTTCCGTCTCCATTACCATACGCACCATTTGCACCCACGCCTTTCATGCCAATTTCCTGGCCATAGTAGATCGATGGGATCCCGCCCATGAGCAACTGTAAAGCAGCTGCCAGCTTCTGTTTAGCAAAATTCTGCTCCAGCGAGGCAAATCGATCCAGATCATGATTCTCCAAAAATATCAGTTGGGTTTTCCCCACAGGATTTAACACCAAAACAGAGTCGGCAGCTTTCATAAGACGCTGTTTGTCCATGGCCAGAATCGCTCTTTGTAGTCCGAAACCAAACATCCTGTCCACCCCTGCCTTTTCAAAATATGCATACCCATAGTCGTTCCAATCCGCCTGCTCCGCAACATAACTGATGTTAGGATTGAGTTGCTGGGTGGCTTTGATCAGTGGATTCCAAAACTCCACAAAGAGATTGGTTAACGTGGACTTGTCATCGAGGTTATCCATGGCATGATCTAACCGGAAACCATCTACGCCATCATCAAACTTGCCATCTTTATTGGGATCCATAAAAAACTTGAACAGATCAATGTTGTAATTCAATACCGCCTTGCTTTTCAAATTCACCGTAGTGACATCTATTACTTTACCGTCAAAGGAGGTTAGCGACTTCAGCCCAAACACCATTGTGGAAGGAATCGTATGCGCTGAATCGTCAAAAAGGATATAGTCGCTATATGGAGACGATACATTTCCAATGGCAGACTTGAACCATTTGTGTTTATAGGAAACATACTGCGTTTCCATATCCATATAGATCTTCATTCTCCGGCGATGGATCTCCCTAACCAGCGAAACATAGTCTTCAAATGATCCGAACTCGGCATCCATCTTCTCAAAATCATCTGCAAAATAATTATGATAGCATTCCGCGTCATACAATGGCAGCAACATGATTGATGTTGCACCCAGATCCTGGATATAATCAAGCTTCTGCCGAAGACCATTGAAATCACCCATTTGATCACCATCACTGTCGTAAAAACTTCGCAGTAAAACATGGTAGATCACTTCATTGGAAGTTTTCGAAACATCTTTGGGCTGTGCAATGCCTGCTTGTGGAAGGTTGATCAAAGCAATCAAACAGAAAAATGCTGATATGAATTTCATGTGTTGAGAATAAAAATTAAATAGGAGGTAACAACAGTTATTTTGATACCGTAGCGGTCTTAAAGGTTACCTGACGAAGGATGGTTTGCCCCATCGGTACCAACTCTACGGACTCCAGTTTAGATGTTGATGGATTCCACAGTTGGGTCTTGAACCTAAGCTCATCCCCCATCTGTTGAACAGGCTCGCCGGCGTACTGATAGATGACCAGAGTTTTAGGTGCATGGCTTAAGTCATAGAATCCATCAATAGCATAGGCCTTTGTTCTGGTTTCTATCGATTCAATTTTCGCCGCCAGTACCAGCAACCCATAAGTGAAAAAGGTTTCTCCGTTTACATCCTGATGCTTCTCCAGCAAAGGCGAAAAATCAACCTGGACGTTTTCAGTACCATTCCATTGCTTCCGGATCACAATGAATCCGTTTTCCAGTGTATATGCCTCACTCACTTTCACAGATCCAATCCCATCCGGCACCCTGATCTTTACAGTAAAAAACTGTTGCCGAGCGGTGACCTGGTATTGAATCGTAAAGTCTTGTGGATATGAAGTGTTCGCAACAATTTGAACAGGTTTCCCTTGTAATGTTGTGTTCAGTTCGCTCGGACCGGGTAGTGCGTTTACAAATCCCGTTTCGTCTTTCAACCACATATGCTGTACAAAATAGGGCGCAATCCTCCCGGCATTGGGTACACAACATACAGCAGCTTCCTTATGTACAGGAGAGTATCGAAACCGCGTCTGTTGCTTATCTGAGGTATCACCATTCAGCCCTCCGTTGAGGTAATATGCATTATCCGAATTCAGGTAGGTAATGCTTTTGCCGTCCTGATGTCGGGCACCTTGTGCCGGATTCAGGAAGATTTTTTCAGCATAGTTAGCAAACCGCAGCTGACCAGTCTTCACATACAATTCCAGATAACTGTGCATCAGTTCATGAAGGGAGCAATATTCATATCCACGGTGAGTAGCATCAGCTTTTTTTCCGCCGATCCATTCGTCGCCAACCGCAGCGCCTGAAGCCGTTGTTGCAGGATTGATCTTTATCAGGAACTTTTCTAACGCTGCTTGAAGGGTTTCGTTACCCGAAGCATAGTAAGCTGCGGCCACAGTCCTGAGATGTTCATAGGTATGCGCGCTATGTCCCTTCAGCGCAATGTTCTCATTGATCAGTTTAGCATACTGCGCGTCCTCATTAAGAACCTGTTCAGAAAAATCCTTGTATAAAAAAAGACAATAGTCGCGATAAACATCCTTTCCAGTTATCCGGTACATGCTTTCAAAAACATCGGTGATCATCAACCCGTGGGTAACACCGCCAACATCTGGCTTATCTGATTTAAAAGGATGCGACGCATACGCGGGGTAATTGTCCATGATATTCTTCACCGCGCGTTCAATTGCTTTTTTTAGTGTAGGATCCTTCTTATAGTCATACCAGGCCAGTAGCCCCCGGAGAAGGGTGGCCTTAGACCATAGCTCTCCGTTCTCGCCGTTGAACTTGTATCGAAGTTCCGGATCATAAATCCCGATGTATCCATCTTTGTCCTGGGTAGAAAGGATCCTGTCTACATACTTCGCGCATTTATTTAAATCAGCAGAACTATTCACGAGTATGGAACTCCGGATATACCCATCCCACCAATTGCTCTGCGTCTCACTGTTCCACCACAAAAACTGCACCTGCCAATCGCCCGGAGCACCCAGTGCACCAACGTCCTTGTTCTTAACCTTTTTGGATAGCCGGTTGACGCCGTATATATCATCCTGTACAATGAGATCTGGAACAAGCAGATCCAGATGACCGGTAAATCCATTCAGGTTCTCCTGTATCTGCGCTTTGATCCAACCGCTGGGTTTTACCTCACCAAACGGCAAGATCTGGTATTGCTCCTTTAAGCCTTTCTTCTTCTGGAAGGATGAAGGTGTTTGAGCATAGCTTTTCTGGTTCATATGCATCATCAGAAAAAACGTTCCCAATAAAAAGACCTTTCGCATATGCAGTGGAGAGGATCTCATTGGTCGGTATTTTCACCATACAATACGGGGTTGATCGGGCTATTGATCACTTCACCCACAACAGCTCCCGGGCACCAGGTGTTCCAATCCCTGAGCTGGTTTTCATTTTCCGGCTGCTTCAACTTCATATCCCGATCCATATAAATAACGGTCATCACCTTTCTCATCTGATCCGTGCTGTTCGCGCCGGCACGATGAAACACCCATCCAGAGTGAAAACTGACTTCGCCCACATCAAAGGGTTCGATCACATGTTTGAAATCGGTTACCCGTAGCCGCTGCTGGATCACCCATTCGCTCTCATCACTAATAGCCAATTCTCTGCCTTCAATGATACGATGACTTCCCGCGCTGAATTCCAGCGGACCCATTTCCAATGGGGTTTCCTGAAGAGGTATCCATGCTGTCACCGTCTTATCTGTCTCCAGTGGCCAGTAATATTGATCTGCATGCCAGGGCGTTATTCCACCCCCGGCTTCTTTGAACAAAGCCTGATCATGGTACATACGAACGCCTTCCGTTTGCATTAGATCTGCTGCAATCTTTGCCATTCGTTTGGCGAACACAAAGGCCTTGATCAGATTATCCTCCAGCCAGAGATTGAACAGTTGCACGAAAGCCTTTCCATAGGTGTCCCTGCTATCCATCGCCGTTACCTCTCCCCGCATCTCGTCAACTTTAGCAGAGATCTGATGGTTAAAAAAGCGAATCGTTTCTTCGTCAAACACCTGCTTCAACTTTATAAACCGGTTCTGCTGGTAGAATTCTACCTGTGCGGTAGTAAGGGGATAGGGCTCGTCGAGCTTCTTTGCGATGGATCCAGGGAAATGCATCATTGGTTTTTTTTCAAAACTAATCTCCCTCGCGCAGGACGGCAGGCACTGCATTTGAAAATAATAGCACTATATTGACATTACAAGCACATATAGCTATTTTTGACAACCATATTGTACTATGAAGGCAGCATTTGAAGACATCGGCACCAAGCAGGGCTCGCAGGCATACCTGGCCTATGAATTGGTGGTGCCTGCCTTCCCATTCAAATGGCACTACCATCCGGAATATGAACTGACGCTGATCACCAAAGGAAAAGGGAAGCGACTCGTGGGCGATCATTACGATGACTATGAGGAAGGTGATCTTGTTTTGCTCGGGCCCAATTTGCCGCATACCTGGGTCAGCAATACGGTGGGTAAAAGAAAAAAAGTGTCCGCCATCGTTATCCAATTTCCTGAAAAAATAATCAACGGGTTTATTCAACTGGATGAATGCAAGAAAATTGCAAGCCTCCTATCGGCCTCCTTACATGGACTTTTCTTCCATACGCATCAATTAACCGAAGACATCCGTGCCTTGCCGCATAAAACAGGTCCGGAAAAGATCACTGGGCTTTTGAATATTCTTCATCAACTCACGAAACAAAAAGCAACAGTACTTGCGTCCGACTACTACAAAGCTGCACGAAGTACCTCAAACGAAAAAAGAGTCAATACCGTGTGTAGGTACTTGCAGAAAAATGCTGCGGAGAACCTAACTATTCAGGAAGTAGCCGGGCTAGTGAATCTTTCCGTCACTGCATTTTGCAAATTCTTCAAAAGGGCCACTGGTTTAACCGTAACGGATTATGTAAACGACATCCGCATTGGCAATGCTTGTGAACTACTGATAGAAACAGATTTACAGATCAAAGAGATTGCATACCAGGTGGGCTTCCAGAGCCTTACCTATTTCAACAGGATCTTTCTAAAGAAAAAGAAACTGACCCCTCGGGCATTTCGTGAAAACATTGTACGCAGTTCATAGTATTCATCCATGCGGCAAGTTCCTGGCATCACTGACTTTAGCGTCGATAGTCACGTTGACTAAACGTATACCTAATACCCCTTGCCTTAAGTTCCTGCAGATAAGCGAAAAACATATCGGACTGCAGAATATTGCCCAGAAAAAACAAAACCTCTATTTTCTCGCCATCAGCTACAAAGCTCACACGGTTAGCCATACCGTATTGGATCATCCCGGCATTTTCATAAAAGTAACCGAACGAAGATTGACTGTAAAATGAATGAAAGTAGAAATGTAAAGCTTTAATAGAATCGTAAGGGTATTCCTTACCGGCTATCGATAGTCCTGTTTCATGACAATGCAGCATCTCCTCGCCCACCTCTTTCAAACCTTTACCTCTTCCAGAGACCGCACCCACAACAACCAGTATGATTCCACCAACTGCAACAAAGATCCCAATATGTTTGAGTGCAGGAACAATAAAACAGATGATCGCCAACTGAAAAACTAAAACGCCGACTAGTCCTACAATGTAACCTGAAGACGCGTTAGACTTGATTGTATTTGCAGTAAAAGTCATTCCTTGTCGAAAGCCATTATTTATTCACCACTGCTGTATCACTACCCCCAAATTGCCCATCCGTCAGCGCAAACTCTTTAGCACCCCAGGGGCTACGCGTGATTTTGGAAAGATTGGGGTGTAAGAATTCAGGATGTGAAGCCCATACTTTTGCATAAACCTCCTCAATGTTTTCCGTTACCAGCCTGAACTCCGGGTTGTGCCGAAGCAATCTCATCATGCAAAATCGCAAACCCAATACAGTCCACAAAAAAACGAATGCCATCGGCAATCTTGCATAGAATATATTCGGAACGAGCTGTTCGAATTTCATCAACGATAATTGAATGGATTACATCTTCACTTCAAAAGCCAACTGCCTACCTTCTGCAGCCGCTTTTTTATCCATACTGGTACCCACTGCAAGGCCAATGGCCATCCCGTTAGGTAGGCCCAGTCCAAGAAGTCCGATATTCCCCATCGCCATGCCAAACGCAACACCCAGAGGAAGCCCGAAAGAGGTCATCCCCAGCAACATCCACAGGGTGCGGTAATAGTTTTTAGGAACAATTTTCTGTTCTTTCTCCAACAGTTTCAAGATACCCTGTTGTTTTGACTTGATATGTTTCGTTAGGTCTTTCCCTGTAAGTAAACTGTTATTGATCGATTCTATCCCTTCGTTCAATGACGCAACCACGGTAGTATTGAGTTCCTTCTCTTTTACGGCTTTCAGCATGTCACTAAACTGGGAAAAGGCTGCCGCGGTTTTCGGATCATTCTGTAAATCAGATCGAGGATTGAGTTCGAGGATATTCATCATACTAAAATAGCTCATTTCTGTTTTACCGCCCCTGATTCCTGGAACAACCACCATAACAAAAAAAACCTGCCGGACACTTGGCCCGGCAGGATAGGTACATCAACAATAAAATAGTCAGTTACTCTTTGGCAAGAGCCCGTTGCGCCTCCTTTTCCAGGTCCATATAGGTCTCTTTACCGGTACTTACTTTTACAAAATGAATTGTACCGCCCTTGAATTCACCCGGTGAAGCATAAAGTTTACTCACAGGGTCACCACTATCATACCCTACACACAGGCCATCCCCTACCAGCGTGAACTTACCCACCTGCGATACCATCGGCGTCTTAGCCACTTCTTTATCATTGATATACAACTTCGCCATACCTACAGATTCGCCGTGTTCACCTGCTTTCTCTTTGATGAACTCCATTCCGAAAGTATACTTGCCAGGCTTGAGCACTCCGGATACCAACTGCTGTTGTGTAATGCCGAGGAAATTGTACACGTAGTACAGTTTATGATCCTTTATGAATAAACTGTGACCGCCAAACCTTGATCCATGCGCAAAGATCACACCGGATGCATTGGCTGTGATATCAACATTGGAAACGATCTTGTAGGATTTGCCTCTTATGTTAACAGCAACGGCCTCAGGTACTGAACTGGTATGCGGATAGTAGGTATAAGCATCTTTCTTGGCTTCTTCCTCTGGTCTTTCCAACGTAAGGATCTGTGTTGCCGTTCTGTCGTCCAAAGGATAAGCAAAGTTTTTCTTCGCCTCTTCTTCATACAATTTCTTCAACGCGGCCAACTTCTCTGGATTCTCCTTCGCCAAATCTTTTGATTCAGATCTGTCCACTTCAACGTGATAGAGCTCCCATTTATCCTGGTCAAACTTACCTTTGTCTGTCAATGGTGCATGCACCGCTACGGCCTTCCATCCATCTTGCCAGATCGCCCTTGTACCGAGCATCGTGTAATACTGTACATGTTTCTGTGTAGGATCATCCGGCTTGGCATCAAATGAATATTTCATAGACACACCGGAGAGTGGATATTGTTCTACGCCTCTGTACACTTTCGGCATTTCAACACCCACAATTTCCAGGATAGTGGGAACGATGTCAACCGCATGGTGATACTGGTTGCGCACTTCTCCACGGGCCTTGATGCCTTTAGGCCAGGAAATCACCAGTGGACATTCTGTACCACCAGCATAGTTGGAATAGCGCTTGAACATTTTAAAAGGAGTCGATAAAGCTGCAGCCCAACCGGTGGGATAGTGCTCATATGTATTTGGGCCTCCCAGTTCGTCGATCAACTTCATATTCTCCACCAGGTCATCGGGATAACCGTTGAAAAACTTGTTCTCGTTAACGGAGCCATTGGGGCTACCTTCACCGGATGCACCATTGTCTGATGCATACATGATAATGGTATTCTCATACTGACCCGTTGCTTTCAGGTGATCAATGATCCTGCCGATCTGTGCATCGGTGTACTCAGAAAATGCAGCATACACTTCGCAGAGGCGGGAGAATAATTTCTTTTCATCGGCAGACAGTTGATCCCATGGTTTTACGAAATCACCTGCAGCAGCCTGGTCCGTTGGCATAGGGTTGAACTCCGTCAGGGTTGTTCCTTTGGGAAGAATTCCTTTTTCGATCATTCTAGGCAACACCCACTTGCGATAGGCATCATATCCATCGTCAAACTTTCCTTTGTATTTAGCGATATAATCCTTAGGAGCCTGGTGTGGTGCATGGTTGGCACCGGGGCAGAACCACATGTACCAGGGCTTGCTGGGATTGGCTGATTTCTGATCGCTGATCATCTTGATGGCCTGGTCCGCAAGATCCTTAGACAGGTGATACCCTTTCTCTGGTCCATAAGGTTGTTCAATGGCGTGGTTATCTTCTGTCAAATCAGGATAGAACTGATTGGTTTCACCGCCGATGAACCCGTAGAAACGATCATATCCCTGTTGCAAGGGCCACTGGCTCTTGTTGGCACCCGCAGAAAGATCTGTTTCCGGCACGTTATGGTCTTTACCGATCCAGAATGTGCTCCAGCCATTGTCGTTAAGAATCTGCGCCATCGTTGCGGCCTGAGGTGGCAGTTGGCAGCTGTAGCCAGGGAAACCATTGGCCCCTTCTGTAATAGAACCCATACCATTGAGGTTATGGTTACGGCCGGTATTGATACAGGAACGGGTGGGTGAACAAAGTGCCACCGTATGCCACTGTGTATAAGTGAGTCCGTCTGCAGCAAGTTTGTCCATCGTTGGCATATTAATTCTGCCGCCATATGGAGACCAGGCCGCCAGGCCCGTATCATCATAGAGAATAAATAGAATGTTGGGTGCTCCTTCCGGTGCTTTTTTACGGACATAGGGCTCCCAATCCGCTTTTGAGTCTCGCACGTCTTCCTTGATCTCTCCTTTAAATGAAGAAGAGGACGCAGATGCTTCAGGATTTGAGGCGGTCTCCGTCTTGTTGTTACAAGCTGCTACAACAGCAATCCAACAAATGAATGCCATCGCCTTGATCTTATTCATATCGGTTGATTTTGATCAATGTAAGACTATTTCAAAGAATTTTTAACGAGCCCTGCCGAGTCTGTCGGTCATAAGATGCTTGCATTTCCTGAACACCATTATTTGAATTTTTCATTCCGCCCTGTTAATTTGTATACCGCTCTGTAATAACGCCAGAGGTAGATGCCACCAATCAAGCATCTGTGGCTGATTTCACGCAGTCAGATCCTGACGGCCTTTCCATACTGATGTTTACAAAAAATAATTCCCCTCACAGAGTCACCATTTTAGAAGACTCTCGCAAGTATTGATCCCAGCCTTCAGAACCCAGAAAAAAATATAATTTGAAACATTTTTGTTCAAGACGGATGAACATATATAAATTATTACAATGTCTGCTACATACTATTTGATTGACATGTTCCTCAGCAGGCCCTTTCCTTCCAGGCTCGGACCGCTGTTCATTCCAATCTTGGCAGTGGCTCCCACAATGGTTACACTTTTATCGCCCTTACCCACGAGCTTTCCGATCTCGTTGGTCTTATTAGGATAAATGGGTCCGCCCAACACTTCATCCGCATGCGCAACATTGGTACCCGCACTCACGCCAGCCTCTGCCTCTATCTCCCAGTTGGTCACTTTGTTTTCATCCCATTCCACTTTGCCTTTTACTTCCAGTTTCATCTCGGCAGAAACAGGTCCTTTTTCAACTCCTTTACTGATCCCTGCAGATACTTCCAGTGAGGCCCCCAGCAGAATGTCTTTATCCATATCGATCTTTCGATGATACTCTACATTTCCAAGTTTGATATGGCCCGTCAACCTGCTGCAATTGGTCGCGAGATAGTACACACCCAGCTTCATCGTATCATTGTACGGGCAGGCGATATCATCAAACTCTGCAAGGGGTTTCACTTTCTGTTTTTCTTTCTCTGCCTCCAGTGAATCACAGAACGGACCTAAGAATCCAAACTCTACCATCTGGTCTGAGATACTGCCTAACCAGGATGCTTTCAAATTGGCTTTGATGGCTTCAAACATACCTGCCGTATTGGTATACTGCGCATAGTAAGCAAAAGCGTTTGTACGTTTACGCAGAAGTTCAAGATATTCCGCTTGGGCTTTCATGAGCACTTCATTGGCTTCCTTGAGGTAATCATTGGTCACCTGATTGAACTCCGCACAATACTTTTCCAATGGATTACTCTTTCCCTCACCAATTAGGGGATCAAATTTCTCCCGCACCACATTATGTAAAGAGTCGCGCTTCGCAGACAATTTGCCCACTTCCCTGATCACCTCCCCTAGCCGAATTTCTGCCCGTTTGATCCGAAACGCTAACCCATCCTGATCATTTTCCAAATAGTTTTTGAGTTTTTTTGTTGCCGCATCCGCATATGGCGGCACCATCAGGAGCGAAGGCGCATTCCCACTGTTAATGGCCTGGATATCACTCTTTATACTGGCTTGCATCGCTTTGCTTTCTTCTCGTACATGTTTTTCATATACTGCCTTTAGTCTTTCACTTTCCTCGCTACATAATTGTTTAAACTCCTGCCACTCCCGCTCCAAAAGGATGGACGACTTCACCGTAAATGGAAAGGCAGGCCAACTAAATTTTTCCAGTCCAAGCGGATCTGCAGGCATCCTGTCTGGTAATTTCATACGCTTCGGATCATAGTTCTTTTTCTCGCCATACTTCTTCAATTGACCAGCCTTATGGGTATTGTAGGCTTCATCCATGGAACGCATCACGGCTTCAGCGGCACCATTCATGTCGCCTTTGCTCTCCAAAATTTTCGCCTTGGTCATATTAGCCTGCGAATGATTTGGGTATATGGCGATAGCATTGTTGAGGTATTGCTCTGCCTTACTGATCTCCCCTAACCCAAACCAGGCCTGACCAATATTATTCAGCACAGTGCTGTTGCGGGGATGCTGACTATTCAAATGCATTAACATTGGCAGGGCCCATTGCTCCGCACCGGTCATCGTGAGCATACTCGCAAAATTGTTGATGGTATGGGGATCCGATGGATCCACAACAGCAGCTTTGCTCATCAAATAGATCGCAGGCAAGGGCATCCTGCCCATCCAAAGTCCGATCGCTGCATTAGCGAGCGTGGTGGATGGATCCGCGACGGCAGCCGCATAAAATTTCTCTGCTTCCATCTTTGTGGACGCATCAAGCATCAATGTAATCCCTGTTTCCAGTTTCTTCACATAGGCAGGCATCGCTGCTGCGCTGGGTGTGGTTGGGATCGATGAGATCCTGGCGGCGTCACGTACCGGCACAATGCGCATTTCATCTGCATAAGCTTTTGCCAATGCCTTATCCCCTACCTTCGGCACCGTGCCCATATTTGGAATCTTCAACCCCATGCTGTCCATCATCCGCTTATCTTCTGGCGTAAGCTGATCCATGGCCTGCTTCATCAAGGCTTCCATCTCCTTCTGCGTGGGAGGTGCGTCTGCTGGCTTTTTGGGTTTGGGTTTGGTTTGCGCCACACTGATCATACTCAGGAGGCAACAGCAAAGGATAAGGATAGACTTTTTCATGATCCGCATCTTTTTCACCTTTTATGGATGAACAAACCTGCGAAAATTCCAGTGCTAATCCCTCCCCGAAAAACAGGATTTTATACGCCCGTTTATTTCAGCTTTTTCAACTTGAATGTTCCATTGGGCTGGATAAACTGGCAGGCCAATACATTTCCATCTTTATCTCGCTCAAACCTAATGGTCACGCCCTTCACACCTTTAAGACTGAACTCATCATCTTTTGCATTTATCAGTTCGTACTCCGGCTGCCCCGGTACCGCAGCTTTCAATACCGTGCCCGATAGATAAATTTTCGCAACCATTCCATTAAAGTCGTAGTTGCCACAGTATTTCTCCAGACTGCTGACGTCTACATTTGAACTGGCCTGTTTTACAAACGCAATGGGTGCAATTTCGTCTTCAAACGCAACTTTCAAGGATCCGATCCCGCCATCAGGATCAACAGAAAACTCCCCATCAAAACCTGTTGATGCTTCAAGCGCATCTGTTATAGGAACAAACCTGAAATAGTTGTGATGCAAATGAAGAACCCGCAGCTTCCAGCGGTTGAACGTGGCCGTTAGGGTGTCTTTCTCTTCGCGGATCGTCATCAATCCATATCCCGGATGCGTATACTTACCTGAATAATTATTAATCAGATGGGTTGGTGGCGCCTGTTTGTCGGATTGCTGCACCGCTGTTTCCCCTGCAGCAGCGGAAGCTTTAAGCAGCATACTCCAATCCCTGTACGGCGCCTTGATCATCTTGTCAAGTATTATACTGGCAAGTGCTCTAGGCGCCTGTGAGTTATTCATATTCACTGCCACATAAACCCCAATGCTATCCGCGGGCAGAAAGAGCATGAATGAACTGAAGCCATTGATGTTCCCACCGTGACCCAATCCGTAATGCCCCCTGTAATTTGAGATATACCAACCCAGTCCATAGTTGAAAAAGTAATTATCGGGCGTGTACTTCGTCGGCAGGTTTGCATTCACCACCATCTGCGAACTGATGGCCTGGTTATACAAAACGCTACTGATGATTTCTTTGCCATCAAGCTTACCCTGATTAGTCCACATCAGCAACCACTTTGCCATGTCCTTTGCAGAAGAGACGATCCCACCAGCCGGTGCAATTCCTGCCAGGTCGTTCGTCAAAAAAATAAGCTTTACAGCTGATCCATTTTTAAGCGCATATCCGTAGGCGTAATCACCGGAGGCAGGGATCTCACCGGTGGTGGAGCTCGTCATACCCAGCGGCATGAACAAACGCTCCCGCACCTGGGCCTCCCAGCTTTTGCCGTTGATTTTTTCGAGCATATGGGCCACGGTTACATACATCAGATTGTTGTATTGGAAGTCCCGGCGAATCGGCGCGCTGGGTTCCAGGTAGCGGATCATATGAACCAAACTGTCCCTCGAGGTCACTGCACCACTGTACCATGCATAATCATGCCGTGGCAGCCCGGTCCTATGTGTAAGCATATCCCGAATGCTGACACATGTGGTAAGCTCATCGGAATAAAAACGCAAGTCCGGTAGATAGTTCCTCGCCGGTGCATCAAGGTCTAACTGCCCCGAGGCCAGCTCTGTTCCCAAAAGTGCAGCGGTGAACGACTTCGTGCAACTACCGATGGCAAATAAAGTATTTTCAGTCACCGGTTGTTGTTGCGCTACATCCTTAACTCCAAACCCTTTCGAAAGCAGTACTTTATTCTTCTCAACGATGGCAATGGACACCCCCGGAACCTTCCAGGCTTTCATGATCCGGTTAACCATGGTATCCACACCAGCGAGCCGCAGGTCAACCTGCTGAGCAGTCAGTGTTCCTAAAACGAGGGAGAAAAAAACGACACTTAAAATCTTTTTCATTGAATGTTGATTAGGGCATCAAAATTCAATGAACCGCAGCATGGGGAAGGGCTAACTTATACAATGGCACCTGTATATTGGGTGCTAACTTACAAGATAGCACCTCAGTGATCGCCCTCTGGGCGGGCATAGTAGGCGGAAGGCGATTGCCCTGTCACTTTCTTAAAGTTCTTATTGAAAGCAGATTTGGAATTGAACCCGCAATCAAAGGCCAGGCTCAGCAGGGTAAATTGGCTGCTCTCCGGGAGGGCGGCGAGCCGTTTGAATTCCTCTACCCGCAGGGTATTGATGTAATCGAAAAAGCTTTTCCCTTCTTTCTCGTTGATCACCTGCGAGAGATAATTGGGATGCACATCCAACTTTCCCGCCAGCATGGCGAGGGAAAGTTCGGGCTCCGTGAACAGTTTCTCCCGCTCCATGGCCGTCACCAGTTTGGTGTGGATCTGCAAGGCAAGCTCCGGGTTCAGGCCAGAGTTGGCGTATTTCTTCCTGGGCAATTCTGTTTCCGGAAGCACTTCAACCTCAGTGATCGAATCAATTGGTTTCGACGTTTCAGGTATCCGTTCCGGTTCATTCATGCCGAATATCCCCCGCTGGCGAATCCCGAGATAGCCGATCAAGGTAACAAAAACGGCAGCCGCGCTGAATACAATGGAATTCTTTTTGAGGACGATGATAATCAACCAGAGCACCAGCAACCCGATGATCAAATACCGCAGCCAGTTCAGGTTGATCTTTTCTTCATATGAAAACTGTTCGCCAATATTCCTCCTGTGTTTTCTCAACAGGATAAATGAAGCGATGATATAGGCGATACCCGAAACGTAGATGGCCAGCAGAAGGATCTGGTTGAAAAGATAGTAGTCTTCCCCACCGCTCATGTATATCGCGAGTTTCTCTTGACCACTCTTTATATACAAGGGCAACAGCAGTACAATCGTCAGCAAAAACGGCAGAAAATGTAAGAACCAGATGCGTTTCCTGGAAGGCAGCATATTGGTGCTAGCGGCGGTATACAAATACAAAAACGGCCCATGGATCAGCGGAAAGGGAGCAATCAGGCCCAGGATCCAATGGATACTGCGCACATTCACGGGCTGAAGGCTGGCAATAAACAAACCAATATGAAGAGCCATGACAAACAACCAGGCCGCAAGAATTTTGTCGGCCAGACTCTTCCTCCGCTTGGTGATCAGGATCAGTAAAAGAAACAGGTTAATGCTGATGCCGATGTAGTAAATCATGTTCCCAGCCACAAATTGATAACTTAAAATGAATGACTGCGAAGATAAGGCTCTACGTCAATGTAGCATATATAGAAAGGCTTACTTCAACCTTCAATCTCAAAAAGCCTTTATCTGCTTCAACATCTCAACCGACTCCATCATCGGCTTCCACTCAGGTCCATTGAATAACCATTTGAACCATCTCTTGTGCTTGTTCTCGATCCGAATGTTGACAAACAACCAGATGGATAAAATTGTGGCCGCGATGAGCAACAAAATGTTCAATATCCACCAGGCCCAGTTCGACTGTCTAAACATGCTTTCATTCCAGAAAAATATTTTCCACAAAGGCATCTGCAAAAACAGGATTCGGGTCACATTCAATGTGGAGGCGATCAATTTGGATAATCTTTCCTGGATCTGCAGAACAGGTTCAGAAAAGTCAATGGCATTGATGAGATACAACTGATACATATAGATGCCGATGGCCAAGGCAGTCAGGATCACTTGCAACAAACCTGCATAGAGCAGAAAAGGACTTGTTGCAGCATAATGGTTGATAAACCGATCTGCAATGAATCCGCCCACGATGAATACCCATAGTATTCCTGCAACAATGGCAAACACTTTCACTGGCTTCATCGTTCCCAACAGGCTGTTCACTTTAAGCTTTGTAATATCTTCCTCCGCCCGGCGGTTCACCTGCACCAGTGCTTCGATCTTTTGCTGGCTTTGCTGCCAAAGCATTTTCACATCCAACTCATTCATCTTATTATGTTGTATGGTTTTCAAATTTTTCCCGCAGTTTCTCCCTGACCCTGCCAAGTTTGGTGCCCACATTGGAAACGGAGATCCCCATGATCTGCGCGATCTCGGCATAGCTCTTATCATCCAGGTAGAGCAGGATCAGGGCCTTATCGAGATCGTTCAGCGTGGCGATAAATTGCTCCAGTAGTTGCAATTGCTCCTGCTGTGGAGAGGGTTGATCATCGGCCAAAACCAGGGTTTCTTCCAACACAGGACCAGCCATCGGTAAACGCCTTCTTTGTTTCCGATAAAAAGATATGGCCACATTAAGGGCAACGCGATATAGCCAGGTGCTAACGGAATATTGACTGTTGTAGCGGGGCAGACCTCGCCATACCTGGATCATCATTTCCTGCACGAGGTCCTGCTTATCTTCCTCGTTCCGGCAATAGGTCCTCGCGATCTTCAGGAAGATCCCTTTGTGTTGGGTGATGATCTCGTGAAATAGTGCCGATAAATCCTGGTTGCTGTCCATCTGTGTGACTACAAATTAGTTCCTTGACAGATGATTCGATGGATTTGCTAAAAAATCACAGGTTTTGAAAAATAAATCGGCAAATAACTATTCTTTGGCTTTGGTGGAATGGATGAGCCGGATTTTCCAGGTGCCGCTGGATCGTACCATTACGGCTGATTCCATCCAATGGTAATGTTTTGTAACACCTGAGCGGGTAACTGCCGACCGGAGATCATACACCGCAAAGGCCATATCCCCCTTTACCTGCACGGAGATGAACTTAAATGTATCCGTCCTGACCAAAGGTTGGTCTTTTTTGGAGAGCATGTAGGCGATCTCTTTATCCAGGGTCCATAATTCGCCGTCTTCAATGAGTTGATAATCTGCCGTGCAATTTCGCTTTCTCGACTCTACATCATTTTCCCCCAGCGCCTTGTAGTCTGCTTTGATCAGCTGAACGATCGCCACTGAATCATTCACACGCTGGGCTGATGCATGGCATGTAAAAACGATTAGAAAAAATATAATGATGTTAAGCCGCATATCTTCACAAGCTAATTCTCAATACCTTCAGATTCAATCATTTTCTATAATCTACAACCAGAAGTTGTTGACTTCTACTTATAAGAACAACTTTAACGACAACTGTAACGTACCTTTCGCCATGAACCTGAAAACACTCGCCGTCGCCATCTGTACTGCACTCGCCCCAAGCATTGTATTTGCTTCACCTGAGGATAGCAGCAAATCAAAGGTATATATCATCGGCGTAATCCACGAGCAAAAAAATTTTCGAAATGCGGATAGTCTGCTGATCATACTCAATAATATCAAGCCGGATCTCATCCTGTGTGAAATGGATACCCTGACCTTAATGTTCCAATCAGACTATACATTATATAAACCCAAAGGCTGGGAGAATGAAAAACGAAAACTAAGATTCAAAAAAAGTACCCCTCCGGAATACAAAGCCACATATCTCTATGCCAGAAAAAACCCTTCCCTATACGTACACCCATTTGACATGACCATCGCCAACCGCAAGGAGTACTGGGAATTTTTAAGTGCGAAAAAATGGCATCAAGCACTTAAAAAAGCCTATAAAACCGGAACGTTCCAGGGCGAATTTGATTCCGCATACCATAGCTACTTCAATTACTTTGAACAGTATAATATTTTGAGTAAGCTAACCTATAGCCAATTGAACAGACCTTCATTAGTTGATAGTTTTCGGAACATCCTGAGAACAGAAGACAGCTTAAGCAATTTGCTCTTAGAAAAAGTTGACGTTTCATCGTCATATAAGGAATGGCATCAGCGTATGGCCAAAATGGACCGGGAAAGAGATGAAATCATGGCGAAGAATATTCTCTATTTCATCGAAAGAACAAAGGCAAAGAAAGTGGTTGTCCTTACGGGTCTCTTACATAAACCGTTCCTGCTTGATGAATTAAATACAGAAACTGACAAATTAGTGTTGGTGGAATATTTCGATCACTAGATTCTATTTACAAATGGAAAATGAAATCATCGTTGCGTCTTTATATCCGTCCCGAACTTATAAAGAATTTCGTAGATCTGAAAAGGAACGGCCTCATCATCGATAGATGTGTTGATAAACAAGACCACGCTGATCTCTTCTTTCAGATCCGTCAGCATAAATACTCGTACGCCGGGATCTGATCCGTTATGCCCCACCCGGGTTGCGCCCAGTTTGGTGGACCAGAAAATACCAGAATTGAGTTTAGCGATATTCATGTTCTCAGGCTTGTTAGCTGCGTTAAACTGGAAGCGTTTCATCTCCTGTACAGACGAACTCTTCAATATCCTCACACCATTGTAGGATCCATTGTTCAAAAGCATGATGAAGTAGGCCGACAGATCCTGCACCGATGAACGCACCCCGCCTTCCGGATAAGTTGGGAAAGTATAGAGTGGAATCAGGTTGAGGGTATCCCCCTTTCTTTCATAAAGTTTACTATGATCGGCGAGTGTAATCTGCTGGACAGACCAACCCGTTTGCTTTAATTGGAGTGGTTTAAAAATCAGTTCCTGTCCATAAGTCTGTAAAGTCTTACCTGTAACGTACTCCACAATATACCCCGCCAGTGCTGCGGGAATATTTGCATATTGGTAATAAGTGCCTGGTTTATAGTTCAGAAAATTCTCTTTAGAATAGTACTTGCCCTTGGGATCAAAATAGTTCTGCATAAACGAGCCGAGTTCTTCCACCCTACCTCCCGTATAGTTATAGGTTTCGCCATAGAACGGATCCCGATCTGTCAGGGTGGAACTATGCGTAACCAACTGCCTTAACGTGATCTTCTCGTCCGGAAAATTGGGGTTGCGGACCGGGAAAGGGAGATACTTGTTGATGTCTTCATCCAAGGACAGTCTGCCATCTTCCACTGCTTTCATCAGGCAAACACCCGTGAAATTCTTGGCAACTGAGCCGATGTTCATCACCGTGCGAGTGGTGAATGGTTTCTTTGTTTCAAGGTCAGCGTATCCATATCCTTTGGACCATACAACCTTTTCATCGATGATCACTGCCGCGCCCAGGCCAACAATGCCGGACTCCCGCATGGTCTTCACAATAAAGCTATCTACTTCCAAAGGACTCAAGCCGGTTTTCTGCTGCGCATTGGCCGCAAACACAACAGATAACACTAATACAAAAAAGAAATGTGCCCTCGAATTTTTGATCATTCCTCAATATCAGGTTTTAATGATCAGAAAGCCAACCAGTCACCGTTAAATATTCGCCATCAATATAAATCAGGTGGGTTTAAATGCTTCTCTTTTCCAATAAATCCCAGATGGGTTTTGGAATGATTTCCGGGATACTTCAAGCCATATCCAAGGGTGCGGTCGAAGGCGCTGTGGGCATAAAAAATGACCCCAGCTTGCAGTAAAAAACTGGAGGCCAGAAAATATCCGATGGCAGCCAGCGCAATAGCCACCAGTTTGTGGTGGCTGAAATTATAGAGAAAGGTTCCGGTGGCGTTGTTGACCAGAAAGCCTATCGCGAAAAGATCAGGAACAAAAAAAAGGGGGATCAGCGCGAGCACGCTCACATGATCAGTCAGTTGAAACAGCAGGTAGAGACAGAGGACCATTTGAGCAAATTCTTCTGCGGCAATTAGTTTTTTCATATGATTCCGTTATAGAGAGCCTTTTGCGAAATAACGTCATTTACTCCATCCAACGTTAGAGCGGTCACTTGACCACAACGGCAAAGCCGGATAATCCGTATAGCCTTTCTCACCTCCCCCATACATCGTGGCACAGTCTGCTTGAGGACGTCAACGTAACGCAGGGATAAGGTCTTAATCTACGCTAGCGCTTTGCATAGGCCCGACGGATCCTGCTCATGGACGATTTCGTTATACCAATATAGGAGGCGATGTATTGGAGTGGGACCCGGTTGGCGATCTGTGGGAAATGCTCCAGAAAATACGCGTACCGTTCATTGGCTTCCTGTGGCATCATGGCGCTGACCCGGGCAACCTTTTCTGAGAGTGCCTTGGCTGTAATCTTGGCCACGATCTTGTCCCAAACCACCACGGTTCTCGACAATTCCTCCATGGACTGTTTACTAATGGTCAGCAGTTCGCAGTCGGTCACTGCCTGCACATACTCCGTAGAGGGAATGCCGGTTACATAACCGTTCAAATCGGCCACAAAATTTCCTTCATCAAGAAAATACCTTGTGATCTCATTGCCGTCCTGGTCATAATAACAAACACGGAACACCCCGTCCAGAATGAAGCCAACCGCATTAGACACCTTGCCCGCTTTGAGGAACATATCGCCTTCATAATAGGTCTTGGTTTCCACCAGAGAGCGGATCAGCTCGATCTGCTGCGCGTTCAGCGTATCAAACTGCAGGAGATAGTTTATAAAATGGTCAATGGTCATGACTACTTGATTGTGCATTCATCAACTCAGCCCGTCGCTTCGTTTCTGACAAAGTATCCTTCATCCAAAAGCGATGTGTGGTGGTGATATACCGATTGATCAGCCATTTCAAGATAAAATTCTTCTGGTCAAATCCATAGGTCCAGACCACCCTGGTTCTGCCGTCGGGCAATGGAAAATACTGAAAATTTCCCCTCGCCTTTTTGGCAGCACGTTTCAATTCAATCTCCACTTCTGTGAGTTCATAAGAAAAACTTCTGGGTTGATCCCATTCAATGATCGATTCCAATACCGTTTGACCTGTGTTGAAATGAACACGTCGGCTATCGCCCAGTTTTGAAAAATCGCCCTTGACGGGGTCGTCTTCACGATCTTCGGAAGGTCCTTGTAGTTGCCTACGCTGGCCACATCTTCCAGATTCAATTTGAAAAATGCGTCCCAGAATTCATCTGCCGGAATATTGACGGTGTCTTCAACCGTATACTGGGCCCAATGAGCGGGGATCTGCCCATTAGTCTTCAATGCTGCTGCTGACATCATGATGATCAGGATTTTGGTTTTGTGTTTCATTTGTCTTGTCGATTTACACAACAGGACAAAGATCACCTGCCCAAAAACAAGACCAGTTGCCAAATGGCAAAAAAGAAAGCCAGAATGAGAAAATACACTGCTTCCCAGATATTACAAATCCTAAAGGAAAAATAACTTAACTTTTTGTCTTTGTCGAGAGTTTACGGCATCATTGGCTCCTTTGCAGAAAAATTCAGGTTGCGCTCACTTAATAACTTGTGTTTCCTTTTTCGGGATTCCACATTGGCTAATATTTCTGCGTAATATCTCTTCCCGTTAACTTCCTTGTAGATATAAAACTTATAGTCATCGAACAAATCGTTGCAATTTTCAACACTTCGTGGTGTGCCCATCTGATATACAAATAGCTTTGGTGTAAGAATCATATCACCAGGTGGGATTTTAAGGTCAATATCCATAACACCCCCATAACCAACTCCACCCGGATTTTGCGTCTTTATTTTATATAGCGTAATCGGTGTAGATGTACCATTTAGAAACCCATACTGGCCATAACACATCTGACTTGCCCATGCCATACCATTGGGCAGCAATTCATCTACGGGAACTTTAATATCTGAAACCGGTATAATTCTCTCTTCCGATTTTTTTACCTCATTCTTCGGACGCTTTGTGATTTCCGTATTAAGACTAACATCTTTTTTTACCACACTCAATGGAAAATCACTGTCGAAAACACCTTCCACCGATGGCTTTTGTTTATACTTCGTGGCCTCTTCAATCTGCCTACTCAAATATGTCTGCAACTCACTGATGGTGACGATCCCGTTATTGTAGCCGGAAGCGTTTTTTTGTTCGACGTCGGCAGCACCTGCAAGACCTTGCAGTAAATAATAAGTAAAGACCCCATGACTGAGTTTTTCATCTTCCATCGATTGTTGTCTGGCCGTGGAAGCCATGAATGCAACATTCCCTCCGGAAGCATTGGCTAAGCCCGACATATAAGCGGATAAGATCTCCGCGTTGTCAACCGCTGTCCCTTTTGCACCACCGGTCTTGAAATATCCGGCATGACAGGCATCTATATAAGCCACTTTCATCTTGGCCTTGGACTTACCGATCTTACTATTGATATCATCCATTGAAATGGCCGTGCCAGCTTCATTTTCGTTTTCACTATCGTAAGTAAGCATGTACCCGGAATTCTCTAACTGATCGTTCTTCCCATGACCGGAAAAGAAAAAGATGAACAAATCCTCTGGACCAGAACGTGCGATCAACTGTACGAGGTCACGCATGATAGCACTCCGGGTAGCCTGCGCATTGGTGAGCACACTCATGTTTTGCGGTGGAACCGAACCTGCCTGCGGAGACTTCAAAAAATCAGCAAAGGCCAGCGCATCTCTTTCAGCAAACTTCAGGGATGGGATGTTGGGATCAGTATATTTTGACACGCCTACAACCAAAGCATATACCTTGGGAGTTGTTGACTGTGCACAAGCAGAGGAAAAGACAAATAGAAAAAAGAACACAAGAAAATTCCTCATTTAAAGGCGGTATTGTCTGGTGAAATGATATAGTATTTATTAAGGCCGGATTCAATCAATAAATTTAATGTGGCATATTTCTTCCTTCCGCCTTCTTCCAATTCAAACCTGAACTTCCCGTCATAGGAAAGGTCCACACACTCATCTTTTGAACTAGCCCTGCCCACAGCCATACGAGGAGCGGTGGCCGACTGCCCGGGAGCGATCACGATATCCAGCGACTTACCACCAGCCGCGGATGTGGTATATGTAAACTTGATCGGTTTGCTGAACTTGTTAATAAACGTATAGGTGCCGTAGCAAAATGGATTCGTGAAAGTGACGGAAGCGGTTAATTTCTCGTCTTTCACATCCTTTGTTTTTGGCGCTGCTGTAGTACCGGGATTCTCCTTTCCACCTGTCTTTGCGGGTCGGCCTGCAATGGCAGCATCTAACGTTGCCTTACCCGTTACACTCAGCGGAAATTCCGTGTCAAAATCACCATCGATCGTGGGTTTCTGTTTAAAGCCTGTAGCCTTACCAATGGATTCTGTCACATAAGTTTGTAGTTCCGCCACAGTTACGATCTTGTTCTGATAACCTGCACTACCCTTTTCTATGTTGTCCGCTTCACCTTTCAACCCTTTGAGCAAATAGTACGTGAATACCCCATGGCCAAGCTTTTCATCTTCCAGCGACTGTTGCCTTGCGGAAGAAGCAAGGAAAGCCACATGGCCTTCGCTTGCATTGTTCAGGCTGGTCAAATAGGCATTCAGAATTTCGGTGTTGTCAACATTATTGCCTTTGGTGTTGACAGACTTAAACAATCCGGCATGACAGGCATCGATATAGGATACTTTCATTTTAGCCTTACTACGCTGTATCCTTTCATTGATCTCAGACATAGAGATAGCCGTTCCGGCTTCATTCTCTGACTCCGTATCATAGGTGAGTAAGTATCCCACATTCTCCAACACATCGTTCTTTCCATGTCCTGAAAAATAGAAAATAAAGAGATCATTGGGTTCTGAACGGGATACCAGTTGGTTCAATTCGCGAATCACATTCTTACGGGTTGCATTGGTGTTCAGCAACAAGGCCATATTCTCTTTCGGGACCGAACCGGCATTGGGAGTAGATAAAAAATCCGCAAAAGCTTTGGCATCCTGCTCGGCAAACTTCAGGTTAGGGATATTGCTATCTGAATATTTGGATACACCTACCACTATGGCGTAGATCTTCGGCTTATTGGCCTGCGCCAGCAAACAATTGGGAATCACAAACAGCAGGATGGTGATTGTTAGTTGTGTAAGGGATCTAGTCATGTTTACCAGGTTTGATCATGTGTTCGTATGCGTATTTTAAACATATATAAAATATGCCAAAATAGGAAACCAGGAACACGATATTTACGACCTGTCCGGTGAGGGCCAGCAAGAGCCAACCCAGGGCGAATAATACCGTAAAATGCAGCTCTTCCACCAACAAAAACGTAAAAAATGAGACAAAGATGTTGATGATAACCTGCAGGATACTGTATGCAATCTGCCCTGATTGGGACTCTCCCTGATAGGGTATGCGAAAGCTGTCCATGGGAAAATTCCAGCCAGGAACAAGCTTCTTGTCAAATGCCCGATAGATCACCAAAGCATTCACCAACAGAAAACCAAGAAAGAGGATCAACACAAAAGCAAGACTGAGCCGATGGCTTCCCTCGTGCATTGCATAATAGATGTTCAGGAGGATCACGGGACCATGAAGAGGTTTGTAAATGGTACGGTGAATATCTTCATCAGTGGAAACAAAGGACCCGAGAAAGATGATATTGCGTTTGCCCTGCTTTTTCCTTTTTTGCAGGTCTTCCACAAAGACTCCCTGCCCTAAATCTGAACTGACCTCTCCTACATGGAAAAAGGGATAAGTATTGCTCTCTGACGACTGCATTGAATCTTTGTCCTGTTTGAATCCATAAAGCAGCATGTTCTCATTCGTGAGCCGGAAGACTGGGAAAAATGGATTTACGGCGATATGGCGCTGACCCAACTGATCTTTTTCCACCAAAAGTCTTTTTCCAAAATAGGTTTTACCAGGCTTAATGGAGTCCAGCCGTTGATAGAGTTGATAAGGGAGGCTCCATGATTTCTTTGTGAGCATATGATGACTCACAAAGAGATAGTCAGTGGTTTGTTCCACAATGTTTCCCGTGATGCTGTCAGGGAAACGAAAGAGCGGATTATCCGATTTCACTCCGCCAGACATCAACAGTTTGTTCTCCGTCATGAGGCGGTTCATCTCCTTCCTCAACAAGCTGTCTGCAGGGGTAGTCACATTAAATCCGATATCGCAAACCACAAGGTCAATTTCACTCGCTTGGTTGGCCAGTACCCTAAAAAAACTTGTGAGTTTATTCCGGTCCGTGATGGTGAACACGAGGGAATCCTCCCCATCGAAATCCTCATTGGGCAATAACTGTTTGTCGTAGGAATTATCAACCAATATAAAATGATCCCGGATGAACCGATAAGCTGAGGTGTCTGCAGCGTTCGTTTCACTGATCAGACTTTTCTGGTCCGCAGCCGTCCAATCGGATCCCGGTTCATTGAAAAAAAGTATGGTCATCAGGGTGCAGGCAATCGACAACAACACAATCATCATCCATCTGAACCAGAGATACCGGTAAAGTAGTCTGGCCATGAAAATGGCTGCCAGTATAAAACAGAAGTAGATGTAGAACTTCTCAACAAAGATCATGGCATCGGTTTAGTTAGCGGGTCTTAGCGTACGGGTTATCCAGGCATTAAGTTGGGGCAGGTATACGTTACCGTAATGTTTATGGATATAAGAGGACAGATTAGCAGAGATCTCTTTGTGGCTGACACCCGGCTGCATTGCCATTAGTTCCGCTCCCATCGCTTCTAACTCAGCGAGATCCTCCGTTTGCAGGAAGACCAGCTTACAAGCAGCAAGGGTTCGTTCTGGATTAAAAGTATTGACAATGGCGATGGATACAGGGGTTTGTTCACAGGCAGCTACTAGTTGTGGTGTAAACAAAATTAAATTCCCTTTCAAGGGAGTATGTTGGGATGACACGGCTGCAGTTCCGCAACTGATTTTAGCCAGGTAAGCATCATCAGGGTAATCTGCATTATGGATATAGAGCGAGATTGCAAGGGTATCCAAAAGTACAAGGGAATCCCTGAATAAAGATTTAAAATCGTCCAGTTTATAAAACTTTGACGTGTATACATTTCTGGTTTGCAAAACGATATGATCATCCTCTATATCAAGATTTTTAGCGAGGTTTACTGTCCACCAGGTGTAGTCGCTCTCCGATTTGTTGCATTTGAAAACGATCCGGCCGTCGGTAAGTTGTTTGGCTTTCAGCAACTTCTTGACCTGGTCTTTTGAAGAGATCACTTGCAATTCTTTATTCAGTTGGTCCTTGGAATATTTCAGCTTGTCCGCCATTTTCACTACGGTAAAACGGGGAAATGCCATGGCCTTCTGTGCCAGGAGGGTGGCGGGAAAAGAAAACAAGAAGATGATGAAAACCAGTCTGCGAAGCATCATCAAATATGGTAAAATAAATTGATAAGCGGAAAGGTTAATGACACTCAATTTCCCGGATCTTCCAGACAGATTCTATCGTCCCACCACCCTCTGTGGACCTGCATTGCCAAAACTCCGGCAATCACCAGCAAACTAAAACCGCATGTTACACAGTTCACAAACTCACCAGCTCCATTCTGATCGCTTCGAGGCAAAGTCCTACCCGACTTTGAACATTCAGCTTTCCAAATAATGATTCCCGGTATCCATCTATCGTTCTCTCACTTAGTTTCATTTGGGAGGCAATTTGTTTATATGTAAGGTCACTACAAGCAAGCTGAAGAAACTCCAATTCCTTTTTTGAAATTTTCTGACTGATGTCATTCTGTAATTTCTCCATTAATCGTGCAGGATTCAACTGCCAACAATCATAGTTAAAATAACCTTGCGAGTAAACTGAATGGAGGGCCTTCTCTAAAACCGTAGGGGACATATCCTTCAATAAATATGCACAGCACCCTGCACCAAACATCCTGATGACGGATCGATCTTTGTCATTCATTGATAGTGCGATAACCTTTACCTGAGGATGATGAATCCGCAACCATAATGCCGTCTCATAACCATCCATTACCGGCATATTAACATCCAATAATACGATATCGGCTTCCAGTTCTCCGCGTCTTCTAATTTGTTCAAGCATATCCTGGCCATTCACGGCTTCCATACAAACCTCAACATCTGGCAAGGTCTGCAAAAGCAACCCCAGGGAACGTAAAAACATCTGATGATCATCTACCAGGGCTACTTTAATCTTCATACTGGCAGTTTTGGTATACTGATTCTTACTACGGTATGCCCGGTATCTGAAATCCATTCAATGTCGCCACCAAGAACTTCCACCCGTTTTCGCATATTGTTAGTACCCATTCCAAAAAAATGAGTTGGCAAAGGCAGACCATTATTTTTCACTTCTATCAGGATACCTTCCAGGTCTTCAACACTTACTACAATTTTAGAGGGGCTCGCATGACGCAATGCATTCTGAATCCCCTCCTGAATCACCCGAAAAAGAATAATCTGACTGGGTTTATCCAAGGCAATGTCTCTTGCGCAATTCATTTCAACGTGCACCTTCCCAGATGAATTGATACGATTCATTTCTTCCTGCAAATTTTGACGAAGTTCAAATTGTTCAAGCCACTCATTATCCAGCGACCGGGACAACTGTCTGATCTCCTGAATGGCTTTTGATAAGGTCTGGTCGGCCTCTGCCAGGACACCACCTTGTTCCTCAGACTGCCTGCTAACCACCGAAATCAACATCTTGGTGGTCCCCATCAATTGCCCGATATTATCATGGAGCTCTTTCGCAATATGCTTATATGTCATCTCCTGTAACTCAACCTGAGATTCCAGCTTCTGTCTTTCAAATTCCTTTTGAAACAATACCATTCTTTCATGATAACGTCTCTGATTTCTTCGATAGATCAGGAAATATGAAACAATGAATACGGAAAAAAGAAAAAATAGAATGGTAATAGTAATGATGGCAATAAGAATCGACTCATTGTTACCAGACTCCATCATAAAAAAGACTTAAGATTGAACAACTCCGGATGAATTCTCCCTGGAACGAATGAATAAACCGATCGCAAAAAGAATATACAGTAATATATTAAATATATCTTGTATAATAACAAGATCCCGAAAAATAGGTGTTTCAGGATTACGAATATAGTGATATAAAGAAAGGGTAATAATGGTACAGGGGGCGTAAAGTATCAGCGCGATCAGGTACCAACTAAAGGGTTGACTAATTTCAATAAATGTAGTTTCCTCAGAAAATTCTTGTTTAAAGATGGCAAGAATCCAAATCATGTAGATAACATTATTTACCGCCACCAGTTCTCCGATAAACCTTTCCTGAACGCCGTGCCGGGAGAAAAACAAGAGCATAACTACCAAGTAGATTGCGGCACTTGCCAGCACACCAAACTGCCCTGTACGGTTTCGAAACTTAGCTTTAAATAGATAGAACAAAATAAAAAATTCAATCGGGGTATAAAGGTTATAAGCGATATTAAAGATGCCTTTGTCGTTCACAACAAATGCAGTCATCAGTTGGGGCACAAGGGCAACGGAAACCAATAAAAATATCCACCTGGAATCGCGGTTCAGAGATCTAAAGTTGATGATCCCTACTAAGAAAGGTATAACGACGATCCAGATGGATAGTTGGTGTAGAATCTGTTTGGCCATTGTTCTACAAAATATGAAATCCTTCTTCGTAGAGTACATCCGGAATACTGGCCGTAATATTTCCACCCTCATCCCTGATCATAATTCCGGAGGTTCCAGTACCGCCACTGCCAGGATGTTCCTCGCCGTCACCAGAGATTTCAAAGGCGGTGCCATTTGCACTTGGTACCTGTTTGGCGGGAAACAGTAACAACGTAGGTCTGCCATTGGTTTCACCCTGACTGGGATCCACATCATCCCTTGTTCCCACAAAAACGAAAAGGGAATCATACTTACCCGTTTGAATGGTCTCTAGCAACCGCTTCAATGATTCAGGGTTAAACAAATACACAAGATCCTCCCCCGCCGGGTCTGTGGCATTCAGTCGGCCAGTGAAAAACCGCTGACCTTCAGGATCACCGTGCAGCAAGGTTTTGATCTTATTACACAGCCTGTTTCTGATACTAACATACCTTCTAAAATAGGCGGAACCCTCTGTTTTGGATATCCTCTGCCCGTAGTTATTTGCCATAAAAAGAATTTGCTGTAAAGTACCTCCCCTGAAAAAGCTGGCATACGGGATTTTTCCCGGTATGATTCAAGGAATCTCACCTGTCCATCGGCATTTCAATCTGTTTACTTTGTTATCCACAACACAGTTTTAACGCTCAACCTAAGCATTATGAAAAAGGCAATTCTCACCGGGATTTTTGGAATCATTGTCACCTTAACCAAGGCACAGCAACCCATCTCTTCCAGTGACTCAGCTCAGTTTCTCAGGATTGTGGATGAGGTGAGGTACAGGGACACAATCAAAACAAGATATGAATATGATGCTAAAACAGGCGTTTGGACCACCAAAACCAGAGACATATCGATCAACACATTTGACTCACTATTTAAGCCAATTTACTCGAAGGTCATGCTGGGCGATGCCAACCTTATCAACCAGGGCTCAGCATACGCATTAACAGTCAATCAATTTGAATCCAAATTTAACCTTAATTATAGCTGGGCAAGAGACAGGAAAAACATTGGAGGCAGCTACTTCAATTTGGGATTCGCGGCGTCAAGTTCCTCAAAGTCTGTCCCGATTTTCTCAAAAGATCAATGGCAACAAGGATTCTCTTTGTCCTTCGGCATTACAAAGCCGGTATTCAAATCCATCTTTTATGACAGAGAGGATGACTATGATCTGAAGCGTAGAAAGGCACTTATTTTAACCCTTCGGGAAACATTGAGCATTCTTAGGGCAGACACTACTAAGTTCGTGCGAAACAAGGATCTGTTAGATGGCACAAGTTGGAATATCTGGTACGATCCAACACATTTGATCGATACGATCCTCCGAACAGAGTACAATAGCAGGAAAGACTTTGAAAAAGCAGAAACAGAGCTAAAAAACGCAAACAACCTGCGATCACTGGATGCAGACGGCATCACCCGTTATGTTGACTCCTGTTTCGCGGCCTTTGAAACCTACTATTTCAGGGAGTATTACTATTCACTATGGTGGTTCAATGTCATTCTAAGACCAGAATATAAAGGTCTAACTATCTATGATACATCGGCAGTAAGGATATTCGATATCACGAAGAGGCATTTTTTCAGACTGGGTGTAGATTTAAATCTCAACTACGCCCGAAGCAGAAAACACTCACTGCTCCTTATGCAGGTGGGTCTTGGTCTTAAAAACACCAATTACCTGGAAGGCAAAAAGCCAGGGGATCTTGATTTCATTTACAGTGCGCTTGCACCAGATATACAGTTGAAACAGTTCTCCGAAGCCATTATCCTCTCTGAATATGAGAAATACAAAAGAAGTTTCCTTCTGTTAAGTCCACTCATCGGGTTTAACTGGTTTTTCGGAAAGAAAAGAACCATTGGATGGGAGGCCTTTTTCAGCAGTAAAATAGGAACACAAAACAACGAAATCCCATTTGACAATCTCTTCACTTTCAGGACTGGCCCTCTGATTTCCTTGAATGGAAAATCCGATCTGGCAAAAAGCACATTTGGCATCATAGCCCAGTGGGAAGATGTTAAATATAAGGGAGGAATCATTTCAGACAACTTCTCTGTCAGTGTAAGAATAGGAATTCCATTTAACTTCTAAATTATTACTCATGAATGCATACAAACTCACGCTCTCGAATGAGGAAACCCTCACCATCTACCTTAACGAAGGCCCTTGCGAAATCAGTATCGATGGAATAAAGAAATATACCGTGTCAGAAGAAGATGGCATGGTAAGCGTCACTGTACATTTCCATGTTACAAATGAATTTACTCAATCAGCATCTGATCTTGGCATACGCACCATTCAAAAAATGCCAGAAGATGAATACGAAACGTTTGAAAACAAATTTGCATTCGCCCGGTGCTGTTCTATTGGTCCCAAAGAGTGGTGTGTAAGAAACGGATGTATTACCGTACCATGCGGCAGGATCTGTGGCTAATCGCTAGAATCGAAACAATTAAAATCATTGAGGTTAAATGTAGGGCCAACCTCCCGCATGTAGTGTAAGATATATTTCAAAGTATAACATCAAAAACAAAAAACAATGTATCCTCCTTCGTATTACAATTTGGTCAATGAATCAGACAAGCACTTCATCCATACCTTAGGTGAAGCCATCAAAGAAAGGGACACCAGGATAACCAGAAGTTCAACGGTTGAGGTCTATGATTACCAACCCAGCGACATTCAGGCTAAAACCCATTTAGCCTGGTCAGGATCCGTCTGCATCATTCTGGCACCCAAAAACGCTCCGATTCTTGACAGGGTGAGAAAAGCCGTCATGTCAAAAAGCAATGATGATCTGGCAATAGCTAATGAGTTGAAGTCTGACGCAGCTAAGAAAACCCCTGTCCCATATGAGGACGCGGTAAAAATGCTTAAGCAACAACCCGTATTTGCAAGTATTAAGTACAAAAGCAAAGTGTTGACATCTTGCATTTTTGTACCTGGAGGTTTTCAAGCCTACTCTGCCGGCATTCCCTATAATGGTGGACCAATTGAGGCAGAGGCATTTGAGCTGGTTGAACATCTTGCCAATGAGAATACAAGAGAAGGATTCACGGCTATTATTCTCAAGCGAGCGCCAGATCTTACAGAAGCAGAAAAATATGCGATTGGTCAGTTAAAAGACGACGAACTTAATCTGGGGGTCGGCATCATGTGTTACGCTCCATCAGCGGTAACAATAGCTGTAACGGTATGTGCTGCTACTTCCGCAACTTGTCCTCATGATTCAGCGTACAAACGTGGACTGAAAAATCCTGACTTAGGTCCAGATATCAAATCTGCCAATCCGGAACTCATTGCCAGAAGAATTCTGAATTCAAGAAGAGAAGTCATAGAAGGTATAATTCAATAGATATGGCACTACTGATCATACTGGGCGTCTGGGCGGCAATCTCTATTGCCACCCATTTCCCCTTCTTTCCTGGCAATCGGCTTACTTTCCTGAGAGATATTGGTGTGATTCCACAATGGAACTTCTTTGCACCTCAGCCTCCCAAAGGCGATCTGATCATTCTGTACAGGGATAAACTGGAGACCAAAGAAGTCTCAAACTGGAGAGAGGTCAAGACAAAAACAAGGAATACCCATTGGTGCTGGATATGGAATCCGCAGAAAAGAAATAATAAGGGGATTCTGGATATTGTGAATGACCTGATCATGCAAACCAATCAACTCAGGGAATCAGGTATGGATGAAAATCGCAAACAATACGAGGTTATTCAATCTATCCCTTACCTTCTAATTCTCCAATTCGTTTTCAACCATTCTTCAGAATTCGCCGGCAATCAGAGACAGTTTGCCATTGTACTGAAAACCCGGCAAGAATTCACCACGGTATTTACATCCAATTTTCATAACCTCAATATATGAACGACTATTTTAGATATGCAGGTATTCTTATCAACATCAGCGTGCTAATTACCGCTTTTGAACACTTAATGGTAAGGGTTACGTCATCTGATGCATTGCTTCCCTGGAACATACTTCAACTCAGGGAATCCATATTTACGCGGTCCAGGACAAGTGAAAAGTTTTCGAAATTATACAATCTCAATGTGATCTATTTGTTTTATGGAATGGTGGCGCTGAGTACAACGGGAATACTACTACTGCTCCTTCCACCATATTTATCCAATCCAACTACCATCACCATACAGTCTATATTTCTTGCTCTATTGCTCATAACATTCAATTACCGAAGCAGATACGCGCTGGACGGCGCTGACCAATTTAACACCATTGCTTTGGTATGTATGGCAATCAGTATGAGCCTTGAGCCAAGTACTGGTCAGATCTATTTCATGGCATTCATCAGTTTTCAGGCAACCTTATCCTATTTCATTGCGGGTGTGTTCAAATTAAAGTCCCCGGTATGGAAATCCGGAAATGCATTGCCGGACATCTTCGCTGGTAAAACCTATGGCCACAAACGTATTGCCATTTTTTTGGACAATAATCAATCCCTGGCCAAGGGCCTCTCTTCCCTAGTAGTTTACTGGGAGCTGTTCTTCCCTCTTTGTTTCCTTCTCCCTGCGGAACTATTTTATGTCTATCTAGTAGTAGGTGTAGGATTTCATGTATTCAATGCTGTGTTTATGGGCCTCAATTGCTTTATGCTTTCTTTTTTGTCCTCCTATCCTGCTATGATATACTGCCACCAGTTCCTGCATGAAAAGATTTTCTGAGGATGGAGATTTTGAAAATTTACAATGCACTACCTTTCAGTCACCTCCGCCACCACAACCACCGCATGAACTGCCACAGGAGCTCCCGCATGAACCACCGCCGCCCGCGCCGCAGGAGGAACCGCTACCATCAGAGCTGTTGGGATGACGATTGACATACTGGACAACGGGTATAAACAACACGGCCAAAACAGACGGTCCATAAACGAAATATGACCACCACCAACTGGATTCTATATCTTCTGTCTTCAGCAGCTGACTTCGATACAAGGCAGGAATGGTTTGCCTCGATACTTGCAGGGTCAACCGGAATAAAAAATAGGCTACGGCAAGCAATAACAAAATAGAAAAGATAAGGATCAGCACAACAGGCTTGTCCCTTCCCAGTCCCGTGAATACCCTGGTGAACGATGCAAGCACCAGCAAGATCAGAATGACAAAATTGGTATAGAACAAAATTCCGAACTTCTTCGACTTATAAAAGTACTTGGAAAAGGCGCTCATGCAATTAGACACATTGGAAAAGATGGGCTTAGCATATAAAATCCTGAGCAATTCCGGATAGAAGCAGGATCCCAGTTCACTAAGCACAGAAGACACCTGCAACTCCTTCTTCGTGCGCGTCAGTCCATTGCCAGCAAGTTCCAGGGTATAGTCCTGGTTTACCCTGATAATGCCGCCATCAATCATCTGACTGACCGTGCCGTTGATCACGTGGGTAATGTCCCCATGCTTCATATAGACCAGTTCTTCCGGGCTCAACGAATAAATAAAAGACGAGCGCGGAAAACCCTCAACGATCTTACGCAGGCTTAACCGGTTATAGATTTCCAATATCGAAAAGGCAACCAGGGCAATGATGAATGCGCCAATGATGAACCATGGGTTATCGATATTAACATATAATGGCCTCAGTATATAGTACAGTGGAAAGGCTAGAATGAATGCAGATAACAGGCCCGCAATCAGGAAGGTTCGGATCTTGAATCTTGCTTTCTCCAAGCCGAGTTGATCAAACATGGAACCGTGCTCCCAGATTGCTGCAGGAGGTTCGCCGAAAGCTTCCCTGTACTGGATCATCGTCCTTTCCTTTGCACGACGGAATTTTTCGAATTCGCCTTTGTTCTGTGTGGATGGAATATGTTGTACCGGCTTGCCCAGCAGGTCGCAAAAATCCTGGTAGGATCTTGTAAACACCAAGTGCTGGTGCCAGACCTGGTCAACGATCTCTGAGGGGGACACCATTGTGTCAGCGGTAGCGGCGAGGTACATGAATTTCTTGTATTCCAGAATTGCCTGGTCCGTAAACGAACTGGTCCAGAAATTCTCATCGGCCAGTCTTATAGTGAATCCATATTCCGAGGGCGGGCCGTCCAGGTCAAATTCCAGGATCTTCTGCCAGAGTATTTCATTCATAGTGTTCGTCAGCAAGATATGATCCTAAGATACGAACAAGGTATAAAACAAACATACCTCCGGACATTATTACACCTGAGGATATTAAGTGCGTTTTAAGTCGAAGAATTTCACCCATAAATCAAAGGCAAGCCTCCCAGCTTGCCTTAGTATATATATCGATGTATATCCCTATAATGGCCAATTGCTCCTGCCCCAGGCCATCATTTGCGTGAAACCTGAACCACCGGCGATGACGTTGGTGAGATCGGTATCTCCCCATTCCCAGGGCCAGAAACCGGGGCTCCACTCCTCTTCCTGTCCACTCACCACACCGATCAATCGTGGATCACCGTTCCACCAACCAAACATTGGACCACCAGAATTACCGGGTGTGAGGTCCGCTTTTGTTTCGATCTCCAACCCACCATTAGAATCACCATCCGTATCATCTGAAGTCACACTACCCTGAAAAGAGGGGCGCTGTCCGCTGGCAACAGCACCGGGATACCCGATCACGGACCAATAGGGTTTGTTCTCCCAGCTATCACTGTAGCCATTGTATCCGAAATATCCAAGGTAGCTGCCTAAGGGTTCATACAATCTGCAGACCGCCCAGTCATATCCGGTGACACTTCCATCAACATCGTAACCACGCGCGTCAGACACGTAAGACTCCACGCCTGCACCGTGCAGGGAAGAGCCGTCATAGTACGCGGGCGTAAACTTCATCCACCAGGGACCATTGGTCCATGGCACCACAT
>JBASZQ010000110.1:0-26331 GCA_049661025.1 Chitinophagaceae bacterium | reverse complement strand
GGTATACCGTGTAGAATCCATTGTTTAATATGTTGCTGATCACTTTTTTAATGTCCTGGGGTACTACGTCAAGCATTGCTGTTCCCTCCATGTTTCTTTTAAGGACTGCTTTGAATCCGGGGTATTTTACCTGGAACTCCTGATAGCTTTTTGAAAGGCAGTCGCTGGCTAATTTATTGATATCCGTACGTTCTTTGAGACCAGTCGTGTTTTGACTGTGTTGCAACATTAACTTCACGATTCCCTCGGCTCTTTTCCCATGATGTGTGATTTTCTGTTGATTGGTGATCAGGTCATCAGCAATGGAAATTAGATTTTCTTTCTCAAGAGAATGCAGACTGGATTTGTTTAGTTCAACTTTAAGTTCATCGGTAAGTTCTGCACTCAATTCAGAGAAATTATTGACAAAATTCAGTGGGTTTTGGATTTCGTGGGCAATACCTACCGTTAGTTCGCCCAGGGAGGCCATCTTTTCTGATTGTATGAGCTGCGCCTGGGATGCTTTTAATTCATTGGTCTTAAGTTCTACCTGTCTTTCCAGTACTTCCTTCTGTGTTTCCAGGATCTCCTGTTTTTCCCTTGAAAGCGTTTCAACTTCAAGCAGTTTGGACGCAAGTATCTTATTCGTTTGTGCAAATTCAAAACCAAGGTAATATGCTACGGATATTGGCATACAAAGTTGTGAAAACGCATAGAAGTACTGCGCCATGCCACTGGATTTACCAAGAAGTACATCATTAAATATGAACAAAATCCAAAATGCCAGATATGTGATACCGCCTATTGCAATGATTTGTGTTCCTTTAATTTTGTTCCTTACACCTACTAATGCTGTCCTGAAAATTTCTATCCCATTGATCAGGCTGAATCCAATACCAAAAACCATCCACCCCCATGTATAAACCAATAGACTAAGCGGGATACATGCAATACCAAGAACAAGCAATATGTAAAACATCTGGCTGGGTCTGGTTTTGACGATCTTATACAGGGCCAGCAACAGGCAAAGGCTACCAACAATTGATAGGAAAAGTGTCAGATTATTTTTCCAGTAGATGTATTTAACCGTTTCGGGGTTTTGAAACAAGCCGGCATATAAATAAGAGATGGCATAAGCAAACGTGTAGATGATCAGAAAAAAGTAGACTTCATCATGACGGTATATGAAGAATAGTAATACAAAAGAGAGACACAACATAATATCGATACTTCCAATTATTGTATTGAGATAGCCTTCCTGTTCAAGGAGCTTGTTTGTTTTTTGCCAATCAGAAAGCTTAGTCAGGGTAATTTGCAGAAGTGGGTTTTGATTTGCGAAATGCGTACCATAATGAATATCGGGCTGCAAAGCGTACCTGACCGCGATGACCTGTTGCCCACCAACTCCCATATTTATACTTAGCGGCTGTCTGGAATACGTCTTTGCCACAATTTCCTGTGGATTATTGCTCAGGATGCCGGTTGTTCTCGCGAGTATTCCATTGACATAAATGGCTGACGCGCCAGTTTGGCGGATAACGAATACTGGCCCTTCCGAAAATGGGCTGTCTAAAAGATTCAGTTTTCACCGAAGCCAGAATATTTTTCCCGCATGAGGCAGATTTGAGATGGTAAAAATATCTTTGGCTGGATCGATAGTTTTCCAATGGCGATCATCATAGCCGGTACTAGCGAATTGTGCGCTGTCTTCTTCTAAAAACACCCAACCGTCATTCAAAACAACCCCTTGAAGGGGTAGATTTGTAAGGCTCAAAGCAGTATTTGTCTGGCTTTTTCCAGCGAGTACAAACAGTAAGGCCCATGCCATCAACCAATTTTTTTTCAACGGTTGCCGTTTGAAGTGTTTGAGTATAGGAATCTACATCTTTTAAAAAGAAGAAGATAACTAAAATATGGAAAATCGGATAGATATATATTCGCTTTGATCCCTTGAATTGGATAATGAATCGATTGGCCCAGTTAAACCTTGTTTGGACATTTGATTCTCCAGCATTAATCTGCATAATGCTGATTATATTGTAAGCACAAAAGAGCAGACAAATTATGGTTGGATTATATCCCTTAGTTCTCTTTTTTTCCCTTTTTTACTGCCAGGTTTTCGGTCAAATCAATAGGGCGAGAGACATCGGCATTCCCTTTAACGGAACACCGGGAAAGTTTAATGCCATCACAGATGTGAAAGGCGTTGAAGTGGGTTATAGTACCATCATTACCGGTGAAGGAAAAAACATCAGGGGCAAGGGCCCTGTAAGAACGGGCGTTACAGCCATTTTGCCGAGGGGCAGGAACAACAACCCGGTATTTGCCAATTGGTATTCCCTCAACGGAAATGGTGAGATGACGGGCACCACATGGATCACGGAATCTGGTTTTCTGGAAACACCGATCATGATCACCAATACCAATAGTGTTGGTGTGGTCAGGGATGCGGTGCTGAAATGGTTCGTAGACAAACACTGGTATAAAGAGGATTTCTGGTATACCTATCCTGTAGTGGCGGAAACCTATGACGGATTCCTGAATGATATTTACGGCTTCCATGTAAAGGAAAGCCATGCCTATGAAGCGTTGGACAATGCAAAGTCAGGATTGATTCAGGAAGGGAATATTGGCGGCGGTACCGGGATGATGTGCCTTGGATTTAAAGGAGGTAGCGGCACTTCATCCAGAGTAATTAAGATCAAAGACTCCACATATACATTGGGCGTTTTTGTGCAAACGAATTTCGGCAGCAGGTCCTCACTGACCATCGCAGGCGTTCCTGTGGGAAAGGAATTAAAAGACACTTTGAAAAGTGTACTGATCAAAGCACCTCAGGGGTACCGACAGGAAGGCGACGGATCCATTATTGTTGTAGTGGCAACTGATGCGCCGCTTCTCCCGCACCAGTTGAAACGGATTGCACAAAGAGTCTCTCTCGGCATCGGTGCAGTTGGGGGATATGGCCAGAATGGTTCCGGAGATATTTTTATCGCATTTTCTACGGCTAATACAAACGCATTTCAACGCGAAGCATTCTCGAATGCTGTGATATTGCCTAACGACGAAATCAATCCCCTGTTTGAAGCAACGGCCCAGGCTACTGAAGAGGCCATCGTCAATGCATTGGTTGCCGCTGAAACTATGGAAGGCATCAATGGGAATAAATCTTTCGCATTGCCGCATCAAAAAGTGGTTGACATACTGAAGAAATACAACCGAATTAAATAGATATTTGCTAACCCCCAACCCCAGGCTATGAGTGACACCCAACAACGTATAGAGCAACTACTGAAGCGCCTTGACCAGCTGGCGCAGCGGCAACTGGAATTCTCCAAAGAGATCAATGCACTGCGTGCGGAACTTCGGTATCTACAGGCCATTGAACCGGAGGAACCAGTACAGTCTTTGCCTGTAGTGAAGCGTACAGAAGTTCATCAGGAAAAAATTAAACCTGCAATAGTCCAAAAACCTGCTCCAGCCGTAGTTGTTCCTCCAGTAGAAGTCAAGACAGAAAAATCCAGCCTTGAGCGGTTTGTAGGCGAAAACCTGATCAACAAGATCGGTATTGCCATTACCATTATTGGTGTGGCAATAGGTGCTAAGTATTCTATCGATAATAACCTGATCAGCCCCTTGACGAGAATCATCATGGGCTATTTGTTTGGCATCGGCTTATTGATTGTTGGGATAAAGCTCAAAGCGAAATACATCAATTTTAGCGCGGTGCTCGTGAGTGGCGCCATGGCCATCATGTATTTTATCACCTACGCTGCGTATAGCTTCTATGCACTGATGCCGCAGACCGCTGCATTTATTGTCATGGTGGTCTTTACCATCTTTACCGTAATGGCCTCGTTGCATTATAACAAAGAGGTCATCGCATTGATTGGTATGGTGGGTGCCTATGCGGTGCCATTTTTGCTGAGCGACGGATCCGGTAAGGTCTTGATCCTCTTCAGCTACATGTCTATCCTGAACCTCGGTATCCTCGCTGTTGCGATAAACAGGTATTGGAAGAATTTGTATTATTCTTCTTTTGCATTGACCGCGGTGATTTATAGTGCATGGTTTGGCCTGAAATACGATGTTGCTACGCATTTCCAGATCGGCATGAGTTTTCTCTTTGTTTTCTTTTTCATTTTCTATCTCACATTTCTCTGGAATAAGTTGAAGCGGTCAGAGAAGTTTGACTTTTTCGATGTCTTTTTTATCCTGATCAATGCCTTCGGGTTATATGGCTTTGGGCATTATATGCTCGACGATCATGGATATGGAACGATGTTTCTGGGCTATTTCGCGCTGTTCAATGCATTGATCCACTTTGTGGTGAGCGTCATCGTTTACAGGTTGAAAGATGCGGATATACAGCTGCGTTATCTACTGTCTGGACTCACTTTATTTTTTGTGGCAATCTCCATTCCCATTGCCTTAAGCGGCAGTTGGATCAGTTTATCCTGGGCGGGAATGGCAGCGCTCCTGTTTTGGATCGGAAGGACCAAGGGTGAATCCTTTTATGAGCGCGTCTCCTATCCGCTGATGTACATCTCGTTCCTTAGCACCTTATACCATTGGTCCGTGGTATATCACGGGCACGATAGTCAGGATACATGGATCAGACCATTGTTGAACGTAAACTTTTTGGAGTCGATGATGTTCATCGCCGCATTTACTTTTATCAATTGGGTAAATAGCAGCAAACGATTTAACTCATCAGTGGTTGCTCCACCCGAGGTAAAAGGATTTTTTTCAGTAACCGTTCAATTGATATTGATAATTTCCATTTACCTGGCGTTCAGACTGGAAATAGCCAACTATTGGGAACAACTCTACGCTGGCTCTGCGGTTGATATGGGGAATAAGGGTGATTTTTATGGGGGCATGCAAAGAAACAATGACTATCGTTTGTTTAAAGTGATCAGTATCCTAAACTATTCGATGTTGTTTGCAGCTGTGCTGCTGTTTCTGAATCTCAGGATCTTTAAGAATAAGGTATTTGCCTGGTTGGGTTTAGCTGCCGGCGCTATTTGTCTGTTCTCGTTTTTGGCCCAGGGTTTATATGCACTCGGCGAGCTTAGGGATAGTTTTCTCGGCAAATCGCGGTTCTCGCTGGGGCGTGAGAATGTGATGTTTATTTTGGTTCGATATTTTTCTTTTGGGATAGTGACCTTGCTTCTGTTAGCGATGGCGCGAACCCGTAACCTGGTTAACGCACAAAGGAAATTGATCACATTGTTTGATGTGATGTTGCATGTGGTCATACTTTGGATCGCCAGCAGTGAATTGATCAATATCATGGATCTTTCCGGCTCCACACAGTCCTATAAACTAGGATTGAGTATTCTCTGGGGTGTGTATTCTCTGTTTATGATCATCCTGGGTATATGGAAGAAGAATCAGCCCCTGCGGATTGCTTCTATCATCTTATTTGGGATCACACTTGTGAAGCTGTTTTTCTATGATATCATTCATCTGAACACCATTTCCAAAACCATCGTGCTTGTTTCTTTGGGTGTCTTGTTGCTGATCATTTCGTTTTTGTACAACAAGTACAAACATTTGATTGCTGATGAATGATGGTAAGATGGAATGATCCTGAAAGTTTGTAATTTCCTGATTCAATAGTATGGTATGATGCTGTGCTTCAGAAAAGGTATTGTTTTTCTTTCGATGGCATTTTGTATGTCCACGGTCGCTTTCTCCCAATCGGCCCCGCCGCTGCACATCACTCATCTCACCGGTGATTTTTACATTTATACCACTTACAATTTGTATAAAGGAGAAAAGATCCCCGCCAATGGGATGTACTTAGTGACAAGTGAAGGTGTGGCGCTGTTTGATACGCCCTGGGATACGGCACAGTTTCAGCCTTTGTTGGACAGCATACAGAAACGGCATGGAAAAGAAGTGGTGTTTTGTATTGCCACACATTTTCATAACGACAGATCCGCCGGACTTGAATACTATGCGAAGAAGGGTGTGAAGACTTATACCACCACACGTACGGATGAATTGAGTAAGAAGAATGGTATGAAGCGCGCGCAGTATTTGATTGCGCGAGATACATCAATAAGACTTGGTGGCTATAGCTTTGAAGTAATCTATCCCGGAGAGGGTCATACTGCCGACAACATTATTGTTTGGTTCAACAGGGAAAGAATTATATACGGCGCCTGCCTTATCAAGAGTATTGACGATGAAGACCTGGGATACCTCGGCGATGCCAATACATCTGCATATGCTGCCACCCTACGCAAGGTTCAGCAAAAATGCCCGCGGCCGAAATACGTCATCGTAGGACATGGAAACTGGTCCAGTATAAATGCATTGCCGCATTCCATCCAAATGGCTGACGCACTAAAACAGAAAAATCCCAAGTAGTTAAGTTTACCTAAACACCTTCCCGCAAAAATAAATTTGCGAAACTGAAAGGTTGCGCGTAATTTGGCAACCGATTGGTTTCAAAAAGCCATCACCTATCTATGAGAAGGGATGTTTTTCAGGCGATCGCTGATCCTACACGGCGGGCCATCATCGGCCTCATTGCCCTGCAGGCGATGACGCCCAACGCCATTGCAGAGAATTTCAACACCACGCGGCAGGCTGTGTCTAAGCACCTTCGTATCCTGACGGAATGTGATCTCGTGAAGCAGGAGCAGAAAGGAAGAGAAGTGTATTATACGCTGGAAATTGAGAAAATGAAAGAGATCGATATATGGCTGAGCCAGTACCGGGCGATTTGGGAGAGCCGATTTAGTCAGCTCGACGCAGTATTATCAAACATGAAAAAAAAGAAAAAATGACACATACCCCCGCGTTAGAATTTACCGTTGATAAGGCTTCGAAGAAAGTATATATCAAGAGAACCTTCGCAGCAGAACTTTCCCTGGTTTGGGCCGCATTTACCACAGCAGAATTGCTGGATCAATGGACGGCACCTGCTCCATGGAAAGCCCGCACCAAGTATATGCATTTTGAGGTTGGCGGCAGGCGCTTTTACGCGATGGTAGGACCGGAGGGTCAGGAGATGTGGGCGATCCAGGAGTATCGATCTATAACGCCGCAAACCCATTTTCAGATGTGGAACACCTTTGCAGATAAAGATGAAAATCCGGAACTGCCGGGATCTGACTGGGACTATCGATTCACAGAAGGAGACGGGGTTACGGAGGTGAGCATCACCATCTACAATGAATCATTGGAGCGTATGGAAAGAATGTTGCTTTTAGGCTTTGAGCAAGGGTTTGCAGCTACTTTGCAAAATCTTGATCAGTTGTTCGCGAACGCGACGAAATAATGACCTGGCCTTTTGATATAAGACAGTTATACAAACCTGTTCAGCCAACGGTTGGTGCATCCGGAGAAGATGTTTCTTATCGGGAGATACCACCCGCGATAGCGCTTGAACAGGTTGTTTATTGTTACTGGCAGTTGAAGACGCATCATACATTGCCGGAACCCTTTTTGTATCGGGTTGTTGCAGACGGATGTATCGATGTTTTTTTTGAACTGGAAGCACCGGAGCAAAGTTTCGTCATGGGATTTTGTAAACAATACACCGAGTTCCCCCTGGATCCGCAGTTCAAATATCTTGGGATACGTTTTCTGCCTACTATGTTTCCACAGTTCTTTCGGGTGGATGCATCGCGCCTGAGCAATCGGTTTCAGGAATTGTCTGCTGTTATACCGGAACTGGCCGATTTTATCGCGAAGGAAATCAGATCTGTAAACACTTTAGAGGATATAGGGAATGCCATCGATACATATCTTCTGGGTAAACTTGTAAACGTTGATTTTGCCCAGGATGGAAGACTTTATGATGCCATCAATATCATACTAAGTCGAAATGGTGTATTGGATATCGAAAAAGATTTGGATGTAGGCATCAGTCCAAGACAACTTAGGCGTTTATTTGAATATTATATTGGCGATACGGCGAAGACATTCAGCAAGGTGGTCCGGTTTCAATATGTGCTGAATGCAAATCCGGGATTGGATAGTCTTCGTAAAAACAAATTGTTTTACGATGCCGGTTATTATGATCAGGCACATTTCATCAAGGAGTTCAGGAAATTCTACGGTGTAACACCTTCTAGGGCATTTGGAAAATAAGATCGTCCGAATTTTACAATGTTTGCATGTTTACGGTTTTCAATTTTGTAGTCATAAATGAATCACTATGAAATTGAATGCAGGCATTGTAACCACGAAACTGGCAGAAACCAAACAATTTTATACCCGTCTCCTTGATTTTGGGGTGACTTTTGAAAATGAATTCTATCTGCTCATGCATACCCCTGACCGAACTGCGGAGATCAGTTTTCTTTTGCCCGATCATCACAGTCAGCAACCGATTTTTCATTCTCCATTTACTGGGCAGGGTATATATCTCACCATTGAAGTGGAGCGTGTGGATGAATGGTATGCCAAATTAAAAGATAAGGGTGCGGAACTGAAAGTGGATTTGCGTGATGAGCCCTGGGGCGACAGGCATTTTACCATTCAGGATCCTAATGGCATAGCCATCGATATCGTTACTTACTCACCTGCACCGTAAATATTTGACCAGAGGACGGAATTCATTTTTATAGGTACAGTAATTCTTGAGCCGATGCCCTACCTTGAACGGTATGAATACGGATCAAACTTCACAACAGCAGATTCACGTTGCCCGGGTTACGGGGATCTGGTATTTGCTGTTGGCTATTTCCGGAATGCTGGGATTTCTGCTGTTGCATGGTAAAATCTATCAGACAGATAACCCACAACAAACCCTGGAGAATCTGGTCAATAAAATATCTATTGCGCTAACTCGATTGCTGCTTGAACTGGTGATCATCGCCTCGCAGGCGCTGGCTGCCATGTGGTTTTACAGATTGTTCAGGAACATCAATCCCTGGGCTGCCTGGGCCGTGGGTGCCTTTGGATTGGTGAATGCTGTGGCCATTATGATCAGTGCCATTTCCATGGGATCGGCTATTGAAATAGCAAATGCTTCAGGTACAGAGCCGCAATCTAAGTTGGTCATGATTCAATTGCTCGGTCAATTGATCAAACATGCATGGGGTATTGGCGGACTGTTCTTTGGTTTATGGCTGATGCCGATGGGATACATTGTGATGAGTAGTAAATGCATGCCCTATTGGCTGGGCTGTGTGCTGATAGCTGGCGGCATTGGATATCTGTTGATGACTTTTCTGGGATATGCGGGTGTAAAAAGTTCCATACTGGAATTTGTGGTATTACCGGCAACCGTGGGTGAATTCTGGATGATTGGATATCTTTTACTGTACGGTATACGAAAACCAGCTGTTTATGATTAAAAGTTACTTTAAGTCGGCTTTCAGAAATCTGCTCCGCAACAAGAACTATACCCTCATTAACATCGCCGGTCTCGCCGTGGGAATTGCGGTTTGCCTCATCATCTTCATCGTTATACAATACCAATCGGGCTTTGATGCCTTTCATGAAAAAGGAGACAGGGCCTATCGGGTGATAACGGCCTTTCATAACAATGATGCATCTGCAGTGACCTATGGAAAAGATGTTCCTTTTCCACTACCTGATGCATTGCCATTAGCAGCCCCTGAGATAGAAGAAATTGCTCCGGTATTTGCGAGCCACAATGATGTATTGCTGATCCAGGGCGATAGCGGCCAGATCACAAAATCCTTTAAAGAAGACAAGGGGGTATTTTTCACGACCGCATCATTCTTTTCCATTTTTAAGTTTCCCTTACTGGCCGGATCTTATGCATCTTTGAACGATCCCAATAATGTATTGCTGACAAAGGAGGTTGCAGAAAAATATTTCGGCAACTGGGAGAATGCGATAGGGAAGACGATACAACTGGAAGCTGGCGGGTCTTTGTTCAGCCATGGTGTAGATGTGTTGAAAGTTACCGGTGTACTCGCCACTATTCCCGCCAATACTGACCTTCAGTTGAAACTCGTGGTTGCGTATGGCACGGGCATTACGGAAGACATGCGCATGAACAAAGATTGGCAGGACAGGACCAATGCAGATTTTGGGTGCTATGTTTTGTTGCCGGAAGGTGTTTCTCCGGAAAAGGTCAATCAACAACTGCGTGAGTATGCGCAAAAGGTGCAATCTACTGAAAACAAGGACCAGCATATGATCCAGCCCCTGTCTGAGATACATTATGATACACAGGCCAGCGGATATAGCAACAATACCATCAGCCGGGAGATCCTCAATGTTCTTTGGCTTATCGCTGCATTTATTGTGCTCATTGCATGTGTGAATTTTGTGAACCTGGCAACTGCGCAGTCGATCAACAGGGCCAAGGAAATTGGCGTAAGGAAAGTATTGGGTGGCAGTAAGTTTCAATTGCGATTTCAATTTGTAATGGAGACATTTTTAGTTGTGTTTCTATCTGTTTTGCTGGCAGTGGGCTTGGCCATACTGATACTTCCCTTTGTCAATCAGTTGTTAGACCTGTCATTGTCTGTAAAGGTTTTTACACAGCCTTCTATCATAGTCTTCCTTTTGGCGCTCACATTATTTGTTACTGCTGTTGCGGGTTTTTATCCGTCCATGGTGTTATCACGCTTCAACCCCATACAGGCATTGAAGCGTAAAATGACGGTGACAACGGTAAAGGGAATTTCATTGCGGAGGGCCCTCGTGGTCTTTCAGTTTATCATCGCGCAAGTGTTGATCATCGGCACCTTCATCATCGTGCAGCAGATGAATTATTTTACCAATCAGCCCCTTGGATTCAATAAAGATGCTGTGGTGAATGTTCCCTTCAGGGTGGATAGTTTACGCATCAGCAGGCTTGAAGTGCTCCGGCAGAAGCTCGTGCAGATCAATGGCGTAAAAGGCGTCAGTTTTGCATCCAACACACCTGTTGAAGACGGCAATGATATGTGGTATACGTTCAGGTACAATCGCGCATCCAATGAGGCCGACTTTAAGGCCATTACCAAATTTGCCGATGAACAGTATCTGCCTACATATGCATTGAAACTGGTTGCGGGCCGGAACTTACAACCATCACCGTACACGAGGGAATTTTTGGTAAATGAGACGATGGTGAAGCGTTTGGGACTGAAAGACGCAGAAGAGATCTTGAATAAGGAGATCAGCATGTGGGATGATAGGATCAAGTGCCAGGTAGTGGGCGTGGTAAAAGATTTTAATGACCGTTCATTCCGCCACGAGGTAGCACCACTCTTGATTTCCACCAATGTAACCATGTATAGCCAGGCCGGGATTAAACTCGAAACCAAAAACATGCAGGCTACGTTGGCAGCGGTACAGAAAGCCTGGGAAGAGACCTTTCCAAACTTCGTGTATGACTATAGATTTCTGGATGAGAAGATCGCCGGATTTTATAAGCAGGAGAATCAGTTATCGCAGCTTTATAAAATATTTGCGGCCATCGCCATCTTCCTCAGTTGTCTTGGACTCTATGGGCTTGCATCCTTCATGGCAGTGCAGCGCGTAAAAGAAGTGGGGATCCGAAAGGTGCTTGGTGCAACGGCTGCGAGTATTGTGTATATGTTCTCCAAAGAATTCATTCTGCTGATTACACTGGCGTTTTTGATTGCCACACCCATTGCCTGGTACTATATGCAACATTGGCTGCAGGATTACGTGTACAGGATCGATATTAGCTGGTGGCTATTTGTTGCTGCCGGTGCTGTTGCCTTGATCATCGCGCTGTCGACTATTAGTGTGCAGGCCATACGTGCCGCATCTGCAAATCCGGTCAAGAGTTTGCGGGCGGAGTAATTTGGAGTAATTTCAGTTACGCCAAATTGGTACTGTGTATGTCTATAACCAATGCGTCAGAACTCTCCGGGATGAAATTAGTCAGTGATGCTGTAGCCACTACGCTACGCGAAATGATGAGTTATGCAAAGCCGGGCATGACTACATTAGAGCTGGATACATTCGGTGCGGGAATCTTAAGGGATTACGGCGCGAGTTCTGCGCCAAACAAAGCTTACCAGTTTCCTGGCTGGACCTGTATCAGTGTAGGGAATGAATTTTGCCACGGGATCCCATCGGCCCAAAAAATGCTCAAGGAAGGGGATCTGATCAATATTGATGTATCAGCCGAGTTGAATGGATTTTGGTCAGACAATGGTGCGTCTTTTGTGTTGGGTGAAGATCGATATGGGCATCAGAAACTTGTGAATACTTCAAAACAGATCCTTCGTAAAGCCATACAGCAAATAAAAGGAGGCGTCAAGATTTCAGATAGTGGTGAGCTAATAGAGACCGAGGCAAAGAAGCAAGGATACAAAGTGATCCGTAACCTCACGGGTCACGGCATTGGCCGGAGTTTGCACGAAGAGCCTTCGGAGATTGCGAACTACCGGGACAAACACAATCACCAGCGATTTAGAAAGAATACAGTAGTAGCTATTGAGACTTTCATCGCTACAAATTCCAATGCAGCGATTACCTTAAATGATGGCTGGACGATGGTGGGCAACCACGGTGGCTATATGGCGCAGCATGAGCATACGATTATGGTTACTGATGGAAGTCCGCTGATCCTGACGGAGAAGAATAGGATTTGGGATTGAGACCGTTTATTTTTACAGCAGTTACATATGAAGCAGATTTTGACTTCAGTAATATTGATGTGTTTTGCCGGGCTTTCGTGCAAGAAAAGTTCGACTGCAGAATTTGAGTATGTAAAAGTGATGACCGTTTTTCAAACAAGTCAAATTACACAGTTTAATAAGGGTTACAAACTTGACGATTATTTTCTATTTGACGCTTTAGCTGGCGAAGCAAAATTCAGGGTAAGTAAATTAAACTATTCCTCTTCTACTGGATACTATCCAGCTGATCCCGATACAATCTTTTACTATCAGGGCGAGTTTCAGACTGCGCGTTATCTGGACACACTAAATATGCTTGTAAGTGTTTTGAAACGGGATAAAAATGGACCGATCACAACCCCAGAATATCCCGAGGGTGCTTTGTTTTGTGGGCGAACATATTTTACGGAATTCAAGGATAAATCTGGAACTCATTTCCATATTATAAGTGCACACAACAATGATACTTTGAAGATGTTTGAAAAGTTTTTTCTAAGATTGAGAGAACGTGGAAATTGGTCACCAAATGCTGTTGCCAACGATTTTATAAATGATTCAGTAGAAATGGTTCAAATCCTTAAGGGATCAGGCTATTATCAGGAACTGCCATTGCTTTACTTCCCACCTAAATGTGACAGTTCTGTTGACTTTGGGTTGCTCTATGGTAAATGGCGAACAGAAGGCGATAGATATACGGGACGATATTGGCTCCAGACGATTGATAGTTCAGGAAACTGGATCTTTGATAGAATTTATGAAGACAGCATTAGTAGAAAATACATCGGAAAGATAAAGTCGGTTCAAATAAAGGATAAAGTCGTCAGGGTTCGAGTGAAAGGTAAATTTATTGACGTAGAGATGTTGGTGTTAAGTAAAACATGTATGAAGTTCCGCGTGAAAGGTACTGAAAGCATAAGTGAATATTACAGGGTAAATTAGTAAGTAAAATGGAGTATTATTTTTATTTATAAGAACCATTTGCACATTTATGAGAAACACGTTCATTGTCTTGGCATGCTTGCTTTTTTCTTCCTGCCAGCAGGTCGCTGAAAGCAACGCTTTAAAAAAGGATAGCATTCCAGTTGTTTCTTTAGATGAACCTGAAGGGGATGCTGATGTAGGCCCGAGCCTCGCAGAAGTTCGTGCTGAACGGATTGCGGGATACAACAAGACATTTGTCTTTGATACAAGCTTTAATTATCTGGACAGTCCCTATTCGTTTTCATTTCGGCATTATTGTTTGTTTGACAGTGCGATAGTGGTCCCGGCTTTATATGATTTGGAAACCGATAGACCTTTTCTCACACATCATTTTAATTCTGACCTTGTATTAAGGAAGGGGCGTGATACGATTGCAGCCTTTAGCATTGGTGCCGAAGATTTTCGGAATTTTACGGATTCTTCTTTATCTGCTTTTGGGGTGTTATCGTATCCTAACATACTTGTACAAAACGATACCATGCGCATCGGATATAGTCTTTCCATTCCTGCCACAGATTTGGGTAAACATGTTACCCTTTATTTATCTCTTGATGGGAAGAAAATATTTACTGATGACTGATTTATCTTTGAGAGACAGGTTATGACAAACTATCTCATTATACCCGGCCTCGGCAACTCCGGACCGGAGCACTGGCAAACATTTTTTGAGGAATCAGGATCCCATTTCTACAGAATTGAACAGCAGGAATGGGATAGGCCGGATTGTGAGGATTGGGTTGAGACCATCGATCAATACATCAAGAAGTTTGATCCTGCAACCGTAGTGCTCATCGGACATAGTCTCGGTTGCACCACCATCGCGCACTGGGCCGCAAGGAATCAAGTGCCTATCAAAGGAGCTTTGCTAGTGGCGCCGAGCGACATTGAACAACCCGTCTATACCTTTCCCGCAAAGGGTTTTGCGCCGATACCCTTGTTCAAATTGCCCTTTCCATCCATCGTGGTGGCCAGTGAGGATGATCCATGGGTTTCTATTGAACGGGCGAAGTTTTTTGCATCAAGTTGGGGCAGCAGCTTCATCAACATCGGCGAAGCCGGGCATATTAATGTACCTTCCGGCTATGGTCCTTGGGAAGAGGGGCTAACTATTCTGGAACAATTCAACTAATCACATATGACAGTGCAAGCCGTTAAAGCCTTTGGCGCCGCCGCCGCAACAGAAGACCTCAAGCAGATCAATATCAATCGCCGTGAGGTGACCGCGCATGACGTGGAGATCGATATTTTATTCTGTGGTGTTTGTCATTCAGACATCCACACTGCCCGCAACGAATGGCCGGGTACCATGTATCCCAGTGTGCCGGGTCACGAGATCGTTGGTAAGATCACGAGAGTAGGCAGTGCCGTTACCAAGTATAAAGTAGGACACCTTGCGGCAGTGGGTTGCCTGGTAGATAGTTGTCGCGTTTGCGAAAGCTGTAAGGAAGGACTGGAGAACTATTGCGAAAATGGAATGACGGGTACGTATAACTCGCCCGACAAACACCTGAACACGCACACCTTCGGGGGTTATTCTGAGCGTGTGGTGGTGGATGAAAATTATGTGTTGCGCATGCCGGAAAACCTTGACCTGGCTGCTGCTGCGCCGCTTTTGTGTGCAGGTATCACTACTTATTCTCCGCTGAAACACTGGAAGGTGGGACCTGGCCAGAAAGTGGGTATTGTAGGTATTGGTGGTCTGGGACATATGGGTGTTAAACTCGCCAAAGCCATGGGTGCTTACGTGGTGGTCATCACTACATCGGCTTCAAAAACCGAAGACGCGAAAAGACTGGGTGCAGATCAGGTGATTCTAAGTTCTGATCCAGAGCAGATGAAAGCCAATGCGGGCACACTCCATTTCATTCTCGACTGTGTTTCTGCACAACATAACATCAATGCATACCTGATGTTGTTGAAAAGGGACGGTCAGCTGACGCTGGTGGGTGCACCATCTGAACCTTTGCCGGTGGCACCGTTTGCGTTGATACCTGGGCGTAAGAGTTTTTCAGGATCGATGATCGGTGGTATTCCCGAAACCCAGGAGATGCTGGATTTTTGCGGAAAACACAACATCACATCTGACATTGAGCTGATCAATATTCAGGATATCAATACGGCGTATGAGCGTATGATCAAAGGTGATGTGAAGTATCGCTTTGTGATTGATATGGCATCCTTGAAAAATTAAGTTTTATCGCAACATATGCGTCGCATTGTTAAATACCTCGGCATTGCCATAGTGATATCCATCGCTATGGCATTTGTCTTTTTTCGGACCAGTGATATTCCTGTTGAATCGCTGAAAGGGAAATATGCACCGCCTCCCTCAAAGTTTATCAAGGTTTTGGGGATGGAAGTGCATTACAGGGACGAAGGAAAGTCCAGTGATCCCTTGCCGATCGTACTCATCCATGGTACCGGCGCAAGCTTACACACATGGAAGCCGATGGTGACAGAACTAAAGGATACCTATCGTGTGATCACACTGGATATTCCTGGATTCGGACTGACCGGACCCAATCCCCAGCGCGATTATTCAACTGAATTTTATACGTCGTTTTTGCAGGCGTTTCTAAAAGCGTTGAGTGTGGACAGTTGTATCATGGGCGGGAACTCACTCGGAGGGTCGATCGCCTGGAACTATGCACTCTCATATCCGGAGGCTGTGAAAAAACTGATACTGATTGATGCAGGCGGATATCCTACAACGGCGAAGAGTATGCCCATTGCATTCAGGATCGCAAAGACGCCAGTGTTGAAGCATTTACTGAAGTATCTCGGCGCGCGCTCATTAGCCGTGAAGAGTGTAGAGAATGTATATGCAGATCCTTCCAGGGTGCAGCCGGAGTTGGTGGATCGATATTACGATATGTATTTGCGGGAAGGCAATCGGCAGGCCTTGCTTGACAGGATGGCAACCCCTTTTCATCCTGACACCTATCTAAAGATCAGCACACTACAGATGCCAACCCTGATCCTCTGGGGTGAGGAGGATAAACTGATTCCCGTAGAGAACGCTTATCGTTTTCAGAAAGATCTTCCCCATGATACAATGGTGATACTAAAAAACCTGGGTCATGTACCTATGGAAGAAGATCCGAAAACTACCACGGAAGTAGTGAGGTCTTTTTTGCATAGATAGACTTAACAATGTAACGATACATGCAGGGCGGCCGTTGGCTATATCAGTACAGGTGATTGAAAGACAAATTTTATTATCTTGATGCCTATGCAGTATCTGATTTTTATTGTGGCATTGGCAGCACTTTTAATTTCGGCCAGGTATTTCACGCAGTCTGCGGAGCATATTGGGAAGTTTATTGGTTTGCCGCCTTTTGTCATTGGCGTGTTTATTATTGGTATTGGCACTTCACTGCCAGAGTTGATTTCGGGTATCATTTCTGTTAGGAAAGGTGCTTCGGAAATACTGGCCGGAAATATTATTGGGGCTAACATCTCCAATCTTCTGTTGATAACCGGTTTGGCGGTAGTGATCAACAGGAAGAACATCACTTTGAATAGTACATATATCTACATTGATTTACACTACCTGATTGGCGCTTTTGTATACTTTTTTGTTGTTGCATATGATGGTAAGATCGAGATAGATGAATCCTCTTTTGGCATATTGATGTTTATTGTTTACAGTATTTATTTGATCAAAGGGGAGGCGCCTGCACTAAGTAAGCCTGTTGTGAAGAAGGAGAGATTTCCAATTGTTCCTGTACTCATTTTATTGCTTGCGGCTGTCGGTATTTATTTTGGTGCCAACTATACAGTATCTTCTTTGGAACAGATCGCATTGGCATGGGCTGTTCCCAATGCAGTGATCGCTTTAACGATCCTTTCATTGGGAACAACCCTTCCTGAGTTGGCTGTAAATATTAGTGCAATCCGGCAGGGCAAGGCTGAGATGGCGGTTGGCAACGTACTTGGATCAAGTATTTTCAACACATTGATTATTCCATCTACTGCGGCCTATTTTGGCAGCGTGACTTTGACGGAGGGCTTAATACAGTTCTCCCTTCCTATGATGGCGGCCTGTGGGTTACTGTTTTATCTGTTGACCCAGGACAAAAAAATTTCAGTTTGGGAAGGGTTGCTCTTTATTTGTCTGTATGGGCTATTCATACTTAAGACCGCTACAGTATGACGCGCCGGGCCATACTGGCATGCGTTCCAATGATAGGCATTCCATGTTTTGTATTGCTATATGTTTGGGCATCATTCTATTATCCCGGCGGATCACAGGCAGATGCACAATCCACCGGATTTAGCTGGGTGAATAATTATTGGTGCAATTTGCTCAATTCAACCGCAATCAACGGACAAACAAATCCTGCCCAACCTATTGCGATGACCGCCATGGTAGTACTTTGTATTTCACTTGCCGTGTTCTGGTATCTGTTTCCCATGATCAGCCTTTCTAAACCTTTGTCAGTCAGGGTCACTCAGTTTACCGGTGTTGCTGCCATGGGAACGGCGTTGCTGTTGAATTCATCCATGAATCATGATCTCATCACCAATTTAGCTTCACTGCTTGGGCTGATGGCCGTAGTGGGCACGCTTATTGGCCTGCGACGCCTACAATGGAATATTCTTTTTTGGTTTGGTACGATGAATCTGTTGCTGGTGCTGTTGAACAATTTTTTATACTACAATGCTGAACTCATTCGTCATTTACCGTTGGTTCAGAAGATCAGTTTCGCAGCATTTTTAGTATGGTTGTTTTTGATTTCGATGAAGAGCAGAAGGATCCAATAACTATTTCTCTTTCTTGTGTTTGGTGATCTTATCATGCTCCACCCCAAACTCCTTCATCAAATCCAGTCCATAGTTGCGAATGGTTTCAATCACTGCAATAGATTTTTTACCTCTTTTAGTAATCGTGTACTCAACTTTGGGCGGTACTACCGGATATACTTTGCGTTCAATGAATCCCTCGCCCTCCAGTTCGCGAAGCTGGCTGGTCAGCATTTTGTGCGTGATGTGGGGGATGTCTTTCTTCAGTTCCCCATACCGCATCACCTTGTCTTTTAACCGCCAGAGGATCGGCATCTTCCAGGTGCCGCCAATGCGGTCCATCGCAAACTCAACAGGATTGTAATACAACTTGCTGTTGAACAGGAATTCAGGCATCTTGAAACGCTTTAGGAGTCCAATACTTTCTTTTTAGTAAGTATCATTGATTGAGGGAAGTATATAGTTAAAGATAATATATGTTCTCAACTTCGTGTCCTTAAATGCACGAACGTATGAGAAAAGCAATGCTTTTGATATTCCTGACAGGGATCTTCTTTACGGAAGCCTTTGCACAGCACAATGCTGGCAACAATGGCAAGGTTCTCATGATCGCCTCCAATAAATCCACCAGTAAAACAACCGGATGGCCGATTGGTGTTTGGTATGCTGAACTCGCCCATCCCTACTGGGTTTTTAGCGAGGCAGGGTATTCTGTGGACATTGCCAGCCTGGATGGCGGTGAATTGTATTTCGATGGATTTAGTGATCCGGAAGATGAGAGTAAATATGCGGCATTCGATTATATCTCGCTCGGATTCAAGAAAGACCCATCAAAGCAGGCGCTGGTGAAGAACACGCTGAAGCTATCAGCTGTGAACCCTGCGGATTACAAAGCAATCTTTGTTTGCGGTGGACAGGGACCGATGTATACCCTGTATAAGAATGCAGAGATCGAGACATTTTTTGCGAAGTTCTATGAAACGGGTAAACCCTCTGCGGCCATCTGTCATGGCACCTGCATTCTGCTTAACACAAAACTCAGCAACGGGAAATACCTGGTGGAAGGAAAACGCTGGACAGGGTTTGCCAATAACGAAGAGAACTATGCGGATGCTTATGTAGGCAAGAAAATTCAGCCTTTCCGGATTGAAGATGAAGCACGGAAAATGGCGAATACAAAATTTGAAGTAGCGCCGATGTTCAGTGCTTTCGCCATTCGCGATGGCAATCTTATCACCGGCCAACAGCAAAACAGTGGCGCCAAAGCAGCTGAACTCGTGGTTCAGGCCCTGGAAGATAGCAAACGAAAACTTCCAACTTATGTATTGGTGCATGGCGCCTGGGCGGATGAGAGTGCCTGGGGTTTTGTGCGCAATCAACTTGCCGTTCATGCCAACGTAGAAGTAGTGAACCTGCCCGCCCACGGTGCAGACAATACCTATGGTGTGGGAATAGGTTTGAAGAACTATGTGAAGACCGTTACAGATATCGTCAATAAACAACCCGGTAAAGTAATCCTTGTTGGTCATTCCATGGCAGGCATGATCATTTCTCAAGTAGCCGAAAATCTGCCGAGTAAGATCGATAAACTGATCTACGTATCTGCTTATCTACCGAAGAACGGGGAGTCGGCCACGGGTATTACCAACGCATTCCTGAACAACAAGCCCATTGAAGCTTTTGAATTCAATCAGGACTATACGCTGGTGAGCATCAAGAAGGATGCGATTGCGCCGGTGGTTTGTGCAGACTGTCCGCCGTATATGAAGGAAACCCTGGTGAAGTACCATCGTGCGGAGCCAGTGCAGGGCCTGAACGACAAAGTGAGCCTGACATCAAAGTTTGCTGCAGCTCCGAAATACTATATCAGCACTAAGAACGACATGGCGGTTCCTTATGCACTACAGCAACAGATGATCAAAGCAAATGGCACCGTGAAGAAAGTATTTGAAATGAATACATCGCATCTCCCTTTTGTGGTGCAGCCTGATGCATTTTTAAAGATCATTGAAAGCATTCAGTGATGAAATTCTTATCCATTGTGATGTTGGTAGCACTGCTCCTTTGCGGGAGCGGTGCTTTCACGCAAATACCTGTGGAAGTAATGGCTGGTCATCAGAAAGCCAGCATCGATCTGATGTTTTTCAAATATGTTAAAAAGCAGGATAATACAAACTCCCGTTGGTTATTCTTCTCGAGGGCCCGCGCAACGGTAGACTACAAAATGACCTCAACCACCAACCTTCCAGGCTTTGGTCTTACCGAGGCCATTAGCTACAATCCGCAAAACTGGAAAGGATTTGCGCCTGTCGCCGTGGTGCAGGTATTTAACAGAGGCGTTTTCCCGAAAGCAGGTTTTCAATATGCCCATGTTACTGAACGGTTTACTGTCTTCACTTGGTTGGTTACCGAAACATTGAAAGAACCGAATATCGATAACTTTCTTTTGTGCCGTGCTACTCCTCGTCTTACTGCCAAGCTGGATCTTTTTTCACAAGTGGAATTAGTCAACAGTTTTCCTACGCAAACCAGTTCATCATTTAGCTTTGTCCAGCGCATCAGGCTGGGTTTATCCGGCGGCCACACCCAGTATGGTTTTGCGTTGGATCTTACGCAGGCTGGAAGGAGTAGCTGGATCACAACAACAAATGTTGGGGGATTTCTGCGCTATGTATTTCAATGAAATAAAAAAGTGGAAGCATGTTAAAACGCTTCCACCTTCCACCTTCCAACTTGCACTACCGAAGACTCAACTCCTTAATCAGATTAGCTCCTCCGCCTACTTTATCAATGCACCACAACACAAACCGAATGTCCACACAAATGGTTCGGTTCAGGTCTTTATCAAAAGCGATCTTATGACTTAGCGCTTCATAGTTTCCGTCAAAACACAAGCCGATCAATTCACCATTGGCGTTTAGTACAGGTGAACCAGAGTTGCCACCCGTAATATCATTTGTGGTGATGAATCCTACTACAAGTTCGTTGCGCGATTTATCTGCATAGGGCCCGAAATCCTTTTTCGCCACTTTATCCAGAAAGTCTTTTGGAAGATCAAATTCATAATCTCCGGGTTTGTATTTCTCCAGCATTCCCTTAGTGGTTGTCACATAGTCATATTTCACGGCGTCACGTGGCTGATAACTTTTGACATTGCCATAACTCACGCGCATGGTCAGGGTGGCATCCGGATACATTTTCTTTTTTGGATCCATCTGCATGATACCTTTCAGGTACAACCTGCCGAATTCATTGTTGGCGTCATTGAAGATGCGGTACTGCGGCAGGTACTTGCTGTCATAGTTGCGTACAAACTGGCTGGCAGTGCTGTAAGCAGCATCATTTTGCAATACCACCGGATCCGGATTGGCCATAAATGCACTCCATTTATTGTCGTCCAGGATCATGGTGGTTCCAAAAACGTTCTGTGCATATTTCTGGAAGCTTGCCCTGTCTTTTAGGTCTCCATACGTATTCTTCAGGTTATCAAAGAAGCCGATGGGATGCTGTGATTTATCCACCTGGTTGTAGTACATCATCAAGGCATCGCGCACAATATTTTTATCTGAACCCACTACTTCACTTGCTATAAAATCCTTTCTTCGGTTATTGATAGACGTGAGCAGTCTTTTTACATCGGCATTGTCCGGACCTTTTTTCACGAGTTCACTTTCCAGCAACATCATGGATGAAGCAAAACCCAGTAGTGGACTTCCGAGGATACCTTCATTGATAAACCATCGATGTTTTTCGTAAGGCCTCCACTTTTCATAAGCCTTTTCCCATTCTGAAAAGATGTTTTCGAACTCGGGCTTTCCTTTGGCCCAGGCCTTGAATTTGGCTTCATCGGCCTGCTTTTGTTCAAAGATTTTATACTTCAATAATTGCTTGGTTTCGCCGTCATAGAATTTCCAATAATTCGCGATACTGGCATAGTTAGATGCAAGTTTCAATTTTGTAGCATCGTCTTTCTTCATCTCATCGAACATATGCTTCAGCCGCATATCCCGCAGGTTTACGCGGGTGGGGTTTTCGATATCGGTTTTTAACTTCACTCCGTATGAGGTTTCATAACGGTTGGTACTTCCGGGATATCCGTAGATCATGGCATAATCGCCATCTTTCACACCCTTGATGGATACAGGCAGAAAGTATTTTGGCTTGAGAGGAACATTTGCCGCATCATAGCCTGATGGCTTGCCATCCTTGCTCATGTACACACGGAACACAGAGAAGTCGCCGGTATGACGAGGCCATTCCCAGTTGTCTGTATCACCGCCGAATTTTCCGATGCTCTCTGCCGGTGTGCCCACCAATCTGATGTCTTCATAACGCTCATAGACATATGCCAGATACTGGTTGCCTTTGAAATGCGCGATGACAGTGGTGACAATATTATTGGAAGGGTCACTTAATGATTTGTTGAGTGCGGCAACCGTCTCCTGTACTTTCTTCAGTCGGTCTGCTCCGGTCAATGTCCCCGCGGCACTGTCGATGCTTTTTGTAACGTCATCGATCCTCTTCAAAAACAATACGAACAATCCTTTGGCAGGTATTTCTTCGCTCAGGCTCTTCGCATAGAAGCCATCGCGCAGATAATTATTTTGCACCGTGCTGGCCGCGGCGATAGCACCATAGCCACAATGGTGGTTGGTGAACAGCAGTCCTTGCGCGCTCACGATTTCGCCAGTACAACCACCGTTGAACATCACGATCGCATCTTTTAGCGAAGCTTTGTTGATGCTGTACAATTGTTCTTTGGTAAGCTTGAGGCCTCGCTTCACCATATCGTCATACACCTGCTGCCCCAGCAACTGCGGCAACCACATGCCTTCGTCTGCCGCCGCTGAAAAGAAGGTAAACACCAGACTACACAGGATAATAATTTTCTTCATAACTGTTATCATTAAATGTATTCATTGCCACATTACCGCATTGCCGCATTAGCTTTCATTGCTTTCCTGCAATGTTCTCCACAGCAAGTCCTTCAAGGGTTGTAACCCCTGCTGGTACATGGCCGAGAAGAAGACGTGCGGAATATTCTTCGGCAGCTCTTTGGAAATCGCAGCCCGAAGTTCGTCGTCTAGCATATCTGATTTACTGACGGCGATCACAAATTTCTTATGAAGTAGCTCGGGATTATAGGCTTCCAGCTCATTCACAAGAATATTAAATTCTTCGCGATGGTTTTTGCTGTCTGCCGGCAACACAAAGAGCAGGATGGGATTTCTTTCGATGTGTCGAAGAAATCGATGTCCAAGACCTCTGCCTTCAGCTGCTCCTTCGATGATTCCCGGAAGATCGGCCACACAGAAACTTTTACCATCGTAGTATTCCACCATCCCGAGTTGCGGGTTGAGGGTGGTGAACGCGTAGTCTGCGATCTTGGGCTTTGCCGCAGTGATCACGGAAAGCAAGGTTGATTTGCCCGCATTGGGAAAGCCGACCAGGCCCACGTCTGCCAATACTTTCAGCTCAAGCACCTTCCATCCCTCTGATCCTGTTTCGCCGGGTTGTGCATATTCCGGTACCTGGTTGGTTGGTGTGGCGAAGTTTTTGTTGCCAAGTCCTCCACGACCACCTTTGATCCAGACAACGGTCTGCCCATCTTCCATGATCTCGGCTTCCTGTTCTTCGGTTTCTGCATCGCGCGCCACCGTACCCAAGGGGACTTCGATGATCACATCTTCGCCGTCCCTTCCGGTGCGGTTGTTCCTATCTCCTGATTTACCATCTTCTGCCAACACGTTCTTGAAATAACGGAGGTGCAGCAGGGTCCAGAGGTGTTTGTTCCCCCTGAGAATGATATGTCCGCCGCGTCCGCCATCGCCGCCGTCTGGGCCGGCTGTTGCGTTATACTTGGTGCGCATGAAGTGTTTGCTGCCCGCGCCACCATGGCCGGAGCGACAAAAGATGCGGATCTGGTCAACGAAATTTGATTTTTCCAATATGATTGCTGCTTGTGAAGTAAAAAGGCAAAATTAAAAAGTAAAAAAGGGTTTTTACTTTTTGTTTTTTAATTGATTCCATGTCTCATACAAAACTTCCACCTTCTCCCTTTCAACTTCCACCTCCGTCAACGGCTCACAGGGTTCCCATTCCGAGTGCATAGATGCCGGGAGCAGCTGGTACAAGGCGGTGCCCATCGATTTCCATTCCAGCATGGCGTCGTCAACCTGACGGATGATCTTGCCGGGATTGCCCACCACCAGGCTTCTTGGTGGAATGATCTCACCGGCTTTCACGAAGGTAAGTGCGCCGATGATGGAACCATCGCCAATTTGTACCTCATCCATGATCACCGCGTTCATCCCGATCATCGCGTTTTTACCGATGGTAGCCCCATGAATAATGGCACCATGACCAATATGCGCGCCTTCTTTCAATACTACGGTCACCCCCGGAAACATATGAATGGTGCAGTTCTCCTGTACGTTACATCCGTCTTCTATATGTATCCCGCCCCAATCGCCACGGATCGCTGCACCCGGACCGATATATACATTTTTACCGATGACTACATTGCCCGTCACCGCAGCTTGCGGATGCACAAATGCACTGGGGTCAACCACGGGTTTGAATCCTTTGTACGCGTAGAACATCAGATCAGGGTTTTGCCGGTTCGGAAACAAGTGCCCTTGAAAAGTCCTACCTGTTCACCTTTTTGATTGGTGAGGGTGATCAGGTATACGCCGGTGCTCCTGCCATTGTGAATCTCTTTGGCCTCCGCGGTGAGCACATCGCCCACATGCAATGCCTTCATGAAACTGATGGTGACATCAAGGGCCACAGAAAGATTATTGCGATTGTTGCAGGCAAATGCAAAGGCACTGTCTGCCATTGAAAATGGAATACCTCCATGTACAATGCCAAATCCATTCAGCATCTCCTCGCGGATCTCCATATTGATCTTGCTGTATCCTTCCCGGATCTCGAGGACTTTGATACCCATCCACTCACTGAATTTATCATGCAATAGCATGTGATCCACTACCTGATGTGGTTGTACTTGATTGTCCATATTATTTTCCATTGAATGTGGGCGTTCTTTTATTTACAAAAGCGTCTACGCCTTCCCGGTAGTCGGCTGTACTCGCTGCTTCCTGCTGCAATTTATCTTCCAGGGTCAATTGCTGCGCGAGGTTATTGGTCATAGATTGGTTGAGTGCGTGTTTGGTGAGGGCCAGTGCTTTTGTTGGCATGGCTGCCAGTTGATGCCCTAACACTTCTACTTCCTGCCGGAAATTTTCATCGCTAAATGATTTGAAGATCATGCCCATCTCTTCGGCTTCTTTAGCCGTCACTTTGTCGCCCAGCATCATCAGTGCCGATGCTTTCTGAAAGCCGATCAAACGGGGAAGCATAAACGTACCGCCACTGTCTGGGATCAGTCCAATTTTTGAAAAGGCCTGGATAAATAAGGCTGATGCGGTGGCTACAACAATATCAGCACAAAGTGCAATGTTTGCGCCTGCACCTGCAGCCACTCCATTTACTGCTGCAACAACCGGCTTGGGCAGGTTTCTGATTCTTGTGACGATGGGGTTGTAGTGTTCACTCAGGATCTCAGCCATGGTAGGCGCATCGGGGCCCAGCAGTTCTGCCAGGTCCTGGCCCGCACAGAATCCTTTGCCATTACCGGTGATGATTACTGCACGGATGTTTTCATCTGTGGCGCAATGATCCAGGCAATCCTGCATTTCCATTGCCATCGTTTTATTAAATGCGTTCAGCCTTTCCGGCCTGTTCATGGTGATGGTAGCGAGGCCTCGGTCCGTATGAAAGAGAATGTGTTGCATATCGGTCAATGACATTTGAAATAATCGAAGGGTTCTTTGCAATCGTCGCACTGGTACAATGCTTTGCAGGCAGTGGATCCGAAATTGCTGACTTTATGGGTATGGAAAGAATTGCACAGGGGACATTGGATTACTTCATCGGAAAAGCGCTCCGTTGCACAAACCTGCTGACTGTGTAGCGGCGGTGCAATGCCATAGGCCTTGAGTTTTTGTTTTCCATCTTCCGTCATCCAGTCCGTGGT
>JBASZQ010000109.1:0-37329 GCA_049661025.1 Chitinophagaceae bacterium | reverse complement strand
ATCCACCACTGGTGGTCACTTTACCGACGACACCCCATGGCCAAGCTGGATCGCGAAATTGCCAGCGGTCATCATTGCCAAATACATAGAGGGGATCGATGGCGCGTTTGTTGAAACGCTTCATCTTTTGAAAATGCGCTTCGGTCATGATCTTTGGCGAGAAAGTGCCATCTATCCATGAGGGACGATAGGCATTGAAGGATGCATTGATATCCGTTTGGCCGTGGAGGATTTCCGGCTTCTCACGGACAGCCGTTCTGCCGAGCAGAGCATTTCCCATGCGGGGATCACTAACAGGTAGGTCAACCCGCCAGGTGCCGGTCTTACTGTCTTTGCTGACCTTTTCGATGGTCACTTTTGGATCACGGTCATTTGAGTCCGAGTTGATGTACACACTTTGGGTGTTCATCATTCGCTTGAGTTCTGGTGGAATCTTTCGATCCCCGTGGATGGACCTGCGATCCAGGACTGTGCTGGTTTGATCGGGTGCATTCTTCTCACCGAAGAAATGCAGATTCGGCACGCCGGTAGGCTTGCGCCCTTTCGGCGTTCTTCTAGCTTTAGCCATAGAACAACAATTTTGCGCCTACTCTTCGTCGGATTTTCGGCAAACTCCGTAAACAGAAACGGCTACCAGGGCCTTTACGGGTTAGGGGCAGAACAAATCAGAGGACTTAAAACGGGATGAAGGGGTTGGAGGGCATAAAAGATTCAGCGTTTTGGGAAACAGATAAGGCAAAATAGAGAAATAGAAACAAAAATCAAAGGAGAAAGGTCAAAATGCCACAAAAGTTGTATCGGCAATCACATCTGAATAATATTAGTCGACAAGTAACTATTACAAATAATTTGAAAGATATTTCTTTTAACTCCTCTTTCAAAAAAGCAAACTATACATTACTTTCAAGAACCCCAAGAAAACAAAACATCAATTACCGTTAAATCACGGGAATTAAAACCGTGAAAATACTGGACACCTTCAAGCATTTGAAACCTAGTTTTGACTTGTTATTCAAACATAAATAATATAGATTATGATTTCTCAAACAATTACAAGAGAAAAAGCAAATTCAGAAATTGAAACTTATAAAACTATTTCGGACAAAATTTTCAACTTCATAGATCAAGCCAAGAACATTGGCGCTATTGAGAAACCAATTGATAACTTTATCTCTCAAAGAAAGAATGCGTTCCTATTTACTGTAACAGATCTTGAAAAAATAATAGCCGACCTAAAAACATTCAATCTAACCCATTTAATAGTAATACTAGCAGCGAGTGATAAGGAAGAATCAAACTACCCTATTGGAAGTCAAACAGTAATAATTACTGGTGCTACTGAGACCACTACAAACAAATATGACATACCAGATGAAGTAACCATTGTACAATACCCTTCAAAAATTGCTATTCCAGACATGGGAAGCACAAAAAGATTGAAATCGTTGACTGTAGAATAACTATTGAAAACACCTGGAAAAAATAATTCAAACAATATCGTCTTGGTCTGTTTTAGTTCCATTTCTAGTGGGACTTGCGATTCCTTTTCAAAACAAACTGAGAAAAACTATATGGATTTTGTGTGCCGTAGCCCTCACACCCCAATTAGTACAATATATCCCTATACTAAAACCCCATAAATACCTTTTCTACAACATTTACACTCTCGTTGAATTCTCCTTAATGATGCGTTTATTCAATACAATAGGAGCGACGAAGCGATCAACAGCAAAAATTGCTTGGACGGGGTTCTTAACGGTCTTAATAGCGCTAACCTTGAAATATAATCCAACACAGGACTTCTATTCATATCTAGTTATTTATGACAATTTAGTTTATACACTCATCTTGCTCTCATATCTATACACAAATGTAGACAACGATAAGCACTCATTTAAGGGACCAATTCTTTGGATAACGCTTGGCATACTAGCCTATGCACCAATTACTTCTTTTTCGATGATAAATTGGGCATATACACATGAGGATCCTGAAAATCCATTCAAAATAACAGCAAGAATTATAAATGATATTGCAAATACATTCCTGTACATCGCCTACTCGATCGCACTTTTAAATAAAGACCATTTCAAAGCATAGACAATGCCCGGCCAAACACCTGACATACTGTTGAATCTAATTCTGTCCATTTTAATAGTATCTGTATTAACAATATTCTCAGTAGTAATCTATATCAGATACAAACAAAGAAGAAAAGAGTACGAACTTGAAAAGCAAAAGATAAAGTTTGAATATCAAAATGCAAAACTAAACGCACAATTAGAAATCCAAGAAATGACTTTCAAAATTATTTCTCAGGAAATTCATGATAATATAGGTCAGATTCTAAGTCTGGCAAAATTAAATCTTAACACTGTAAACTGGGAAGTACTTACTGAAGCAAAGGAAAAAACAAATGCAGCTAAAGATCTAATAGTTAGATCCATCAACGACCTTCGTGATTTGTCTAAATCACTCCACCCTGACTGGGTATCTGAACGGGGATTACTGCAAGCAATTGAGTTCGAAGCCAAGCAACTTGAAAAGTTAAGCATAAAAACAATAATCCAAGCCAATTCGGTTTACTTATCAATTGAAAATACGAAGCAACTTACCATATTCAGAATCATCCAAGAGATACTGCAAAATATTATAAAACATTCAGGAGCAACACAAGTATTAATCAATATTGATCAAACCAAAGAAATTTTAATTATTTCAGTAGCAGATAATGGAATAGGCTTCAATACATCGGCAAAAGGAGCAGGGATGGGAATAAACAATATGTTGCAAAGAGTAACGCAACTTGGGGGGTCACTAGAATTCCTTACGTTAGAACCCTCAGGAACAAACGTATTACTGACGGCACCAGTTAATCATGCATATGGCCAAAATAGCTTTAGTTGACGATCATATATTGATGAGACGCGGACTGGCTGAATTAGTAACATCATTCAAACATGAGGTTATTATTGAAGCAGACAACGGACAAGATCTAATCAATAAACTGAACACAAAAAACTTCCCAGACCTTGTGATGCTCGACATTAATATGCCAATAATGGACGGCTATGCACTTGCATCCTGGTTGAAGGAAAATCACCCCACACTAAAGATTCTTATTCTTTCTATGTTTGACGATGACATATCTGTGATAAGAATGCTACGACTTGGTGCCAAAGGATTTGTATTGAAAGACTGTGAACCGTCTGATCTCAGAAAAGCAATTGAAGGACTCTTACTTAAAGGATATTATCATTCTGAAATTGTGAGTAACATCCTTCTTCAAAATATTTCAGATAAAAACCATGGAACAATCTGGGCGCTATCAGACAAAGAATTACAGTTCCTAGAACTCGCATGCTCGGAAATGACTTATAAGCAAATTGCCATTAAAATGCACGTAAGTACCAGAACTGTTGACGATTATAGGGACGAACTATATCGGAAACTTAATATTAGAAGCCGTGTTGGACTGGTAATTTTTGCAGTGCGTCAAGGCCTTTGTAAGATTTAGATGGCGATAAAACGTTTCAAAAAAATTTGAAATTAACTGACAACATGGATAAATACTAACCTTAATCAGCCCTTGCCCGTAAACCCCACTACAACATCACAATAATTCAAATAAACTAAAACCTTATAATATGGCTCACTTCTCAAATGCACTTAAATCAAAGCCAAAATGGAAATTCATCTTCATCCTGCTGGCTTTAAACTTTCATCTTACTAACAAAAGCCTTTTCTCACAAGATTTGCTCAAATATAACACCCAGACAAACACAATAGAAGAAGCGAAGAAAATACCATTTGATAAGTCTTTCACAATGCAAATTTACCCAATAAATGGAAGACTTGTACAATCTGTATATATTCATGAAGCAATGATTTCCGATGGAAACAGAACTCTCGTTTATACTAATACCACCAAATCGAAAAACAAACTCCGCTGTACTAGATGCCCTCCAAATGAAATAAGTTGCGACGAGTGCCAATCAATAGCAGATAAAGTACTATCATTTACTCCTGACTCAAATTCAATAAACATATCAATAGACGCACTAAAACCAAACAAATATTTTGATCTCCAAATTTATATGCGCTTGTCGAAACAGCAAAAGGAAATGATAAACAAGCTCAATCTTTTAATAATTAACAAAAACCCAGATGCAAGCAAATTATTTAATCAAATTGAAGATCAATTAACAGATAAAAATGAAACTTACTCCGCCTTCCAATTCACTGACTATGATAGTTATAGCGACTACTTCGCTAAAATGTTTAACTCACTATATGCAGAATTCGCAAATGTTACCGAAACTGTCGCTGATTCAATAACTTCGGACGAGTTCAACGCTTTAACTGCATCATTAATAAATCAGAAACTAGGTTTTGCAAGACTTCAAACATTGAACGAAATCATAGCAAAAAAACAATGTAAAGACTTCAGCATTGGCATTGCTGAATCCGGGCTGGACATTTCAATCTCACAAACTGCTGAATTGTCAAACGGCAATTTAAGAATAAGTATCCTAACAAATAATTTAAACACCTTAGATACGCTGATTGCCAAATCAAAAGAACTTTTTTACATTGCCAATGGCTATGTTAGTCAAAATTCAAAAATCTATTCTATATCAGACTTGTTAACTAAAATGCGGCATTTAAGAACCCTTCTTAATGCCAATTATTTAAAACTTCAAGCAATAAGTGAAAAGATTTCAAACCAAATAGACAACGATCCAAAATTTCGATCATTTTACTATGCTTCAGCCAATACAATAGCAAGTGATTTGAAAACAAGCGGAGCATCGATAGTTTTTTTAGACTTAGGGTTTAGTAATCTTTTCGTAAAAGACTTATCAGGTAAATTTGTTTATATACCTAGACTATATACTGGGGTATCGATATACTTTCGCCCAATTGACAAGTCAACTAGAAGAAACACATTTCCCAGTAAAAAGAAAATATGTAGAACCTGCTACTGCGTAGATAAAGTAAATAATGAACCAACCGACTACCAAGTAATTGCTACAAAAAGCATATGGCAGCATTTAAGTTTAAATATAGGTATTACTTGGGGCTCAATACCAAATAAGGAATTTGAAAACTTCTACAACAACTCATCGTTGCTAATTGGACCAGCGTGGAGATTTAAAAGAGCCTTCAAATTTAGCTCAGGAATAAGCCTTGTTAAAAGAACTTCCCTCAACCCGCTAAAATCAGACAAGATTGTTGTTCCAGGTTATTATTTTTCTGTATCAGCGGACGTCGATTTTCTTCAAGGCATTAAAGATCTAACTCAAAAATTTTTCTAATGAGATTCACAAATGTATTCTGTAGTATACTCACATCAGTACTTTCACTAATGTCTTGTGAGAAAATTCCCCAGATTGGCGATGTGATACAAAATTTTCAGGCTAGCGAATCAGAAATATTGGCTGACGGAGAGACTTTTGTCACAATTACATGTTCGCTCAATCAAAATTCAAGTCCAGACAGAAGGATGGTGACATTTAAGGTAGATCGCGGCAGTTTTGTAGAAACCGGAAATAAGACAGTTACAACTGAGTGTAAATTTGAAGGGGGTAGTTTAATCGGGAAAGCTCTACTGAGATCTCCCTTTTCGTCTGGGATTATTACAATATCCGTAGAACCTGCTAATAACAACTCCGCAAATGACTTAAGCCAGAAAATCGAAATAACCGCAAGTTCATCCGTACCTAGCACTTTAAAAATCGAGCCTTCAAGTTATGGCATCAAGCCAAATTTTCTTAGTGAGGCTTTACTAACAGGAACTCTAAAAAATGTCAAATCAAAGAACGTTTCTAATGGATACTCTGTAGTATTTGAAGACATACTTTTAAACGGCGAAAATGCCAATGGAAAGTTTAGAAATAGTCAATTTACAACCAACGATAGTTCTAAGGTATCAAGCTTTTACAGCGCTCCAGCTTATCCATTAGGTACCCAAATAAAGATCATTGGAACAGTGTTAGATTCTTTAGGACAAAAGAGTAAGATCAAAGACTCAATAGTGCTCACAATAAACTAAAACAAAAATGTCAGAATTAAAACAAAATCAAAGAGAACAATTGCAAGCTGCAATTGACGCTGGTCTATTTCGTCGAATTAACAAAGTATTGTACGAGGAAGGGATATTGAATGTTCAGGTAGAATCAATTACATTTGAATCGACTAGTCGTGAAAACAAACGAGAAATTCTGAACATTGACGACACATCTAAAGCGTTCAACAATTTGGACATTAACCAATTAAATGCTTTCGAGTTAGCCTATCCAGTTTGCCGACATGGTTTAAAAGGGAAAGTATTATGCACCGGATCTGTTTGTCGGGTCGTGTGTAATCACACGTAAATGCTTTCTTTTTTGATAACTAAAATCTTGAATCTTTGAAAATGGGGACTTTAGGTGGCAATTTTTAATGCCTTCCCAGAGTCCTAATTTTCTTTCCCAACAAGCCCTTAATGCAAATCACTACACAATGAAGTTCGTTCTACTAAATCGTGCCAAACTTAAACAAATACCGGCAGTATTCGAGTGCTGTTCCTAGACTATAAAAATTGCGCATTATACATCTGGCTGTAGTATGCGGATCTTTCAACCGACCCCAGAAAAAACAAGGGTTCACTTTCTTTTGTACTTCGCTGTAGTTGGCAAGAAACAACTCATCGCCCTGCTGGCCTTTGACCAGGGACGAGGGTGTGGAGTAGGCATAGGTTATCGTGTCTGACATGAAATAAATCTACGAAAAAAAGCAAATTCAAATACTCCCCTACTGCCTGCAATCCGCACAATACAGCTCACTTAAGATCGGGTCATCCAACAACTGCATCCCTGCCCCTCCCTTTTCCAGGCTATTGAACAACTGACAAAACCGTTCAGAATTCAAAGCGGTTGCCTTTTTACATGCCTGCAGAAAAACGGGATCATCATATCTTCCAGGTGAGAACAACACCAGATTAATATAAAAGAAAAGCAGATTCTCGCTTACATCCGGCGCGGAGATCCGCGGCGCCACTATGCTTTCAGCCAGTTCCGTTCGTTGATAATATGCATAAAACCTGGCGAGGCTGTAACGGTCTTCATCGTTTAAAGCGAGCTTGCTAAACGCCGTCTTTATAGAATCAATGGCCCGGTCTTTCTCCGCATAAGCCAGTGCATCTTCTTTGTCTTCACACAATAGAATGTAATAGTTGATCTTCATCCGGGAAATCAACACAGCGGATATCCCCTTTGCAGCCAATCCTTCCACTTCTTTCCAGATCACCGCTTTGGACAAGCTATCATCAGCATACTGCCAGAAGAAAAACCGGAGTGCACAAATATTGTAGGCTACTGAACCATTCATGGAATCCAGTGCCTTGATCTCTAACAACTGTTGCAGGAGCGCATACTCGTCCATCGATTTTGCCATGTATCGGTACATCTCCCTGTCGTTCAGCAAAGAAGCATATGACTTTGCCATCGGTATCTCTAAACGCTCAAGTTCTTTTGGATCCACACCTCCTGCATCAATCCGCAGCGCCAATTCACGAAGCATGCGCCGGGCCTCGTCCATATGCAAACTGTCTATCGCCTGCTGAATCCGGGACCGAAGAAGGGTATCCGGCAGACTGGTAGATTCGTTTGCCCGATCAGCATACAAGTACACGATCGATTTTCGCTGCGTGGCCAGTACAGGCTCCAGATCGCGGGCCACCACAGGATCCAGTAAACGACGCTTAATCTCCACTTGAGACAAGTTGCCCAGGTATGCATATTTGCCGGTGCTAATGCTGCGGTAGAATTCCGGCCAGTTTTCCATAGCCGAAACAGTAGGTTCCACATGAACAATCTGCTTCCGCTGTAAATACGATAGCACCTCCTTGCCTCGTTTCTCCATCAAAGATTTGTTCAGCTCTGCAGAGCCTTCCACTGATGAATAGGCCCTGACCTCGGCACGCCTGACCACATAGTTCCTGAGATCAAGGGAGTCTACGATCTTCTCCAGCACTTGCTCTTGAACCATTGAACTGTTTTTAGCAAAAGGGACCGTAAAGGTCAACATCGCCTCGTGTGGCAAACGCAGTTCATTTCCATCTGGTCCATTGGAGGCCAACAAGATCAATGAATCGGTATAGAGACCCATGGGCAACAGCGTCCATTGTTGCCGGTCTATATTCAGGAAATTGGTGTAGAAGCAAACGTACTGACCATTCATCACCATCAGGTTGAATTCCACTTCTTTGCCCTTTAATGCGTTTGGAAGCCTGCCAACTTTGGTATATAGCGAATTCTTCTGCAAATTCTTTGCACCGGCAAGTAGTTGATCGCGGTAAACGGGCTTGAGCATGGTACCAAATGGCAACTCCTCATCTTGGGTTGCTTGGTCCGTCTTACAATTATAGATGTCCCTGCTAATGATGTCTACCGCAACGCCATAGGAATCATTTTTAAAAATCTTGTGAAACCAATTGATGTCTGATATGGAAAAGTAAATATCGCCCTGACTATCCATACTGAACCCAAACAGCACCTCCTTGGGCCTCTCGTTGATGATGGATATACAAGCTTCGCAGTAACGATTGTCCCTACCGTCCACTACCGCCGGCGGTTGGGCCTCTGCAATTTCTGCGGTCAACAGCCACAGCAGTATAATAATTAGACTCTTAGCGGGAAAATGAAATTTGTGCAATGTCATAAGTGATTTCCTGGTTAGCATCAGGCCTACACTAAGATGCCATCGATGTGCGTTTTCAATAACTAAAGTATAACTAATCTAACTTATATTCAATCAACAAAACACACTATGACACAAAAACGCATTCCTGTACTGGCCATTCTACTGGTATTGTCTACCACCACCTTTTTCCGGATCCCAGGCAATGAAAACCTCAGGGCCATTCAGTTCCTCTCCGTTTTCACCATCGGGGCGATCTCGGCGCTCCTGATCCAGGCAGTGGTGAATAAATTCAGGAATCCGAGTTAGGTTGGTGGCCGAACTCATCAAGGGATGAGTGCCTTGACATTCTCCAACTCAAATGCTTTCAATGCATCGAGGGAGCCGATTGTTTTTCCGGGAATGGCTTTTATCTCTATTGTTTTTCCGGAATCCCGCACGGTCACTCCATCATTGGAAACCAGGTACTCCGTCTTACCCTTCGTAAAGAAAATGATTCCCTTGCCTTGGTCATATACAAACTGATCATTGAACAAGAGCTCAATGGTTTCGTCTTTAGCTGTGAATGCGTAGTACAGCGTACCGTTATAGTGAAACAACTGCAGGGCCTTCCCATTCAAAAAAGACAATTTCAAAAACACACTATCAGCCATCTCTTCATCCGCCAGATAACTAAAACGGCTGGTCTTCATTTGCCCGTTCACAAGACTGTCTTTTACATAATTCCAGGTTACCCCGCCCTCTCCCATTCCCTCTTCAAGAACAACCACAGCATAAGGCTTGTTATTCTTTACTTTGAACCTGGAGAACTGGTGCCAGCAACATCCGCTCTTGGTCATGGTCATGATTTCTTTGGTCTTCACATCTATCTGAAACATACCGCAATATTCCTGGGCAAGTCTCGTGAATGCTTTGCTAAACTGGAAACCTTGAGCCGATGCCAGGTAAATTCTAAACGATGGCCCATGGTAGCAACTGTTCTGGCCGTCCATGATCGCAAAGTCTTTTCGGCCATCAAAATTGAAATCCTCATAAATGATCTGGCTTTGCTCACCATAGGGCAATTGCATGATATTCGCGAGCACTTTACCATCATGAAGATCAAACGTTAACTCATCGGCACTCACTTTAATCAGCTGGGCCTTTGTCTTCTTGTCATAAACGGCTACCCATCCTTTACTGAAGACTTCGGCCGTATCAGAAATATAGAGCTTCCCAAAATACCGTTCGGAAAAGCCTTCAACAGTGAAGGTCACCTGGCATTTAGTTGTGAGCGCGATCAACAAAAACAAACCCGAGAGTATAGGTTTCATTCTAATGATAAAATACGACATAAAAAGCAACATTCACCTGAGGAAACTACTCCGGCCACTTCGTAACCTTATTCCTAATAGGCTTTACCGTCCGCAGATAGCGATAAATACTCCGGATATCCTCATCCGTCATGTTCGCAAATATGGACCACGGCATTTCGGAATTGTACTTGCCGGGATCATGCGCATACATTTCTTTGTTTCGATAGCTGGCAAATTTGGCGAGGAACATGTCTTCCGTCCACGCGCCGATCCCAGTGGCAGAATCAGGTGTGATGTTGGCCGATAACACTTTAAACTTCTGTCCGGGCTTGTTAGAGAGTTGCCCGCCAGCCAGCAAGCTGTCTCTTTTGAATGCAAGTAATTTTAGATCGATATTGGTATGACAGGCTACGCATCCGCCAATCGTCACGAGGTATTTTCCTCTCTGTAACATTGAATCCGTGACAGATTGATTCAAGTTCTGGTAGACATCATGCTCATACCAATCTTGATACATCGAGCTGAGTATACCAGCCGGTCTGTTGCTCAGGTCCCTTGGAGGTACAGTATTGTTGATGGGTGAAAGCGTGCGCAAATATGCTACAATGCTTTCAGCATCATAACGTGTCAAATACTTATAGCTCATGTACGGCATTGTGGCAAACAGCGTGTCGCCACTATGTCTAATTCCGGTAGTGATGGACCGTATGATTTCCTCGTCTGTCCGGCTCTCAAGTGCCGCAGGTGTGATATTCGACACCCACACCCCTTTTTTCTGGCCACCCTTCCCTTCCGTTCCAGGAACCGTTGGCCCGGCAAACTTCGTAAAATCCCGATCCGCATGACAATGCATGCAATTGGCCACCGCATTCACCAGGTAATCGCCCCGTTTCACTTTCGCAGCCAGGGCTTTGTTTGCGGTATCCGTAGTAGCGCTGTTGCAAGACCCTAAAATGAATACGATTGCCAGTGAAAAGAAAAATATAATGCGATGATAAATATCCTTCATACGCTCAATGTAGGAATTAATGTTAATCCAGGCATGCCCACATATTATCCATTCGTTTTATTCCGCTCACTACGTCCACGATATACCATCAGTAAACGACTCAACCGCCTATGATCAGTGTCCAATTCATCAACTAACAAATGTTCTGCGCCTGCAGGGTGATCATAATTCAAATAATAGCTAGTACTTGATCCAAATCCTTCTCTTCGCACTACTTCATTTTCAATCTCATCCCAGGGATAAAATCTTGTAGAAAAAGTCTCTATCCCTGTATTGCCTATGATGATCTGCGCCTTAGTATTCAACGCTGCGCGAAAAGACTTAACGCTATAAAAAGTCCCTAATATTGATGCAATGACTCCCATAATATATTGGTCTCCTTCAACAATCAAATAGATTCCACCACCCATAAGACTTAACATAAAAGCCATCGCTCCAAGATTTTTCCATTTAGAATAATAAATAACGGTTTCTTTAGCGATGGTCAGGTCGTCCATAAACACATCCTCCCTCTTGAACTTTTCCTGCAACAAAACCCATTTTGCCCTGCCTTGCTGATTACGGATCTCTGTGTTTTCGAAAATGCTATCGTCTTTCCAAATAAGCTTTTCCTGGATAGCTCTTTTTTTAAGCTCGTGTACGTTTCGTACATTTTCAAAGGCCCATATACGCCACTTGGTGATCATCACACTCCACCATAGCCAGGAAACGCCAATAGCTACTACAAATCCAATTAGAAGCCCCCAAAAGGGAATGAGATGCTGCGATACCAAATAAATTGTTAGCCCCAAAACCCCAATCAAAATACCGAAAACCGGATAGTTCACCATCCTTTGTCCCTTGGCTATCGCTTCGTCTACTGTTACCGTTTCAAGTGAAGTACTCATCTTGGCGTCATCTCATTAATAAAAGCATGCTTGATATACATCCTCCCAACGACCACAGTAGTCTTATTGGGGTTAGGCTTATGGTCTTCAAGAATACCCCCGCATCTTACGTTCTTCCCCACGTAATCACTTGGATCAACCGGTTGCTCAAAATCAAAATACTCGAAAAATAATATACGCGTGGCAGCCTGATTGGTGGTAGCAACCGTCCCTTTAACCTTTCCGGTTTCATCAGGCTGCAGCTTAACTGAATTGTAAGCCATTTTTGTACTATCAATGCATGGATGGGCCGACATTACCACATAATGCCCAATATACTTCTTTGCATTCTTTTCAAAATCATCGTACTTCATCTCCCCTTTAGACACCATGCCCGCAGAAGCCAGAAGATTCATGTAGGTGACAATACCCCTGAGGTTTGAACTGTCATTGACCGTAGCATTCAGAATTTTGTCAGAAGCTTTAAATGCAGATTTGTAATCTTCTTTCTGCATAAATGGGATCAGGCTTCTGAAGTCATCGTTACTGACCGTTTGGGCAGCTGCGGTCTTAACAAAAAAAAATAGACAAATCAGCAAGACGGTGTTTTTCATATCGTACCATTATGACAATTAAGATACGATTCTCTTGCATACATCGTATTAAATCATCACTCCGTCCTCAAGGATTTCACCGGATTGGCAACAGCCGCACGAATGGATTGAAAACTCACCGTCAGCAAGGCGATGGCACAAATCACCAAAAATGGAATCACCAGGAAATACCATTGCATATCCATCCGGAAGGCATACCCCTCCAGCCATTTGGATGCACTGAGCATGGCCAGCGGCGCGGCAATCAGGAAGGATATCACCAGCAGCACCACAAATTCTTTATACAGAATACTCAGTATCCCCGCCACCGAAGCACCCAGCACCTTTCTGATGCCGATCTCCTTCCGCCGCTGCAAGGTGGTATAGGAAGCCAAACCAAACAATCCGAGACAAGCTACCAGGATCGCGAGTAAAGTGAATAAACCGAAGACCTTCCCAAAACGCTGATCCGCGTGGTACTGCTTTGCAAAATGCTCATCCAAAAAGAAATACTCAAAATTATTACCGGGAAAGGAAACACTCCATTGCTTCTTCGCCAGATTGATCACTGCAGAAGCTTCCTTCGCTTTTATCTTCATGGATACATACCCGGTTAGATCCGGGATCAAGCGCAGGATCAGCGGCTCGTAAGCTTCTTTGAGCGACTGGTTGTGAAAATTATCTGCAACACCTACAATCGTATATTGCTCGCCCCAGAATTCAATTCTTTTACCGATGGCATCCTCCGGTTTGGCAAACCCAATATGCTCCACCGCTTTCCGGTTGTAGATCACCGCATGATCATCGGTCCTAAATTCTTTCGAGAATGGGCGGCCCGCGATGATCTTCATGTCGTAGGTCTTGACGAAATCATAATCCACCCCTATCACCCGGTACTGTTTCTGCGTGTTTTCATCAGACCCAACCAACCGGATCCCGCCTGCATTCCAATCCACAGGCTGACCAGGAATGGTGGTAGACACCGTGATCTGTCCGATGGCCGTGTTCTGCAAAAGACTCTCCTTAAACGCATTCATTCGGGATAAAAAAGTAGAATCATTGTTCACCACCGTTGGTGAAATCACCAACATCTGGTTAATATCAATCCCGAGTGATTGCTTACGCATATACTGGATCTGGCTATAGACCACTACGGTGCCAATCAAAAGAAACAGCGACGCTACAAACTGAAACACCACCAGCGATTTCCGAAGCAAGGCACCCTGGGTGGTGCTCACCAATTTCCCTTTCAATACTTCGATGGGTTTGAAGCCAGACAATACAAAGGCCGGATAGAGACCGGAGAAAAATACGCCGATGAAAAACAGTGCAGCCATCGATAACCAAAAATTCCCGTTGCCGAGCAGCGAAAAAGAAAGATGCTGACCGGAAAGACTATTGAATCCAGGAATGGCAATCAACACCAGTACAAAAGCGAGCAAGATGGCAAGGGCATTCAGCAAAGCGGACTCCGACAAAAACTGTACGATCAATTGGCCGCGCAGGGAACCGATGGCTTTTCTGATCCCAACTTCCCTGGCCCGCCCAATGGCCCGGGCCGTGGCAAGGTTTACATAATTCACCCAGGCAATCACTACAATGAAAAATGCAATCCCCAATAAGAGGTAGACTGTTTTACCATCCCCGGTGATACCGGGCTCACCCATGTAATTGGAATTAAGGTGAATTTTGGTGAGTGGTTGCAACCGATAATTCACCGATGCATTGAAACGCTTCATATCCGCGGCCACGGCCTTATCTACAATCGGTTTGAACTTGGCCTCTACCAATTTCGGATCCTGGTTCTCCCGTAAGAGCAGATAGGTCAGGCAACCATCGGACAGCCAGGCATTTTCTGCATCAAAATCCTGCTTTTTCGCCGCGGTAACAAAGGTAGAATAGGACAGCAACATATTGGGTTGCAGCTGTGTATTCTCCGGCATGTCTTTGAACACACCTGTCACTTTAAACTGCTGGTCCTGGTTCAGATCCAGCAGCTTACCCATGGGATCCTCTTTACCAAACAGGTTCTTTGCTGTGGTCTCGGAAAGCGCCACAGCATACGGTTCCTTCAGGGCGGTTGCGGGATTTCCCTTGACCAGGGGATAAGAGAATACGGTAAAAAAAGAAGGGGTGGCAAAGAAGCTGTTGTCTATTTTGACAGGCTGCCCACTGATGTTGGCCACAAAATTACCTCTTTGCAAAAGCTTCACGTAGTCTTCTATCTCCGGGATCCCGGCTTTAAAATAATTGCCCACCGCATATGCGCCGGCGGACCATTGGGTAGCGAGTTTTCCGGCATCGTAGCGATCCTGTTCAACCCTGTAGATCCGCTCCTTTTTGGCATGAAAATCCTCATAGCTCAATTCAAAATCCACATATTGGAGGATCAGCACGCAGGCCGCAATCCCGATGGCCAGACCGATGATATTGATAGATGAGTAACCCGGCTGGCGTTGAATATTTCTCCAGGCAATTTTGAGGTAGTTCTTAATCATGGCGGCATCAGTATTTTGGTTGCTGATACACTAGGTACGTACAAATGGAGAAATAGTTACAATTAGCAGCACTTAAGTTTTGGGCTGGACTGGTTAACACTAGCCATCCTATCTTGGAATGACGGTCAATTTCCCAATGCATTTTGTGTAAATGCCTGGATTCAGCCATCTTGCTTCATCTCTTTTTTCAATTTTTCCTGAACCTGCCTGGCGTTCTCTTCAACAGCATCCATGAGAGGCGCCCACCTTTTATCATTGTGTAATGGCTGAAAACACCCGTCACTACTGATCTCATAAGTATTATTGTACTTCCCAACATGAACCAATCTGTTCAACTGATTGAAGGCGCTGTCAGCATTTCCCAGTACAACCCATGCACATGCCGCTTTGTACCGATGTTTCACTTTCCCTTTATCGCTGTTGAGCGAGAAAGCTGTATTATATAAGAAAACAGCATCTGCAAAGTTCTTCCGTTCGTACAATGAGTCCCCAATAGCCGTGATGTCATTGTAGCAGTCGGGGCATTTATGATCCTGAAGGCGACCAGAAAAATACTCCTTTCCAGTGGTCGGACTCTTGATCACAAAATAGGCTTGGTTGGGATTTGGCTTTTGATTAAAGTTATCGTAGCTATCTCCTCGTTGCTGACCAAAAACATGTATGGTAACAAATGCTGCAATAGAAAGCAATAGAATGACCTTATTCATAAATAGATGCTTTGAAAAGGCCATTCAGTCTTTGGAATGGCCAATATTGTTAACACATGGTTTCGATGGTTTCAGCGTAGATGCATCTTACGTAAGTGCCATCATAATTTGTATAATTCAACGGGTATATCCAGTCTATGGCAACGCCATTCCCTTCTACAGTCTCTATTCTGTATAAGTAATAACATCCATCATTATGCAAGAACCACCAGTAACTGTATACTGGATCTACCTTGTTGTCTTTCTCCGAGGCCTGAATGTCTAACATTAAGATACAAAGCAAAATCGCCAAAACTGTCTTTTTCATAATAAAATTTTAGGTCAAGTATTTATAAAGAATTCAACCCTTCGAAAATAAGACAGGCAGGTTCGCTATCAGCCGTTATATCAACACTAGATTCTCGTATTTTCCACCGAAAAAAGTGGGCTTTTCCTCAATATTTTCTGGTGTTTTCACGAGAAAAATAATACGCCGCACTCAAAACAGCCGTGGATGATTTTGAGCCGCTCAAATTCTCTCATCTTTGGGATGAATGCCGAGAACCAATTCAAGAGTATTTATATTTGCATACAGCATGGTATTTTTAAAAACGGTAAACCTTACAATATGGCAACCGCTCAAAGAAAAAAATTACAAATTGTTCTGGTACTGATTATTGCTATCGCCGGTTTTTTCGCCTATCGGTATTATGAAAAAACGATGGATACTGCAACATTGACTCCGGCGGAGTATCAGGAAAAGCATACAAAATAAACGCTCGAGCAGGTACCACCGGTACTGGATTGGTTTTCCGGCACCGATGGTTCAATTGCTACGGAGAGGCATAATGCGGATATGGTCTGAAAAAGAGCGCTGCGTCAGAAACATGGCTCATTCGCAACAGAAAAATACGTTGAACATATGAACTGTAAAAGCGCCCTGCAGCTGCAACACAAAACCGACCTATTGGAAAGGTATAGTCATGAAAAGACTTAGGAATTGCAGTATTTGGTTGCTTTTTCTGACTTTGAAATAAAGTCAACTCAGCCTATTTAATAAATCAGCCACCTCTTTTCGCCATGTTGGATACTCTTCTTCATTTTCAAGCCACAATTCGTTTAGCTCTGAATGCTCACCCAAAACCCTTGTTAGAGCTTGCACAGCAATACCTTTCAAATCCCTGAGATCGGTGGACGGAGAATTTTCCGGGAACAGGTCTATTGACAATGGCTCATCGCTATCTTCGTCTGAATAAATCGTGCCGTTCAACTGTCTATCAACATAGGCGGCGGCAACAACCACCAAACAGCCTGTATCAGATTCAAGGTACTCCTCTTCTAAGGCTTCTTCAAAGGTGGACTCAATCAACTGACGAATATCTCCGGCCTCTTCGAGATCCATCATAAAATCAGCGGCTGAATCATTATCAAAAAGTCCCGTGTCCCATGCTCCCATAAAATATTTTCGTGTAAATTATTAAAAAACCAAAGATCCAAAAACAAGATATCCTGAAATTCGAAAGAGTTCAAAAGCCTCATTTTTCTAATACAGGGTCCTTCTAATATGGGATGGGGTTCAAATCAATGGCCAACTTTAAACCGAAATGGCCGATTCATTGGGCAGCCTACAAGTTCCGATTCCGTATCCCGGAGCTTCTTGATATCACTGGCCTGCATACCTCCATCCTTAGCCTTTCAGTTATAAAAGGTCTGCTCTGACACGCCCATCTCCCGGACAATGTCGTTTATGGCAATGCCTTTCTTTTGCTTCTGGATAGCTGCTAAAATCTGTGTTTCTGTAAAGTGACTCTTTTTCATGTTTAACAGTAAAAATTAGAAATAATATCTAGATTTAAACTGCCTAAGTTTGTGTACACTTACACAATAGCTTTCTGGTCTTTGTAATTCAGAAGACAATAGGCTTATCGCAATCTACTGAATCCAACAACTTATCAACTTTAACGACAGGTTTTAACCCATTCACACAAATCGATTGTGGCAACAGTCAAATCGAAAACTTCAATTGTAAATAGTTTGATAACATTAGAAGTCGTCACTTACAATTACGGGCGATAAAATCAACTTTTTTCACGCCAGTTAGAACGAAAAAAAACTGTTGGTTAAATATTTCCCCAACAGCTTGATAGTAATAATACTGCCCATTAGCAAAGCTCTTGCCAGCTTAAAATGATTTAAGAACGAGCTCTTAAGATGTTAATTCACTCTTGTTAAAATCACAAGATTTCCTTTTTTTGCGCCTTTAGATTCATACAGAACTTTTACAGAATCACCGTCGTACCAGTCATGACTTATTTTTTTTTCTCGATAAACACCTTTCTTAAAATAGAATCCATTAACTATAAATTCACCATCAACCTCACCACTCACAAGTAATGTAACACTAGTAGGTAGGTACGTACTCATACTTGCCCTAAATAAGGTATCTCGGCTAGGGTCCGATAACTTAAATGTAACAGTATCTTTACATCCGGAGAGTAATGATACTATGCAAAGAATGCAAAAAATTAATTTCATTCGTTAGTTGGTTTCAATTGTGAAACATTAGGAATTTCGAGTCCAGCAGCATTTAGGGGGGGTATGTAACGAAGATCGCCTCGATCTATAGCTGCTAATACGATTTGCTCTATTTCGCGTCTTATTCCAAGAGCGGGAGAATATGGTCCAATCTCATAATTTAATCCAATGTTTATACCAATTTGATTATTAAACAAATCCATCCTGGTCTCTAAAACACTGTTCGAATTCAACTCGTGTGCATCACCTAATGCTTTAGTCAATGCTTCACCAATAGACCTTGCATTTAGTGCATGGAAAAGTGCATGTCTAAACGCATCACCTTTACCATTCACAAGCTGATTTGCAGGGAACAAGGCTTCTGCGCTTTTTGATGCAATTTGAGCATTGTGAAGATATGCTAATTGTTGTGCACGAGTCATTGAAAGATATATGCTCCTTTCTCTCTCAGACATAACATATATATACTGTGCCTCGAATGCTAAAATTTCTGGAGTTTCTGGATATAGATCAGCTTCGTCTACGATTGGAAGTGTTCCGTTACTATTATCAGGATCAACAAACTCGTTGTTTGTATAAAGATTAACATATGCATTATTCATATTGAACAACCAATACAAGCTTACCCAAGTCATTGGTGATATGCTAGGTTGATTCGAAGTATTTATATAAGCAATTATAGTTATTTCATCCATGCCTTGGTAAACAGGATCATTGCCTAAAGCAGTTTCTACTCCGGAACTAAATCTAGTAATGTCTTGGCTTTTTACTTTATCGCCAGTAACACTTAATAAAGTCAATGGATTGTTTTTTACATCAGAAATCTTTATCTGACCAACAATATCCCTATTTGACCTTTTTAAATTAGACTCAATTTTATAATAGCTTTTATTTCCATCAACTTCACCAAAAATGATAAATTCGTTTTCGTTTGCTAGGGGTATTTGAATCATTCTTACCCTTTTGTTTTCACTCACAGATATTGAATTCCATTTTAGCGAAGCGAATGCCGAACTAGACATATCCTTTTTAAGTACTTCCTTTGCGCTTTCTACAAACTCATTTGTGTTGATTGACTCTTTTGTGCAAGATGCAATAAGTAGCAAAAACAAAAAGCCAGCTAAAAAAAACAGGTGTACTTTTTTCATAAGTGCAATTTTCAATTAAATTAACTCCTTGTAATCCGAATTTAAACAAAAGTCGGCTAGTCAAAATCAAGAGACTGTTCTTATGCTAAAATAGAAGAAAATTGGTATCGTACAATCCCTAATTGCAGGGGTAATATTGAATCAAAAAGTCGTATCGCATCAAAAACTTGTTAGCATTCCGTTTGTTTTAGACAATTCCACTGATATGTGTTTTCGCAGAATATCTAAACGTTCCTAGTATATCACTAAATCATACCCTCCCATTCGTATTTTACCCCACTAACACCATGGAACTCGCCCTTATCTATATACTCATCGCTGCCGCTGTCTACTGGATTTGGCGTTATCGCAAGAATCAGCAAAGCAAACAGGAAAACACCCTGTACTTCAGGACCAAACTAAGAGATGGTGAAACCGCCCTTGCAGAAGCTGATGCCTACTTCAACCCTGCCCATGGTTTCTTCGCCTGTCATTCCCTAAAACAATGGATGGACAAATACGCAGCGCTCAAAACTGCCCTGGATGATTTTGACCCTCAACAAACCCATCTCAAAAACGACGAGATCGATGTCATACAAGACTTTCGCGACTTTCGCATGAATGCCGAGAACCTTAGATATGAATACAATCAAAAGTTCATCCAGGATGAACTCCGAACCTACCACAACTTCTTCTCCAATATCGAAGGCCGCAAATTAGACCTCCAGCAACGCACCGCCATCATCACCGATGAAGACAATAACCTCGTCATCGCGGGCGCGGGATCGGGGAAAACCACCACCATCGTGGGCAAGGTCAAATACATCATTGACCGGTACAAGGCTACACCGGAGGATATCCTGCTCATCTCTTTTACAAAGAACGCGGCCAGCACCCTTGCCGAAAGGATTGGCATCAAGGGTGTGGAAGCCAGGACCTTCCACAAACTAGGCAAGGATATCGTTGTGGCGGGTGAAACCCGTCAAATCCGCCTTTGATTTCAAGGACCAGGGGGAATACATTCAATACCTGAAGGACCAGAACTTTAAAACATACAAAGCGCAACGCACTGACCGGAACGGCAAACTCACGTACCGGCTGGAGGTAGTGAAAAGCATCGAGGAATGCCGGATTGCCAACTTCCTGCTCTTTAACAATGTGTCCTATGAATATGAGTACCCCTATGAGGTTGCAACCGTCACAGAGAGCCATCGGCAATACAAACCGGATTTCACCATCAAACAGGGGGATAAAAAGATCTATCTGGAGCATTTCGGCATCACGCGTGACGGGCGGGTTCCGGATTGGTTTTCCGGGGCCGATGGGCAGACCGCCACAGAGAAGTATCGTTCAGATATGGAATGGAAAAGAACGGTACATCAACAACATGGCACCACGCTCCTGGAAAGCTATAGCTATGAAATGAGTGAAGGGGTTTTGTTCGATAATCTTTCCGCCAAATTGCAAGAAGCTGGCATTGCACTGCAGCCGAAATCAGAAGCCGAGATCTGGGCCCTGATCTCGGAAGTGGCACCGGATGAAACCACCACTTTCATCACCCTGATCCAGACATTCATCACCCTGATGAAATCCAATAACCATTCCATTGATGAGCTGCTGCAGAAAAACAAAACCACCCAGCTCAGGTATTTCCGGGAAAGAAACATCGCCTTCCTCGAGATCTTGAAACCCATTTACGAAGCCTACCAGGATCATCTCAAAACGAGGAATGAGATCGATTTCAGCGATATGATCAACCTGGCCACGGAATACGTTGCGGCAGGCAGATACCCCCGGAAACTCAGCTACATCATCATCGATGAGTTTCAGGATATATCTATTGGGAGGTATAAACTGATTGCGGCTTTGAAATCCCAGAACCCGGCATGCAAACTGTTCTGTGTGGGGGACGACTGGCAATCCATCTACCACTTCAGCGGGAGCGATCTCGCGCTATTCAAGGACTACGAGAAGTATTTCGGATTTACGGTAAGGTCGAGGATCGAAACAACCTACCGATTCCATGAACCTTTGATCAGTTTCTCCAGCAAGTTTATCCTAAAGAATCCAACCAAACCCCGAAGGCCCTGCGGAGTAACTCCAACGCAAAACTCACCACCTTAAAGATCATCTATGGAGAAACCGAAAACCAGGATGACCCCCAGGCAATAAAGAATGTTTTCAATGGGCTGGTGAGTTCCATGCCGGATATAGAAAACAAAGAGATTCTACTGCTGGGGAGGTATGGCTTTGATCTGGACCGGGTGAGGAATGAAGAGAATGTATATACGATAGACAGGCAAGGGCAGCACTTATCCTATAAGGTGAGGCTGGAAAATGAAAGCAGCAGCGAAATAAAAAACCTCAGGGCTCAATTCATGACAGTGCATAAATCCAATTGGATGGAAGGGGACATCGTGATTGTCCTCAAATGTAATTTAGGCAAGATGGACTTCCCTGCGGAGATGTCTGACGATCCAGTGCTCAACATCCTCCTTAGCGAATCAGACCACTACCCCAACGGCGAAGAACGCAGGCTATTCTATGTAGCCATGACCCGAGTCAGGGAGAGATTTTATTTGATTGCCGATGCATCGTATAAGTCGAAGTTCATCATGGAATTCGAAAACAGAACTGCCAACTCTACATTATCCAAATGTCCAAAATGCTTGACCGCTGATGTAATGGTTATGAAAACAGGAATTGCAAAGAATGGAAATAAATACAAGTTCTATGGTTGTACGAACTATCAGTATGGGTGTCATTACAATAAGATTGAGTGGGCAAAATAATAGTTCACTCAATATATGCTCTTACTATAAAAAGTACCGACAATTGTGTAAGTACGAATTAATTCACTAATCACATACAACAACTCCTCTAATGGTAAATCATCCACTCGCCCAATCTACAACACTTGTTGACTTATCTCGAGATAGGTGGCTTTTTTCACTTCGTGAAACTTATTCCAAACTCTTCGATACTGTTTAGATATAGAATCATCCATATTTATTTTTCGCATTACATAGTTAGCTTTATTAAGGTAACTAATAAAGTTGCCCCAATCATAATGTTTAGATTGACTGTATCCTGTTGGGCTTTTGTCGTTTGGAATCCACTTAAGCCGTCGCTTGGCACCAATATGAGTAAATCGCTTATATAGTCGGGTTTCAAATAGTGAGTCAGAAGGAATGTTTGCCTTTTTAGCAAAATGTGCTCCACGCCTAAATGAACGTTTCATTGTGCGATAAAACTTTGAAAACCCTGCCGTTTTAACTCTAATTTTTGAGCCATCATAAACAAAACCTAGATACAGTAATTGCTTGCTTTCGGCTACAATCTCATCTCGAACTATTCCACCTTTAAATACCCCGTTCTCATCCAGCTCATATCTCCAAATATTTGTCTTCTTACCTTGAATTTCAAGATTTGCTCCGTTCTCGATTTCTTTCTGGATTAGATCGATAAAATAGCTTTCATCCTCTCTATCGCATATTATGATCAAATCATCACTATAACGTTGATAGTAAGCATTCTTAGAAACGGAAATTGTTTCTGAATATATTCGCTCATCAAAATCGAGCATATAAATGTTTGCAAGTGTTGCACTTATTGGTGTGCCTTGCGGAATGCCTTTCTTTTCTACTTTATTCTCCGCTATTCTAGCAGTCTTGCCGAAAGGCTTGTCAACTCGGATTAAATCAGTAGCCTCATCAAAGAACTCATTTTTGTCACAAAAAGCGACGACATTCTCGTGTCGCAAATTGTAAATTTTGTTTACCTTTTTTCGTTTGAATTCTTTCTGAGAAGTGTCATTTGGTTTAAAACGTTCTACAATTAATTTATGCTTAAACCTATTAAACAACTCATTTTCATTAACATACTTTTTGTCTACCAAACTTTTATATACAGCATAGTGATCATCTGGTAAGTTATCAACATTCAAAACGCGCTTCCATTGCTTATGCAGAATTCTGTGGTCTAGATTGTCAAAAAACGAAGTAATATCTGCTACTATAATTGAGAGTTTCCTTGTTTTGTTACTCTCAATAAATTCGAAAGCTTCATAAGCAAATTCAATATTAGATTTATTACCTTTCCTACCGTTTCCAATAGGGATCTTCCTATATGCAACTGAAGCAATCCCGTAATGCTTATCTGTTAAATACACCTCATACGCCCTGGACAAAATTTGACTGTAGTATCCATAAATAACCGAATCTTGATGAGACGGGAAGTAGATGTGTCGTTCTTTTTTGCCAATTTCAGTTCTTTGGCGCTTTCCACAATCGTTTTTAGGAGCATTATCTACCGGTCGAAATTTTCGTTGACTTAGGGTGCGATGCAATAATGGAACGAATTTATGATTTGCGACGTTATCTGGATTTGAGATATAGGCTTTCAACCAAGAACTATCCTTCTTGCTCGTTAACGGCCTCCCGATATGTGGATACTTTTTGAACTTGAGCCATTCATCATTCATAGTCAGAATAATAACCAACAAAAAAGGGGAAAGAGTTGGTCGTAGCTTACTTTTCAGTGGATACAATCCTGAAGTTGCTTTTAGCTTCCGCTATAGGCAACGCTACTCATTAATAGAATTAAGTTTGTATCTTTACTAAACTCATCAACTATGGCAAGATCAGTAGACACGGACCCTAAGATCGTCCTTCTCACGCTCCTCTCAGCGCACCTTGTTTATGCGTCGATGAAGATTTGTGAAATCGGAATCGCTCTTCACACGTCAGCCAATTTCTGCGTGTGGAACACTATTGTGTACTTATCATAAAACGTACCCACCAGTTTTGGCCCAACTCCTTCCCAATAAGAGGGGAACACAAACTATTCCATTTATCAATAATCAGCCATTTTGGCACTAAATATCGAAATGCAAGTAACATTGTCATAAATACGTGTCAGCCTCTACTGCCAATTCTTGCAATATCACCCAATCCTAAAGCTCTGAAGCACCCTAATCGAAACTCTAGATGAACAAATAGAAAACCGATGCTACCTTTCGACTAACTGCACTTTAGACAGAACAGTTTGCTCGTTCGAAATATCGATCTGTGTGATTACAAAAAATCCAATAACGCAAGAATATTAACATTTAAAAGTTTGAAAATTCAACGACAGAATTAGATGAATCAAAAAAAGTTACCTTTCAGAACCCATCTATCATTAGAAAATCAAAAATTGATACCTCTTAAATTGACTCTCACTTCTTCTCAACTAGATCATAGGACGCAACAACCTTATGTAATTGGTCTGAATACTCAAACAAATCATCAAGGGACATAATCTCATTTCTAACTTCCTTCTTCTGACTGTCAAGAAAAGCGATATGTTTCTTTCCCCCATTTAAATACAGACGGCAAATTGTCTTACGGTTATTATCGTCAAGTAAAATTGCGAAATATGATTGCGCATCCCTGTATGCAATGCGGCTAATAGGTATTTTCTGTCGTAAAATTGTCTTTACAATCATAAATCCCTCCATCTCGATTTCAGTAGTCTCAATTCGATTCTCAAGGGGCGTACTAGTACCCAGAGCAACTTCCTGATCTTGAATCCTTTGCTCATCGTCATTTTCCTTCTTAAGGGCTGATTTCAAACGCTCAGTAATTAGATCATTAATGTATTGCTGAATTGATCTTCGAGTTAAAGAAGTAAACTGATCCATCAATTTAGCCGTCAACATTCCAGGATACGCTTGTTTTGCAAAATGCCTCACAAACCCTTCTGTAGGATTCTGGAATTCAGTATGAATAAACGACTTCAACTCGTTCATATACTTTAACTCACTAGCAGTATTTACAATATTCTCAACATCGAAATATGATTTGTGAAACTTCTTTAGTTCTTCAACTTGATTGTCTTTGATATCGGTTACATTAAACTCAAGAAATGGCTTTTCATCCATCTTGTTCTTCTCTACCAGATCTGTATAAAACCTGTAGATAATCCCATTAGACAAAAGTCCGAACTTTGCTTTGGTTGTGTGGAAATATCGAAACAATTGGGAGTTATGAACATCAAGATTCTCACCCCAGTGTTTACACTCAACTAAAATCGATGGTTGTCCGTCCTTCAAAATGGCGTAATCTACTTTCTCCCCTTTTTTGATGCCAATATCCGCCACAAACTCTGGCACAACTTCAAGAGGATTAAAAACATCATATCCAAGCGCCTTAATAAATGGCATTATAAAAGCGTTTTTAGTAGCCTCCTCTGTAGTAATCTGCAGTTTTAATTTCTCTACTCTGTCACCAAATAATTTAATTTCGTCTTTAAAATCCATAGGTTTAAAAATTATTAATTTACATTTTAACGGAATTTCAAAAAAAGAATAATTTCACCAACTAACTGGCCAAATGAAAATTCAAATACCCCATATACTAAAAAAATCTGGTATTCGAAAGCCTATTTACTAACTTTTTTTAAAAGTCAATACAATTAAGTTTGTCGCAAATTTTCTGTCATCTTTCAAGATAATATCTTTACCATTCAGAAATTTAACTTCACCTCCATTCAAACTCATCATTCGATTAATTTGCCACATACCAATACCATCTCCGTTAAGCTTGCAATCCCTGGCGACTTTGCCAGAATACCCTTCAGCAAAAATCTTTTCTACTTCATCATCGTCTAGATACAAGCTATTCATTTTGAAATTTACGTCAACGCGATCTACCTTTTCCTCAAAATAAATTTCTATCCTACTACCGGCCATTGTGTATTTCGAAGCATTTTCAATCAAATGATACAATGCAACTTGGATACTCTCATAATCAATCTTTACTCGCCCTTTAAATTCTGCTACATAAACATATATTTTCTGACTAGAAAAATCTATAAAAAACGTATGCAAAACGTTTAAGATCACCTTACGAATAGGATTCATTGATGGCTCAAGAACTGCGTCTAACCGATCCAGCTTTCTATAAATCGAAAACTCCGTCTTCATATGCACATTATGCTTTGCAATCCTTAAAAACATAAATGCCGCTGTCTTAGCGTCTCTTTTTATTTGTTCCTGAATATATCTAATTAAATCCTGGTAATTTGATGCCAAAAGTTCCTGAGGAATAAAGTCATCAATCTCTTGTATGTTATGGGCATTAAGCGACGTCAAATTATGAATTAACCTATTCACCCTTTGCTGCTCCAATTGCTTGGCTTCATTCTCATAGTGCTTTTTGGGTATTATTAAATCGTAGTAGGTATGTGCCAACATATCCATTTTTTCTCTAAACAACTTTGTTGTTTTTGTTTTATCGCACAGGAAAATAGTCCCCTTTTTAGTCATACTTTTACCTTGCCGTCTTTCTCCACCATATTTTGGACATGTTATTTGCTTTCCAAGTGAATTGCATAACTCAAAGCATATCTTACATTCTGTTGCAAGATTATCACACTCTAGTTCTCCGCTATTTGAAATAATGGAATAGTGCTTATCCATTTCCTTTCATTAAATTCTCAATCAAATTGATAAATTGATAAGCATCCGCATTTTTGGGCAAACAGTAATCAACCTCTCTTAGTGCTTGATGAAACCTATCTCCGGTTGTCTCAGCTGAATAAATTACAATCTTTTTACTTGGATATTTTTTCTTAAGAGCAGATGCTAAACCTAAACCTTGGTCTTCGAATAACTTAAGGCCAACGCCATTAATATCCACAAAAATAATATCTGCTTCCGTTACATAAGAACTATCTAAATCAGTAATATCCTTGACTGATCGAGTCCCAATCCATCCTGCCTTTTTTAAAATGGAAACATTTTTATACTCTAAATGGTTGTCGTCAATGAACAAAATTCTAGTTGCTTCTTTAATTCTTTCTTCTCCACTCATACCTGAACCAGCAGAATGCATTGTTTGTATACTAGCGCCTACGTTATTTACAATACTAATTGGAATATTATTTGTGTTCGAAAAGGCCTTGTTGCCACTACTACCCTTTTCGCTAGACTTTTTCCTATAGTTTTTGTAAGCAATCGTCACGCCTATGACAGATACAGCCAATGCAACCAGATAATACCAATTTACAACCCAGAAGTTTGTAGTATCAAACTGAATCTGAAGTGGGAATTTATTCATAGATAATAGTATTGTATTTATCTGAAATTTTTATTCATCGTTGTGAATCTAAGTAAATAGCATTCTTGCTAATAAAATGACAGGTATGGTTGGACTATACTTATCATCCGTTTCCTAGGAAAACTGTAATTGTTCTAATATAAGGGCTATTTAAGGTTAAATTTTGATATTTCTTCTTTACTAATCTCATCAATCAAAGTATTACGACCCCCATTCTCATCAAATGTATATAGCGTATAGAACACTTTTTTGTGGTTATTCTTATACTCAAGCAATAATCGGACACTTTTCAAATCATCTGGAAATTCTTTCACATTAGAACGTTTAGAACCACAACACTCTTCTAGTTTAATATAATTTGCACTTAAAGTGATTGGATTTAAATTAGAAATCGGTAAAGGTGGAATTGAATCAATTCTTGAAAATCCATTTGCAGTACTGTCTACAAACAGTCGAGGATAATAGGCTAAATAGTCCGAATTATTAACAATCTTTATTTCAAAAATGTATTCCAGTTGAAACCAGCGAACTGCGCTATCACTATCTACATACCCTTGAGAAAAGTCGTTCTTATCACTCAAACCTAAAGGTCTACTGGATCCCTTCTTTAGAAACACCATGATATCAATTCTAGGTCGTTCTGTTTTCTTTTTCCTATAGTATGGAATAATTGAAATTAATATCGCTACAACCAAACCTACTATTCCGATAATTACTTCCATATTGATGAATTCACTAACTACTTTAAAGTTTAAGTTAGATAAATCTATCAATATTTTCTACTATAAGTACAAAAGCTAAATTATAGAAGCATTTATACAGTTAGTGAAGCAAGTCTCATCTTTTAGTCGTCAAAAACCGATTGAAAGCCAGAGCAATAACTAACACCACCACCACCCCCACCACATTCAACCACAACCAGGCGATGTCGGTCATAGCGTATACGCATAAAACAACAGCCTGGCCAATCAAGGCGGCCCAAAAGACTGCATTGCCTTTGATCCGAGGCAAGTAGAAGGCGATGAGGAATATCCCAAGGATAATGCCGTAGAACCAGGAGCCGAGAACATTCACGGCTTCAATTAGGGAGCCCATGCCGGTGACAAACTGGGCTGTGGCTACGGTGAACAAACCCCAGAACAAGGTATACCAGCGGGATATCTTGTAGTCCTGCTCCGGACTAAGGTCCTTGTTGATGAACTTTTTATGGAAGTCTACCACACTCGCGGAGGCCAGAGAGTTAAGCGCCGCGGCAATACTGCCCCAGGCTGCTAGGAAGATCACAGCAATGAGTAAACCCACCATCCCGCGGGGCAGATGGTCAACCACAAAGCGGAGGAAGATATAGTTGGTATCGTTAGTCTCTTTGTCGGCAGTGGCAGCTAAGACAACTGTCCTCGCATCCTTACGGATGCGTTCTTGCTGATGGTTCAGCTCGTCAAGCTGCGCTAGTAGCAAATCGCTATTGGCGTCAGTCGTTAATTGCTTGGCTATTGATGCTTTGCGGAGTGCCACATCGGTATGCCGGGTTTCGAGTCTGAGAATGGTATCACGATACTCGGTTTGTTTGGCCTTTGCCAGCGGCGCATCGTTAAATAACAATGGTGCGGGATTGAACTGGTAGTAGGCAAACACCAAAATACCGATGAGTAAAATCAGGAACTGCATCGGCACTTTTACTACGCCGTTCAGCAACAAGCCCAGTTTACTTTCGCGGTCAGATTTCGCCGTGAGGAACCGCCCCACCTGGCTCTGGTCCGTCCCGAAATAAGAAAGCGCCAGGAAAAATCCGCCGATCAAACCACTGAAGATATTGAACCGGTCGCTCCAGTCAAACCCCTTCTCGCCCACCCCAGTGGTGATCACATTCATCTTGTCTAACTTCCCGCCAATCTGCAAGGCATCCACAAAGCCCACGCCTTCGGGCAGCATCTGCACACATAAATACGCGGCTACAAACAGGCCAATGAAAATGATGGCCAGCTGCAGCTTCTGCGTATGTGCCACGGCCTTGGCGCCACCGGTGACTGTATAGATGATCAGTAGCCCGCCCATGAAGAGATTGGTCCAGTAGATGTTCCAACCCATGAGGGAACTCAGGATGATGGATGGTGCGTATACACTGATGCCGGTGCTCAACCCACGGGAGATCAGGAAGAGGGTTGAGGTGAGGGTGCGGGTCTTGACGTCAAATCTTTTTTCTAAAAATTCATAGGCGGTAATCAAATTGAGGCGACGGAACATCGGCACAAAAGTGATGCAGAGCACCACCATGGCCAGGGGCAGTCCGAAATAATATTGCACAAAGCGCATGCCATCGGTATAGGCCTGGCCGGGTGCGGATAGAAAGGTGACGGCGCTGGCCTGGGTACCCACGATGCTCGCGAGGACGAGGTACCAGGGCATCTCGCGGTTGCCGCGGAAATAGCCGTCGAGGTCATGCGTACTCTTGCTCTTATACACGCCGTACAAAATGATGGCGGTGAGCGTGAGCACCAATATGATCCAGTCTATACTGCTCATGAAAATTGTTGGGTGATCCAGGCAAACAGAATGATCTCGATCACCAGGAAAGCGATCACGGCGATGTACCAGGCTCGCCAGCTTGAAAACAGGGGCGGCTTATCGTTGCTTGTCGTCATAACTCTTATCATTACGATACATCAAATACGCCACCAGCAAACCCAGTGCAATCGCGATGGACGGCTTGCGGAACAGCAACCCAAACACGATGCCTACAAATACCCCGATGACAACTCCTTTCCCTCTCATTTTTTATAGTTTGGATTGGCAATGATGTTCGCGAACAAACGGTATGATCCGCCCACGGCCGCGGGCAGCTGGCGGAACAGGGCCAGACCGGTATACACAAAACGGCCCTTGCCATAGTTCGCCACCAGCGTGGATCCGAGCCGGTCTTCCGTTTCTCCGGGATCCCGCATGCCGAGGACAGGCTTGAATTCCGGAGCCCATTTGTCGGCAAAATAAATACCCCGCTCCTGCACCCAGCCTTTGAAATCCTGCTCCGTAATTTTATTGGGCCAGTTTAGTATAGGAGAGCTGGGATCTGCGAACTGCACACTGCTTTCTTCATCGGTAACCCGGCCGTTGGTGATGGAGAAATTGTATGGACCGATGCGGTTGCTGCGGACCGGACCCACAAAACTGTTGGTATTGTATTGCACCACCATAGTGCCGCCGTTTTTCACATAGTCCATCAGGGTCTCGTAGGCTGAGTTCAGCCACTCATGAATATTGTAAGCACGGATGCCTACCACAATCACGTCATAGTTTTTCAATGCGCCAGGGGTAATGTCTTTTTCTTCCAGGAAGGTGACGGTATAGCCAAGTTGTTCTAATGCTTCCGGTACTTTATCACCAGCACCTTTGATATAACCTGCACGCGTACCCGAAGTTTTGATATCCAGGTTCAGTACCGTGATGCCATCGGGGACAAAATATCTGATGGATGGGATATGGTCATAGTTGATCTGCGCCACCGCGAGGTGGTTGGCATAGTTGGTTTGCTTGCGCGTGAAATCGATACTCGCCACCATCTGGTCCACATCGGTTTGCTTGAGGGCCTTGTTGCTGTAAGACATGTCGTAGTTGCGCGTGACGCCCCTTGGTGCACCAAAAGTGATGGCTTGCGAACCATCATTGATCTTTCCGCCGCGGGTATTCAATTTGGCGGGGATGGAATCAATCTGCGCGAAAGATGTGATGGATACTTTATAGGGTTTCTCCTGTTGTTGGTTTTTGCGGAACACGAGGATGGATGGATTGGTGTTTACACCTACGGGGGGCACCACAGGCAGGGGCTGGAACAATTCGCCTTTTACAGGGTCCGTGTGTTTGTAGGTGATAGGCTTGGTGAACAGGAATCGCTCGCCTTCTATGTCTACCCGGAAGGTGGCATTGTAAGCAGGTGGATTTTCAGGCAGACCGATCATGGTTTCATCCTCTACATTGAAAGATCCTTTCTCCATATTCTTGCTCAACCAGTAGGGCTGCGAGAAAGGTTTGTCAGGATCAACCAGGACCTGCTTCTGGGATTGTATTGCTTTGTTGAATGCCAGTGCGGTATTCATGCTGGTATCAAAGCCATCCCACTGAAACCCGCGAAGGGTCACCGGTACACTGCTTCTGTTAATGGCCGTTACATTGATGCGAATGGAATCTCCCTGCACGGCATAGGCCTGGGGGGAGGATGCCTCGAAGTAGAGACCGGCGCAGGCTTCTATGAGGGTTTGCACCTCGGCGAGTTTCTTATTGCGCCAGTAGCTGTCTGGCAAAGCAGCGATGTCTTTATATAATGATACCAGGTCTTTTACAGAGGCTTCAGGGTTGAGGGTTGAGTATTTAGCGATGATGGCGTCAACCTTATCCCTGATCGCTAAACCCTGAACCCTTTCCCAGGTGACGTCTACCCCATCCAATAAATCCCGCTTCAAAGAATCTCCTGCGATGTGCACAAAGGATTCAAAACTGGATCCTCTTGAAGAAGGCACACCAAAGCCCTGGCTCTTGTGCTGGCTTCTGCTTTCCGCCGCGATCTCGCCAAAGCCTTTGCCGAGGAGGGGGTTATACGTTCCCACGTCAACACGGAATTGGTTATCGGTGATGGTGTTATTGCCGCCGAAATTGAAGGTGTTCCATAAAATTCTTTTGGCCTGCCAAACGGTGACGCCGCGTTTCAATTGCTCGGGAAACATATTGGGATCAGCCGCGGCTTTGAAGGCTTCGCGGGCTAACACTGAGGATGCGGAGTGATGACCGTGACCTGCGCGGGCGTCTTCGGGAAAGCGCGTGATGATGACATCGGGTTTGAATTTGCGGATCACCCAGACGACGTCGCCAAGAACTTTCTCACGGTTCCAGATCTTTAATGCTTCTTCAGTGCTTTTTGAAAATCCGAAATCATAACCGAGGGTGAAGAACTGTTCTGCACCATCGATTCTTCTGGCTGCGAGAAGTTCCTGGGTGCGGATCATGCCGAGAGCCACGCCTTGTTCTTCACCGATGAGGTTTTGTCCGCCATCACCACGGGTGATGGAAAGATATCCGGTGCGGTATAGCCTGTCCTTAGACAACCAGGCTAATAGTCTCGTGTTCTCATCATCCGGGTGCGCAGCAACATACAGCACAGAACCCAGCACTTTCAATTTTTGCAAACCCTGCAATATATCGGCACTAGAGTATGTTGCCGGTGGTTGTGCTTTTACGGTCGGGCCATAACTCAGCAAAATAACCCATAACACACTAACCAATAACAGCCTTACAGGTCGGATACAAATTCTCATGTTCTTTTTTATTCGGCAATAAATATGGCGTTGGCAAACAATAGCTTTCCGTTGTTCCAGAAACTGCGGAACACGGGATCGTCGGTGAAGAAGATCACGGAGCCGCGGCCCACGGGAACGGAACCGATCAATGTACCGTCTTTCAATTTCGTTTTTGTTTTGCTGCCCGCAAAACCGCTCACGTAAGCTTCCTTCTTCATCACGCCCACGTTCCAGCCGTCTTTCAGGAACTCATAGATATTATCATCCATCTTGAGCGTGAAATAATGATCCGGCATTCCGAAGGCCAGCGGATGGGTATTATCCAGATCCACTTTATACACTGCACCAGGAATGCTGTTCGGCAGGTAATCCCGCTCGCGGTTCTCATAGCGCTTCAGCAGGTCATAGTCTTTCGGGGTGTCTTTTCCTTCATCGGCCTTTTTCAATTTAATGCCGATGTCCAGGTTGGCCAATTGCGGTACTGCGTTTTCGGTAGCGATCAGTCTTCCACCCTGGCGCACCCAGTTCTTCAATGCGTCCTGTCCGTTCTTGTCATTGAGGAAGCGATAGTTTCCTTCCGGCATGATCACTACGTCAAACTCGCTCCATTTTAAATTGCCTGCGTTCTCTGCATTGACTAAGGAGACGGGATATTTCAGGTCCTGCTCAAAATAATGCCAGATCTCTCCGGCGGCATAGGCACTGATGCCTTGACCCGTGAAGAGAGCTACTTTGGGTTTCTTGATGAAGCGCACTTTTGAACTTCCCAAGTCAGCGCCTTTATCAACAAAGCCGGTGAATATTGGTTCTGCTGGAATACCCGCTACGCCTGCGTTTAACACGGCCTTCCCTAATACCACATGGAGCGAATCGCCAAACTGTTTATTGGAGGTTTTCAACACCAACAAGGTGCCGCGGTCAAACTTGCTGCTCTTGAGCTCAAAAGGCTCGTCGGCCACACGAACTTTCACACCGAGCTTCATGAGCTCTGCTAATAATTTTGCACTCGCCAGGTCATTCCACGGAATGGCATAGCCCATGATGGACGACAAAGAATACGTAGCCCAGCCTGATTTACTTTTGTCTTCTTCTACTTTCATGCCCCCACCTTCCACCTGCACACTTGACGCATACGCCTCCAGTCCCCACGCATAGGGAATCGACCAAGCCGTAACGTCATAGGTAGCAGAATCGGTTATGCGTGACCGTGGTTCAAACAATACCCTTGCCAATGCACCTTTCGGTTGCATAGTATTGATCACCATATCTCCCGCAGCGAAACTCCTCGTTTCTTCCTTGCCACTGATATAATTATATACTTTGTACGGTTTGTTGCCGCCGGCATAGCCGTAGCTGATGCCGTTATCATTCAGGAATTTCTCCAGTCTTGTTTTCAGCATCGGCTTGCTGCCATCTAAACGGATCACGTAAGATTTGTAGATGCCGGATCCATTCTGCGTGCCATCGGCAAAAAACTTACGAAACTCTTTTACGAGTCTTGCTGCTTCCCGTGAACTCACTTCCACCGTTGACATCCCCGTGGTATGGTGGTGCTCCAATCGATCCTTCAAAGTCAGCGTATCTCCGCTCTCCAGTACCACGGCCAATCCGCCCCCGATGCCACCTTGCTCATAAGTCATCCCGATGGCGCCGTTGTACGTAGGATAGGTATCACCATAAGCAGGATATAATAAATCAAAACGCTCCTTCGTAAAATACAGCCAGCCGTTGGCGTCAAAATACTTCGCGTGGTTTCTGCCAATCAACACCTGGAACTCACGCTGCCAGGGTGTGATCACCTCGTGATAAGGTTCTGCAGCGGGTGCAAAATAATAAGGTGAGTTAATCCCTTGCTCATGAAAATCCACGTGCACTTGCGGCAACCATGCGTTGTATATTTTTATCCGCTGCTGCGTTTCCACCTGGCTCATCCAGGCCCAGTCGCGGTTCAAATCAAAATTATAGTGATTGCTCCTTGCGCCGGGCCAGGGTTCCTGGTGTTCCCGCGCGAAAGGATCTGCATCCGGCACGGCACTGCGCGCACCGTTGTACCAATTGACGTAGCGGTCACGACCGTCAGGATTGATACATGGATCAATAATCACCACAACGTTTTTCGTCCACTCCCCGCCCTTACTCAGCGCGTAAATCGTCTTCATCGCCGCTTCGCTCGATGCCGGTTCTGCACCATGCACATTATAACTCATCCACACAATGGCGGGTGCGTTTTCATTTGGCGCCATGCGGTCCTTGGCCACGCCCGCGAGTCGGAGGTTATTGAGACGAATCTCTTCCAGCCTCGCGATATTCTCTGCACTACCAATGGTCACCGTCACCAGTGGCCGGTTCTCATAGGTTTTACCATACTCAGCAAACTTCATAGTAGTTGGATTCGCCCTGGCCACCGCTTCGGCATAGGCAATCACCCTATGGTGCGGGGTGTATTTACTCCCAAGGGGATACCCGAGAAATTCATCAGGCGTCTGCGCAAAAGTTGGAAGGTGGAAGGTGGAAGTTAGAAGCAGTAGTGCGACAGTCAATCTCTTAATCTCAAATCTCATAATATCTTATTTCTTAATCTCTCTGAAGTTTTGGCGTGGCAAAATAGCGATTTCTTACATTTAGGGCTATGAGAATCGTATTCCTCCTCTTCCTTGCGTTCACCACGCTCACTGCCATTGCGCAGCAACCCATCGATCCCTATCATTATGCCACTACCAAAAACATCACGGTATCCAAGGCTGCGGTGGTTTCGGCACATCCCCTGGCCTCGGCGGCCGGTTTGTGGGTGCTGCAGAAAGGCGGCAATGCCATAGATGCCGCGATAGCCACTCAACTTGCGCTGGCCGTGGTGTATCCTGCTGCAGGTAATATCGGCGGGGGCGGATTTCTGGTGGCGAGGTTGGCCAATGGTAAGAATGTGGCGATTGATTACAGAGAGAAAGCACCGGGCAAGGGCAGCAGGGATATGTATCTCGATGAAAAAGGCAATGCCATCAACAACCTGAGTAAGAACGGGCACCTGGCTTCTGGCGTTCCGGGCACGGTGGCCGGACTCATAACCTCACATAAATATGGTAAGCTGCCTTTTGCTACCCTCGTGGAGCCGGCGATTTTATTGGCGAAGGGCCATGCCATTGATTCCGATGAAGCGCGGAGTCTCAATGCACACCATGGTGCCTTCATTTTAAATAATACAAAAGTCCCCGTTTTTGTAAAAGGTGATCAGTGGAAGGCAGGTGATACCCTCGCGCAGCCGGACCTGGTGAAGACCCTGGAACGCATCCGTGATCAGGGCTGGAAAGGATTTTATGAAGGCGAGACTGCTCGTTTGATTGTGGAAGAAATGGCGCGTGGCAAGGGGCTGATCTCTCTGGAAGATCTGCGCTCCTATCAAGCCACAGAGCGGGAAGCCGTGGTGTTCCCCTATAAGAATTATGAAATAGTGACGATGGCCTTGCCTTCATCCGGCGGGGTGCTGCTACCACAGATGATGAATATGGTGCGCAACCGCGAGCTGGGCAAGAAGGGCCATAATACCCCCGATGCCATTCAATTGATGGTGGAAGTGGAGCGCAGGGCTTATGCCGACAGATCACAATTCCTTGGGGATCCTGATTTTGTGAAAGTGCCCATCAAGACTTTAACGAGTCAGTCGTACGCAGATAAACGTATGGAAGACTACAAACCCGGCGTGGCGGGCAACAGCAACAACATCAATTTTGGTGAGATCCGCGAATCAGATCAAACCACGCACTTGAGTGTAGTGGATCAATACGGCAATGCCGTTTCCGTGACCACCACATTGAACGGCGGCTATGGCTCGCACACGGTTGTTGCCGGAGCTGGCTTCATCTTAAACAATGAAATGGACGATTTCTCCGTAAAGCCGGGCGTTCCCAATATGTACGGTGCCCTCGGCGGCGAAGCCAATGCCATTGCGCCGAATAAACGAATGTTAAGTTCCATGACGCCCTCCATCGTCCTCAAAAACAAAAAGCCCTACATCGTTGTAGGCACGCCGGGCGGCACTACCATCACCACCAACGTTTTCCTCAGCATCATCAATATCCTCGAGTTCAATCTATCCGCCGTTGACGCCGTCAACATGCCGAAATTCCACCACCAGTGGAAACCCGATGAGATCCTCGTAGAACGCGATATGCCCCAGGCCACCGTGGATGCCCTCCAAAAAATGGGCTACAAAATCCGCAAAACCGGCGCTATTGGCAGAACGGAGCTGATCCTCATCAACGGTAAGAAGATTGAAGCGGTGGCGGATAAGCGGGGGGCTGATGCTGCAGCAGGGTTTTGAGTACAGGTTGGAGGTTGAAGGTTGGAGGTTGCACCCTCAACCCTACTGCAACCTCCAACCCCCAACCTCCAACCTCCTAATTTGGCTTAGTGTTTGCACCGTATAGCGTAAATTCGCCCAAATACAACCTCTGAAAAGAGCTCTCAAAATAGTTGCCGGCATTATCCTCTCCCTGTTGTTGCTGATTCTCATCGCGCTGTTGCTCATACAGACCGATTGGGGGCAGAACCTCATCATCAAGCAGGTGACCCGGAAACTCTCCAAGGACCTCAACACGGAAGTCAGCATTAAACGGATTTCCATTGAGTTTTTCGATAAACTGAACCTGGAAGGGGC
>JBASZQ010000108.1:0-35701 GCA_049661025.1 Chitinophagaceae bacterium | reverse complement strand
AAAACTCATGATCTGGCTGCGGGACACGCGGGCAACAGTGATCGCCAGATTCCTGAGGTCTGGCACACCGCCATGCTTGCGGGTATCCAAAGAACTGGCAACGGCGGAAGCCGTATACGCTGGCTGCTTCGTTGCAAGAGTTCCCCCTGCCTGATCCATCAGCACAAATCCCATGGCATAGTTGGTGCCATAGAATATCCCTTGCCAGAAAGGCGCCACCTGTAGCTTCCCTAAAAGATTTTTGAAAATGGCAATAAAGGAAATAATAAATCCGCCCCTTACTGCACTTCGGAACAAAGTGAAAAAATCCCTCCTTCCAGAGGAAATATATCGCTCGCCCTTCCTGCCCTTGTGTTCCGCAATCTGGTAAGCAAGCATGGAAAGATTCTCTTGCAGAAACTCCCGCATACTATTCTTCCGGTTCTCATATCTGATCACCTTGGTGAAATAGACGATGAAACGCTCCGTATTAAACTGCTGATCGCCATCCAACACATCCAGGATGATGAACATCCGCTCGATATACTGCTCCATCCGCACCATCAGAAAGGTCTGCGCCAGGCTGGTTCCTTCAGAAAGCCTCTGCTCTTTCAGCCACTGCAGACTTTGCCTGCAATTATACAAAGCCTCACTGATGTTGTTGATCAACAGTTTCCTTTCTTCAACATGAAAAAAATCACTGCCAGATCTTTCTATGTATAAATTGATCAGCCTGTTCTGCTCAAGGAAGGGATAATTAGCCGATGCACTGAATTTGGCAGCAATCTCTCTCTCCAGTCCCGCATTGGCAAGCCGGTAGGAAAGGATCTGCATGCTTCTTTGCAGTTGACCAATCAACTTACTCTCAGTAAGGTTAATTTGTATGCCAAGTAACTCAAAAAAACTTTTCCAAAGATTGGGGTCGATGGCCTCAACCCATTTATAGTCTGTCCGTTGTGAAAACACACGGTTCAATACAAACCGAAAATCATTGCGCTCCTGCAATGGCGGAAGGAACTTATGTTGTGCCTTACGGCCGAGCTCCTGAACAAACCCCCGCGAGCTCACCATTCCGCTTTCCGTCAGCGCAGGAACGATATCGGTATTCATGAACTGGTTCAACAAAGCCCTCCGAAGGGAAAACAACAGGGAACGATCCTGTTGAAGAGAATACAACAACGCACTGAATTGTAACTCAGCCTGTTCCTTGTCCCAGGCTCGCTGTGGCCTGATCTTTTTGACGAGTTCAATCAAAAACTCCAAGCCCCTGCTGCTATCAATGGATAGCACGATCGCTCCCTTCTCAGGAGGCACATCAGGCCTGGATTTACGCCAGGGTAATATATTAAATTTTTTACCCATCTGATTTTTAGAAACGTCAGTCGTAATCAGGACAACTTTCCGGCCAATTTTGTTGCAAAGAGGTTATAATGGAGGAAGAAGTTTTTAACTTTGTCGCAAATCATGCAGATGCCTGCCCACAAAGAGCAGTTTCGTGAAGAAGAACAACAGGATGTTGATGTATTGGAAGAGCTGGACAAAGGCCATAGCCTGATCGTCTGGAATGACGATGTCAATACGTTTGAATGGGTGATTGAAACCCTGGTTGAAGTATGCGGACATACCGCAGAACAGGCAGAACAATGTGCCATGATCATTCATACTCAAGGTAAATATGCCGTAAAGCATGGAAGCTACGAAGAGCTGAAACCAATGCGGGACGCCATCGTAGAAAGAGGTATAGACGCCACCATTGAAGAGACGGTGAACCAGTAACACCTCAACCTTATACTGTGAATCCTTTTCCCCCGCTTGAATCCGCAGATGAAGATGGTCTACTGGCCGTTGGCGGGAATTATAGTACTGAACTGCTGCGCATTGCCTACCAACATGGAATTTTCCCCTGGCCCACTGGTGAAACACCGATGTGGTACAGTCCCGATCCGCGTTTCGTATTGTTTCCGGATGAGCTGGTGATATCCAAAAGCATGCGACAAGTTTTACGCTCCGGAAAATTCCGCTTTTCCATCAATACCCATTTTCGTGACGTGATCACGCAATGCAGCCAGACCTTTCGCAAAGGGCAGCAGGGCACCTGGATCAATGAAGACATGATTGACGCCTATATCGGCTTGCACAAAGAAGGTATGGCGCATAGCGCTGAGGCCTGGCTAGACGACCAATTGGTTGGCGGGCTCTATGGTGTTCGGGTGGGAAATGTATTCTGCGGAGAGAGCATGTTCTCCCATGTCAGCAATGCATCAAAATTTGCCTTCATCAAAATGGTGGAACACCTGCAAAAAGATGGTGTCATCCTGATTGATTGCCAGGTGCACACCGCGCATTTGGAGTCACTGGGGGCGAGAATGATTCCTAGAAGAGATTATATCTCAATGCTTGGCAAATGAGCATTTGAGCCATTGGGCCATTGAACATTTGTACAATGGCCCAACGGCCCAATGGTCCAAATGTTCATTTGCCAAACTTCTTCCTCAACGCTGCCAACGCATCATTCATCGGCAATGCACTCAGATCTTTCTCCTTAGAAGCCGCCGGTGTTGGTCGTTGCCCGCCCGTTCTTCTTTGCCCACCAGTAGGCGCTTCTTCGGCCTGTTTGATGGATAGTGAAATTCGCTTCCTCGCCAGATCCACTTCCAGCACCTTCACTTTCACCTGCTGGTTGAGCTTAAGTTTCTCCGAAGGATCATTGATATAAGTATGTGACACTTCAGAAACATGCACGAGACCATCCTGCTTCACCCCGATGTCCACAAAGGCACCGAAACGCGTAAGATTGGTAACAACACCCGGAATCACTGCACCTACCTGAACATCCTCGATCTTAAATATCTGCGCAAACTCAAACTGCTGTGCCTCACTCCGTGGATCAAGACCGGGCTTTTTCAATTCATTGATGATATCCCGAAGCGTATGCTCCCCTGTTTGTGGAGTGATGTATTTTTTTACATCGATGGCATTCAATTGTTCCGTTTTACCGATGAGCTCGGCCACAGAAATTCCCATATCGAGCGCCATCTGCTCCACCACGCCGTAAGACTCCGGATGTACACCCGTACCATCCAGTGCATGACCACCGTCTTTAATCCGTAGAAATCCTGCAGCTTGTTCAAATGCTTTTTCACCCAGCCTCGGCACTTTCAACAATTCTTTTCGCGCGGTAAATCTGCCGTGTTCATTCCGATACTTCACAATGTTGTCTGCGATGCTCGCATTGATGCCGCTCACATAACTCAGCAAATGTTTGGAAGCCGTATTCAGGTTTACACCCACCATGTTCACACAGCTCACTACGGTTTGGTCCAGCTTCTCTTTCAACCTGAACTGGTTCACATCATGCTGGTATTGACCCACACCGATGCTCTTGGGATCGATCTTCACCAGCTCTGCCAGCGGATCCATCAGTCTTCTGCCAATACTGACCGCACCCCGCACGGTTACGTCCTGCTCTGGAAACTCTTCCCTTGCGGTCTCTGAAGCAGAGTATACCGATGCACCATCTTCATTCACCAAAAACACAGGTAGATTGGTCCCCAGTTTGCGAATGAATTGCTCTGTCTCGCGACCCGCCGTGCCGTCGCCAATGGCAAAGGTTTCAATATCGTATTTACGCACGAGATCCTTGATCACATATTCAGATTGCATCAACTTTCCGGGCTCATGCACAAAAATCAGCGCCGTCTCTTTCAGATCTCCCTTTTCATCAATCACCACAATCTTGCATCCGGTTCGGTATCCCGGATCAATAGCCAAGATGCGCTTAGATCCCAGTGGCGAACTCAGCAACAACTGTCGAAGGTTCTCCGCAAAAACAATGATCGCTTCTTCGTCCGCTTTCTGCTTGAGTGAAGTACGAAACTCCGTCTCTAAGGATGGCTGCAACAAACGCTTATATGCATCACGAATCGCTTTCTTTATGTGCTGTCCTGCTTCACTGCTTCCTTTAATGAATTTCCGTTCCAACTTTTCAATAGCGGTCTCTTCAACCGGCTCGATGGAGAGCCTGAGCACCCCTTCTACAAATCCACGCAAAATAGCCAATGTACGATGTGAAGGAATGGAATGGATCTCCTGGCTGAAAGCGAAATAGTCTTTATACTTCTGCGCCTCTTCTTCTTTGCCCGCAATCACTTTGCTTTCCATCTTCGCCTGCTCTTCAAACAGCTTACGCAAAATATTCCGCACATCGGCATCCTCATTGATCATCTCTGCGATGATGTCGCGCGCGCCCTGTAGGGCCTCATCGGCCGTCTTCACCACATCGGTCACAAATCCGGCTGCGGCTTCAGAAGGATTGCCATCCTTCTGTTCAAGGATCAATAACGCCAGCGGCTCCAGTCCGTTCTCACGGGCAACGGAGGCCTTGGTTTTACGTTTGGGTTTGTAGGGTAGATAGATGTCTTCCAGGATCGCAATCGTTTCGGCTGCATCCAGCTTTTTTTGCAGCTCGGGCGTCAACTTGCCCTGTTCATGTATGCTTTTTTCTATAGCAGCTTTGCGTTCGGCAAATTCTTTTCTCGTTTTGGCTTCTTCCTGGATCTTTCCAATCACTACTTCATCCAAAGCGCCGGTTTTATCTTTTCGATAGCGCGCAATGAAAGGAATGGTGGCTCCTTCTGCAAACAACGACAATACAGCTTCCACTTGTGCCGGCCTGATGCTGAGCGATGAGGCGATGGCTTGTACGAATTCCATGTTCCACAAAATTTAAGGGCTGCGAATCTAATGGGATGATGCTAAAGAAAAAAATTGGAGGAGATGATTTTATTCACTTACCAGTAACGGGTGACATTGGGATTGCGCTCGGCGTACTGACGGATATAGCTCCGAAGGAATTCATTCTCCGGATAAGGTGTAACCATGCCTTTCAATATATCTAGCGCCGGAACCTCAGAAAGGGCGGGCATAAAACCAACGCCGTAAAATCGACCGTCCTCCATCAGTATGCAACTCATTTCACCATATTGCCGCCCTTTCTCTAAAATGGCAAAGCTGGGCTGATCCTGGTGCAACTGCGAGAGTGCCAGCATCACGCGCTGGTTGTAGTCCATCGGGTTTTCCTTCCCTTCACAGACCCCATCGCAATAACCCTCTTTAATGCCCTCACACTTGCCTTCCTTCTGTAGAAAACAAAGGCTTGGGCAAAGCTTGTGCGTTTTAACCAGCTTCCACAATTCACGATGCGCATCACCAAGGACGCCAAATTTGATATGGGGCCGATGGTGTTTCTTCAATCTTCCGATACCCAGTCTGAGCCGGCCCTGGATATCCTCGTAGCTGAAGATCCCGTAAGGAAACTCCACATGTTTCTGGCTTTGGTTATACCGCGGCCAGTGTTTTCGGATCTCAATGCTTTCCATGACGATGGCGGCAAACTCTGACCCAGTAAGGCTGTAACTGATGCGATGCACATTGCGGATCAGCTCCTGCTTTCTACGGGAAACGGAATTGTTGGAGAAATGACTGGTTACCCTTTTCTTAAGGTCCTTCGCCTTGCCTACATAGACGATGCTGTCTTTCTCGTCGTGGAAATAATACACACCCGGCAACCTGGGCAGCTGTTCCACATCAGTAACGGAAAGATGCATGGGCAGGTAAGACTCTTTGCTGCCTTTGCGGAGCATCCCATGGATATGCCCTTGCTGGTCTGCAGAAACCAGCCTGGTAAAGAGTTTTGCGGTGGCTTCTGCATCGCCCATGGCGCGGTGTCTGCTGTACAAAGGAATCTCCAGGCTTCTGCAGATATTACCCAGCGAGTAGCTCTGGTAGCCGGGAAAGATCTTTTTGCTGAGCCGCACGGTACAAAGCTTGGATGCATCGAAGGTGTAACCCGCGACGGCAAGATGGTGCTTCAAAAAAGAGTAATCGAAATTGACATTATGCGCCACAAAAATCCGGCCTTCAAGGTGCTTGAAAATTTCCGCTGCCACCTCGCTGAAATCCGGTGCAGACGCTACCATCTCGTCTGTGATACCCGTCAATGATTGCACATATCTGGGAATCGGCATACCGGGATTAACAAGGGTCTGGTACCGATACTCAGCATCCATTCCGTTGTGCAGGATGATGGCTACTTCCGTGATGAATCCCGTGCCGGCATGACCACCGGTGGTTTCGATATCTACAATGGCGTACAAGGCAATTAGATAATTAGAGAATTAGACAATGAGACAATGAGAATGGGGCTGAAATTAATAAAAAAAGCGGACCACTGTCCGCTTTTAAAAAAGGGAAATACCGTAAATGTGTTTCAGGCAGATAAACCTACTGCGCCATGAGGGTGATGGCGATGATCGCACCATACATTGCCAATACAATCAAGACCATCTTGGCATTCTGCAGAATTGATGAGTTAAAATTGCTCATAGACCAAATTTTTAATTGTTAACAAGTGCAAGGATCTGGGTCCAGGCATTCACAGGGAAGGAAAAAGGGAGATTTGGTTCGGTCTCAGAGGAGATAGGGAGGACTAAAGTAGTAGTAAGATATGGTATAAAAGCGGGAATTCCAAGCGGAATTTTTAAGGCGCTGACAACCAAATTAATGCGGCAATGCGGCAGTGCGGAAATGCGGCAATGTAGGAAGGCGCGCTATGCGTAGCGGCGCGCCGGCAGTCAATCCGGGTGGTTCCGCGCAGGCCGGCAATGCCCAGTGCCCAATGCCCTATGCCTCGCGAAGCGTCTCATTACCGCATTACCGCACTGCCGCATTGCCGCATTAATTATCTTTGCGTTCCATGACATTGACTAAAACTTTTGAACATCAGGCTGCTGAAGCTAAATGGTACCAGCACTGGCTGGATCAGAAATATTTTGCCAGCAAACCTGACCATCGTGATCCCTATACCATCGTGATCCCGCCGCCCAATGTAACGGGCATCCTCCATATGGGCCATTGCCTGAACAATACCATCCAGGACATCCTGATCCGCCGGGCCAGGATGCAAGGTAAGAACGCCTGCTGGGTGCCAGGTACTGACCATGCCTCCATCGCCACTGAAGCCAAGGTAGTGCAAATGCTCCGGGAACGTGGCATCACCAAATCCTCGCTGTCCCGCGAGGAATTCCTCCAATACGCATGGGAGTGGAAAGAGAAATACGGCGGCATCATCCTGCAGCAGCTGAAAAAAATGGGTTGCAGCCTGGATTGGGATCGTACCACATTTACGATGGACGATCACTACTACGCTTCCGTCATCAGTGTGTTCAACGACCTCTATAAAAAAGGGTTTATCTATCGCGGCAAACGCATGATCAACTGGGATGTGAAGGCAAAAACCGCCCTCTCTGACGAAGAGGTGATTTTCAAAGACACACAAAGCAAACTCTATCACCTTCATTATCCGATTGACGGTATGCCTGGTGAATACATCACCATTGCCACGGTTCGTCCGGAAACCATTCTCGGAGATACCGCTATTGCAGTGCATCCATCGGATGAAAGATACAAGCATCTCCATGGTAAGTTTGCACTGGTGCCACTGATCAATCGCAGGATCCCCATCATCACTGATGAATATGTGACGATGGATTTCGGAACCGGCGCATTGAAAGTGACTCCTGCGCACGACATGAACGATTACCAGCTCGGCCAAAAGCATGGCCTCGAGGTAATTGATGTTTTGAACGAGGACGGTACGATGAGCGAGGCCGCACAACTGTTTGTTGGCGCGGATCGCTTTGAAGCACGCAAACTGATCATCCCTGAATTAGAGAAAGCGGGTAACCTCGTGAAGATCGAAGACTACCCCAACCAGGTGGGCTATTCAGAACGTACTGACGTGGTGGTTGAACCCAGGCTTTCTTTGCAATGGTGGGTGGATATGAAAAAGATCTCCGGCCCAGCACTCAGTGCCGTGGTGGAAGATGAAGTTAAATTTTATCCGCCCAAATTCAAGAACCTCTATCGCCATTGGATGGAGAACATCAAAGACTGGTGTATCTCCCGCCAGCTCTGGTGGGGGCATCGGATTCCTGCCTGGTACGATGCAAGCGGAAATGTTTACGTGGCGGAGTCAGAAGACGTTGCGTTTAAGGAGTATTTGGAAAAAAATCCCAATGGAAAACCTGAAGATCTGTACCAGGATGAAGACTGTTTGGATACCTGGTTCTCGTCGTGGCTCTGGCCCTTTGAAGTATTCCGTGGCTATTCCAATCCCGGTAATGCGGATGTAAAATATTACTACCCCACGCAAACCCTGGTCACCGCACCTGAGATTATTTTCTTCTGGGTAGCAAGAATGATCATGGCGGGCTTTGAATATAAACAGGAGAAACCTTTTGAACAGGTTTATTTCACGGGCATCGTAAGAGATAAACTGGGTAGAAAAATGAGTAAGAGTCTGGGGAATTCGCCGGACTTACTGGAACTGATCGACAAATATGGTGCCGATGCGGTGCGTTTCGGGATCATGATCTCCTCTCCTGCCGGCAACGACCTGTTATGGGATGAATCTTCCAATGAACAGGGCCGGAATTTCTCCAACAAGATCTGGAATGCATTGAAGCTCGTGAAAATGTGGGAAGAGCGCAAGGCCATACAGGTTAGCTTGACCAAAGAAGAGGCCGACCGCGCTTATTTCGCGATCCATTGGTTTGAGGCAAGGCTCGCACAAGTAAAAGCGGAACTCGAAGTTGCCTATAAACAGTTTAGATTGAGTGAGGCTTTGAAAACCCTTTACACCCTCATCTGGGATGATTTCTGCAGCTGGTACCTGGAATGGGTAAAGCCTGCCTATGGTACGGAAGATATAGACGCATTTGTTCTTGACAAGACGAAGACCTACTTCGAAGAACTCATGATCATGCTACATCCCTTCATGCCCTTCATCACGGAAGAGATTTACCATGCCCTCCGGGAGCGGGAAGCCGGTGACGATATCTGCATTGCACAATTGCAACCAGGCATCGCATCAAGCGATCCATCGATCCTGCAATATGGCAGTTTGTTACAGGAATGCATCACCACCATCAGGGATGCAAAAAACAAGGCCCAGCTGAAACCGCGCGAAGAGATCGGACTTTTTGTACAGGCTGAAGTTCCTGCCGCATATCAACTGATTGGCGATATTCTGGCCAAACAGGTTAGTGCAACAACAATCACCGTAACTACCGATGCCATCCCGCAAAGCATTCCTGCTATGGCTGGTAAAGAAAAATTCTTCATCACCACGGCCACACCACTGAACACCGGTTTGCAAAAAGACGAACTCGTGAAGGAACTGGATTATCTCCGTGGATTCCTGGAAAGCGTGGAAAAGAAACTGGGGAACGAGCGCTTTGTACAGAATGCCAAACCTGAAGTAGTTGAAGTGGAGCGGAAGAAAAAAGCCGATGCAGAAAAGAAAATAACTATGTTACAGGAAGCGTTAGCAGCAATGTAGTTCAGGTCGCTGGCATTGTATCAAAACCATCGTATGAAAAACTTGATCATTCTGTTTCTGTTTAGTTGGTTGTTTGTGACTGTTAAGGCACAGACCAAAAAACCTGCGCCTGCTCCGGCTGCTACGCCAACAACATATACCGTAAGCTTTGGAGGATTCAAGGATGGCAATATCACAGCCGAGCAATTCAAGCGGGTCATTGATTCGCCCCTGGTGGTGAAAGACCAGAAAGGCAACAGCTATGTGATCACGCGTTTCCGCATCAATTATACTTTTGCAACCACTTACACAGACAGCGAAACACAGCAAAAGAAATCATTCAAGGATTTCCGCGCTGCTGATTTTTATGATACCCCCAAACTACCAGAGGTTTGGCGCAATAGTATCCGCGACAATGCCAAAAAAGGTGATGAAGTTATCATCAACAACATCATCATTAAACTGAAGAACGGGAAGAAGATGATGCTGACGGAATGGAAAGGAACCTTGCGTTAGGTCGCAGGTCAGAGGCAGCAGTTCGCTTAGTTCGCAGTATATTTAAGGATGCAGAAATGGATCTGTTTCATTTTACTGGCCGTCTCCTGTACATCCAAACAGCAGCTGAAGGATGAAGGTGGCTTATCACCGGAAGCTGCACTCAAGAGTCTATCCGTTGCACCTGGATTTACCGTTGAACTTTTTGCCGCAGAGCCGCTCATAGCAGACCCCGTTGCCATGGAAGTGGATGAATCAGGCAACATGTATGTAGTGGAAATGCATGGCTACCCCTTAGATAAATCGGGATCCGGTATCGTTAAGATCCTTAAAGATGTGAATGCCGATGGATTACCGGATAAGGCTATTGTCTTTGCAAAAGACCTCACGCTGCCCAGCGGAATCATGCGTTGGAAGAAAGGCGTACTGGTCACGGACATGCCCAATCTGTTATATCTGGAAGACAGCAACGGTGATGATGTGGCTGACATCCGGGATACCATCATCACGGGCATGGCGCTTTCCAATCCACAACATAACGGCAACACACCGATGTACGGGCCAGACAACTGGATCTATATCGCTCATGAAACCAGCATCACGCCGGTGGTGTACACTAAAGAATTTGGCGATGAAGGTCAACCCATACGTTTTGTGAAAGGAGGCCACCAGACAACCCTGCCCCTGAATGCCAATGGGCGTAATATCCGACTCAAGCCGGAACGGGGCAAGTTGGAAATGTGCTCCGGAGAAACACAGTTCGGACAAACCTTTGACCCTAGGGGTCATCATTTCTCAACGGCCAATGCAAATCATATTTTTCACGAAGCCATTGCGGCGAGATATCTGCAACAGAATCCCGCATTAGAAGTAGGTGGTGCCACGGCAGATATTCCGGATCATGGCAATGCAGCAAAAGTGTTTCCGATCACCAAGGATCCGCATATTGAACTGCTGACCGATGTTGGTGTGATCACCTCATCCTGCGGTATCACCTGGTATCAGGGCGGACTGTTTCCGGATTCATTCAACCAGGTAACGTTCATCGCAGAACCGGTACATAACCTGGTGCATGCAGATAAGGTGACGGACAACGGCGCTTCATTTGTTGCATCGAGGGTTTATGCCGACCGTGAATTCCTGGCCTCTACTGATCCCTGGTTCAGGCCCGTGCAATTTTATATTGGACCTGACGGGACCATGTATGTGATCGATTATTATCGGAAATATATTGAGCACCCGGAATGGATGAGCGAAGAAGTAGCAGCATCGGGACAACTGTACAGCGGCCATACTAAGGGGCGCATCTATCGAATCACGCCTAATGGCAAAAATATTCAACCATGGCTGGGCAAAACATTGATCGATAAGGCTTCCGTCGCATCCATGACACAAGCCCTCCTCAGCAACAATGTCTGGTGGCGTAGGAATGCACAACGGCTGCTCGTGGATCGAGGTGGTCGGGATGCCGATACAGCACTGCGGGCATTGTTAGATCGTTCTGCCTCACCTGCAACAACAATGGCTGCCCTATGGACGCTGGAAGGATTGTCCCTACTGGACAACAATATGGTGGCGGACGCCCTTCAACACCCGGATGCGGGGGTTCGGGAAACCGCGATAAGACTTGCAGAACAATTTCTTCCTAATGAAGGCCTGGAAAAAAAACTTGCGGCACTAGCCAATGATCCCGATGTAAAAGTCAGGTATCAATTGTTATGCACCGCTTCTTTTTTCAGTGGTCAACCAACACTTGGCGCAAACATCCTGGACAAAAATTTAAACGACCATTGGTTCAGGATTGCCGCATTGGCAACCTATCATGGACGGGAGGAACAACTATTGGCAAAGATGCTGAAGAAGGAAAAAGAAGGATCCGCTGAAATGATCACTTCGATCTCTGCATTGATCTGCTTGCAGAAAAATGAAAAAGGCCTGAATGAATTGTTGGGCCTTATGAACGCAAGAAACACTTCCACATCTGCAACTGTAGCGATGGTACAAGGGATCGCAATGGTACCTGACCTGGCTCTGCACCTTACTCCTGCAACCCGACAAAAAATCATCGGCACCGTATCGAAATACATCGTCCCTTCTTCCCATGCATCCCTTAGAGATGCTTCCGTTGGTTTACTTCTCGCCCTTCAGGCATCAGGAGACGAAGTGCTTGCGCAAAAGATAAAGGACGCAATCCTACAACCTACTTCTCAGCAAGGATACCTTGCATCCAGCATAGCATTGTCTGCTTTATATCCCTCGGTCTGGAGCCAGGAACTGGCCACAAGATTTTTGCAGCCCAACCAACCGGTAGAGATTCAAACAGCCACCATCCATGCCTTTGCTAGAACCGGACCTTCGGCGATGCAATGGCTATTGAACCAGTGGAAGGGCTTAACCGTTCCCGTACGAAAAGCGGTGTTGGAACAAAGTATGCAAGACAGCGGCTCTACGAGTCTGCTCCTGGACAAACTAACAACGGGCGACATTGCAAGTTCTGCGATACCATGGTCCATCCAAGTCAACCTGATGAATCATGAGATCATCCCCATTCGGAAAAAGGCAAGGGAATTGTTGACAAAGCATATGAGCGGGCGGGATGAAGCCCTTAAAGCTTATGAACCCGCCCTCCAGTTGCAGGGGGATCCCATTATCGGCACTACCGTATTCGCGAAAAATTGCAGCGTCTGCCACCAGGTGGGCAACAAAGACGGAATCGCCTTTGGGCCGGATCTTGCGTCTGTTGCCAACAGGGATCCGTACTTTATTTTGTCTGATATCATCAAGCCGGATCGCTCCATTGCGGATGGTTATGAATGGTGGGAGATCACCCTTCGAAACGGAAGTTCAGTCAGCGGAATTATTGCATCTGAAACCGCCACTGCCATTGCCCTTCGCGATCCTTCCGGATCAACCAAAATGATCAATCGTTCCCAAATTAATTCCCTGCAGGCTTCGCCACATTCAGTGATGCCAGCGGGGCTTGAACAAAATATGACCGTAGCTGAAATGGCGCACTTGCTCGCGTTTCTCAAGAAACCAAGCCCCTTCACTATCGAGGAATAAGATTGATCGGCAACACAAACTCCCATTGATTGGGACTCAGGGATGAAGTTGGCGTTGTGTAAAAATCAGCATCTAGCAACCTGCTATATCTGAACCCAAAACTCACGGGTTGCTGGTTCCACCATTTCGTATCAAAATAGATCTCACCACCTGCGGAGCGAAGGGCCTGGGTATTGCCGGTTCGGAGGCTTTTCAACTGCGTGTAATCATAAAACACATTGGCACGCACCCGAAGAAAATAAACCAGGTTGCCGAATCCCCAATCCGGATAAACCAACGGCAGATGATAGTTTGCGCCTACCTTCCACATCCGAGGATAGTTCAGTGCCGGATAGCCGCGTGAGTAAGCGAAATCGTTGGAGAAAAGATATTGCTGCGCCGTATCCCTGGCCTGGTATGCACCATTGATCACCACGCTATGCGTTTTCATTGCACCGGGTAAATACAGGGCCCCGTTTACAAGCAATTGCCGGGCTTCCGTGCTGGACACACTGAACCGATGATCGGCATACAAACTGAAAGCAAACCTTGGAAAGATCTGCTGAACTGCCTTCTGGGTCTGGATCACGAAAGAAAGGGTATTGTCGAGATAATTAAAATTCAGGTCAGGCACATTTGTCCCATTCTTCGCATCATTGAACAACACCTGCTGGTTGTTGAACAAAGACGATACATACATATTGCTGATGATCTTTCCTTTGGTAAAGTTTAGCGGCACACGCACCCCGATATTGCCGTTCCATTCATTCCAATACAAGGTTTGCTGTGCACCCTGAAACCTTCGGTTCATGGTATATGAAACACCGCCCTGTATCCAGGGAAACCATGCGGCATAGACACCGGAATATTGCAACCGGTGAAAAGACTCGTTCTCGTTGTAGGTATAGGAAAGCGTGGAATTAAATGTATTCAACACGTTATTGCTGTACAATGAAAAGCTCCAATCCGGTTGTTCGTAAAAAGGTCTCCAGCTGTGAAAATTAAACAGACCGTGGGTGCGGTGGTATTTGCTCACCGGAAACTCGTTGGCAGGTAGGGAAGCTATATCGATCTCCCTTTGCAAGGCCTGCTGAAAAGTAATGCCCGCAGTATCGCCAGCCAACCATTCGGATTCACTGATGGGTTTATATTCTCCTTTGCTGCTGAATAACATATCGCCCCATGCCGTCCTGGAGGCATACATTAGTTTTCCATCTGGTGTTGGCGTGGCTTGTTGCACACCGGTGTAACTGCCTACCAATTCCACCATGTTTTTTGTTTGCAGATCCATAGCCAGCAGTTTATCCTGTCCATCCCGTACAGCTGTGAAATACAAGGTATCCCCTTTCACAACCGGAAATGCGATGGCCTGAAAACTGTAAGGCAAAAGGGTTTCCTTACTACCACTCGCGATATTCCAACGTTGCAGGGTCATCCGTCCGTCTTGCCGCCTTAGGGGCATGATCACGGATTGATCATCTTGTGTGAATCTGGGGTAGGTCATGAATTGTTGTGCATCGTCCGTCATGGTTTTCAAGACCTCACCTGTTTGCGCATCAAGGATATGTAAGGCAGAGCCGCCACCTGGCTTCACATAAACGGCTGCAACCTGTTTGCCATTATGAGAAAGATCCGGTGAAAAATATTTTGATTTCTTAGTCAGCCATCGGCGTTTACCCGTCTGCAGATCCATCACCCTCAGGTTGGCATAATCCCGATACCCCCAGCGCAGATCTGGCTGGTAAGACGCATATATCATGGTGTTGCCACGAGCACTAAACTGCTCGTCGAGGGAAAGGTCACGCACCCCCAGGGATTTTTCCCGACCGTCTTTCAGCATCACAAACCTGGGTATGTCCCTGCTGGTGGTTTTCACAGCAAGGATACCCTGCTCCGTTGCCTGGGGAAATGCATAGTTGGTGATATACCTTTCCGATGTGCGGGTGATCTGCTCACGGTTACCCGTAACCGAAGATTTACCGGTCTGCTGATAATACCCCATCGCATCTTTCACAAACTGCGAAAAAGAAACACCGGTATGTTTTTGAATCGCGCCCTGCATAGGATAGATCAACGGTTTGAATGCAGCTGCATCCTGGGTGATCTTCTTCCAGACTTCATCACCGTACTTCGCCCTCCCATAACTTACTAACATATAACCGAGGGGATAGTGGTTAGGAGTAAGGTGTTTGAAAGATCCATTTCGGATCTTCATATAACTATACTTGCGTTCTCCCTCCCACAATGCCCTGAAGTCTGTGTAAAAAGCGGGTAACCGCCCCCTGCCCTGTCCTGTTGTCATGGTTTCCTGGAACACGGCGTCACCTTCAAAAAACCAATCCGGAATGGCAGCACTATTGGCTACAGCTTGTCCTTCCTGGCCCGCAATAAAATATGCAAACTTCGCAAGCCCTTTCCTGAAATTCATATACTGCTGCACGTGGCGGATCTCATGAATGGCGAGTTGATCCGTCCAAGGAATGGATCCGAGTTGCAGACTGTTCTGCAGGGGCGTCATGAAAAATTCACTACGCCAGGGTGCCAGCTGCACATATCCATTGGAGATGGTTGTTTCCGTCTGCAGAACGATGCTGATCTTTTTTTGGTCGGGCCCAATGGTTGCCGCCGTTTGCTTTTCAAGGTACGCGGATATGGCTGCCACACGCATCGCCGCACCTTCCAAACCAGCGGGGAAGATCACACGGACCTCCGGCGTATTTACTTGTTTGAGCTTGATATGGGAGGGTATGCCTCCAAATTCCTGTGCAAATAGAAAACCAGTACCAGACATACAAAGGGTCATCAATAGCCGGCGCATCGCAAACATCATTCCCTAATTTAGTCGTATTTTCAACACCATAAAACAGATGATCATGGAAAATACATTGGGAAAATTCATGTGGGCCGATCTTACCGTTGACGATGCCATCGCTGTACGGGACTTCTATTGTAAGGTTGCGGGTTGGACCTATGAAGGCTTATCGATGGGCGACTACGAAGACTTCATGATGAAAAACAAGAACGGCGACGTAGTAGGCGGTATCTGTTTCCGCAAAGGCTCAAACGAAAAGATTCCGCCATACTGGATCAACTACATCACCGTAGAAAGTGTTGAGGCCGGCATTGCGCAGGTCAATGCAAATGGCGGCACCGTATTGGATGGTCCGCGCAAAATGGGCGAAGATCATTACGCACTGATCAAAGACCCCGCGGGAGCTGTGTTTGCATTGTATGGCAAACTGTAGGATTAGGTCGCAGGTCGCATGTCGCAGGTCGCACCTCCCACCTCACCCTATCACCTCACCCTACCACCTCACCCTTATGCTACTACTCGCTCTCGCCATAGCACCAGGTTTAGCCATCTGCACTTACATCTTTTTGAAAGACCAGTACAATCCTGAGCCCAGGCGTCATCTGCTCATTAGCTTTTTCCTGGGTTTCCTGAGTGCGGCTATTGCCGTGGTTTTGGAAATGGGTCTTACTGCAACTACTGAACCCTATACAAAAGGAACAGTTTGGGGCACGGCATTTCTCGCTTATATCGTAGTAGCCTTTGTTGAAGAATGGAGTAAGTATATCATGGTGCGTTTGTACGCCTTTCCCAAGCCAGAATTTGATGAGCCTTTTGATGGAATCGTTTACGCTGTCATGGTATCGATGGGTTTCGCTACGTTGGAAAACATCGCTTATGTATACCAGCATGGATATGCCGTTGCCATTATGCGGATGTTCCTCTCCGTACCGGCCCATGCCACTTTCGCCATCATCATGGGATTCTACATGGGTAAAGCCTGGGAAGTCACCGGCATGAAAAGAACGAAATACTTGATGACGGGCCTTTTCATGGCCGTCTTCTGGCATGGTACCTTTGACTTTTTCCTGTTCATGGAAGAAGCCAAACTGGTAACCCGGTACATCGCCGAGGGCCTCCTGTTCATCGGCGCCATCATCTCTTTCGCCTTTGCCGTCAGGCTCTCCCGCAAGGCCATCGCAGAGCATATCGCCATATCGGCGGAAATGCATCGCAAGCCTGATGAAGGCGCTGAGGGCCAGGGCTGAGCTAAGCTTCAACAGGATCGCTCATTTGGCATAAAATGTTTAATTTTGCCGAAATTTTAATATACATGTCAACTGTAGCACAATCCATCGACTTTTCCCTTCCCTATAAGGTAAAAGATATCACCCTGGCTGAATGGGGTCGCAAAGAAATCCGTCTTGCTGAAGCAGAAATGCCCGGCCTGATGGCTATCCGTGAAGAATATGGTGCCCAACAGCCCCTGAAAGGTGCTAGGATCGCTGGTTGCCTGCACATGACCATCCAGACTGCCGTGCTGATCGAGACCCTGGTGGCTCTCGGCGCTGAGGTAAAATGGAGCTCTTGCAATATCTTCTCTACACAGGATCATGCCGCTGCGGCCATTGCTGCTGCAGGTATCGGTGTATTTGCCTGGAAAGGACAGACCATCGAGGAAGCGGACTGGTGCATTGAACAAACCCTGTTCTTTGGCGCAGCAAACCGCCCCCTGAATATGATCCTGGATGATGGTGGTGACCTCACGAATATTGTGTTCGATAAATATCCTGAGCTGGTTCAGCACGTGAAAGGTCTGTCTGAAGAAACCACTACCGGTGTACACAGGTTGTACGAAAGGATGGCAAAAGGAACCCTTCCCGTTCCTGCCATTAACGTGAATGATTCCGTAACAAAATCTAAGTTCGATAACAAATACGGCTGTAAAGAATCATTGGTTGACGCGATCCGCCGCGCTACCGATGTAATGCTTGCAGGTAAGGTTGCTGTTGTAGGTGGATATGGTGATGTGGGTAAAGGTTCCGCTGCTTCACTGGCTGGTGCCGGTTGCCGCGTGATCGTAACCGAGATCGATCCGATCTGCGCATTGCAGGCTGCCATGGACGGTTTTGAAGTGAAGCGCATGATCGATGCTGTTGCTGAAGCAGACATCGTTGTAACAGCATCTGGTTGCCGCGACCTCATCACGGAAAAACATTTCCGCAAGATGAAAGACAAGGCCATCGTTTGTAACATTGGCCACTTTGATATTGAGATCGATGTTGCCTGGTTGAATAACAGCTACGGTCACACGAAAGATACTGTGAAGCCTCAAGTGGATATCTATAGTGTAGATGGTAAGGACATCATTCTTCTTGCAGAAGGACGACTGGTGAACCTTGGTTGTGCAACGGGTCACCCTTCATTTGTAATGAGTAACTCCTTCTCTAACCAGACTCTTGCACAGATTGAACTCTGGACCAACGCGTCTAAATACGAGAACAAAGTATACGTTCTGCCGAAGCACCTTGATGAGAAAGTAGCCAAGCTCCACTTGTCTAAGGTTGGTGCCGTTTTGGATGAACTGACTTCTGAGCAGGCTGAATATCTCGGCATTGCGAAAGATGGTCCGTTCAAGCCGGAAATGTATCGATACTAAACTAACAATTGGCAATTGATAATTGGCAATTTTCAATTGGCACTGGTTTTTGGAAGTTAGATTTTGGTGAGCGCCACTAACTCCCAACAACCAGTGCTAATTGTTAATTTCCAATTATCAATTGTCAATTGCTAAAAAAAGACTACTTAAGTCTGAATTTACTCCCTGTAATATCCACTCGCCACATCTCTTTCCCCTCTATATAAAGCCCTTCGCTCTTGCCTTTCGCATGTGGGGTATCTGTATTAAACAGCTTTCCATTGTACAGCATACTCACCGTATCAGCAATAACGGTGTGGCCCGTAACAAGATGCCGGGCGCGGAAACGAGAAAGCGCATTGTCTACTTCAATCGATGATTTTTTCATGCCATCTTCGCCTTTGCGGTAAAAGCCGCGATACCAGAACGGACCGTTATCGCCCATTAAAACCTCAGTTTCAATATTGGGATAACTATAAAGGCTGTCGGCAAAAAAAGGCCTGGTAAACTTGTTTACTTTATTGACGTCTATGTCCAGATCAGACACCTCGGGAGAAATTCCGCCATGTACCAGGAGAATATCTCCGGCCCTGAGCGCCACATTCTTTGATCGGAACCACTGTCCAAGTTCGGTATCCTCCCCCAGCAATGCCATAAAATGCTTGTTCATCATCTGTGCCGTACGTTGGTACTTTGCGTTTAGATAACGAAGATCACCTGACAGGTTCATGATCTCGTGATTGCCCAGTACATAGTGCACATAACCGCCGGCAGCTTTGGCCTGCTCTTCCAGCGAATAGATCAACCACAGCACTTCAGTGACCTGTTTGCCGCGATCCACAAAATCGCCGACGAGAAAAAGTTGTCCGTCCCCAAAAATCCACTTGAATTTGTCGTCAATCACTTTGTTGGCCTGCAGAAATTTACGCATCGATCCAAACTCTCCCTCGATGTCAGAAAAAATCAACATCTTCTTTGCCCGGGCCACATCACTTTTTTCAGGCGTGATCTTTTCCTGGAGTTTGACTGTAAAAAAAATGCCCGGCTGATCCGTGGCTACTTTAAGTTCGATTTTTGATTTATCGGTTACTGACACACTGCTGTCAACAGACAGCTTTATCGTCCCATCCTCACCCGGAGCAACATAACTCACGTGAACCTTACCATCCTTATACTGAACGTATGGACCGTCCAGTTCAAAAGGCGATGGTTCTGTTGAGCCCAGACTCATCATTAAAAAAGTTAAACCTGTAAATAAGGTAAGTTTCATGCGTCAAAGGGTTAAGGGTAGGGTCACCGTTAACATAAATTTAATGATATGCGTGGTTAATTGTGGAAAAATATTTTTGTTGCCCGATGATCTTGCAAAAAGGTTAAAATTCAAAAAAGTTACCCACCAAAAGCATGATTTACAGGGCAGTACCCGTACCAGTTCTTATCTTTATGTAAATCCACTCACATGAAAGAATTTCCGTACATGTCTCCACATTTCCTGCTCTCTTGAACAGACGGGCATCTGGCGAAGCAACGTTGTACGCAGATTCTTTTTTAACGAATGGTTTGATTGTAAGGTTTAGGATCGGATAATGAATGTGTGTCACGGGAACGAACTAGCACACTTATTGCTGTAAAAGAATTAAGCCTGAGGTATATGATGATGAACTTTAACCGGAATATCCAATTCACCAAATTATTGAAAGCGGAGGGCCGTCTTCGCGAATTTAATTTCAGAAAACTCACGGGTCTTCATGAAGGCCTGATGACCGTTGATGTCAGTGATGACCGCGGCAACAGGATCATGTTCACCATGCAGAAAAACGGCAATGGCTGGAGTTTCCACAATGACTTCGTACTGCCTGATTGGATCAATGACCAGGAGCATAACCTCAGTGACATGATCGAGGAAGAACTCAGGCAACTGATCGGCGACTGATTATTCCCATACCTTTGCGGCATGACCCGGTTGTCTGTCAACATCAATAAAATTGCTACGCTCCGCAATTCCAGGGGAGCCAACCATCCTGACGTCTTGAAAGCGGCGGTGGATATCCAGGCTTTTGGGGCCGATGGGATAACTGTTCATCCGCGGCCTGATGAAAGGCATATCCGGTATGCCGATGTGTATGCCATCAAACCCATCATCACTACCGAGTTTAATATCGAAGGAAATTGCAGTGAACAGAAGTTTGTGGACCTTGTTCTGGCTGTAAAGCCGGATCAGGTGACCTTGGTGCCTGACGCCTTAGATCAACTGACATCGGATCATGGATGGGATACGGTGAAGCATCGTGATTATTTAAAAGAGATGATTGCAATTTTCAAGGCAGCAGGTATACGGGTATCGATATTTGTGGATCCCGATCGGAAGATGGTGGAAGGTGCAGCAGAAACCGGGACAGATAGGATCGAATTGTATACCGAAGGATATGCGAGACAGTTCAGACAGTCCCCCGAAGCAGCCGTGGCGCCTTATGTACAAGCAGGTGAGCGAGCCATGCAGCTTGGTCTCGGGATCAATGCAGGTCATGATCTGGACATGCATAACCTGAAATATTTTCATCAGCAGGTTCCGGGATTGGATGAAGTGAGCATTGGGCATGCACTGATCAGCGATGCGCTTTACCTAGGTCTGGAAAATACGATTCAGTTGTATAAGAGACAATTGATGTAAGTTTGTTATCTCATCGTTTCAAAATCAAATAGAATACAATGAAAAGGTTTATCTCATTTTTGTTTGTTACCGCGTTCGTGAGCTTTACGGCCTGTGCACAACAGCCAGCAGCCAGTCCACGTGCTAAGGCAACCGGTAAGGCCGGCAGCGCCACCATCACCATTGATTATGGACAGCCCTCTGTGAAGGGAAGGAAAATATTCGGAGACCTGGAGCCCTATGCAAAAGTGTGGCGTACAGGTGCCAACGAAGCAACGGTTTTTGAGGTTGATAGTGACATCAAAGTAGATGGCAAGACCTTACCCAAAGGGAAATATGGTTTCTTCACCATTCCCGGCGAAAAAGAATTTGTGGTGATCTTCAACAAGACCTGGAACCAGTGGGGCGCATTCCGTTATAAGCAGGAAGAAGATGTACTTCGTATCACTGTTCCCCGCAAGACAACCAGTCCTACAGAGAAACTGACCTTTACTGTTGATGGTGGTAAGGTGGGATTTGCGTGGGATCAGACCCTGGTGGAGTTTGCGGTTACGCAGTAGTTTTTTTGGAAAACAATCATACAGTAAAACAGTCATTCAAACAATCGGAAGTTGGCATCCAGGATACCAGCTTCCGATTGTTTGAATGACTGTTTTTATTGAATGTCTGGCTTGCCAACACTACTTAATCAACTGCTTCAATTTCGCCAACAGTTCTTCACCCCGCAGATTCTTGGCAATGATCTTTCCCTGCGGATCCAAGAGAAAGTTTTGAGGAATCGCTTCTACCTTATATAGTTTCGCAACTTCGTTGTTCCAGAATTTCAGATCACTCACTTGTGTCCAGGTAAGTTTATCTTCTTCAATCGCCTTTACCCATGCTTCCTTGGTCCGGTCCAGCGATACGCCGAGGATGGTGAAATTCTTATCCTTGAATTGATTGTAGGCCTTTAATACTGCAGGATTTTCCATCCGGCAGGGTTTGCACCATGAGGCCCAGAAATCGATCAGCAGGTATTTTCCTTTAAATGACGCCAGCGACACCGGTGCACCATTGGGATCATTTTGCGTAAATGCGATGGCGTCTGAACCGATCGATCCAATTTTACTTTCCGCAATATTGGATTGCAGCACTCTGCCAAAACCACTTTGTTGTACCGCAGGACTCAGCTTATTAAAGCGGGCTTCCGTGATCATCGGCTCCGTATTCAATTGGGTAGCCACGAGGATCACGAAGGGTGCAACATAAGAGCCGGGTTTTGTTTGCACAAACTGGTCGGTCTTCTGTTGGATGGTATTCATCGTATTCTCATACACGGCCCTGGTGGCTGCGTCTTGTTTGCCATTGTTGATCTCCTGCGCGGCGGCCGACAATTTCTGGTACAAAGGACTAAACTCTGTACTGAAAATCTGAAAGTCCTGGTTGGCAGCAGAGCCTTTCACCACCAGTTTATCAAATGCATCGGCAGATCCCTCAATGGAGACCTGGGTATTCTCGAGGAACATCACCATTCGCTTACCGGCAGCGGCATAATTCAACACATATATATTGGGCTCGGTATTGGTAGCACTCAAGCTAAACTTCCCGGCCTTTGCCGTAGCGGTGGCTACCGGTGCCGAAGCGGGGTCATTGGCATGCAAGGTGAGCACCGAGCCTTCGGGCAGGCCCTTGATGTTCCCATTGATGGACAACTGGGCAGCACTCCATAAAGGCGCCAGCACTAAGATCAGGGTAAGTAATCGCATATTATTTCGCATGTCTGTCTTGTAAAACGTTAATTACGTCGTTCAAGGTATGTCCTTTACTGTTAAGCAAAATTAAATAGTGGAACAGTAAATCCGCCGCCTCATTGAGGAACAGTTCTTTATTATCATCCTTAGCCTCAATCACCAATTCCACCGCTTCCTCCCCCACTTTCTGCGCGATCTTATTGATCCCCTTTTGGAACAGGGAGCGCACATAACTTTTCTCATCGCTGCTCTTTTTGCGCAGATTGATGATCTCCTCCAGATATACAAGAAAATCCTCTGAATGGTTTGTTTCTCCCCAGCAGGTATCCGCACCCGTATGGCAGGTAGGGCCGTGCGGCACCGCCTTAATGAGCAGGGTATCCTTATCACAATCCACCGTCATCGATCTCAACTCCAGAAAATGACCACTCTCTTCCCCCTTGGTCCACAACCTGTTCTTGCTGCGCGAGAAAAACGTCACCCGCCCCAGTTCCATGGTTTTGTCCAGCGCCTCTTGGTTCATGTAGCCCAGCATCAGCACCTTGTGGGTGTTGGCGTCCTGGATGACAGCGGGAACGAGGCCGTCTGGGGATTTTGAGAAGTCTAGTTTCATGGTGTAAAGTTACGTCAAGTAAGGTGGAAGTTGGAAGTTGGAAGTTGGAAGAAAAAACGCCCAAATTTTGAGATTTTACACACTTAAAAGCCCAAAAAATCAGAGAATTTCATCAAATGGGTTTGCAAGACTGGAAAGTAAGAGAAATGGCCAAAAGGCAACATGAGATAATCTTCAACTTGTCAAAACAGCTGCCGAGAGAAGAGTTGTACAGTTTAACTGACCAGATCCGACGGTCTTGCAGATCAGTCGTAGCCAACCTAGCCGAAGCATACGCCAAACGAAGATATCCGCTACATATGATCTCCAAACTTACCGATGCTGATGGTGAAAACGCTGAAACGAGAGAGTGGCTTCAAATGATGATTAGCTGCAACTATTTCTCAGCTCCGGAACTGGAAACTGTCCTCGACTTAAACAACCAGATCAATAAATTGCTAAACTACATGATCATTCACAAAGATATGTTTGCCTTCAAACTCTAATTCTTGCACCTTCCACCTTCCACCTTCCAACTTCCAACTTCCACCTACAACCGCATGCGTATGCCCTTTTCTGAAAGAAACTCCTTCAAATCAGGCACTGCGATTTCTTTAAAGTGAAACACAGAAGCAGCCAACGCGGCATCAGCATGCGCCTGTTCAAAGACATCGGCGAAGTGCTGCATGGTGCCAGCACCGCCGGAGGCGATGATGGGAACGGGCAGGGTTGTGGAGAGCGTTTTCGTGATGTCCAGCGCGAATCCTTCCTTGGTGCCGTCATTGTTCATGGAGGTGAGGAGGATCTCGCCGGCGCCGAGGTCGACGGCCTGGCGGGCCCAGTCTTCGCAGAGCATTTCTGTTCGGGTTCTGCCGCCATTGAGGTAGACGTACCACTGCCCATCAGATTCTTTTTTGGTGTCGATGGCCAGCACAACGCATTGCGAGCCAAACTCTCGCGCGAGTTCGGCGATGAGCTCGGGGCGTTTGAATGCAGAGGTGTTGACGGAAATTTTATCTGCGCCGTTTTGCAGCAACACGCTCACATCTTCTACACTGCTGATGCCGCCGCCAACGGTGAAAGGGATATTGATGTGATGAGCGATGCGGTTCACAAGTTCACTGAGGGTCTTGCGCTTTTCTACAGTGGCAGTGATGTCAAGGAACACGAGTTCATCAGCCCCTTGCTGCGCGTACATAGCACCGAGCTCCACGGGATCGCCGGCATCGCGGAGGTTCACGAAATTCGTGCCCTTCACGGTTCTGCCGTCCTTGATATCTAAACAGGGTATGATGCGCTTGGTGATCATGCGTGAAAGGTTTGGAGTTGTTCAAGGGTAATGCGCCCTTCGTAAATCGCTTTGCCGATGATGGCGCCATGGCAACCTGCTTCGGCCAAAGCATGGAGATCGTCCATATTACTTACGCCTCCACTGGCCACGAGCTGAATAGATGGATGTGCGGTGATGATCTCTTTGTAGAGTTCCACAGCCGGCCCTTCAAGCCTGCCATCCTTAGAGATATCAGTGCAAAAAATATGGGTCAAGCCTTTATTGATGTATGATCCAATAAAAGAAAAAACGTCAATGTTAGTGGTCTCCAGCCATCCGCCCGTCGCAATCTTTTTATCCCGCACATCGGCGCCCAGGAAAAATATCTCGGCTCCGTGCTGCCGAATCCAGGATTCCAGGATTTCAGGATTCCTGGCTGCCAGGCTTCCAACAGTAACCCAAGATGCACCGGCACCAAGAATGCGACGCACATCTTCCTCGGTCTTCACCCCACCGCCAAAATCAATCTGCAGGCTGGTTTTGGAGGCCAATATTTCCAACACTTCCCAATTCACAATCTTTCCGGCCTTCGCACCGTCAAGGTCAACCAGGTGGAGGCGTTTGATACCGGCATCCTGGAACTGCAAGGCTATGTCTAATGGATGGTCACTGTACACTTTCTTCTGCGAGTAATCGCCTTCCGTGAGCCGCACACATTTGCCATCGATCAAATCTATCGCGGGTATCAGCTCCATCATAATGCAATGAAATTTTTCAACAACTGCTCCCCTGCTGCTGCACTTTTCTCCGGGTGAAATTGTACCCCGTAGAAATTATTCCTGTGCAAAGCTGCACTGTAGGGCAAGGTATAATCAGCTGTGCCGATGGTATGCGCACCACTGGCGGCATAATAACTGTGCACAAAATAAAAATAACTTCCGTCCGGAATGTTCTCGAAAATTCGGCTACGCGTATCCGTTACCTTGTTCCAGCCGATCTGCGGAACTTTCAATCCGGATTCACCAGGCAGGAATTTCTTCACGGGCTCTGCAAAGATGCCCAGGCATTCCGTATCGTTCTCCTCGGAATGCGCGCACATCAGCTGCATCCCTAGGCAGATACCAAGAACCGGCTGTGTCAGCTCGCGCAGCAACTGATCCAGTCGGCGCTCGCGTAAATAGTTCATCGCCGTACTCGCTTCGCCAACACCGGGAAAAATAACGCGGTCGGCCCCGCGGATCAAATCATGATCATCCGTCACCACCGCTTCTGCGCCGATGCGTTCCATCGCATACAGCACACTTTGGATATTCCCCGCATTGTATTTCACGATCACCGTGCCCCCCATATCAACCGATTACTGTTTGTAAAAATGAACGAGTGGCTTCCCGCAAATTCGTTTGGCCATGCAATGCCTTGATAAACGCCGTTCCGATAATCGCACCATTGGCGTGCGCAGCGGCGCGATCAAAACTCTCCTTATCCTTGATACCAAAACCCACCAACACCGGATTACGCAATCCATAAGATCCCAGTTGCTGCAGGAACACACTCACATCGCCCATATCTTTTGCGGCACCCGTAGTGGAAGAAGAAGACACGGCATAGAGAAAGCCTGAACTCAGGCTATCCAGCTTCCTGATCCTTTCCGGAGAGGTCTCCGGCGTCACGAGGAAGATGAAATCCAGACCATGTTTTTTGATAATGGTTCCGTACTCCTGTTCAAACTCAAAAGCCGGCAAGTCAGGAAGGATCAGCGCATCCACGCCCACAGTTTGCGCATCGGCACAAAATTTTTCAAATCCATATTGCAACACCGGATTCATATAGCCCATCAGGATAACGGGCACGGATACCTGCTTTCGCATATCCTTCAATTGCTCAAACAACACCGCAATGGTCATCCCATTCTCCAGTGCCTTGCCGCTGCTCTGCTGGATCACCTCACCATCGGCCAAAGGATCACTGTAAGGCATGCCGAGTTCAATAATATCGGCACCATTTTCTTCCAGGCTTTTCATCACCTCGAGGGTACTATCCAACTGCGGATAACCTGCCGTGCAATACACATTCAGCACCCGCTTATCTTTTCTTGCAAACAATTCCTGTAATCGTCCCATAGATCAAAGATTCAATTCACGCATATAGGTGGCCAGGTCTTTATCACCCCTGCCACTCAAACAAATCACCACCTGGTCTTCTTTTGTCAGGTTCAATTCCTCCAATACTGCAAAAGCATGCGCGGTTTCCAGCGCGGGAATAATACCCTCCAGTCTCGCTACTTCCACAGATGCATCCAGCGCCTGCTGATCGGTGGCGGATAAAAATATTCCCCTTCCACTCATATACAGTTGCGCATGCAGGGGTCCGATGCCGGGATAATCCAGACCCGCGGAAATGCTGTGCGGTTCCACCACCTGGCCGTCTTCGGTCTGCATCACCAGGCTCTTGGAGCCATGCAGCACACCGGGTTTGCCGAGCGCCGTGGTTGCAGCGGATAGTCCTGAATACACACCATGACCCGCAGCTTCCACAGCCACCAATTTCACCGTTGGCTCATCCAGAAAATGATAAAACGCACCCGCGGCATTGCTGCCACCGCCAACACAAGCCACTACATGCGTGGGTAGTTCCCGCCCAATCTCTCTAATTAATTGTTTCCTAATTTCTTCACTAATCACACTCTGAAACCTCGCCACCATATCCGGATAAGGATGCGGGCCCACCACGGAGCCGATGATATAATGTGTATCATGGGGATGGTTGATCCAATCGCGAATGGCCTCGTTGGTCGCGTCTTTCAGGGTCTTGCTACCCGAAGTTGCAGGCCTCACCTCGGCCCCCAACATTTTCATCCGGGCCACATTGGGCGCCTGCCTTTCTATATCTTTTTCGCCCATGTACACGATGCAGGGCAGTCCCATCAGTGCGCAAACCGTTGCCGTTGCCACGCCATGCTGTCCCGCACCGGTCTCAGCGATGATGCGTTTTTTACCCAGTCGCTGCGCCAGGATGATCTGCCCGATGGTATTGTTGATCTTATGCGCACCGGTATGGCAAAGATCCTCGCGCTTCAACCAGATATTGGATCCGAGCTTTGCACCTAACCTGTTCGCATAAAACAAGGGCGTAGGCCTTCCCACATAATCGCGAAGCAGTTGATGGAACTGCTCCTGGAAAGCGGGCTCTTCAATGATGGTGAGATACCTGCTCCTCAACTCCTCCACATTCCGGTGCAGCATCTCGGGAATATAGGCTCCACCAAAGGAACCGTAATAGCCCTGTGCATCGGGTTTAAATGCTGACGTCACTGTTGTACTCATTTGATATCGTCTAAAAATGTTTTGACCAATCTCATGTCTTTGTTGCCGGGCTCAATTTCAAACCGACTGTTCACATCCACGGCAAAGAAATTTTTCTGCGCCTCTGCAAAGGCCTTTACTTTCTGTCCATCTGTGGGATCCACGCCTCCACTCAGGAAAAAGGGCTTGCGGGTGTTCACGCCATCCAGGTTGTTCCAGTTGAACTGGTGACCCGTGCCGCCATAGGCCGCGGCCTTGTTGGCACTCGCATTGCCCACCCATCCATTGTCAAACATATACATGTCCACAAATTCATTGTAGGGATGGATCTTCCATTCCACATTATCACCCTCGCCCACCCGAAAAGCTTTGATGGTGGTCACGTGGTTACTCACCTGCTCGCAGAACTTCGGACTCTCATCCCCATGCAACTGCACCATGGATAGTCGCCACGCTTCCACGGTACGCAGGATCTCGTCCAAGTCCTCGTTCACGAAAACACCCACGGTGTTGATCTTCAGTTTCTCTCTTTTGAGATCGATGGCAGAGAGGTGAAACTTTTTAATATAGCGCGGACTCTTCGGATAGAAGATCAGCCCCGCAAATTCCACTCCCCATTCGTCAAGCTGTTGGATTTGGTCCAGCCTGGTCATTCCACATACTTTAACCCTCATCTTGTGTTGAGTTTATTCGTAAATGCGATGAATGCAGCAGCCGGGTCATCTTGTTTCATAAAGTACTCGCCGATCAGAAATCCTTCGAATCCGTATTGTTTAAAGTTCAGAATATCTTCAACAGATCCAATGCCGGATTCGGCTATGCGTACCCGTGAGCTTCCGATCTGTTCCGCCATTCGGATACTCTTGTCCATATCCACGGTAAACGTTTTCAGGTTCCGGTTGTTCACGCCCACAATTTCGGTGTATTCATTGATATGCTCAAGCTCTTCTTCTTCATGCAGTTCCAAAAGTACTTCCAGACCCATGCCCTTCGCAAACTTTGCCAGTTCCCGCACCCGCACTGGACTCAGGCAGGAAGCGATCAGCAGGATCACATCGGCCCCCATGGCCCTGGCCTCCACAATCTGGTATTCATCAATGATGAAATCCTTGCGGAGGATAGGAATGGGCTGCACCCGCGCTGTTTCCAGGTCTGCCGTGGCACCACCGAAATAATTCGTATCTGTAAGCACCGAAAGCGCGCTGGCACCGCCGGCCACATAGCCATTGGTGACCTCCAATACGCTTGAACGATCGTTGATCACTCCTTTCGACGGACTCCTTCGTTTATACTCTGCAATGATCCCTGTTTTATTTGGATCAAGGATAAACTGTTTAAGGGAATACACCGTTCTGGTGAATGCAGGTTGATGTTCCAACACTGATTCCGGGCGGAGCCGTTTTCTTTCCGCCACTTCTTTCACCTTAGCCGCCACAATTTGTTCCAGTATATTCATCACTGCAGACTGATCAGTTGTGTAAATTGTTGATAGGCTTTTCCAGACTCCAGGCTTTCCACCGCCTCCTGGAAGGCCGCTTCGTAATTCGGGTAGGCATTGGTGTTATACAGGCCGAGGGCCGCATTGGCCAATACCACCGCATTCTGCGCCCAGCTGCCATCACCCTTCAGGATCTTCACAAAAATTCCTGCCGCTTCCTCAGGTGTGGACCCGCCATAAATATCTTCAGGCATCACCATCCGCTTGCCCAGCTCCTCGGGTGTTGCGATTCTATCCCCTTCATTGGTAATGATCTTGGCATCTCCCGTCAGCGAGATCTCATCATAGCCATCCAAAGAATGAATGATGGTGAAACGCTGGCCCGTCATCTGTAAAAGATAATTATAGATCCTCGCCATCTCCAGATTGTACACGCCCACCAGTTGATAGGCCGGATTAGCCGGGTTCACCATCGGTCCCAACATATTGTAAAAAGTTCGCACGCCGATGTTCTTACGGATCGGCGCCACATTCTTCAATGCGGGGTGAAACAGCGGCGCGTGCAGAAAAGTGAAGTTCGCTACGTCCAGTTCTTTCTTCAGCTTATCGGGATCGTTCTTGAGTTTGTATCCCAGTTGCTCCATCACATTTGACGCACCACTGATAGAAGATGCGCCGTAGTTGCCGTGCTTGGCCACTTTCTTACCCGCACCGGCTACGATAAAACACGACAAAGTGGAGATATTAAACGTATTCTTTCCATCACCACCCGTTCCCACGATATCAATCACTTCCTGATTGTCAAGATTCACCGGCACACAGAGTTCCAACAGCGCGTCACGGAAACCCTGCAGCTCTGCAATGGTTACGCTGCGCATCAGATACACCGTCATGAATGCCGTGATCTCATGCTCATTGTATACACCCTTGCCAATGTTCAGCATGACCTCCTTCGCTTTCTCGCGGTCCAGGGTTTTATGTTCAAACAGATATAAAAGAATCTTCTTCATCTTAGGCTTTTAACCAGTTTCGCATCATTGTTTCGCCATCGGGTGTGAGTACAGATTCCGGATGGAACTGCACACCGGTAACATCATAGGTCTTATGCCTGCATGCCATGATCATCCCACTGGCATCGCGGGCCGTGATCTCCAAATCTTTCGGAAAGTTCTCTTCACTCACTACCCAGCTGTGGTACCTGCCCACCTCAATGGTTTTCGGCAGTCCTTTAAATACGCCATCGTTTTTGATGATATCGATGGGGGTAGCGATGCCGTGATACACCGTACTCAGGTTCACCAGCGTACCGCCGAAACTTTCGCCGATGGCCTGGTGGCCGAGGCAAACGCCCAAGATGGATTTGCTGGATGCATAGGCTTTGATGAGGGGCAGCAGTTCCCCCGCTTCCGATGGAATGCCGGGGCCCGGACTCAAAATTATTTTATCATAGTCCTTCACCTTTTCCAGGGGCAGCTGATCATTCCGGTACACATCGGTCTTGGTACCCGTGATGGCCTCTACCAGGTGCACGAGGTTATAGGTGAATGAATCGTAGTTATCAAAAACGAGGATCTTCATGAGCGGATGGTTTCTGCGAAGGCGATCGCTTTTTTAAGGGCCGATAATTTATTGTTCACTTCCTGCAATTCACTCTCGGGATTGCTTGCGGCAACTACACCTGCACCGGCCTGGTAATAAAGGGTATTATTCCGGCTCAGGAAGGTGCGTATCATGATGGCGTGGTTACAACTGCCATCAAATCCCATGATGCCGATGGCACCGCCGTAATAACTGCGTAGCGTGGGTTCCAGGGCATCGATGATTTCCATGGCCTTATACTTAGGTGCACCACTGAGTGTTCCCGCAGGAAAGCTTGTGGCCAATAGTTCAAAGGGATTGGTGTTGGGAAATACCTGTCCGGTCACCTCACTCACCATGTGGATGACATGCGAGTAGTAGTTGATCTTTTTGTATTGGGATACGTTTACGTGATCACAGTGCCTCGACAAATCATTCCTCGCCAGGTCAACCAGCATAACGTGTTCCGCATTCTCCTTCGCGTCTTCTTTCAGTTGCTCAGCCAGTTTGCGATCCGTTTCATCATCACCGGTTCGTCTATACGTGCCCGCGATGGGATGGATGATGGCCTTACCATTTTGCACGATGAGTTGGCTCTCCGGTGAGGAGCCCATGAGTTTGTATTCACCGTAATCAAAATAAAAAAGATAGGGCGATGGATTGATGCTCCGCAGAGCGCGGTACACGTTGAACTCATCCCCACGGAACTGTTGCGCAAAGCGCCTGCTCAGCACGATCTGGAAAACATCACCCCGCAAAGAAGAAGCGATGCCTTTCTTCACCATCGATACATAATCTTCGTTGGTCATATTGGATTGCTCCTCTCCTTCCGAACTGAAGGGAAACACGGGCACATCGCGGTTGCGGATCAGGGATTCCACTACAGAGATTTCGGAGGGAATGCCCTTGATTTTATTTTCGATGAGGTAGAGTTCATCCTTGTAGTGATCGATGGCAATAACGTATTGGTAAAGCCGATAACGCATCAGCGGGATCACATTGTCCTGCGCTTTCAGCTGGATGGTTTCAAAAAACTGCACGGCGTCATATGTGATATAGCCGAAGAGCCCCTGCGATGCCCTGACGGGTTTTTCCTTAGCGGGTTGCACGTCGAAGCGCTTTAAGAAATCATGCAGCAATTCAGGCACCAGCTTCACGCCTTTGAGGGCGATCTTCTCCGGCTTTTGTCCGGGCATTTTGTATTCCACCAGACCCTTGTTACGGATCTCGATACCGGCAATGGCGTTGATGCCGATGAAGGAATAGCTGTTATCCTGCGCATGGTAGTCGGCGCTCTCCATGAGGATGGTATCCCTGAACCGGTCCCGCAGCCGCAGGTAAATCCCCACGGGTGTATGGACGTCGGCCAGCATTTTGGTAAACTCGGTAGTGATCTCGATTTGCTTCATTGGATAGAAACTAAAAGGCCCCGATGCTATCGGGGCCTAATGATGTATGTTAACACATAGTCATGACAATAGCTCCCCTTAAGAGTACCTATGCCACCACCAATGTTTGTTAGTAATCATGTGAATGCAAATATGCGGAAAGGAGAAATACAAACCAAAAAAAATTAGCCATAGAACATTTGGACCATTGGACCGGTGGGCAATTGGGTTTTGGGCGCCGTTTAGTACATTAGAGGTATGAAATCGATTGCAGCATTCATTATAGCAGTTATCCTCCTTGGCGCTACGCCCTCTCATTACCGCATTGACGGCGATGCCATTTTGGGAACCTGGAAAACCGGTGAAGGCAATGGCCATGTGGAGATCTTCAAAAACGGCAATAAATACCAGGGCAAGATCGTGTGGCTGAAAGAGCCGAACGATGCCACAACGGGCAAGCCCAAGACGGATATTCAGCACCCCGACAAATCCAACCACACCCGTCCGATTATGGGTCTTGTGAATCTTTGGGGATTTACGTTTAATGGAAAGACGTACGAGAACGGCCGCATTTATGATCCCAAGAACGGAAAGGAATATAAGTGTGTGATGACACTGAAAGATGCGAACACTTTAGATGTGCGCGGGTATGTAGGGATTACGTTGATTGGGAGGACGGATACCTGGACGAGGGTGAAGTGATGGAATTTTGGAATCCTCGAAGTCTGAAATTTGAAATCGCATCTTCCAGGCGGCGTAAACAACTTTAATGTGAACCTGCATGTCCAAAGCGAAATAATTTGAACCTATCCTATGCTTGCATTTTCTCCATTTTCAGTATAAAGAATAATTGTGTTCATGCGCCATAAGAACATCGTCGTTCACTCCTATTCATTGCCAACTGAGCATTAGTCCTCCTCACCGCTTCTTCGGAACCCAATGCGTTTTCTTGGTCTTGGTTGCTGATCTTTCTCGATGAGTTCTTTAAGTACGGTAAATATATTAGCAATATCCTGACTATTCCCTTTCACTTTCTTTTCCAATTGATCCAGTTTCATAAGGATGTCTTTATAGGTCAGTGCATATTCTCTGAGTTTAGTAAAGACACGGATGATACGGATGTTGACCGCTATAGCTACATCACTATTAAGCACACTTGAAAGCATAGCCACACCTTGCTCAGTAAATACATTCGGCAGTTTTCTTCTACCGCCCCACTGTCTTGATGTCGCAATTTGCGACTTCAAGTTATCATACTCTTTTGCCGTAAGAGTGAACATAAAATCCTTAGGGAAGCGACTTGGATTTCTATTTACTTGCTCATTCAACCTCTTAGTATCTACATTGTACATTTGTGCCAGATCCTCATCCAGTAGCACTTTCTGCCCACGAACAACATGGATACGGTTCAGTATCTTTTGCTCCTCCACCAACACCTGTACCGTTTTATTTGCCATACTATCTTGTTGTGATACTCAAATCGACTATTGGATATAAACACGCTCCATATACCATATGAGGCTACTCAAAGAGATTATAATTTTCCTGCGCATTCTTCAGGGATAGTCACTTAAATTCAAAGTATTTTTCTGCATAATTGACGAGTTCGTCAACTGAATATTTCGTCTCAGACCTCACTTTGTTACTTGGTATAGGTCAACTAGCTATCCGTAACAAAGGGTCAGGCTTGACTGAAGGAATTAGTTACCCTGCTGAAGATTCCCCGTAAACGGCCGCCATCTCTTCGCTTTAAACTGACCGCATTTTTATGCGCCTTTTAAGGTTCATTGAAAAGTGAAGAAGTGGGGTCCAAAGTTTTGGAAATTCCAAACTACCCAACAGCTCAGTCAAACCTGCCGGGTCAGGAACTCAATAAAAATAATTTTTAATCAACTAAGAGAACGCAATTTTACATAGCGTCTGCCAATTGAATTCTTTGAAACATATTTCAGCGGCGCATCATCAACATCAAGGCAATGAAGTAAAAATGCTTTTACAATATTTTCATCCCACCCGGCACATGCAGCCGCCAAACCATACCGCGGATCTGAAAAATATCGCAAATTCATCCCATCGCCAAAATGAAAATATCTTTCGATAATTTTCCGCTGATCATCTAAGGAGGGAATCATTTTGTCATAACCTAAAACCTCCAAAAGCGACTCATGAATATTTATGTTTGAAAATTTGTCAAAAAGGAAGATTGTTGAACAGTCAGCAAGGGATGTTCGATTCAATCTGAACAATGCTCTTGTCAAATCACAAATGATCAACCCATCGTGAATCTCGCCAGACAAAAACTCAAAAAAATGATTCACATAAGACTTATCCTTTGCTTCAACGATGCCCTGCACAATCCGTTTGACTTTCTTATGGTGGCATCTAATAACGGCTGATTCAAGATCTTTCAACATTAATTATATTTTAGAATTGAACTCTTTTTTATTTGTCTTCTGACAAATAGTTTAGGTGCAACAAGTCATAAATCCAACAACGTCCCTTCAACCTTATCTTCAATAGCCAGATAAAACTGCCATTTACGCAGAAGAGCCCTATAATAGAAGCAATCCCGCGCCACTACCCTTTCACCGTTCATAGCAGCTACACCGTAAGACCAGAATACCAGCTCAGATTCCTGGATTGCGGAAGACTGATAGGTTTTTCTTTCCAGCTGAATCAAATTTACTAATAGATTTACCATCGTAGAATCCTTTTCAGACTTTTGCAACCGGTCCGTTAACAAGGAAAGCAAACTGTCAATACTGACTTCTAATTTATTGACACCCGTTTCTATATCAACCTCTCTGCATTCTGTTGCTTCAAATAAACTACCAAATCGATTGTTCGCTGAGTCATGTTTGTTGTCATGAACAACTGGACCAATCTTCGTACCATCAAGGCAACTGATCAAACTAAAAAGGAATACGAATAATACACAAATGCAAGGGCGAATCCTGTTTTTCATATGATTACCATGTCCTACAAAATATTCCAAGTCGGGCAAACTTTCATAGCAATTCGGCCCATTCCCTATAAATTTCAGTACATTAACATTCCATCAACCAATGCCTACATGACCTTAATCAAGTCCCTCGCAGTCCTTGCCCTGCTGGCAGCAGTCGGATGTAATAACCCTGAATCCGGAAAACCCGCAACGGCGGATACAACGCAAACACCGGCACCCGGCAGTTTTGGATTTGACCTGGCATTGCTGCAGCAAAAACATAAGGATGCCGTAGTCTTATATGGCAAAGATACCGCACAACAACTGGTGGTACTGCCAGCCTACCAGGGCAGGATCATGACAAGCACCATGACGGGAAGGAATGGACTCAGTTTCGGGTGGATCAATCATGAGCTAATCAAGGATGGCAAACCGCAGCCACATATGACGGCCGTGGGTGGCGAGGACCGCTTCTGGCTGGGGCC
>JBASZQ010000107.1:0-8775 GCA_049661025.1 Chitinophagaceae bacterium | reverse complement strand
GGGGCGCCAGCCACGATATTCCCATTATCCTGAGTCTGCCACCGGCTGGTCCGTTCCAGATTGCACCCAATTTCAGTTATCGTGAACGGTGGTATAGCCAGAAGTTCCAAAGAAGCTGGAATTCGGTGAACAAGAAAGTGGATACCAATATCACGAAAGGTTTGTATACAGCTCGCGAAATGTCTGTTGGATTGGCCATTAACACGGGTATCTTCACGAAATTTGAATCCACTAATAAAAACGCTAAAATCCAGGCGCTCCGTTTAGCTACACGCCCCTCTTTTGGGATCAACTATAAACCGGATCTGGTTTCCCAATACTATTACAGAACACAGGTAGACACACTAGGGAATCAACAGTTATTCTCTCTATTTGATGGCAGTATTTTTGGTCCACTTGCTCCCGGCCGAAGCGGGGGGATTAGTTTTGGATTAGACAATAACCTTGAGATGAAAGTACGTTCCAAAACAGACACTGGTGATAATCCAATTAAAAAAGTAAAGTTGATCGATGGTTTTGGTATTACGGGCGGATACAATTTTCTGGCTGATTCTTTCAAACTTTCTACGTTCAGCCTATATGCAAGAAGTACCTTGTTTGAGAAAGTCAATATTACCGCCAACGCATCATTGGATCCCTATGTAACCGATTCTCTCGGCTTCCGTAAAGACATTTATAAATTCCCAGGTACATTAACCAATGGAGGAATAAACATCTCTACCAGTTTCCAAAGCAAGAAAAGCAAGGATAAGAAAACCCGGGAAGAGAGAATGAAAGAAGAGATGGATTATGTGGATCAGGATCAGCTGATGTCTCAACTCGACTATATGAGACGTAACCCTGCCGAGTTTGCAGATTTCGATGTGGCATGGTCCGTGAATCTCCAGTACTCCCTGCAGTTTGCCCGTCAAAGAAAGGCAGACTACTCTGGTGACACTACCGTATTTACCTCCAGTGTAAACTTCAACGGTGATTTTAACCTTAGTCCAAAATGGAAACTAGGCGCCAACGGATTCTATGATCTCAATAACCTTAAGCTGCAGACCTTCACCATGTTCCTGACCCGAGATCTGCACTGCTGGCAGATGTCAATAAATATTACCCCGATTGGTTTGTATCGATATTTCAGTATCAATATCAACCCCAAATCATCATTGCTGCGTGACCTTAAAGTGAACCGGACGCGATATTTCTATAATCGTTAGGTCCATTGGGATTTGTTCTCCAGGATAAATTTCTCCATGACTTCAAACACCCGTTGCTTTACACTATCTGCGGTATCATCTGCCTTGATATAAATAGGATCGAGGAAATGCATGGATACCTTGGCTGGCATGAAATAGAAGCTTTTATCTGAGGGCAATACTTTTTCTGTATTGAATATTACGGTGGGCATCACTGGCTTTCGGGTTTGCATGGCCAGCCTGAAAGCGCCGTCATGAAAAGTATTCAGGGCTTTGTCCGTTTTGTTGCGGGTGCCTTCCGGGTAAATACACATGTGCATTCCGAGATCCAGTGCTTGTTTCATTCTGTTGAACGCATCCTTCCTGCTGGCATCGCTCTTTCTGTCTACCAGTACAGATCCCCTGCGATAGATCATCCCAAACAAGGGCACTTTCACGAGTTCCATTTTGGCGATGGTTTTGTTGGCGCCGGGGATGCCGGGACTGGACAGGGGCACATCCATCATGGATTTGTGGTTGCAGGTAATGATATAGTTTTCTCCTGGTTTGTATTTTTCTCTACCGGTTACGGTCATCCGGATCCCTGCCAGCGGCAGGAATACAGCCATCCAACGCCGGATCCAGCGCATGAAAATATCTGTGCGTTTCGGCTCCGGATGAAATTTTACCGCCCACATTGGAATCCAGAAAATCAGCATGGTTAAAATGAAAATCACGGCGGACCATAGCAACCACAAAAAACCGAAAATGCGTTTGAACATGATGCAAAAGTCAAAATTCGAAGGTCAATAGTCAAAAAAAGATTTTTGAAAACTCACAATTTCCAATCAATCGGATCTTTCCCATACTTCACCAACAACTCATTGGTCCTGGAAAAATGCTTGCACCCAAAGAAACCTTTATCAGCGGAGAAAGGGGAGGGGTGTGCTGCTTTGAGCACCGTATGTTTGGATTCATCAATCAACTGCTGCTTTTCCTGCGCAAACCGCCCCCAGAGCAGAAAGACGAGGTTATGCTTCTTCTCAGAGAGCGTTCTGATCACCGCATCGGTAAAATTCATCCATCCGATTCCAGAATGGCTCATCGGTTCATTGGCCCTCACAGTGAGGGAGGCATTAAGCAGCAACAATCCCTGTTTCGCCCATGCGGTAAGATCGCCATGGTTTGGCTGCATCGGAATACCAAGATCAGACCGGATCTCTTTAAAGATGTTTTGCAGCGAAGGGGGTGGTTTCACACCTTTGGGAACGGAGAAACTCAGGCCCATGGCCTGTCCCGGCCCGTGATATGGATCCTGCCCAATCAGCACCACTTTCACCTGGTCAAACGGCGTTTGCAGAAATGCGTTGAAGATCAGTGGACCGGGCGGATAGATCGTTCTTCCGGTGGTTTTCTCTGTTTTCAGGGTGTCAACGATGTGCAGGAAGTAGTCCTGCTTGAATTCTTCAGCCAGTACGCCTTTCCAGCCCTGTTCTATCTTTACGTCCATGCAATGGCGGGTTTGGTGCAAACTATGAAAAAAATTATCTTTGCCAGAATTCGGTTCCGTAGCTCAGTTGGATAGAGCAACAGCCTTCTAAGCTGTGGGTCTCGCGTTCGAATCGCGACGGAATCACCAGGAAGCTGTCTCCAAGGAGGCAGCTTTTTCAGTATCATATAGTCAACAGAAATATATTTTTAGATACTTTGCTGGGAGATTCTGACGTTTTAATTTTAGTTCAATACTTACCTATGTTAAAAAATACCTTACTAGCGTGCATGCTATTGTCATGCTTGAGTTCATGCCAGAAATCTGAACAACCTTCTCCTGATCCTTTGCCTCCTGTTATTCCCGAAAATTATCTCGTCAAGATTCAAACTGAATATAGTTACAATACCAACCCGGTTTCAAACTATCGCACTGTTGACAGTCTGGAATATGCTACCGATGGAAAACTAACCGGCAGAAGATTTAAGAGATTTACAAATGAAGTACTTAAGTCAACCAGCACGGAGACTTACCGTTTCCAAGGCAATCAGATTTTTTTTTCTTATGAAGGCGTCGGGGAAATCAGGACCGCAACAATCGAGCCGGCAACAGGCTATCTGCTTGCGTTGAATCATCAGCGAAATTTCGCTTCATCACCCAACGATTCTATTTTATGGGCCGATGATGCCTACGAATATGATGCAGCAGGATTTCAAAAAAAGCATACCGTTAAAGTGAAAGTCGTCAATAAGATAGGCGATTATAGAACCGTGTTAATGGAGGATAACGTAGACTCTCTGATTAACGACGGCAAAAACATTCTCAGGAAAATTTACCTTGTCCGTAAATTAGATTCAACTTTTTCTAAAAGCAATGGGGCGCTCGTCAATACTCAAAACTGGCTTTCGCGCTACACTTTCACATATACCCACACTGCTGATTCTATGGTGGCTTTTCCCACCCAACCCTATCAAATCGGAAGAAAGGATTTAAATATGATGTCGTCGGAAACATACGCAATTGAAAATTCAACTGACGGCGGATTAACCTGGGTGCCATTATCTACATATTCCAAAACGTTTACACACGATATCCGGAATCGTCTGTTACAAAAGACAATAGTGAAAAGTGTTGGAGAACAGGATATGGTGTATACTTATTTCTACGGGCAACGCTAGCCAGTTGTGCGAGTTTGATAATCAGGGAAATACAAATCTTACCTATGCATAAATACACCTATCCATTCATTGCTTTTTGCACGAGTCTTTTTTTATTCGCCTCATGCGCAAAAGACGATACACCGCCAGGCACAGTTCCCACTGAATCCGGAAAGCTTAGTAAAATAGAAATTGAGCAAGACCAGTACCCATGGGTGCAGCAGCCACCACAATTAACCGTTGACACCTTTACTTATATTGGCAACAGGATCAACTCCATAGAAAGAATTGCCCGGGTCCCGTTCTCACCAAGTCAAAGCTATCTATGGGTGTACCGCTATGAGCCAGGAAGAATACTTGCTTCAGTTTCGAGCGGACCCACAAGACGAATAATCACCATTGATCCATCAAACGGATATCTGTTGACGGACTCTACTGATCCAAAAATCGCGACGAGCTTCTTCGATACAACAGTATATTTTCTTAATAAATGTACTTACGAATCCAATGGTTTTATCAAGACCAATCTCCTCAGTTACAAAAGAATTCAAAGCTTTTTTTCTGACAGACTAATCACAACATTTGACCAGCTGACAACGTATACTAATGATGGTGCAAACATCACCACAAAAGTTGAAACAGTAACTCAAAGAGATTCCACTTTTTCTTATGCCAACGGAAGCCTTTTAAACGTCAAACTAAGTGTTATCAGGATTCGAAAAGTTGTTACTTACGGAAATGAGGAAGTCAAGTCACCTCCTCTCGTTTCACCACTTGTGTTTGGAAAAGCCAATAAGAAGCTTCCTGTCCGCGAAGATGCAACTTATGAAGTGTCCAACGATGGAGGCGTGACGTTTTCACCTATATCTCGGGTCGAAAAATTGGAATATCGCTACGAATTCAAGGGCGAACGATTGGTGCGGGTTATAGAAAAGCTATCTGAATTCCCCGAAAAACGGACAACGTTTTTCTATCTCTAATTTGTAATCCTATTTTGAAAATACTATTTTCGTGCCCTAGCACGTCGAATATGAACATTCTTTAGTCAGGCGGCCTTGCCTCCTGCATCCTCAGACAACCTTTCTCCAGCCTGCTTTGATAGCGGGGCTTGGTTCTATTTACCTGATTAAAGAATAATGCATGCAGTCCCTAACGATAAAAGAAAAGTTCAATTCATTCTATAATGTAGTCATCGCCTCATTAAAAGGGGAAGAACACGATTATACCCAGGGCAGTATCCCTAAGGCGGTGATCCTGCTGGCCATTCCCATGATGCTCGAGATGAGCATGGAAAGTGTTTTTGCACTGGTTGATATTTATTTTGTCAGCCATCTCGGCAAACATGCCACGTCAACAGTTGGTCTCACTGAATCCGTCATCACCATCGTATACTCCCTTGCCATCGGTATGAGTATGGCTGCAACAGCGATGGTGGCCAGAAGGGTGGGAGAGAAGAACCCGGAAGCTGCTGCTCGCTCGGGTGCCCAGGCCATTTTGCTCGCGGTAGCATTTACCATAGTGCTTGGCATCATCGGTTTTGTTTATGCCGGCGAGATCCTTGCCTTGATGGGTGCTGAGCCTGAAGCCATTCAGGTAGGTGTAAACTACACCAGAATCCTCATGGCCGGTAGCGTGTCCATCATGCTGCTCTTCCTCATCAACGGCATATTCCGTGGGGCAGGAGACGCAATGATGGCGATGAAAAGCCTGTGGCTGGCGAATATTTGCAACATCATTCTCTGTCCCATATTTATCCGAGGCCTCGGACCCATTCCTGCATTTGGTGTGGCCGGTGCGGCCTTGGCCACTACCTTGGGAAGAACCATTGGCGTGCTTTATCAGCTTTACCATCTGTTTAAAGGCGGTAGTTCCCTGCGGATGCGGCTCAGTCATTTTTTGCCTGACCTGCAGTTGATGAAGCAGGTCGTGAACATCGCCTTACCGGGTGTTTTACAGTTTATCATTGGCTCAGGATCATGGATCATCCTGGCCAGCCTGGTTGTAAACACTGGCCAGAGCGATGCTTCCGCCGGATATCAGATTGCAATTCGGATCGTGATGTTTTTCATTTTGCCTGCATGGGGCATGAGCAATGCTGCAGCAACCCTGGTAGGACAAAACCTTGGTGCAAAAAACCCTGATCGGGCTGAAATCTCTGTGAAGATCACCGCAAAATACAACACCATTTTTATGTTGGTGGTGTCGTTGATCTTTTTGGTACTTGCTGAACCCATCGTGTCATTCTTTACCCGAGAACCCATAGTTGTGGGGTACGCTGTACTGGCTTTGCGCATTATGGCTTCCGGATATGTTTTCTATGGATTGGGTATGGTGATGATGAATGCTTTTAATGGAGCCGGAGACACCAAAACACCTACGTACATCAATATTTTTGGTTTCTGGTTGTTTCAGATCCCGATAGCTTACCTGATGGCCAAAACCTTTGGCTGGGGGCCCGTGGGTGTATTCATCGCTATTCCGGTTTCAGAAACGATGATCGCTTTGGTGGCCTGGTTCATCTTTCGGAAAGGACGATGGAAAAAAGTGGTGGTCTGATGCTGCGATATTGCATTATCTTGTGTCCCATACATTGAAAATCAATTCAGATATGAGAATTCTTTTGGCGTTGTGTTTTGTGCTGTTGCTGGGTTCCTGTAAAAAGGAAGAAGATACTTCAGCAATACCTACCTGGACTATTGAAGGAAAAACCATAACCGCCCAGGTTTTTCTATTGGGTACCAATGATGTGCGATGGTATGATGTGACAGATCCAACAACTGCAGCAACAGTAAACTTTATCACCGTAGAATTCAGTAGAACTCCACCGCAGGTTGCCGGCACCTATGATATCGGTGGAACAGGGACAACCACTACCTATATCAAAGCCATGAACGTGGTGAATGATGCCAACACTTCAAGTGTGCAACCTTATTTGTTTGATGCATCCAGTAAAGTAGGAACTGCATCCCTAACCGTCAATAATGGCAGAAGGTTCCTTACTTTCAGTAATGTTACTGTGAAGAAACTGAATTCAAGTGGACAACAAATCGGTACCGCTACGCTGTCTGTGAATCTTCTTGAATTTTAAAATAGCTATTAGCTAATAGCTACTAGCTATTCTTCATGATGAGCTCAAACAACTGCTCATATTCCTGTTCGGCCTTTTTTAGTTGATGTGAAACGGATTGATATTTTTTCTCTGTCTCTTGAAATTTGACTTTATCCAGATAAATGCCGGGGTCCGCTAACAAGGCCTCGGTATTTTTTTTGTCATCCTGCAGTTTCGCAACCAGCGCTTCTGCATCGGCAAACCTTTTTTGAAGTTTCTTTTCCTCCGCCTGTTTTGCTTTATCTATAGGCTCGTTCTTTTTCTTATCCTCCTTTACTTCTTTCACTTCCTTCTTTGCCGGAGTCGCTGTGGCTGAAGACTGTTTAGCACTCATCCTCGCTTTCCATTCCACATATTCATCATAACCACCCTTGAATTCCTTGATCTTGCCGTCCTCAATTTCCCAGATCTTGTTAGCCGTCTTGGAAATGAAGTAACGATCATGGCTCACCAGGATGATACTGCCTTCGTATTTGTTCAGCGCTTCAATCAATAACTCCACGGAATGCAGATCCAGGTGGTTGGTAGGTTCATCCAACATGAGGAAGTTGGCCTTGCTCACAATGGTTTTGGCCAGGGCCACCCTTGCTTTCTCCCCTCCGCTCAATACACGGATCTTTTTGTCTGCATCGTCACCACTAAAAAGAAAACATCCCAATAAAGTACGAAGCTCAAGTTCTGTCTTCTTGCTGCCGCACTCTTTCATTTCATCCAGAATGGTATTGTTGACATTCAGTGCTTCCAGCTGATGCTGGGCATAAAAACTCTCGTCAACATTATGCCCCCAGATCCGTTCGCCGTCACAGGTTTCCGTGCCGGCAATGATCCTCAGCAGGGTAGATTTACCCTTTCCGTTGGCACCGATCAGTGCAATTTTATCTCCCCGGTCTATCTCCGCGCCGGTTTCCTCAACAATTCTAAGATTTCCGTAAAATTTAGTGACGTCTTTCAAGGTACAGATCACCCTTCCCGGAATTTTATCCACCTGGAAGTTGATTCGGATCGATGGACGCTCAATATTGACATCTTCCAGCTTATCCAGTTTCTCCAATCTTTTCACGATGCTCTGCGCCTGTGCGGCCTTGGATGCCTTTGCTTTGAACCGCTCGATAAAACGCTCCTGCTGGCGGATATAGTCCTGCTGGTTGTCGTAAGCTTTTTGTGCCAGATCAATCCTTATCGCTTTTTCTTTTTCGTAATAGTCATAATTGCCAGCATAGATGTGTAACTCTTTCTGATAAAGTTCTACGATTTTGGTAACCATCCTGTTCAGGAAATACTTATCATGGCTCACGATGACCACGGAGCCCTGGTAATGCTGCAGGTATTTTTCCAGCCATTCAATAGACGGCAGATCCAGGTGGTTGGTAGGTTCGTCAAGCAAAAGAAGGTCAGGCGCCTGAAGGATCATTTTTGCCAACAACACCCGCATGCGCCAGCCACCACTGAATTCGCGGTAGGGTCTTTGCAGATCAACATTTGCAAAACCAAGTCCCTGTAGAACTTCTTCGGTGCGGTGATGTATCGTATACCCTCCAAGCAACTCCAGCTCGTGCAATTTATCCGTGTAAAGGATCAGCCTCTCGTCATCATGATTGGCCTCCAGTTCCTTTCCCAACGCCTCAATTTCCAATTCCAATTTCAGAATCTCTTCAAAAGCACCAAGGGCTACCTGCAGAATAGAGTCGTTTGTATCAAAACTCAAAAGATCCTGGTGGAGATATCCGATCCGGATTCCCCTGCTTTTTTCCACGCTACCCTTAGACGGTGAATACCCGCCAGACAGCAGTTTGAGTATGGTAGATTTCCCGGTTCCGTTATATCCAATCAACCCAATCCGTTCATTGGGTTGTATAT
>JBASZQ010000106.1:0-23527 GCA_049661025.1 Chitinophagaceae bacterium | reverse complement strand
GCAGGTCGCAAGTTCGCAGGACGTCCTGCGAACTTGCGACCTGCGAACTGCGACCTAACTTTTTGATTTCGGATAATCAAAGAACAACAACATCTTCTCTGCCTGCCTGATCTCATTCCATTGATTGGTATTGGCTGCAAATCCCAGCACACTGCAGGTAGGCATATTATCGATGCGGATGATCCCCAATGAATTGGCAAAATCCGTGATCCCATTGTTGTGCGTAAAGATGGCGATGGATTGAAAATCATCACTGATGCCTTCGATCACATCGTAGATGGTTTCTGCCGAAGCGTGATATAATTTAGGAATGCCGATGATGGCTTTGTCTTCCCGCTCATAAACAACAGCAAACAACTGTGCCGTTCTCCATGCACGCACAGCGGTGCTTGACACCAGCGCATCTAACTGAACATTACGTTGTTTCAGTCTTGCCGCCATCGTGGGTGCGTCGCGCTTGCCCCTTTCATTCAGTGGACGATCAAAATCATCCACGTCAAAGGTCCAGTCGCTCTTGGCATGACGAACGATGTAAATTCTCTTCATTTGAAATCCACTTTAAACGCTGAGAACACTTAAGACAGGGAGAAGATAAAGGGATAGGTGCGAAGAGAGCTTCGTACTTCTCCCTTTATCTTCTTCCTTTGCCCCACTGGATCAATACCCTCTGATATTCCTTCCCTCGTAATAATTAATAAACGCCTGGTTACACACCCTATTCCCACCCTGCGTTGGATAGTTGCCTGTGAAATACCAATCACCGGTATTGGTTGGGCAGGAATCATGCAGGTCTTCAATGGTCTGGAAGATTAGTTCCACAGGAATTGTCACTTCAGGAGGTGTGATCAGTGTGGAAATCTTTGCCGAAATGTCTTCAGGTGAAAATGGCTTATAGATCTGGCGCACCATGTTCTCCGTGTGAAGGGTACCCTGGCGCTGCATTTCTTTACAGGCTTTATAAATGTCTTCAATCACATGGCTCTGCCCGCGATCCTTCAATAACTCGATGGCCGCCCTGAACGCAATGAAATCACCGAGCTTGCTCATATCGATCCCGTAACAATCCGGATACCTGATCTGCGGCGCAGATGAAACAATGATCACCCGTTTTGGCTGAAGCCTTGACAGCATGCGAACAATGCTCTCCTTTAACGTGGTACCTCGAACAATAGAATCATCGATCACCACCAGCGTATCTTCATTCCTTCGTACCGTTCCATAGGTGATATCATACACGTGCTGCACCATCTCGGAACGGTTGGAGTCTTCGGTGATGAAGGTCCGCATCTTCACGTCCTTGATCGCAACCTTTTCCACACGGATTCTTCGGTTGATCATTTCCGATAGTTTCTCCTCGTCGAAATCTTTTTCCCAACTCATGATCCGCTGGATCTTGACTTTATTCAGGTAGTCTTCCATGCCTTTCAGCAAGCCATAGAATGCCGTCTCAGCTGTATTGGGAATAAAAGAAAAAATGGTATTCTTTAGATCGTGGTTGATGTATTTCAACACCGTAGAACTCAGGTGGTGCCCAAGTGCGATGCGCTCTCTGTAGATTTTCTCATCACTTCCGCGTGAGAAATAAATGCGTTCAAAGCTACAAGCGCGGCGCTCTTTGGGCGTAAGGATCTGTTCTATGGTATAGCTTCCGTTCGACTTCACGATCAATGCCTGGCCCGGCATCAGTTCAAGCACTTCATTCTCGCCCACATTGAAACTGGTGCGGATCGCCGCGCGTTCTGATGCAGCCACAATGATTTCATCGTTTATATAATAGTACGATGGGCGGATGCCATGTTCATCCCTGATCACGAATGAATCACCGTTGCCCAGCAATGCGCCCACATGATATCCGCCATCAAAAAGCGGGAATGCCTTGCGCAGGATATTCGCTACGTCAAGATGTCCAGGATTGGCTTCATCTTCTTTCACCTGGAAATGATGAACCACTTCCATCATCGCGGCGAGATCACTTTGTTTTTGGAACTCACCCGGATCAATGTTGATCAAGGAGAAAAGCTCTTCGGTATTGACAATATTAAAATTGCCCGCCATGGCTAAGTTCCTGGCAGGCACTACATTCTTTTTGATAAAGGGATGGCAAAACTCCGAGTTATTCTTGCCCTGGGTTCCGTAACGCAGGTGGCCGAGCAGCAACTCACCCATGAAAGGCAGATGACCTTTCATCAAGCCGGGGTGTTTACGTATGTCTGGCTGGTGCCTCTCCAGTTCGCCGATCTCTTTACCGATATTCTGGAAAAGTTCAGCAATGGACTGGGTAGCTATACTCCTTTGCCTGTACATGAATGGGTATCCGGGCTCTGTATCCAGTTTAATGGTGGCTAGCCCTGCTCCGTCCTGGCCCCTGTTGTGCTGCTTCTCCATGAGGAGGTACAGTTTGTTCAGGCCATAGAGTGCCGTACCATATTTCTGCATGTAGTAGGAGAAAGGCTTCCGAAGTCTGATGAATGCCAGGCCGCATTCATGTTTTATTGCATCGCTCATGTGGGGTGATGAGGCGCAAAGTTAGTTATTTCGATGGTACTAAAATGGTAAAAATCATGGAAACTAGGGTGAGTGTTTAGGGTGAGTGATTAGGAGGGTTCAGCTAAACCCTCCTAATCACTCACCCAAATACTCACCCTATTACTTAGCTGCAACCTTAAACGTGCTCTGAATAGCCGGACAACTCTGATACTCCGCATCAATCATGGTGTAGTAGGTTGGAAGCCTCGACTGGAACCATTTTTCAATGGCCAGATTCTTCTTTTCTTCCAGTGCCCGCATGGCCACCTTGTTATAATCGTCGCGCAGGTTTTCCCTGTGCGGCTCAGTCTTGTTCTGCAGATAGATCAGTCTTACACCTTTCTTTCCCCTTTCATCCTGAAAAGCGATCGGTTTGGAGTATTCGCCAATTTTCAATGTACCGAGTTGTTTCACGATATCTTTATCGAGCGCGTCAATGGTTACGCTGGTAGAACCAGACTGGTCCATCTTCAAACCTGCAGTAAACTTGGAGTTCTCATCATCACTGAATTTTTCTACTGCTTCACCAAACGACATGTTTCCGGCTATCAGTTTGGAACGGATGGTGTCCATCTTACTTAATGCCTGATCAATCTCGTCCTGCGTTACTTCAGGAATACGAAGAATGTGCCTGATCACCGCATCGTCACCATTCCGGCTCACCATCTGAATAATATGATATCCAAACTTACTCTTGATCACGGGCGATACCTGGCCATCCTTCAAACGGAATGCAGCACTCTTGAAGTCCGGATCCCATTGCTTCTCATTCTTGTTGATCTCGTAACGGCCACCATTGGCTTTAGATCCTGGATCTTCAGAATAAAGCCTCGCGAGGTTCTCGAAGCTTTTGCCTGACTCGATCTGACGTTTGTAATCCGCCAGTTCATCGATAGCAAATTTCTCCAGTTCCCTTCCTGCTTTCGGATATAATATGATCTCACCCACTACCAGTTCCGTTTCATAGAAACGAAGACTGTCTTTGGGGATCTTATCGTAATAAACTTTGGTCTCCTGTGGTGTGATCTTGATGAACTCAACGATCTTGGCACGCATCGCATCCGCAAGTCGCCTTTCTTTCACAGACTGGCGGAAATCTTCTTTCATTTGAAAGATGGTTCTGCCCGCAACCTGCTCCACCGCTTCCTTTCCGCCAAACTCCATGATGAAATAGCGGATCCGCTGATCAATTTCAGCTTCCACCTCTTCATCACTGATGGGCAATGAGTCCTTTTCAGCTTGCAGCACCAATGCCTTATCCATCAGCATCCGCTCCAGCAATACACATTCTGCATCTGCCGGAACCTCGCCGCCACGGCGCTTCATGTCATCGATGTAGTTTAGCAGGTCAGATTTCAGCACGATCTTATCGCCCAAAATACCCACGATCTTATCCACCAGCACCTTGGCTTGTTGAGCCTGGGCCATGTTCACCAACAAGATGGAAAAAAAGAATATGATTGCTTTACGCATGAAACAAAGATGGTTATTCCTTTACTAACAAAAACCTAAATCTCGAGGTTGGAGGTTGCAGGTTGTAGGTTGGAGAACCCGCTCCAACCTACAACCTACAGCCTCCAACCTGCTTTTACAACGTCCTCTTCACTTCCTCTTCCTCAAACGCCTCAATAATATCACCAACCTTCAGGTCAGAGAAGTTCTTCACGGTCAAACCGCACTCCATATTAGAAGGTACTTCCTTCACATCGTCCTTATATCGTTTCAATGAACCGAGTTCAGCCGCCTGTCCTTCTCCTTTAGGATATTCCACGATACCATCGCGGATCACCCTGATCTTGCTGTTCCGCAGGATCTTACCATCCAGAACATAACAACCGGCAACAGTAGCTTTGTCGAACTTGTACACCTCGCGCACCTCTACGTTGGCAACGATCTTCTCCTGGATTTTCGGCTCCAACATACCTTCCATCGCGCTCTTGATTTCTTCAATAGCGTTGTAGATGATGGAGTACAATTTGATCTCCACGCCTTCCGTTCCGGCGAGCTTGTTGGCCTGCAGAGATGGACGTACGTTAAAACCAAGAACAATGGCATCCGAAGCAGTAGCCAGCAACACGTCAGATTCAGTGATCTGACCCACGCCTTTATGTACCACTGCAACAGCGATTTCTTCGGTAGACAATTTCTGCAGTGAATCACTCAGGGCCTCCACAGAACCATCCACGTCACCTTTGATGATGATGTTCAGTTGTTTGAAGTTTCCAAGTGCAAGACGTCTGCCGATCTCATCCAGCGTGATATGCTTCTTGGTACGGATACCTTGTTCGCGAAGGATCTGTGCACGGCGACCAGCCACTTCTTTTGCTTCAGCTTCGTCTTCGTATACTTTGAATTTCTCACCGGCCTGTGGCGCACCATTCAGACCAAGGATCAATACGGGCGTGCTTGGACCTGCAGCATCTTCTCTCTTGTTACGCTCGTTGAACATCGCTTTCACGCGACCAAAATGCTGACCACTTACTACAATGTCTCCATTGTGTAAGGTTCCGTTCTGAACAAGCACCGTAGCTACATAGCCACGTCCTTTATCAAGCGTAGCTTCCACTACAGTACCGTTGGCTTCCCTATCGGGGTTGGCTTTCAGGTTCAGCAGCTCCGCTTCCAGCAATACTTTCTCTAACAGCAGATCCACGTTCAGACCCTTCTTGGCAGACAGTTCCTGGCTTTGGTATTTACCACCCCATTCTTCCACGAGGAGGTTCATGCCCGCCAGTTGTTCATATATCTTTTGCGGATTCGCACCGTCTTTATCAATCTTGTTGATCGCGAAGATCATGGGTACACCTGCCGCCTGCGCGTGGCTGATGGCCTCTTTTGTTTGGGGCATCACGGCATCATCCGCTGCAATCACGATCACCGCAATATCTGTCACCTTAGCACCACGGGCACGCATAGCCGTAAACGCTTCGTGACCGGGTGTATCAAGGAAAGCAATAGACTTCCCGTTCGGAAGATCCACCTGGTAAGCTCCGATGTGCTGCGTGATACCACCCGCTTCACCCGCTACTACAGTGGTGTTACGGATATAGTCGAGCAACGATGTTTTACCATGGTCAACGTGACCCATGATGGTCACTATCGGCGGTCTTGGAACCTGCGTTTCGTCATCATCCACTTCCGCAACATCTTCCATCTCCATCTGCTTCTCCATGTCAATGAACTCCACTTCATATCCAAACTCACTGGCCACCAGTTCAATGACTTCCGCATCCAGACGCTGGTTGATAGATACCATCATGCCAAGGTTCATACACTTGGAAATCACGTCTGCGATACTTGCGTCCATCAGTGAAGCGAGTTCGCTTACGCTGATGAATTCCGTTACCTGCAGCTTCTCTTCCACCTGTTCGCCCATGGCATCTGCCATCTCATCCCGCTTCGCACGGCGATATTTTGCTTTCAGGCTCTTACCCCGTCCGGTTTGTCCGGCCAGTTTTGCCTGCGTCTGCCTGATTTTTTCCTGGATCTCTTTCTTATCGATTTCACTCCCGCCTTCCCGCTTCTTCTCGGGCCTGAATCTTGAAGGACCGGCGGGCCTTTGCTGGCTACCCTGCTGGGGTCTGTTACCACCTTGTTGTTGTTGTCCTTGCCCTGTCTTCAATACCGCCTTGAACTGTCCGGATGCCTGCTGTGATCCTTTTTTCTCGATGGGGATCCGCTTGCGTTTGCGCTTCTCTTCAAGGCTACGGGCAATATCTTTTTCCACCGGCAATTCAATCTTGCCGATGATCTTTGGACCTTCCAGTTCAGGAGCGTCAATTTTCAGGGTCTCGGGTACAACCTCTTTCACCTCTTTCACTTCCTCCACCGGCTCTTCCACTACCGCAACGGGTTCTTCCACTACTGGCTCTTCAACCACAGGAGCCTCTTCCACCTTCTCCTTTTCAACTTTCTTACTGGTCTTCTTAGGGCGAGTAGAGGAATCGATAGCATCCAGATCGATCTTATCGAGGATCTTGGGACCGGTTACTTCCGGCGCATCAATTTTCAAGGTTTCCGGCACCACCACCTCAGGTTCTGGTTTCACCTCGGGTACTTCAACTACTACAGGCTCTAACACCGCTTCCACTACGGGCACAGCAGCTTCCGCCTTCTTCTTGCTCTCCTTCTTGAACAGAATTTCTTCCTCGTCCTTCTTCTTCTTTGCTTCCGCAACGTTGCCTTTTGGAATCTCAATCTGATCGCTCTTCATCTTCGCTGCCTTATCAGAAGAAAATTCCAATTGAAGGGAACGATACATCTCTTCAGACAACTTAGACGTCGGTTTCAGATCATCTTTAGGAAATCCTTTGCTCACCAGGAAGTCCACAAGGGTATCCTTACCAATGTTAAACTCCTTGGCAGCGGCCATTAATCGTGGTGTGTTGCTCTCTGACATTTACCGTTTTATCATTTTTAATGATGCTAATAGCTACTAGCTATTAGCTATTATCCTTTCTCAAACTCAGCCTGAAGCACTTTACGTATTTCATCGATGGTCTCTTTCTCCAGATCAGTCCTGCGTTCTAGTTCTTCCGTAGAAAGATCAAGAACACTGCGGGCGGTATCGCAACCGATGCGCTTCAGCTCATCGATCACCCATGGTTCGATCTCATCTGTAAATTCATCCAGATCGATATCGTACTCATCCATTTCGCCTTCTGTATCCCTGTAAACATCAATATTATATCCTGTCAGCTCTTCAGCCAGCTTGATGTTCACTCCGCGCTTACCGATGGCCAGTGAAACCTGCTCGGGAGAAACAAATACCTCCGCGGTTTTGGCTTCCTGGTCAAGGTTCATCCTGCTGATCTTCGCCGGCGTAAGACCACGCTGGATCAACAGTTGAACGTTATTGGTCCAGTTGATCACATCGATATTTTCGTTCTTCAGTTCACGAACGATGCCGTGGATACGGCTACCTTTCATACCCACACAGGCACCCACCGGATCGATCCTGTCGTCATAACTCTCTACCGCTACTTTCGCACGTTCACCCGGCTCACGAACGATCTTGCGGATCACGATGAGGCCGTCAAATATTTCAGGAACTTCAATTTCAAGCAGCTTCGCAAGGAAGGATGAATGCGTACGGGACAGGATGATAACGGGACTGTTGTTTTTCAGTTCCACCTTCTTCACCACCGCACGGATGCTCTCTCCCTTTTTGAAATAGTCCGATGGGATCTGCTCAGATTTGGGAAGGATCAGCTCATTGCCATCTTCATCTAACAACAACACTTCCTTCTTCCACACCTGGTATACTTCCGCGCTGATGATCTCACCTACGCGATCGCCATATTTTTTAACGAGTACGTTTTTCTTCAGGTCACTGATCCGGCTCGCCAGGGTTTGCTTGGCGGCCAGGATAGCGCGCCTGCCAAAATCCATGATCTCCACTTCTTCATATAATTCTTCACCCACTTCAAAGTCGGGCTCAATCTTGGTGGCTTCACTGTAAGCAATCTCTGCCAGGGGATTCTCCACGGCACCATCGTCCACAATCATTCTTCTTCGCACGATCTCAAGGTCACCTTTTTCGGTGTTGACGATCACGTCAAAGTTTTCATCTGAACCGTACTTTTTCCTGAGCAGTGTCTTAAACACATCCTCAAGTACTTTCATCAGCGTGGGGCGGTCGATGTTTTCCGCATCTTTGAATTCCTGGAAGGATTCTATCAAGTTAATACTGGCCATACTCGTTTCTTTTTACCTGAAAACAGGGTTCTTAAAATACTACCTGAATTTTTGTTGTTTTTATTTGATCGAACGGAATGGTGTGTACCACCGTTTCTTTCTTCTTATTCTTGCCTTTTGTCTCTTCCACCTCAACACTTTCTTCTTCCACCTTCCTCAACACTCCCCCTACAACCTCACCCTCATTCTTCACGATCTCAACATTTCGCCCAACATTCTTGAGATACTGGCGACGCAATTTCAGCGGTTCATCCAACCCGGGTGAAGACACTTCCAGAGAAAAATCTCCGGCAGGGTACATGGCCAGCTCTTCAAAACGCTTATATAGTTTTCGGCTGATCGATACGCAGGATTCAATGCTGACCCCTTCGTCTCCGTCCACAAAGACCTTGATATTATTCGTAGGCTTTATCCTGACATCCACCAGGAAAAGGGCTGGTTTTTCAGCGATGGCCTCTTCTACCAGACCTCTGATTTGACCAATATGTTGCTCCGTGCTCATTTGTGATAAAAACAGAAGGGAACGTTTCCCGTTCCCTTCTTTAGCTTCTTTTTCCGATGCAAATGTAGGGAAAATAACCTAAAAATCAATAACCAGAATCATAGTTATTAGGTTACTTGTTATTGGTTATTGCTGGCTGGGTTTACTACCTTTATTACAACAACCCCACATGAGCACCGACAAGAACTTTTCCAGCTTTTTTTCCGAGAACAAATCCCTGGTCAGGGAGTACCTGGACGTAAGGGTAAAACTACTCAAACTGCAGGCCATCAAAGCCAGCTCAAGGTCTCTGGGCCTGGTGTTCACGATTTTCCTGGTAGCCTCTTTCGCGCTGTTTGTAATCCTCTTCCTTGGCATTGCTTTCGCGTTATGGCTGGGCGGAGTTACGGGTAGCAATGTGGTGGGTTTCGCCGGCGGCGCCGGTCTGTTCTTTGTTTTTCTCCTGCTCATCGCCATCTTCCGGAAGCCCCTTTTCATGGATCCGCTGGTGAGGAAGATCGTCAGCCAGATGAGTCATGATTTATACGAAAGCGACAAACATGAGCCGAATCAATAACATGGACAGCCTTGACGCGGAACTGCGTTATTTGAAAATGAAAGCCAAAGAACTGGAGCGCAGGCTGGACCATAATGCCAATGAACTCCGGCAAAACCTTCCCGGGATGGCCATGAATTCTCTTGTGGGTGCAGTGGTCAAGCAAAATATGTTCTCCGGCTTTGCCGGCCGGGTGCTGCACAGCGCGAAGATTCAGGATGGGATCTATAACCTGCTGGAGAAACTTACCTCAAAAATTTCAGGCTTGTTTTCTAAAAAGGGAGAAGATAAAGGGGAAACTGCGAAGTAGTCCGCTACTTAACTTCCTCAAAATCAATGTAATCACCAATGGGGCGACCTTGTTGCGGGCTAGCTGGCCGGCTGGGTTGCTGCGCTTGTTCCTGCGCCTCCTGCATTCGTTCCTGGGCCTGCCGGAACTGATCCTTCATCGCTTTTGTGGTTCTGCGAACAGGAAGAATCACGTCAAACACCAGCCTATAGGCCATATACAATAGGATGGCGTAAAAGATATACTTAGCCATTGTGCAAATTTAGTGCTTGTTGCGGGATTAATCTGTTAATTGCCGTCTCTGCAGTTGGAAGGTGGAAGGTGGAAGCTGCCTTCTTCCAACTTCCACCTTCCACCTTCCAACTTTTCTACCGATACGTAAAACCCAGACGGTCAAGTCCAACCTGAACCTCAGGCACGCTCATAAACAACTTCCAACACAGCCCAGTCCGGTAGTTTTCGATCATCACAATAATCGGTCCCTGATCAATGGCCAAATAAGAGTCCGCCACCCATCCTTTTGTTTCGTTAAAAGCATCCTTAAAGCCATACTCCCCCCAGATCTTGGGGCCCAAATCCTCATAAAAATGCCGGAGGGCCTGCATGGAATATTCTGGTGTATAAGGGAAGGCTGATAAGGCTGCGGTTGGTGAAATCACTCCCAGATCATTGTCTGGAGAATGCGCATCATAACCATTATAACTGTCGGATGCAGTGAGCCCCCAGCAGTTGGCGCCATAGCCTTTGTAACCTTTCGGATTGCGGACGCAATGCTCCCGGTTGATCAATGTATGGTTCCGATTTTGCTCCCAGTAATCGGCATATCGGTCCTTCAATTTTCTTGGGTCCAGGCCCATGAAACTGTACTGGGAGAAAAACAGGGGTCCGCCGTAATCAAAGCCCAGCGGCAGTTTGATGCCATAGTACTCTCGCCCATTTTTGAAATGGTTGCTGTTGGCCCAGCATTTATGGTATACCGATGGGTTAATGGAATAGCGGGGTGAGGAAGCCGCCAATACATAAGTGATCAAACACTCGTTCCATCCCCGGATATCAAAATTCATCGCCCAGCCACTGTTCGGACTCCAATGCCAGAAGAACAGATCCTCGTTGCGTGTATGCCAGTTCCACTCGGCTTCTTCCCAAAGCCAGGTGATCCGGTTACGCAGCTCTCTCTCCTCTTTTACTTCACCACTGAAATATTGTCGCGCTGTCAACAGGCCCATAAACAAATAAGAACTCTCCACTGCATCGCCCCCATCGTCTTTCCGGGAAAAAGGAATCGTCTTCCCCGTTTCTCCATTCAGCCAATGCGGAAAGATGCCATGGTAATGATCTGCCTTGGATAGAAACTTCACCATCTTCAACATCCGTTCTACGGCCTGCTCCCGAGTGATCCATTTTCTTTCCGCTGCCACCACAATGGCCATGATGCCGAAGCCGGTACCGCCCGTGGTCACCACTTCATGTCCATATTCATAAGCTACATTGCTGCGCTCGCGGGATAGTCCACTCACAGGATGACCAAAATCAAAGAAGTACCGAAAGGTCTGCTTCTGCACAAGGTCCAGCAATTGATCGTCTGTCAGTTTGGCCTTGGGCTGTGCCTGCAGCAGGTTAAGCAGCAGCAAACAAACCAGGGCCAGCATCATTTTCTTCATGCTCCGATGTTGAAGTTTCAAATTAGGAAATATGGTGTTATCACCAACTAAGAACTGCGCCTTACCTTTGACCGCATCATGCGTTTCCCACCCCTCGTTCAAAAAATATGGCGCATCACCGGATGGATCCTGTTGAGCCTGATCCTCTTCGTCTACGGTTACCTGGGACTGGCCTATATGCTGTCCCGCATCACCTATGCCGAAGAGCCCGATGAGCCCAGGACCTACGAACTCTTCCTGCTCAGCAATGGTGTGCATACAGATATAGTTGTTCCTGCGAAGACGGACCTAATGGATTGGACAAAACTTGTTCCTTATACAGACACGCGCGGAAAGGATAGCTCCCGCACGCATCTCGGGATGGGCTGGGGCGATAAAGGTTTCTATTTGGAGACACCCACCTGGGCCGATCTCAAATTCTCCGTTGCCTTCAAAGCGGCAACGGGCCTCAGCACTACCGCTATTCACGCCACGTATCACAACAAACCATCCACCGGCGACTCCTGCTCGAGGGTAATGGTAACCCAAAAACAATACCAGCGAGTCATTGATTACATCCTGCAAAGCCTGCAAAAAAAAGCGGATGGCAAACCCATCCTCATCCCCACCAATGCCGTCTATGGCAATGACGATGCATTTTATGAAGCCTATGGCAGTTATAGTATGTTACATACCTGCAATACCTGGGTCAATAATGCGCTGAAAAAAAGTGGCCTGCGGCATTGCTTGTGGACGCCTTTTGATACAGGACTGCTGCAGCTTTATGCCGATAAGTAAGATTGTTTTATATTTGCCGCCGATTGCCGCATTGCCGCATTCACAAATGATCTAATTGCAGTTTTAACTGCCGGATCCTTAGCTCAGTTGGTTAGAGCATCTGACTCATAATCAGAGGGTCGCTGGTTCAAGCCCAGCAGGATCCACTTCGGAGAATAGGAGAAGTGTTTAGGCCGATGGGTTTCCCGTCGGCTTTTTTTATTTATCGAAACTGACTTTCACATTGCCTGCTCCCAATGCCGCTTCCAAGCCATCCACATGATCAATCTTTCCAATTTTCGTGTAACGGTAGGGCGTATCAAACTTTTTATAGAACACCACAATCGTTGAAGATCCATACAATAAGATATCCCCTACTTCAATAGTGCCGGGATTGTACTGATTTGTAGGTAGTGATTTCGGAAGCTCCGCAAACTTCTCATTGTCATTGAGCTCTTTCATGTTTAATGTCAATGGTAACATTTTCGTAAATGCATTCGCTGTTGCATTGTTCTCAAGTGTTGCTGCAAACTGTTTCCCGTTCACCGTCATGGTGATCTGTTCTGCTTGTTGATCTGAAGACATACTTAAAATCAAAACTTTTCTAAGAATAAGAATCCAAATCATCATCGGAACAAATTTATACTCGAACCCCAAACCCTAATCCCTAAATCCTAACACCTCCCAATGCCCAGTGCCTACTGCCCAATGCCCCTCATCGTCCAACCATCTTCATTAAATGCTCCGGATACCGCGCACCCTGGATATCAATACTTCCTAACATCGTTTCAATCGCCTGCATATCCTCTACACTCAAAGCAATGTTTGCCGCACCTGCATTTTCCTCCAGCCTATGCAACTTGGTGGTTCCCGGAATGGGAACGATCCATGGCTTACGCTCAATCAGCCAGGCCAGCGCAATCTGCGCAGGTGTAGCATTGCGCGACTGAGCCATTGCTGTCAGCAATTCAATAAGTTTATAGTTTACTTTACGATTCTCTTCTGAAAAACGCGGAACAATATTCCTGAAATCTGTTTTGTCAAACGCAGTATCACTTTGAATGGTTCCCGTAAGAAATCCTTTACCGAGCGGACTAAAGGGCACAAACCCAATGCCCAGTTCTTCCAACACCGCAAGTGTCTCCAACTCGGGCTCGCGGAACCAAAGTGAATACTCACTCTGCAGTGCCGTCACCGGCGTTACCGCATGTGCCTTGCGGATTGTACCCACACCAGCCTCAGACAATCCGAAATGCTTCACCTTTCCTTCGCGGATCAGATCCCCAACGGCACCGGCAACATCTTCAATGGGTACCTCCGGATCTACGCGATGCTGATAAAATACATCAATCACATCGGTCCTCAATCTTTTCAATGACGCTTCTGCAACAGCTTTGATATGCGCTGGTTTGCTGTTCAACCCGTTCATCGCACCATTCTCAATATGAAATCCAAACTTCGTAGCAATCACAATCTCTTTACGAAAAGGCTCCAACGCCTCGCCCACTACTTCTTCATTGATGAATGGCCCATACGCCTCAGCCGTGTCAAAGAATGTAATTCCCAACTCATATGCCTTTCTGATGATCTTGATGGCTTCATCTTTATCTACTGCTGCGCCGTACCCCCAGTGCAAACCCATACAGCCATATCCGAGTGCTGATACTTCCAGTCCACTTTTCCCAAGCATTCTTTTTTTCATCTTCCTTTATTTATTGGTTTGCTGTGCCTGCACGCCCGTGTATCGATCGCCCACAATTTTAATGGCAGCTAGTTCCTTGTTAAATGCCTCCCACTCCATACCACTCAATGCTAAAGATACTGCACCTAAGTTCTCCAGCATGTGTGCAGTTTTGGTGGTTCCCGGAATGGGAACGATCCACGGCTTTTTCGCCAGCAACCAACCGAGTGCCATTTGTCCGGGCGTGAACCCTCTCGGATTGCCATACGCATACAACAAATCAATCATCGCCCAGTTTGCTTTGATTGCGTCTGGCTGGTATCGCGGCAGTGTAGGCCGGTTATCATTGTTTGGATCATACTTGGTGCGCTCATTGATCATCCCTGTAAGAAATCCGCGGCTCAGTGGACTGTAAGGAACAAACCCAATGCCCAACTCCTCGCATACTGCAAGCACTTCCGTCTCCGGGCCTCTCGTCATCAAAGAATATTCACTTTGCACCGCGGTGATGGGCTGAACCGAGTGCGCTTTACGGATAGAAACAGCATTGGCTTCGCTTAATCCAAAGTTCCTCACCTTGCCCGCCTTAATCAGATCTCTCACCGTTCCGGCTACGTCTTCCATCGGCACATTGGGATCCACACGATGCTGATACAACAGGTCGATATAGTCTGTTCGGAGACTCTTCAAAGAATGATCCACCACTTGCTTAATGCGTTCCGGCCTGCTGTCTAAACCCAATGCAGGCCTGCCTTCCTTAAAGCCAAACTTGGTGGCAAGTATGATATTTTTCCTGAATGGTGCGATGGCCTCACCTACCAACACTTCATTGGTCAATGGCCCGTAAGCTTCAGCCGTATCAAAAAACGTTACGCCACTTTCATAGGCTTTACGAATCAGCTTCAGGGATACTTCTTTCTCCGGAATAAAACTCCTGTGGTAGCTCATGCCCATACAGCCGAAACCCACAGCAGATACTTCAATGCTATGTTTACCTGCTCCCAATCTACGCTTGCCGATAAGGTCAGAGGAATTCTTTGTTGATCGATGGCTTTCTGCCTGGTCAGCGGAGAACCCTTCTGCTCCAGCAAGCATTGCACCGCCCAGTACAGCAGTTGCTTTAAGAAATGATCTACGATGGGATTTCTGCATGACGAATTTTTTAGAACACAAAACTAGCTTCTCATAAAGGCCGTCTACATACCTGTACCACGGGTTGTGCTACCATTTTCACTGATTCAGATTGTTGCCAGTTTGAATCCTTCATAGATTCCCTACTTTAGATGAAGCAAAGCCATTCACATGGAAGAGATTATACAGCTGAAACACGTAACGGATTACAATATCATGCGTGGGGTGCCTACCCTACATCCCCTGATCAGCATCGTGGATCTTTCCAAAGCCAAGCCGATGCCCGCTAAGACTTTTCATTTCGGCCTGTATGCAATCTACCTGAAAGAATTAAAATGTGGGGAGTTGAAATATGGGCGCAATCACTATGATTACCAAGAAGGCTCATTGGTTTTTGTGGCACCTGGGCAGGTGCTAGGCGTGGAACCCAACGTAAAAACATTTGCAGCAAAAGGGTGGGCTTTGCTGTTTCATCCAGACCTCATCAAAGGCACAGATCTGGGCAAGCATATTCACAACTATTCATTCTTCGCTTACCACGTTAATGAAGCCCTGCATATGTCTGAACAGGAACGTGGCGTCATTGTAGAGTGTTTTCGGAAAATCGAAATGGAACTGAAGCAAAGCATTGATAAACACAGCAAAAAACTGATCGTTTCCAATATTGAGCTTTTACTCGACTATTGCGTACGTTTCTATGACCGTCAGTTCATCACCAGGGACCATGCACACTCGGATCTGCTGGAAAAATTTGAATCCTTATTGCATGAGTACCTGTACGCCGCGTTGCCACAGGAAACAGGCATTCCAGTGGTGAGCTATTTTGCGGAAAAGCTTCATCTATCTACCAACTATTTCAGCGACCTGCTGAGGAAAGAAACAGGAAGATCCGCCAAGGATTACATCACGGATAAACTGATAGATGTAGCCAAAGAAAAAATGAATCAACCCGGAAAATCCGTCAGCGAAATCGCCTATGAACTCGGCTTTAAATATCCACAGCACTTCACACGCTTCTTCAAACAGCAGGTAGGACAAACGCCAAATGAATACCGGTCATTGAATTAACGAAGCGGATTCTTTTTGTTTCATATCTTAAAATCGGAGTTCATCTGCATAGGAGTCTAAATACTTAAGCTTTATCTTAAGCACATTCTTCACACCTAAATCATCAACGAATGGACGTATTATCCCTTATCGTTCAGCTTGCAGCCGGAGGCGCCGGTGGCGCTTTAGCCGGAAAACTATTACCGAAATTTTCACTGGGCACAGCCGTTAATGCCATCCTTGGTATTGTTGGTGGTGGCCTTGGCGGTCAACTGCTGGGTATGCTCGGCATTGGCGGCGGTGAAGCAGCCGCAACAGGCCTTACCGGAATTCTCACCAGCGTTCTTGGCGGCGGCGCAGGAGGTGGAATACTAATGACCATTGTGGGACTGATCAAAAATATGATGGGCTCAAAATAATGATTGCCATCCTGACAACGAAACCCCGGTACATCACCGGGGTTTTTTCGCTTGTATCCACATACCTTAGCTTTACAAAAATTGAGGCATGGTTTTGTACGATCCCAAGGAATGGATTTCAGCCGTATTCAGGATTCATAAAGCAGATACCTTTCGCAAACTGCTGCCCGCCATTATATTGATGTGCTTGTACGCCTGGGGTGTAGTTTATCTGGAAACCGTTTACCTCAAACTTGGGGAAACCAGCCATGCCAAAAACCTGACGATCCTGCACTCCCTCCTGGGTTTCGCGATCTCGATGCTCCTTGTGTTCCGCACCAATACCGCCTATGAACGCTGGTGGGAAGGCCGGAAACTCTGGGGTTCCCTCATCAACAACAGCCGAAATTTTGCCATCAAGATCAACACCTTCCTGCCAGCAGAAGTACACCATGTTCGTCATTATTTCCGTCAGGCCATCCCCCTGTATGCCCTTGCGTTGAAAAGACATCTGGTCAAGGAAACCACCATACTGGCCCTGGATGAAACGCCACACCCTGAGCTTAAAGAGCTGGAAAAACATGCACATGTGCCCAACAGCATCGCGGCAAGTATGCTTCGTGAATTGCAGAAAATGCGGAAGGAGAATATGATCGATGATTTCCAGATGCTCATGCTGAACAATGAATGGCAGAGTTTTACCGATATCTGCGGAGCCTGCGAGCGAATCAAGAATACGCCTATCCCTTACAGCTATAGTGCTTTCATCAAAAAATTTATTGTGATCTATGTGATCACCATGCCTTTCGGCTTTGCCGTAACCCTGGGACTGTTCACCATTCCCGTTACTGCATTTATGTTCTACATCTTGGCAAGCCTTGAACTCATCGCGGAAGAAATTGAGGATCCTTTTGGGGTAGACAGTAACGACCTGCCCATGCAGAAAATCGCGGAAAACATTAAAAAGAATATCGAGGAGATCATCCCCGCGCCTAGTCGGCCATAGCGATCAATGTGCAGCCTGTTCCATCCTTATATCTTCCGGCAATGAGCAATCCGGAGTAGGCCTCGCCGTCGCCGATGACGTAAATGGAAAGTTCTTTAATGTCTTTTCGGTTATACACGGCCGCTAGTGCCTGCCTGGCTTTCACCACCGGTTCAACAAACTCCAATAAGAGCGGCACGCTGGATCTGACGCGGGGATCCTTGTGCATGTTTAGTTCCGTATTGATGTTGCGGGAACTGTCTGGGTGCACTTTTCTGACATATACTTTTCCCCAGCCTTTCTTCCAACGCGACGCGGATTCCGGCGAATATTTTGAACCCAGGTATTCCGTAAAATGCCCCCAGGCTATACTGTCGATAGATCTTTCATCTTCTGTTCCAATACGGTATACACTACTGCCTGCCCCGTCATGGGAGACACCGCCAAACAATTGTTCTAACCTAACTATTGAACTATCTCCTTGAGCAATAGCTGGTGCTGCAGCCTGTACAGGCTTTTTCTCCTCTTCTTTGTATTCCTGAACCTGGCTGCAGGATAATACAAGAAGCCAAATCAGTGCAACTGGCACTAACCAGAAATTCTTCTTCATCGTTCAAATTAATAAACTCCTTGCCACCTATCAAAATTTCACATAACGATAGGGATTTACATGATAATTTCGATGGATGTTTTCGCCAAAACCCTGCTTTCTCATCATAGGCCTGCTCCTATGCAACGTCCTCATGGCCCAGCAACGCGTCAGTTTCAAAATCGTCAATAAAAACAATGAACCGGTATCCTTTGCAACCATCACTGCAAAAAATGCCGCTGACACCTCCAAATCGAGTACCCGTATTGCTGACAGTACCGGAACAACCCAATTGTCTCTCAATGATGGCAACTATCGCATCACGATACAAGCCGTCAACTACCAGCCATTTACCAAAACCATAACTGTCAATAACTCGAATACATCCTTCACCTTCTCCCTTACCCTTTCCACTGGCTCTCTACAGGGTGTTGTGGTTACGGCAAGAAAACCCCTGATGCGACAAGACGATGATAAAACCATTGTTGATCCCGAGCCCATTGTACTGGGTTCTTCTAATGCCTATGAGGTCATGGAGAAAATTCCCGGTCTATTTATGGACCAGGATGGCAATATCTTCCTCAACAGCACTACTCCTTCACAGATCTGGATCAACGGTCGGGAGCAAAAAATGAGTGCCGCAGATGTAGCCACCATCCTGAAGAGCTTGCCACCCAATTCCATTGCCAGCATTGAACTGATCCGAAGTCCATCGGCCCGTTACGACGCGTCCGGTGGTGGCGGTATCGTCAACGTCATCCTTAAAAAGAACGTAAAGATCGGGATGACGGGTAGCGTAAACATAGGTATGAACCAGGGAAAGTATGGTAACCAGTTTGCCGGCATTAATATCAACAATAACAACGGCAGGCTCACTACCTATATGAATGTGAATGTGAGCAACAGAAATTCCTTTGAAGAGATCAAGACAGACCGATTACTTTCACCCACCACCAAACTTTCCCAACTCTCTTATACCAAATTCCCCGGCCAGGGCAGTTACTTGGGCATGGGCATGTCTTACGAACTATCTAAAAAATGGGAACTGGGTGCTGATTTCAGGTTAAACCTCGGCCAATCCAAAAGCAACAACACCAACGGTTCAAAAATCACGGACCTTGACGGCCGCAACCTGATTTCAGAAAATAATGCCCTCGTCAACAACAACAGCAAGAACGGAAACATTCAACAGGGACTGAACCTGAAGTATAAGATCGATAGTCTGGGTTCTGAATGGGTAACCGATATCTCTTACAATTATAATGAATACAGCAACGAGCAAGACCTCGTGAACCAGTTCCTCTATCCGCAGACATCAACGGGTACGGGCTTCGGTGATTTCGCTAACCATGCCAACACCTTCATCGCGCAAACCAATCTCGTCAAAAAATTCAGGAACAAGATCACGCTTGAAACCGGTTTGAAATCTTCCAACGTTTGGTTTGGCACCAACACCCAGTATTTCAATACCACGGGCGGTGTTACCGTTCCGGACATTGATCGCAGCAATGCTTATAATTACGATGAACACATTCATGCCGCTTATGTACAAGCCTCAAAACCTATTGCTGGCTTTGTGTTGAAAACAGGTGTACGCGTGGAGAACACCAACATGAATGGAGAGCAAACTTATCCCACAGATACTTCATTCTCCATCAAACGCACGGATGCATTCCCCTATGTGTACCTGAGTAGGAACCTGATGAAGATCGCAGGCTATGAATTGAAAGCCTTCCTGATCTATCGCCGTACTATTGCAAGACCTTCCTACAGTTTCCTCAATCCATCGATCCGTATCATCGATCCTTATTTATTTGAAACCGGCAATCCAAGCCTGCGTCCTCAGTTCACCAACAACTACGAGGCCAATATCTCTGTGGATGAACGACCCATCTTCGCCGTAGGCATCAATGACACCAAAGACATTTTCACACAGGTTCTGTACCAGACCGATAGCAACAAAACGGTGGCCGTAAGAACCTACGATAACATCGGCACCAATAAAGAAACCTATTTTCGTGTGGTGGGTGCCATCCCGGGTAAGAAAGTGTTCATGGTGGCGGGTGCACAATACAACTACAATTTTTACAACGGGCAATATGAAGGTGATCCGCTGACTTTCAAACGAGGCTCATGGACCTTCTTCACCTATCAGAACTATCGAGTGACGCCAACTACAAACATTTCCCTGAATGGCTTCATTCGTTTAAATGGCCAATTGCAATTCTACGAGCTCAGCACTTTTGGTAATCTTGGTATCAATATCTCTCAACAACTGATGAAAAAGAAGATGACCATCACGGCCGGATTGAATGATATCTTCTACACCAACTGGAATAATTTTTACATCCAGCAAGGCTCGTTGACCGCAAACGGTTATCGCAAAGCCGATACAAGAAGATTCTCGCTTAACCTGCGTTACAATTTTGGGATCAAGAAGAAAGAAGAGAAAATCAGTGGAGTTGATTTTCCAGCTGAACAATAAAGGAAAGGGAGAAGATAAAGGGAAAAGTGCGAAGTAGGGTACTCTTCGCACCTCTCCCTTTATCTTCTCCCTTTCTTCAACAGCCCACTATAATGGACAACAAGACCATCCAGATTCTTTGACCAAGAGTCCTGACTAACCACCGTAAACTACGGCATTATTAATACTGTATTTTTCACTATTATTCACAGTAATAATCCATTCTTCAGAATTAGCCCTGTTAGATTGTATGTTGCAATTAGGCGATGTGCAAGTCCAGTTACCGTTCTGGAAAACAAAAACGCGTTTTGGCATACCCTCAAGACCTGTGTGTATTTCTGCATTTCCGCTACCGCGACGAATAACACCAAATTTCACTTTTCGTGATCCCACACGCTCATTTCCAAGCGCAGCATCAAGCTCCCCGGTGGCATTGTAATTAGTGCCTGAAACTTTGGCATCAGAAATATTTCCTCCTGTGACGGAAACAGTAAGGGTGAATTTGCTAGTTTCATTTCTTCGTGCGGCACTCCTTATCAAGTATACCCTTATTTTATAAGTGCCATCCACATTCAAGGTCTCAGAAAACTTGTTAGCCCCTTCAGAACTATTGTAAATGGCCACATCATTAGACCCAGGTTCCAACACATTAAAATAGTTTGCACTGTTGCTTCCATTTAGCGAGATACTCATCAACTGCCCAGCCTTGGCCGTTACAAGAAAGTCGATGGTTTTTTCACCCTTTATACTGCTTGAAATTGTAGTAGAAGATTTTCCTGCTCCGAAAGAAACTTTTCTTTGCTCAATGCCAGTCTGTGCATATACTAACCCAATCCCTGTGACAGCTAAAAACACAATGATTGTCAGGATTAATTTCTTAAACATAAAATTGGTTAATTAGAGTTTTAATGTACTGATTCTACGGTATACAATCAATGTGTAACGATAATATCGACTTTCATCACTCTGTATTTAAGGTTGACATAAATAATTATCCCAGAATAAGATCACTTTCAAAAATGATAACTTAATTCAATGAGAAGCTATCGTTACAAATTGATATATATTTTATTTCTTCTGTTCACGTCCATTATTTGTTTTGGCCAGACACAGACTAGAACGTTTTCGTCTATTCCTGACAGTACAACAAAAAAAATTGCTGAAAGATTGGAGCAGATTGCTACCCTTAAAAAAGCAAAGATCAGTTGCCGTATAGAATCTTCTTCTGGCAGCGTATTCGACTACGGATACGATGGCAGAACACAAAAGACTTTCACGCCGGGAAACCAGCTGATTGAAATCGGGAGCGCTACAAAAATGTTTACCGCAACTGCCGTACTTCAATTGGTTGAGAAAGGGAAATTTCAATTGACGGACAAACTGGTCAATGTATGGCCAGAGATCCGTTCTTACGCTTCACTTTGCAACAGAAACGCTACACTTGATTCTATTGAAATTCATCATCTTCTCAGCCATACATCCGGGTTTCCGGATTATTTTCCCAGTCCAGACTCAGTAGCAATGATAATGTATGGTGATTCGGCCATCAGTTTTACACCTGGATCTTTACTACGTCTCGCCATTCGCCTGAAACATACCCAGAAAGAAGTTGCAATAGGTCAGTTCAGATACAGTAATGTGAACTATATCATCCTCGGATTGCTCGTGGAGAAATTCAGCGGCTTAAAATATCATCAGTATATACAAAACAATATTCTTAATAAAGCAGGGATGACGTCCACTTTCTTTCTTTCATCCCCTAAATTAGGTGGAAGACCTCCCGGCCATTTTCATGGCGAGCTTGTATATATGCCTGCAAGTATGGCTTGGTCTGCGGGTGAAATTGTTTCTACAGGGCCAGATATGTGCAGATTTATCAGCAGATGGAATTCAGGTGCGTTTTTCTCCAAACCATCTACGATGGCTAATCTGAAATCTATTTATTATACAGATATGGTGCCGGGCATTTCGTATGGGTTAGGTATAATTAAACTCGTAAACAAAAGCTTTGGGCATGCAGGACAAACATTCGGCTTTGAAAACTATACAGGAATCTCCACCAATGGTAATCGATTCGTCATCAGCATTGACGATGCCAGCGTGGAGGTATGGTCACTTGCCGTTTACTTTTCGGAACTGCTCTAAAAATGATTGGCCGTGGACAAATAGGATAAATATCACTCTATCCTCTTTCCTTGAAACCTAAGAAACCTACGGGATACTGCGTTGAATCCTTTAAAGCCAGATTTGCCATGATCTCGCCGATGCCTGCGGCAAACTTGAACCCATGTCCGCTGAAACCCGCGGCCACGTAAACGTTTTCATACCCAGGCAGTTGATCGATGATAAAATTTTCATCAGCCGTATTCGTATACAAACAGGTCTTTACTGCACTGAGCTGCTTAAATCCTTTGCGAAAATATTTATGCAACACCTCCACCATTGGCAATGAATCCTCTGGATAAATAGTGCGGTCTACCTGATCCGGATCGCAAACCGTTGCGGGTGCATGGTGCGCTAATTTAAGGCCGATGGGATTATGAAATCTGCCGATAGGCAGCATCGGAAAGCCATAATACACACCCGGTAATCCCTCCTCCGCAATCACCCAACACGGAAAATTTTCCAACTGAAAAGCCTCGGGATCTTCAGGCATCACCCAAACCACCGACTGCCTTGTCACCTCCAACTTCGGCTTCAACAAAGGCACCAGTTTGGAAGTCCATGGCCCCGCTGTAATCACCAAACGATCCGCACTAAAACTTCCACTTCTGGTCTCTACAACAACGCCACCACCTTCCACCTTCCAACTTCTAACTTCCACCTGCGTCCGAATCTCCGCTCCCAACTTCATCGCCTCATCAACATGCACCAATACAGATCGCTCCGGCGTAACAAATCCGGCATCGGTCTCAAATAATAATTCTTGTTCTGCAGAAACCCTGATCTGCGGGTATGCATCCGCGTTAGGACGTTCAATCGGAATCCCAAATTGCGCAGCAGAAGTTTTCACGCCTTTCATCACCGCATGTTCCGGATCACCGAGATACAACAAACCGGTGGGTATATATAATTCCGCGCCACTCACTTCCTCCAACGCACGCCAATTCTTATACGCCAGTTCCAGCAAGGGCACATAGTCCGGATGTTCAAAATAAGCCTTGCGGATGATCCGGCTCTGCCCCGCATGCGAACCCTTATCATGCGCAAGATCAAACTGCTCCAGTCCCAATACTTTCACACCCCGCTTAGCAAGATGGTAGCAA
>JBASZQ010000105.1:0-21987 GCA_049661025.1 Chitinophagaceae bacterium | reverse complement strand
GGGTTGTATATGCCAGGTAGTGTCTTCAATGATCACCCTGGCGCCAAATTCAAAAGTCACATCCTGTAATCCAGCTAGCATGAATACTTGTATTGCTCAACAAAGCTGCAAAGGTAATGTTATCTTTGCTCTATATCAGATGAATATGAAGTATGCTTTGATGGGATTTGCTGGGTTGATGATCCTGGCAGCCTGCCAACAGGGAGGTAACAACCGTTCCGAAACAGCGGCGCAGGAATTGCCCGCTAAGGCAGTAAATGTGGTGACGGGCCCAGGCCTTAAAGCATCAGTTGCTGAGATGGCCACCGCTTATTTTCAATTGGCCGATGCATTGGTGAACTGGGATACCGCGCTTGCCAATAAGCACGCAATGACGCTTGCCACGGCAGCAGATAGTCTTGATTTCTCTGGCACCACGGATTCTACACTCATCACCACCGTTCTCGATCTTTCTGGTACCATCAGGGCCGAGTCCATGGCACTTGCAGAAGAAATGGATATCAATGAGAAACGACGGGAGTTTAGCATGATCACTGATAACCTGTATCCTCTATTGCAAGCCGTGCAATACAACGGTCAGAAACTCTATTACCAGGTTTGCCCGATGGCATTCAACGATAACGATTCGGGATTCTGGATCAGCGATAAAGCAGAAATTGTAAATCCTTATCTGGGTACCAAACATCCCAAATATGCTTCAGGTATGTTGCATTGCGGCGAGGTGGTTGATTCTATTCATTTTGCGAAATAAGATATGAAGCATTATCGGTTGTTGGTATTGGCGATGTTGGTTTGCGCAGTTGGCTTCAGCCAACAGAAATATACCCTGAGTGGCTATGTAAGGGATTCCCTTTCCCGCGAAACGCTTATTGGTGCATCTGTTTCCATCAAGGGTGAATCCAAGGGCGTGAACAGCAATACCTACGGCTTTTATTCCATCACTCTGGCCGAAGGCGAATACACCGTGGTGGCCAGCTTTGTAGGCTATCTTCCTATAGAACTACCTGTGTCTTTGCATGGAAATGCTGATCTGGACATCGCATTGTTGGCTAAATCATCTTTGTCGCAGGAAATCGTGATCTCCTCCAAACGGCGGGATGGAAATATCAAGAATGCCCAGATGGGTAAGCTCGAGTTGTCCATGAATAAGATCCGCTCCCTGCCCGTCATTTTCGGCGAAGTTGATCCGTTGAAGGCATTGCAGTTACTGCCCGGTGTCCGCAATGCCGGAGAAGGCAATAGTGGTTTGTACGTGAGGGGAGGGGGACCAGACCAAAATCTGATCTTACTAGATGATGCGGTTGTTTACAATCCCGGTCACCTCTTTGGTTTCTTCTCTGTATTTAATGGTGATGCGATCAAAAATGTAAGCCTGATCAAAGGAGGTATGCCAGCACAATATGGTGGCCGCTTGAGTTCTGTACTAGACATTTCGATGAAGGACGGGAATATGCAAGACTATCATGTGGAGGGCGGCATAGGCACCGTCGCTTCCCGCTTTACATTGGAAGGCCCCATCGCCAAAGACAAGGCTTCCTTTATGCTCTCCGGACGCCGCACTTACGTAGATATTTTAGCGAAACCATTTGTGCCTAAAACGAGCTCGTTTTATGGTTCTGGGTATTTCTTCTACGACATGAATATGAAGATGAACTACATCATCTCTAAAAAAGATCGTTTATACCTTTCTGGGTATTTTGGGCGCGATGTATTTGATTTCCGTAACAGTGCCCGTTCCCTTGACATCGGCATACCTTGGGGAAACAGTACGGGAACACTTAGGTGGAACCATGTATTCAACCGGAAACTGTTTGCAAATACAACGGTTCTGTACAACGATTACAAATTCTCTTTTTCTGCGCGGCAGGATAATTTCGATGTCACCCTCAATAGTGGTATCCGGGACATCGGGGTGAAATCGGATATCGATTTTTATGCCTCCACAAAACACAAACTGAAATTTGGCGGGCAGTATACCTTCCATAGGTTTACACCATCTGTTGTTACAGGTCAGCAGGATACTGTTGTGTTTGAGCCCAACAACGCGCAGGCTAAATTTGCGCACGAAATTGGGGTGTATGTGCAGGACGACTGGGACATCTCGGACAAAATAAAAGTCAATGCAGGCCTTCGTTTCAGCGGCTTCCAGCAAATTGGTGCATACACCGCATATGACCGTGATGCGGATGGCAATAAACTAGATAGTACGGTCTATGGCAGGGGGCAGAAAGTGCAGAACTATGGTGGACTGGAACCAAGATTTACCATTCGTTATGCCCTCAATGATCAATCATCTATTAAAGGTTCCGTCAGTCGGAACCTGCAGTATATACACCTTGTATCCAATACGGGTACTTCACTGCCTACGGATGTTTGGGTACCAAGCACCCTTCGCGTAAAACCGCAGATCAGCTGGCAGTATGCCGCAGGATATTTCAGGAATTTCAGTGATAATATGTTTGAAACCTCTGTGGAACTTTATTACAAACAGATGGATAACCAAATTGAATACAAAGAGGGATACACACCTTCCATCCGGGATCCGGAAGAGGAGTTTGTGTTTGGGAAGGGCTGGAGTTATGGTGCCGAGTTTTACATCAACAAGGCCAGAGGTAAACTGACAGGTTGGATCGGCTATACACTGAGTTACACATGGAGGCAATTTCCAAACCTCAATGAAGGAAGAAAGTATCCTGCGAAGTATGACCGTAGACATGATCTTTCTGTGGTTGGTATTTACGAATTGAATCCGAAGTGGAAAATGTCGGCCGTATTTGTATATGCCACAGGTAATGCGTTAACCCTCCCTGAACGGTTTTACCTGGTGGAGGGCGTGTTGGCGCAACAATTCAGTTCTATTAATCAGTACCGGTTGGATCCTTACCACAGGATTGATTTTTCCGCCACCTATACGCCCAAACCTTATTCCCAAAAGAAATTCAAGAGCAGTTGGGTGTTTTCGATCTACAATGTATACAGCCGGATGAATCCCTATTTCATCTATTTTGACCAGGAAGGCAGTGCACTGGATGGCACGCTGCAAGTGCAGGCCAAGCAGGTTTCCCTGTTTCCGATCATTCCCTCTGTGACCTGGAATTTCAAGTTTTGATTGTTCAGCGTGAATTGTACCTTCATGACCTAAACCAACTGTCATGAGAATTTTGAGTACCATGCTGATCAGTACAGCCATCTCTTTAGGTACGATGGCGCAAACAACCGTTCGCCTGGAAAAGATCGATGAAGCCACGATCGCCAGGATCAAAACGGAGGGTATGAGCAATTCAAAAGTGATGAATCATGCTTTCTACCTCACAGATGTAGCTGGTCCTCGCCTCACCAATTCTCCCGGATACAAGCGTGCTGCTGAATGGGCAGTTAAGCAATTAAAGGCTTGGGGGATAGACAATGCCCATTTGGAAGCCTGGGGCGAGTTTGGAAAAAGTTGGAATCTCGAAAAATCATATGTAGCGATGACGGCGCCGTATTATCGCCCGCTGATCGCATTTCCCAAAACCTGGACCAGAGGAACCAATGGCATGAAGTCTGTGGAGCTGTTGATGATTGATCCTGCCGATTCTGGAAAATTAGAATCACTGAGAGCAAAGATGAAAGGCCGCATGGTAATCTTCGGCAGGGATGATGTGTATAAACAAAGTTTCAAAGCGGATGCCGCACGATATACCGATGAGGAGCTGGCGAAGATGGCTGCGTTTACACCAAGGCCTGCGGATACTGCGGCACAACGGCAGCAACGCGAAGCCTTCATGCGTAATATGGGCGGCACGCAGGGCTTTATGAATAAAGTAAGGGCGATGGCTGAGCAGGAAGGCGCTTTGGGGATGTTCTCCGTAAACCCAAGAGGGCATGATGGAACCATCTTTGTACAAGGCTCTACCCGCAATGCGCAGCATAAAGATTCAGCGGATGCCATGACGGATATTGTGCTCAGCACAGAAGATTACATGAGTCTTTGCAGACTTAGCAAAGCAGGAGTTCCTGTTAAGTTAGACGTGGATGTACAAGTGACGAGTAGTAAAGCAGAAGTTACTTCCTACAATGTTGTAGCTGAAATACCCGGTACGGATCCGAAACTAAAGGATGAGATCGTGATGCTGGGTGCGCACCTGGACAGTTGGCAGGGTTCCACTGGAGCCACCGACAATGCTGCAGGATCAGCCTCTATGATGGAAGCGATGCGCATCATCAAACAACTGGGAATTAAGCCTCGTCGCACCATTCGTATTGCGCTTTGGAGCGGCGAAGAACAGGGGTTGTTAGGATCCCGGGCCTATGTAAAGAATACATTTGGCGATGCGAAGACACCACTGGCGCCACACGAGAAATTTTCCTGTTATTTTAATATTGATAACGGTACCGGAAAAGTTCGGGGAATCTATGCGCAGGGTAGTGAAGAAGCCGCGGCTATTTTTAAAGAATGGCTGGTGCCCTTTAAAGACCTCGGCGCATCTACGGTTACGCTGAACAACACCGGGTCAACGGATCATATCTCCTTCCAGAATGCAGGACTTCCGGGATTTCAATTCATACAGGATCCGATTGAGTACAGCACCCGCACGCACCATACTACCATGGACAGTTATGATCACCTGATTGAAGACGATCTGAAGCAGATCTCAACTATTGTAGCTGCGTTTGTGTACAATGCGGCTATGCGAGATGAAAAAATGCCTAGAAAAAAATAGCTAATAGCTACTAGCTAATAGCATCATATGATTGCAGCAATACTACTTGGAATTGGTCTCAGCGCAAGTGCAGGATACAGGGTGTTTATTCCTCTGTTGATTGCGTCTATTGCAGGAAAGTTTGGATGGATTCCTTTGACTGACCATTTCCAATGGATGGGCAGCACATATGCGCTAATCTGTTTCGGGACGGCTGCTGTGGTTGAGATTGCGGCTTACTATATTCCGGTGGTTGATAATTTGCTGGATACCATCACTACACCGCTGGCGCTGGTTGCCGGCACTTTGCTCACAACATCTGTGCTGCCCATTGATCAGGATTTACTGAAATGGGTCACGGGCATCATGGTAGGTGGGGGAAGTGCCGGTATCATCCAGATGGGTACCTCTATACTGAGACTTGCTTCCACCAAAACCACGGCTGGCGTAGGAAATCCTGTTGTGGCCACTGCCGAGCACGGACTCGCACTGGGTCAGTCCGTCATGGCCATTGCCTTACCCGTGATCACCGGAATTTTTGTCTTGCTGTTCTTACTTTTTCTATTGACTAAGCTCTTACGTTTACGGAGATAAACATTCCCGCATTACCGCACTGCCACATTGCCGTATTATCGTATTGTTGCACTTGCCAACCTGAACCTCACGGTTCCTGAAGTTTGTCCCGAAGAGGAAATATTCACTTCATATCGTTTACCCGCCACCGTTACAATCATCAATGCAGTATTAGGCGGAATGGTGCCCAGGTTTTCCGCAAACATCACCAACTCATTATCTTCTTTGTTCGGATCAAGTGTGATTTGAATAGAAATGGGTTCAGTACTCAGGCGTTGCCTGGATACCATCAGTTTTCCGTTATAGAACACACTGATGGTATCCCCGTCTATCTGACCGTTATCGTAGAGATCTACCCGGAAACTACTGGCTTCAACTTCAACGGTTTTGATCACTTGCTTGCTGCGCATGTTCAATTTGGTTGTGGTCTGCTGAATGGTAGACGGCGCCTTTGGTTTTTCAATGCTGGGTAGATTTTTTTCTATAGTCTCTGGTTTTTTGGTGACTTCCGCTACTGGCGGCGTTGTTGTTTTTGGTGTGGTTGTTTTTGGCGTTGTTGTTTTTGCTGTACTGCTCGTCTTAGGCACAGGTGTTGTGGTCTTGGCTGTGCTGCCCGTCTTAGGTGCAGGTGTAGTTGTCTTCGCAGTACTGCTTGTCTTAGGTGCAGGCGTTGTGGTTTTCGCCGTTCCCGTACTGTTCTTGGGATTGCTTCTGGAAGCCGTTGAAGGCGGTGTGGTTTTTGGAACCACTTTAACCAGTGCTTTGCGTTCAAGTTCGGTGGCACCGGTACCGCAATTGTCTTGTGGTCTCGCCGGTTTCCATTTTCCAACCAGTACCTCCCTGCTATCCGTTCCTTTCATATAGGTCAAAGAGTGAATCTGCAGGCAATCGAGGAAATCGGGAGGGGTGTTGGCCTTTACTTTTTCAACTTCGGTTACTTCCAGCGATTTGCTTTTCTTATCGTAACTGCCCGTTAAGCGGCAGATCACATAGTACCGTTTTTCATAGCCTGCGAAATAGGTATATGAATAGCCAGACACCTGGGTGCCTTTTACTTCCAACTCAAGTACGTATTGCGTTTGGCCATTCGCATCCGGTCTTCCGCCACTATTAAAACCGCCCTTCCACTGGCCACTGATGGATTGTCCATCTGCCTTCCCCAGCAGCAAAAACAGGACGGCCAGCAGTACAAATCGTTTCATAACGGCAAATTATCATCAATTACGGTCACTGGAGACAAAAACATCGTTAAATTTGCAACCCCGGAGAAACCGCCACTAGCAAATAGCTAATGGCTAATAGCTCCCAGCCGAAAAAGATGATAAAAATTACTTTTCCTGACGGTGCCGTCAGGGAATACCAGGAAGGTGTAACAGGAATGGAAGTGGCCAAGTCCATTTCAGAAGGTTTGGCCAGAAAGGTTCTGGCCGTTAAGATAAACGGTGAAGTGTGGGATGCCACTCGCCCTTTAACCAGTGATGCCACCATCAATCTCCTGAGCTGGGATGATGCAGATGGTAAATCAACCTTTTGGCATTCATCTGCCCACCTGCTTGCTGAAGCAGTTGAATCCATCTACCCTGGTGTTAAATTCTGGGTAGGTCCGCCCATTGAAAAAGGGTTTTATTACGATATGGACCTCGGCGGCACTTCGGTGTCCGAAGATCAGCTGAGGGACATCGAGAAAAAAATGATCGAACTTTCCCGCCAGGGAAATGCTTATATCCGAAAGGAAGTGCCCAAAGCGGAGGCCATCCAGTATTTCTCCGAAAAAGGGGATGAATACAAGCTGGATCTCCTGCAGGGTCTGAATGACGGACAAATCACGTTCTACACGCAGGGTAATTTCACAGATCTCTGCCGCGGCCCGCATATTCCCAATACAGGATTGATCAAGGCCATCAAACTCACCAGCGTTGCCGGTGCGTATTGGAAAGGTGATGAGAAAAACAAGATGCTCACCCGTGTGTACGGAGTAACCTTCCCAAACCAGAAAGAACTGGATGAATACCTGCAGATGCTGGAAGAGGCTAAGAAAAGGGATCATCGTAAGCTGGGTAAGGAACTCGGCATTTTTACCATGGACGATGATGTAGGTCCTGGTTTGCCCCTTTGGATGCCGAATGGTACCATTATCATTGAGGAGTTGGAGAATCTGGCCAAAGAAACAGAACAGGCGGCAGGATATAAGCGTGTGGTTACGCCTCATATCGCCAAAGAGAGCATGTACCTGACCTCCGGTCACTTGCCCTACTATCAGGATAGCATGTATCCGCCGATGGAGCTGGACGGCCAGAAATACTACCTGAAGGCGATGAACTGTCCGCACCACCACAAGATCTTTGCCGCGGAATCCCGAAGCTACAAAGAGCTGCCGTTACGCCTGGCTGAGTACGGGACCTGTTACCGGTATGAGCAGAGTGGTGAATTGTTTGGCCTGATGCGGGTGCGATGCCTTCATATGAATGATGCGCACATCTACTGTACCAAGGAACAATTCTACGAGGAGTTCAAAGCGGTGAACGATATGTACCTGAAGTATTTTAAGATCTTCGGGGTAGAAAAATACGTAATGCGCCTTAGCCTTCATGATCCCGCCAAACTGGGTCAGAAGTATGTGAACGAGCCGGAGCTTTGGCAGGAAACGGAGGCGCTTGTAAGGGATGTACTGATCCGCACCAACACACCATTTGTGGAAGTGCAGGATGAAGCGGCGTTTTATGGACCAAAGATCGATGTGCAGATCTGGAGTGCCATCGGCCGCGAGTTTACCCTGGCCACCAACCAGGTGGACTTTGCTCAGGGGAGGCGTTTTCAACTGAACTTTACCAATAAAGACAACCAGGCAGAAACGCCGTTGATCATCCACCGGGCGCCCTTGGGGACCCACGAAAGATTCATTGGCTTCCTGCTGGAACACTATGCTGGGAAATTCCCCACATGGCTGTCGCCCTTACAAGTGAAAATCCTGCCGATCAGTGATAAATTCGCAGACTACGGAAAAGAAGTGCTGGCGATGCTCCTGAAAGCGGATATCCGTGCAGAATTGGACGATAGGAATGAAAAAATCGGGAAGAAGATCCGCGATACAGAATTGATGAAGGTTCCTTATATGTTCGTCATCGGTGAAAAAGAAATGAACGAGCGGATGGTAGCCGTACGTAAACAAGGGGCTGGCGATCAAGGTACAAAGGACATTTCCGAAATAATTAGTAATTTGAAGCTCGAAATTGAAGAACGGCATTAATCATCAGAATCAATAAAATCAAGCATCGCTTATCACTCCAGTTGCCGGCTGTGACATAAGCACAATCATTTATGGCATTACCAAACAGGTCATTTGGTGGACGAGGTAGGTTCGTTCCACGTAGGGAGGCCGAACACAGGATCAACCATTTCATCCGCGTACCCCAGGTAAGGCTGGTGGGCGACAATGTTGAAGTTGGCGTTTATTCCATTCAGGACGCGATGCGCATCGCTCAACAACAACAACTCGATCTGGTGGAGATCTCGCCTAATGCAGATCCCCCCGTTTGTAAAGTGGTTGATTACAATAAGTTCCTTTACGACAAGAAGAAGAAGGAAAAGGAAATGAAGGCCAAATCAAAGGCCGCCGAGGTAAAGGAGATCCGTTTCACACCAGGAACGGATGATCATGATTTCGACTTCAAAGCCAAGCATGCAGAAAACTTCCTGAAAGACGGAAATAAAGTAAAAGCATATGTGCAGTTCAAGGGCCGTGCCATCATGTTCAAGGAACGTGGTGAATTGGTGCTGTTGAAATTTGCAGAGCGTCTTGCTGAATTTGGCCAGCCGGAAGGGCTTCCTAAATTGGAAGGCAAGCGGATGCTGATGGTGATTGCGCCAAAAGGCCAGAAGAAGAAAGCAGCTGCAGCGAAAGAAGCTTGAGGTGGAATACAGGCATACAATCATACTGTAATACAGAAAATCTGAAGTGGGATCCCGGAATGCCGGGATCCCTTTTTTGTTTGCCAGCCTCCCTGGATGTCAACTTTTGAATGCCTGTATTACTGAATGTTTGAATGTCTGATTTCCAACTCAAATCTCCTTCTGCTTCCATCTCCCACTCCGCAGATATAGAAAAGACAAAGTGAAAATCGATGTCCAATAGATCCATTCCGATCCCCAGCCCCAGGTGATCCCCAATTGGAATTTTTCCATGACCAGGTACACGTAGGCTGAGTATAAAATGATGGTGAAGAATTCAATGGCAAGATTCACCTTGGTGTTTCCCGTGCCAATCACTGCATTCAAACAGATGGTGGCAAAAGACATCAGGATCAAGGCAAAGGAAACAACCCTGAGCACAGGTAAACCATGTTGGATAAAGGTTTCATCGGTATTAAAAATACTCAGCACCTCCCGGTCAAAAATATTCAGCAAAGCACAAACCACTATTGCAATACCTGTACTGATAGATACAATCCGTAGTACAAGCTTCGGGACTTCTTCATGTCTTTTTTGTCCGATGATGTTGCTGACCATGGTACTGCTGGTGGCGGCAAAAGCCCAGGTGCTGACCCCGAACAAACCGAAAATGTTACGCATCGTGTTGGATACCGCAAGATCGTCAGTATGCATCGCATTGCGCTCAATCAGAATGAAAAAGAATTCCCAACTGATAATGCTGATGGCATACTGAAAAATAAGGGGCGAAGACTGCACAAGCAAGAGTCGTGTGGCCTCTTTATCAAACCCGATTTTATTATACAGGTGAAATCTTTCCCCAAATCCTTTCAGATGGATGACGCCTAAAACAACCAGCATACCGGTAGCTTCGGCAATCACAGACGCGTACGCTGCACCGTTGAAGCCCAACTCTGGCATGCCCAGGTTACCAAAGATCAGTCCATAGTCGAGAACAATGTTGGTGAGGGTCTCCGCAAGGGTGCCAATCACCAGGTATCTGCTCTGGTTGGTGCCCACCAGCAGCGCATTGCGCATTTGGTAGATATATAAAAATGGAAGACCCCAGATCCGGATTTTCAGGAAAGAGATGATCCGTTCTTTATCCGCAGGGTTACGCAACACGTTTTCAAAAATCCATGGCGCAATGAACCATGTGATGAGGATGCCGATGAGGGCAATGCCCATGGCTACACGAATTCCCTGAGAGAATAATTTACCGATTTCTTCCGGACGATTTTCACCTGCGCGTCGGGCAATCAAAGCCTGCAGTCCATTGTTCAGCCCATAGCCGATCGCACCAAAAATGAGGTAATACACACCTGTGACACCGGCAGCGCCGAGTTCCGACTTACCCAGCCAACCAAGGAAAATGTTATTGGTGAAGAAGTTGATCTGTGGAACAAGGATAGATGCAGAAATGGGAAGGGCAAGTTTCAGAATATGAGCCCTGGTAATACCCATGCGGAGGTCCATCGATCCACTGTTATTTCCAGCCATAAAGCCTGCAAACCTACGCCTTTACCCGCAGAAAAACCGTATTTTGCGGCAGTTGCTGTCCTTACGGACGGCCCATCAAAAACAACAACGTGCATCCTACTTTTCAAATAACGCCCCAGCAAACGAGGACGCTGCAGTTTGACCAATGCAGGTTGATCATTGATGCGGGCAACAATCATTTTTGTTTTGCCGTTCAAATCATCGATACAAAGGAGTTTGTAGGGCTGGAGTACTATCAGTTTAAGGAACAACAACAGGAAGGCGTTTCTCAGCTACTCGCAAACCACACCCTTCTGCAAATGAATTATGCAAACGTCAACATCTTTTATCATGGTGCTGGCGGGTTGTTGATCCCCGATCTGTTTTTTTCTCCGGACCATGCAGGGGAGTGGCTTGAAAAAGTGAACGGGGATCTGCATGGCGGATTTCCCATGCTTGACAATGTTCCTGAAATTAGTGCACGCCATGTGTATGAAAGCATCTCGGGCATGCATGAAATGCTTGCTGAGAAATTTCCAAACGCTTCATTTTTACACTTTAATACGGGCTGGATCAAGAAAAAGTTTAAGAAAAACCATCTGCCTACTGTGATGGAGTTAGCCTTATACCCTTCGCATATTGTGGTTGCACTCTGGAAAGATGAACAGCTGCAATTGATCCAGCATTATGACTATGACACGCCGGAAGACGTGGCCTGGTGGCTGTTGAATTTGAATAACCAATGGAACCTGAACCAGGAAACCTTGCCCATATTGATCAGTGGACTGGTTGAAACGCAAAGCCCCATGTACGCTGAAGTGCAGAAGTATTTTATGCATGTGGAACTGGATACAAGGCCGGTAGAGTTTCAATACGACTTCGCATTCGATAATTATCCACAGCATTTTTTCTCACCCATTTTCTCGCTGGCGTTATGCGAATCATAGGAGGTGAATGGGGTGGAAGGCGCATCAATCCTCCGGGAAATATGCCGTTTACCAGGCCCACTACAGATATTGCTAAAGAGGGACTGTTCAATGTCATCCAGAATAATCTGGACATTACGGCCTGTCACACGCTGGACCTTTTCGGGGGAACTGGCGCCATCAGTTATGAATTGGCATCCAGGGGAGCCGCTTCATTGACAATCGTAGAAAAGGATCCCGCGATGTTTGAATTTATCAAAAAGACATCGGCCGCATTAGGTATGGAGCATGTGAAGTTGATCAAGATGGATGTTTTCAGGTTTCTGGAAACTTGTTCTGAACAATTCGATCTGATTTTCGCCGGCCCTCCGTATGCATTAACCAACATTGATGATCTTCCCAAAATCATTTTTGATAAAGGTCTTTTGAAAGAAGGCGGTTGGTTCATTCTGGAACACACGCCGCGCAATGATTACAAGACCTTTGCCGGTTACCGGACCGAGCGTAAATATGGTACTACCATCTTCACCATTTTTGTTAACCGGCCTGCATGAAACCGATCTTTATTACAGGAATAGGGACGGACGTGGGCAAAACCCTCGTCAGTGCCATTGTAACGGAAGCCCTTCAGGCAGACTATTGGAAGCCCATACAGGCAGGTTTTGATCAGGGGACCGATGCCAATGATGTAAGGTCCATGCTGTCCAATACAAAAAGTAGTATTGCTTCGGAGGTGTACATGCTTCGTATGCCTGCTTCACCACATATTGCTGCCAGGGAAGAAAAGATGACCATACAGAAGGAGCGCATTTTGGCCGCATACCGTCAGCTACCGGATGAGAACGATTATTTGGTTATTGAAGGTGCCGGTGGACTATTGGTGCCTCTGGGGGATGATTACTTTGTGGCGGATCTGATCAGGGATTTAGAAGCCCGCGTGGTGATCGTCAGCAGGAATTACCTGGGCAGTATCAACCATTCGCTGCTTACTGCAAAAGTGCTGAAGGATATGGGTGCCGATGTGGCGGGCTGGATATTCAATGATCAGTATCTTAAATATGAAGAAGAGATCGTACAATGGAGTGGATTCCCCAGGATCGGCTCCATTCCCCGGGCAGATCTACCGGACCGGTCATTTGTACAGGAACAAGCAAGGCGCATTGCACCAGCCCTGAAACAGATGCTATGACAAAAAAAGAGGCCAGGCAATATTTCAGGGGTAAACGTGCAGAGATCAGTGCTGCGCAGATGGAGAAATGGAAAGACCTGATGCTGATCCGTTTTCAACAGACAGAACTGCCATTTCTTAATGCGGTACATCATTTTTTGCCCATCGAAGAAAAAAAAGAACCCGATCCCCAACCGCTGATTCGGTATCTTGAATTTACAAATCCCGGGGTAAGGATCATTGTTCCGAAGGTGATGGACCCAGAGACCATGGTTCATGTTTTGGTGAACTACCAAACAGAATATGTACAAAACGAGCTAGGTATCCTGGAACCGGTGGAAGGTGAATTGATTGATCCTCTTGAAATGGATCTCGTGTTTGTGCCTTTACTTGCTTTTGATGAGAAAGGGAACCGTGTGGGATATGGAAAAGGTTACTATGATCGGTTTCTGGCAGAATGCCGGTCTGATGTGATTAAAATCGGACTGTCTTTTTTCCCGCCGATTGATAAAATAGAGGATGCAGACAACTGGGATATACCCTTGACCTATTGTATAACACCTGAACGGATTTATGAATTTTAATACTTTTTTTCTACGCAGTTTCAGGATTCTTTTGTTTCCGTTTGCCTTATTGTATGGCCTGATTCTGCGTGTCCGGAATTTCATGTATGATCAACATTGGCTGAAATCCACATCGTTTAACTTACCCATCATCAATGTCGGGAATTTAAGTGTAGGTGGTACCGGGAAAAGTCCGATGGTAGACTACCTCGTGAACATGCTGAAACAGCAATACCGTTTAGGGACCATCAGCCGAGGCTACAAAAGACGTTCCGAAGGCTATCTCTTGGCAAACGATACCACCACCGCTGTTGAAATTGGCGATGAGCCCATGCAGTTTCACCTCAGACATCCTGACATTGCCGTGGCTGTTGGGGAGGAAAGAATTGTAGCCGTTCCTCAATTACTCTATGACAGGCCAGACACGCAACTGATCATTTTGGACGATGCTTTTCAGCACCGTGCCATCACGCCGGGTTTCAATATTTTGCTGACGGACTACAGCAATCTTTACACCAGGGATTTTTATCTTCCAACCGGAGACCTCCGGGACAATCTCTCCAGCGCAGCAAGAGCACAGATCATCATTGTGACGAAGTGCCCCAAGGATCTTGGCGAGATGGAGAAACAGCAGATCATCCAGGAACTTAAACCACTGCCTCACCAGACGGTGTTATTCACCTGTATTCACTATGGCAGGCTCTATCATATCGTAAGGCAAAGTCCGAGTGACTTATCGAAAGAAGCAGAGATTCTCCTGGTGTGTGGAATTGCCAATCCGGGACCACTAACGAAATTCATTGAAGACAACAGCAGTTCTTATGAGGCTATGTTTTTCAACGACCACCATATTTTCAGTATCGATGACCTGAAGGATATTTATCACCGTTATGAAAACATGCGTGGACCCGGCAAATTGATGGTCACTACGGAAAAAGATGCTGTTCGGTTGGTTAAGTTCAGGCATGAACTAAGGGAAATGCCGATGTACGTTCTGCCGATCTCCATTCACTTCCTCTTTGAGGGAGAGAAGGTGTTTCAGGCATTAATCAGTAATTTCATTTCAAACTTTACGGCAGCGTCAAACAGACAAACCTGATCCAGATGGGAAAAAAACAAGAAGCAAAACCGAAGAAACAGAAACACCGTGCGGAAGAGGGATATGTGGGAACACTGGATATCACCCGTTCCGGAATGGGATTCGTCATCGTTGAAAACCTCCAGAAAGATATCCTCGTCAGACCATCGGATATCAACAGGGCTTTTCACGGCGACAAAGTAAGGGTAGTAATTACAAGAGACCGGGGGAGCCGTTCTGAAGGCATAGTTACAGAGGTTCTGGAGCGTAAGCAAACTGAATATATCGGAAGGCTTGAAGCCAACAAGGACTTTGCTTTTTTCATTGCAGATGGAAGCAGGAAGGTCCCCGATTTTTATGTACCCACGCAATCACTGAATAATGCTAAGGATGGCGATAGGGTGGTCGTAAAATTTGTGGGATGGAATAAGGCGGACAAGAATCCGCATGGCGCAGTAGTAAGTGTGCTTGACGACAGGGATACGAACGATATGGCCATGAAAGAGATTCTGGTGGGTAGCGGATTCCCATTGAATTTTTCCGATGACGCCCTGGAAGAAGCGCACAGACTACCTGATGTCATCAGCTCAGCAGAGATTGCAAAGCGAAAAGATTTACGGGATATCCTGACCTTTACCATTGACCCTGTTGATGCCAAGGATTTTGACGATGCCATCAGTTTCCGCAAACTCAAATCAGGTGTTTACGAAATAGGTGTACATATCGCAGATGTCAGTCATTATCTGGAAGAAGGATCGGAACTGGACAAAGAGGCATTTGAAAGAGCAACTTCGGTTTATTTGCCGGACCGTGTACTTCCTATGCTTCCGGAGAGAATTTCGAATGAGCTTTGTTCACTTCGTCCACACGAGGACAAGCTCACTTTTTCATGCGTGTTCCAGGTTACGGTCAAAGGCGAGGTGAAGCAATATTGGATCGGGCGCACTGCCATTCATTCCAACCATCGGTTCACTTATGAAGATGTGCAAAAGATCATTGATACAAAGGAGGGTTTATATAGTAGTGAGATCCTGATCCTGAATGATCTTGCCCAGCATTTTAGAAAGCTGAGGTTTAAAAAGGGAGCCATTAATTTTTCCTCCCAGGAAGTGAGGTTCAAATTGGATGAAGATGGAAAGCCCATCGGCATTGTGGTAAAAGAAAGCAAGGAATCCCACCAATTGATCGAAGAATTCATGTTGTTGGCCAATAAGACCGTGGCAGAGAATGTCTCGAAGATCAAGGTGAACAAGAAGCCCGTTCCATTCCCTTATCGCGTGCATGATCAACCGGACCAGGAGAAGCTTTTGCCTTTCGTTGCTTTTGCCAAGAAATTCGGATATCATTTTGATACCTCAAGTCCTGATGGCATTGCCAGTTCATTCAATGATATGTTGCAAAGGGTTGCAGGAAAACCGGAGCAGCATGTGTTGGAACAACTTGGGATAAGAACCATGGCCAAGGCCATTTATACAACGGAGAACATCGGCCACTATGGACTGTCTTTTGAACACTATTGTCATTTTACCTCACCCATACGGCGCTATCCTGATGTGATTGTACATCGGGTTTTACAAGAATGTTTGGATAATAAGCCGAAGGCCGACAAAAAAATGGCAGAGAAATGTAAGCACAGCAGTGAGCGGGAACGAGCCGCGATGGAGAGTGAACGTGCTGCCAATAAATACAAACAAGTGGAGTTCATGAAGCAGTTTGTGGGCGAAGAGTTTGATGCGGTGGTGAGTGGTGTGGCCAGTTTCGGTTTCTGGGCAGAAACGGTTGAGCATAAATGCGAAGGACTTGTAAGTGTGCAGAGCCTGCTGGATTATGATGATTTCAGGCATGTGGAAGAAGATTATGCACTAGTAGGCCGGCGCAGTGGTCGTAGTTTCCGGATGGGCGATAAAGTGAGGGTGAAACTGGTAGCGGCAAACCTCACGAAGCGTCAGCTTGACTATGAATGGGTGTTGTATGTAGAAGACGCAGCAGATGGTAATTCGGCGAAACCGAAACCCAAAGACAAAAAAGAAAAACACAAAGCCAAAGCCAAACCGGCAGGGAAAACCCCACCAGCGAAGAAACGCAGGTAATAGCCGTTATTTACTTTTGAAAATTGACTTTTACTTAGCATCATGTACCAATTCGAAGAACTGCAGCAGCGATTTGAAACCTATTTCAACCATCGTCATTTCCCGGATCAGCCCAAAAGCCTGTATGATCCATGTGAGTATTTTCTAACCCTTGGGGGTAAACGCATTCGGCCTATTTTATGCATGATGGGCAATGAACTCTTTGATGAGATCGTACCCGACGCATATCAGGTGGCCAGTGCCATAGAGCTGTTTCATAATTTTACTTTGATCCATGATGACATCATGGATAAGGCACCTTTGCGAAGGGGAAAGCCAACCGTGCACGCATTACATGGAGAAGCCACGGCCCTGCTTGCGGGTGATGTAGTGCTAGTGGGTGCATATGAACATCTCAACAGGATCGATCCCGGCTATATGAAATCGATCATCGCATTGTTTAATACTACGGCCAAAGAAGTTTGCGAAGGGCAACAGTTGGACATGGATTTTGAGCAATTAAATGACCTTACCCTGGAGCAGTACCTGCATATGATCACCCTAAAGACATCTGTTTTGCTGGCAGCGAGTTTACAGATGGGTGCCATTCTAGGTGGGGCGGGAGCAGGTAATCAGCAGCACTTGTATGCGTTTGGTAAAAATCTGGGTATTGCTTTCCAGATTCAGGACGATTACCTGGATGCCTTTGGGGATCCCGAGAAATTTGGTAAGCAGGTTGGCGGAGATATCATGGCCAATAAGAAAACATTCCTGATGATCCATGCACTGGAGACTGCAACACCTGCACGTCAGGAAGAGTTAAAGATGTTGATGCGCGAGAATCCTTCAGATAAGGTTCCAAGGGTACTGGAGATTTTTCGGGAAACCGGCATAGAACAGTGGGCCCTTGCCTTGAAGGATCAGTATTTGTCCGTAGCTTTCCAACATCTGGAAGATATTGCCGTAGTGAGTAGCCGAAAACAGCCGCTCATGAGGCTTGCGCAGTATCTTGTACAAAGAGATAAATGATTTTCATAACCCCATTTTAATATGGCAAACTCGGTATTTAGGAAAAAATCGCTGGATCTTATTTTGAAAGACCAGGCGGAAGGAGTGAATGATGGGCATGGAAGCGGATTGAAAAAAGTATTAGGCGTTAAGGACCTCACCTTTATGGGTGTTGCAGCCGTCATTGGTGCAGGTATTTTCTCAACCATTGGTTCAGCAGCTTACAATGGCGGCCCCGGTGTGATATTCCTTTTCCTGATCACAGCCGTTACTTGTGGGTTCACGGCATTGTGTTATGCAGAATTCGCTTCCCGGGTACCAGTGTCAGGAAGTGCCTACACTTATTCCTACGTGACTTTCGGGGAGATGATTGCATGGATCATTGGATGGGCGTTGATCCTCGAGTACGCTATTGGCAACATCGTTGTAGCGATCAGCTGGAGCGCATATTTCAACAATATTCTCCGTGCGATGAATATTCATTTGCCGGACTGGTTGACCGTAGGGTACCAAACGGCCAGGGATGCATATCACGCGGCTGTTGCAGAAGGAAAGCCTGTGGATCAACTGGTGTACAGCAATGCACCCATCATCGCAGGATTCCGTTTTATCATTAACCTGCCTGCTTTTATTATTGTGGGATTGATCACGATATTGGCTTATATCGGAATCCATGAGAGTAAGCGTTCCGCCAATTTCATGGTCATGTTGAAACTTTTGGTACTGGCATTGATAGCCGTGATTGGGTTTTGGTATATTTTTTCAGAAGGCACCTCAGACAACTGGAGTCCTTTCCTGCCTAACGGTATGACGGGAGTACTCAAAGGCGTGTCTGCAGTGTTTTTTGCATACATCGGGTTTGATGCCATTTCTACTACCGCAGAAGAGTGTGCCAACCCTAAACGGGATCTTCCAAGAGGGATGATCTATTCATTGTTGATTTGTACAGTCATTTATGTGATCACTGCTTTGGTGATCACTGGAATGGTCAAGTATAGCGAGTTTGAAGGCGTTACGGATCCGCTGGCTTATGTTTTCGACAAAATCAATTTACCCAAGATCGGTTTCATCATTTCCGTGAGTGCTGTAGTGGCCGCAACCAGTGTGTTGTTGGTTTTTCAACTCGGACAGCCGAGAATCTGGATGTCAATGAGCAGGGACGGTTTGCTGCCTAAATCATTCGGTAAGATTCATCCGAAATTCAGTACGCCTGGGTTTGCGACGATTGTTTCCGGATTGCTTGTAGGCGGATTGGTGTTGGTTGTGGATGATAAACTCATGACGGACCTTACGAGCATTGGTACACTTTTCGCGTTTGTGCTGGTGAGCGGCGGCGTGTTATTGCTGCCATTCAGACCAAAAGAAGCCGGGAAATTCCAATTGCCGTATATCAATGGAAAATGGATTGTACCGGCATTGTTTGTCCTTTTTGTTTTTTTAGGGAGAACAAGGATTGTAGATGCGGTATCCAACATCGGTACAGAATCATATCAGGAATATTTTTTTCTGATCTTCCTGGTTCTGGCAGCCATCATGACCGTGTATACTTTTATCAGGAACTTTTCACTTATCCCTGTGTTAGGTGTTTTGTGTTGTATGTATCTGATGATTGAGATCCCAACCAAGAGCTGGATGGTTTTCTTTGGATGGATGGCCATCGGACTCATCATTTATTTCTTATACGGTTATCGTAAAAGCAGACTGGCAAACGCAGTAAGGATATGAAATTTCAGCAGGGCGATAAAGTGATCCTGGTTCATTCAGGCGAGGAAGGAGAAATTGTGGATTTTATCAACCGCGAAATGGCGCTTATTGACGTAGATGGCGTTCGCTTTCCGGTGTATCTCGACCAGATCGATTTTCCATATTTCAAGCGATTTACAGCTAAGCCCAAAGAAGAGAAGCCAAAGCCCAAAATCTTTGTTGATCAGATCAGGAAAGAAAAGGCCGCGCCCAAATATAAAGTGGGAGAGGGCATCTGGCTTTCTTTTCTGCCAGTGTTTGACAAAGACGTTTTTGACGATGATGTAGTGGAATACTTCAAACTTTATCTGGTTAACCAGACGAACCACCACCTGGATTTTCATTACAAGCTGATGTTACAGGGAAGTCTTGGTTTTGAACTAAAGAATACCCTTTTGCCTCTTCAGGATTTCTATGTACACGATGTTCCTTTTGAACAATTGAATGACTCACCCAGGTTTGATGTGGAATTCTCACTCCATGTGCCAGATAAGAAGCTTGCAACACATGTTGAAACCAGCTTGAAAATAAAGGCAAAACAGATTTTCCAGAAGATTGAAGAAATCAGGTTAAAACACGAGGCGCATTTTGTGTATCAGCTTTTACAGGAGTATCCGGAAAGGGTGGAGGAGGAAAAGCCTGATCTCGCAAAACTGGCCAATGCGGGTTTCCGTATCTATGAACATGGAAAAGTAAACCGCCAGCATCTTGAACCTGCACGCACGGTGGTGGATTTACATATCGAGAAACTCACGGATCAATGGAAAGGGCTCAGTAATGCTGCCATCATAGATCTCCAGTTGAAAACATTTGAGAAGTACTATGAACTGGCCCTTTTACATCATCAACAACAATTGATCATCATCCATGGGGTTGGAACCGGTAAACTGCGGGATGAGATCCATGACCTACTGCGCCTAAAAAAAGAAGTGAAAAGTTTCGTGAACCAGTTTCACCCCAGTTTTGGATTTGGGGCCACTGAAATCTTCTTTAAATAAAAAAACTGCAAACCATAAGCCGGATCCTGTGTCCCTTGCGGGATGGCTATCATTTATCTGTCCAAACGGTTACCCGTAAGGATCCATCTGCCTACCCTGTAACGTTGCCGAAGCATTGGACGAGCCGCCCTCAACCGTTACTATACATGGCATTTCAGCACCCAAGGTTTACCCCCAACCTACGTTACCGAAGGAAGGCGTGAGCTCTTACCTCACGTTTTCACCATCACCACTTTTTGGGTGGCTGTTATTCTCTGTGGCACTGTCTGTTTCCGTTTCCGGAACCCGGCTCTTCACCGGTGGGTTGCCCTACGCTGTCCGGACTTTCCTCCTCCTGTTTGCACAGGAAGCGATAGCCTGGTTTGCAGTTTTCAAAGATAGGTACAAAAAAACCGGCGATGCTATCGCCGGCTCCAAAAACAAACCAACTGACTGAATATTTACCTGACTACTGCAGATTATTTATTTGATAGCCAATGTTCTTACGGAATTATCGCCCTGCAAACGACCGTTGATCTCGGCGTCAGCCTGTGCAATCATCGCTGCGGTTGGCAAAGCGATGTTTTCAGCCTGAAAGCGAAGGCTCATCCATTCGTCACCAGCAATTGCATCACTGGCAAACTGAATGCGGTGCGCTGCATTGAACATTTTTGTCATCTCAGCATCTCCAACAACTACATCACCTGTGAACGCGATGTTCTCTGCAAAAAATCCTGCGATCATCACTTCATCAGCCTGCATACCCTTAGGAAGGGAGATGCTTGTTTCAGCTGCGAAAGCTTTGTTGATCTCAGTGTCACCGGCCGCAAAAGCTTCGGCGAACTGCTTGGCCCTGTTTTCATTCAGGGATCTGTACAAGGCTGAGGTGATGTCACTGTCTGCTTTGTTGATCATCTTTTCAGATGGGAGCGACAGTTTAACCAATCTCGCGAACTTGTTGGTTCTGTCTTTCTTTTCAACGGAGCAGCAAGTGTCTCCATTCTCATCATTGGTTGCGGCATTTACCATTGCGGGTTGCAAGGTGATGGCCAGCATCAGAACGAAGGCAATTAGTTTTCTGGACACGTTCTGAAGGGTTTTTCCATTTGTCTGTTTAAGTGTTCCTGCCTTTGGATTCACTTCGTTCATCATTTGTTTCATTTTCTGTTCTTCTTACTTTCTATTGTTCCTTTCTATATGGCAAAGTTATATAAAAACTACTACTATGCAATACCTATTACTATGTTTGGTTTAGAATCGGGATAGATGGTCGATTATCGCTTTATCTGATTGTCGATTTTTTCATCGGGCCAGATTCCGACCCCGGGTAGTGCAGTTGGTTGCAGTTTGCGCTGCAAAGTTAGTCTAAGGTTTACACATTTCAAACTACCACTTCGTGGTATTTTTGAAAAATATTCAATTAACGAACTGTTAACCCTTTTATTACCCGCCTACTTGATTGTTTTTCGACGTTTTACTGAATATTTTCAAAGAGCTGTATTTCAACCGTCTACTCCTATTAGACGCCTTTTTAGCCCGATTGTTACCAATAAAATGTTAAGGAATGGCGAGCATCAACCAATGGCAATGGGGGAGGATAGGTGGCAAAAAAAATGTTCCCGGGAGGGAACAATGTCAATGCGGTAATATGGTAATGCGGTAATGCGGTAATTTCAGATCAGATCAAGTGCTTTGACGAGGGTGGTCACCAAAGGAACTACGGTCAGCGAGGTCATGGAAGGTAAAAACAGGTAAACAACAATACACAAAGCGATGGAAGCAAAGAATAGTAAC
>JBASZQ010000104.1:0-2974 GCA_049661025.1 Chitinophagaceae bacterium | reverse complement strand
GGGTGATGATCTGGGCATCATCGGCAGACAATTTACCGATGGCCTGGTTCACATGGTTCACCCTGGATTTCTGCTCCATCTGGTTGGCGGAAAATGAAGATTCCTGGTTTTCCAGTTGCAGGAAGGTATGGTTGTCATCAATCGACTTAACATCCATTTTCTTTTTCCGTAAAAAGGTCACACTGGTGTTATAGGTTATGGTATAGAGCCAGGTGCTGAACTTGGAGCTTCCTTTAAAGTCTGCCAAATTGCGATACACTTTAATGAAGATATCCTGCGACACCTCTTCTGCATCTTCCCTGTTCTTGCAGAAGCGCAGGGCCAGGGTAAATACATAATCTTTATACCGATGAACAAGTTCCGCATAAGCATGCTGATCCCCTCGGATCACCCGGCTGATGACTTCTGTGTCTGGAGATGCGGAACTCATTATTGTAGTCTTAGACGCTAACCTAAATGGCAAGGTTACACAAAATAGCTATTAGCTAGTAGCTATTAGCTATTTTATTGATAATCAACAATTTAAAAAAATACCGCCTTTTTCTGTAACCTTTTCCTACCGGCCATAGTCAGATCTTTCGTAACACAACAAGAACAATTAAAAAGAATCTTATGCACGGCCCAGAAGTATTAGTACCGATTTTCATTTTCGTTTCCCTTTTCGCGATGATTTTTGGATTGGTGTATTTACGGAACAAAGAGAATATGGCAATGATTGAGAAAGGATTAAACCCGAAACAATTTGCCAACCGTCCGGCACCCTATCGCAACCTTAAGAACGGTCTGCTCCTCCTGGGTGCAGGTACAGGATTGGCGTTTGCTTATATTCTTACCAAGTATGTATTGCACGATGAAGAAAATCCAGCACTTTGGTTTGCCCTGATCGGCATCGGTGGTGGTCTTGGACTCATCGGATCTTATAAGATCGAGAAGAAAGAATTGCTAGACGAGAATAGATAGTTAGATAGGGTGAGTGTTTAGGGTGAGGGTTTAGGAGAGTGTTTAGGGGTTTCTCTAAACCCTCACCCTAAACACTTACCCTATACACTCACCCTATATCAACTATCTTTGTGAAAACAAAGAGCATGAGAAACTTTCTACTCGTCATTATCCTTTTGATCTCTGTACAAGTTTCCGCCCAAACCGATAAAGGAACCATCATGGCCGGTGGCCAGTTGGCTTTTACTACCAATAAAAACGCAAGCAGTTTCCGCCTCAATCCCAATTTTGGCTATTTCGTGGGCGACAATCTTGCTGTGGGAGGCAATGTGCGTTTTGATTTTTCTAAAGCAGGTACGGTCAGCGCCAACGAGTTCGGCATCGGACCATTCATGCGCTATTATTTCGGTAAAGCCGAAACCAAACCATTCCTGGTGGTGAGTGCCGACTATCTCACCAATTCCGTAAAAACAGATATCACTAAAATCAGCAATTCCGGTTTCGGCTTTTTGACCGGACTGGGATTTGCGGCGTTCCTGAACCGTAACGTTGCTGTGGAAGGGATCGCGGGTTACAACTATGCCAAATACACAAATGCCGATGGCAATGGGGGCTTTAGTCTAAGCCTCGGCTTCCAGCTATACTTCAATAAGGATGTGGTGAGGGATCTCAAGCGGACGGTGACCGGCGATTGATCCGCAGGTTGGAGGTTGAGGGTTGGAGGTTGCACGCCCCCCCAAACTCCAACCTGTCAACTTGGGTTGTGAGAAAATTTTCCCTACATTTGCTGCCCATCAGCCCAGATGGCGGAATTGGTAGACGCGTCAGACTCAAAATCTGGTTTCAGCAATGGAGTGCAGGTTCGATTCCTGTTCTGGGCACAACAACAACAGCCCCGCAGAAAATGCGGGGTTTTGTTTTTGGGTATACTGTTAAAAATCTTCCGAAAAAAATAGCGTCTGGGAAATACAAAGCGGTTTACGGATTTTAAACCTATTATTCACAAACGCTTCGCAATCTTTGATACCAAAGATGCATTTCTTAGAAACAAATAATCAAGAAGATTTAAATTCTGATGAACGGTTTTAATGTTAGGGGCTCGCAATTTACCTTTCCATTTAAACCACCATCATGAAAAATGCATTAGCCACCCTCATCTGTTGCTTCCAGGTAGTATTGTTCGCCCATCAAGGTCAGGCTCAAACGGTCAGTAGTATTGACATCGTCAAAATAAACAGCAAGTATCAAAAAGAAGCGGAGTATTTCTATAGGGAAAACTGGCAGGCTTTTCGCAAAATGGCGCTGGAGAAAAAAATCATCTCCAACTATGAGATGATGCAGACTTCTGCTGATTCCACCGGACAATATACCCTCATACTGATCACCCAATACCCAGACAGCTCGCATTACCATAACAGGGAAAAGAATTTTGAACCCATCATGAAGTCGATCTCCCCCAATGGTCCGAAGATGCTGAATAATATTGATCGAAAACAATTTCTTCAATACGTAGATGGCTTTGATGCAACAACAATAGTTTCAGGCAAGAAACCCTGAAAAGCGGAAATCGAAAACGATGAAAGCATTCATTTACAACAAATATGGCGGGTTGCAACATTTTGAAGCGGCCGAGGTTCCCAAACCAATGCCGGCAGCGGATGAAGTATTGGTGGCGGTAAAGGCCGTTAGCATCAACGATTGGGATTGGGAGATGATGAAAGATAATCTGTTCAACCGCCTGCTCTCCGGATTTTTCAAGCCTAAGTTTCCCATCCTCGGCTCAGATATTTCTGGCATTGTTGAAGCCGTTGGCCCTACGGTACAACACCTGAAGATCGGAGATCGGGTCTTTGGTGACCTCAGCGGAAAATGGGGAGGATTTGCGCAGTATGTCTGCTGCAAAGAAAAGCAACTCTGCCTGATGCCAGCAGATATGCGGTTTGAACAGGCTGCGGCCCTTCCGCAGGCTGGTGAACTTGCGATACAGGCCTTGCTGGACGAAGGAGCTTTGAAGCAGGGTCAGGACATCCTGATC
>JBASZQ010000103.1:0-46201 GCA_049661025.1 Chitinophagaceae bacterium | reverse complement strand
AGCCCCATTAGGGAAGACTATTTTGAACGTTCTTTAGGTATATTGGAGAGTATTAAATTTATCAACGGCCACTAACATCAGCTTTATGCAACCCGGGGGTCGTTTCGGAAATGCAAACTTGCTTTTGTGCTTGTGCCGCCGTAAATTGGCTTGAGAATAAAGTTAACTAATTTACGGCGGCACGCACCCCGTATGAAACCCGGGCTGCACAAAGCCGCAGACGTTGTAGGCAACCTTATCAGACATACCCTAAGACTTTGAAATGAAGAAGACAGTAAAATGGATTTTAATAGTTATTGGTAGTGGACTATTTCTTTACATTGGCTTTTTTGTTTACTCAATTTTAACATTTAGTTTCTATGACGATGGAGAATTTTATTCTAAGCAAGACTTGATAGACAACTACAATCAAAAAGCACAACAAATTGAAGAATTGAGAGTTTACATCAACAAAATTGTTCCTGCTAACAAATCGGTTGACATAGAATTTGACGGTAACAGGCGACTCGACATATTTCATGTTGTCGAAAATGGTAATTATGACAGCAATTGGGATTTAAAAATTAACTCAAAAAAAGTAGACACACTTTTAAGTAAGTTAGGTTGGACACATCAAGCACTAACTACCCTTAAAGAAAAATTGGACGCTGCAAACTGCATTTCAGTAAAAAATGGAGACCCTTGTAATATTGGTTTTAAACGAAGCGGTATGGGTAAATACTATTACAACTTATTTGACAAATCAATTCCTGACAGTTTGAAAAGCAAATACAATGACAGTTGTACGTACATTCTTTATGTAGACAAAGTAGTTTTAGAGTATGGAGGCGGTGCAATTGGACCACAATGCTTTCCGACAAAATAATTGGTAGACGAGAAAGGCTGCCTACAACAAAAGTATTTGCAAAAGCAGGGCTGGACAATGAAACATCAGCTATGTGCAGGCATCAGCAGCAGTTCGGGATCGACGTTCAATGTTCAACTTTAGTTATTAACTTCAACAACATATTTTCAATTGGGCATTTGTACTGGGCTGGACAATCAATGAATCCCCTGCCTTCGCAAATACTCGAACGTTGGTGGCTATTGTCGCTTCCTCCCATAGCGGCTTCAAATGTTGGTTCATCTATGCAAAAACAGCAATTATTTTTAGCATTCTTATTGTTACTTCTGTCAATACAAGGGAGACCACAATCTAGTTTTCTTTATAGTTTCAAACGGTATGGCGTTAAAGCAATTAAAAGCGATCATACTATTGATTCTATCCGACGCGCAGGCCATTTGAAGGGAATTACCAAGAAAGATGTAAAGCAAAATAAGATGCAGACGCTCCAGAATCTTGATTCTCTATGCGTCTTATTGAGTCGCGTCTTCGCTCGATACAAGGCGGAGAAGGGTTTTGACTTTAATACTTCGGATAGTATAATTCTTGTCTATCAAACAAGTGTAGAAACAAGTCTTAGGGATTTTATAGTGATTTCTGGAAGTGACACTCTTTCATTTAGGGAAAAATGGCGCCAAATTGGAGTGCACTCTGCAGTTCGGGAAGTTGAATATGTACGTTTCCAAGATGATAGAATAGTTAACGGACTACGTAAAGTAGATAGCCGGGACTCATTACTAACCTTGGTGTCCAAAAATGATTTTGAAACGGCACAGAAACTAGCTAATCAGAATGCGGTATTAGATGGCGTTTATTCAACTATCTTATTTGCCAGACGAAACACAAAAACTTATCTAATTAAAGAGTTGTTTCTTCCTCCATTTGAATTTGTGCCTATTATGAGAGTGGAATAACAGCCGCCAACATGGGCTTAATGCAACCCAGGCCCTAGATGGAATAGTATACTTGCTTTTATGCCAGTGCCGCCGTAAATTGGTTTGGAATAAAGTTAACCAATTTACGGCGGCACAGATCCCCGCGGCGCAAGCCCGGGCTGCATCAAGCCCCAGACGTTGGCTGCCATTATGGAAACCTTCTAATTAAGCATCTCACTTACAAAACGACATTGAAAATATTTTTTCTTCTTTCTTTTTTGATAACGCTTTTTGCAGTTAGTTGCTCAACTGACAGACCAACAGAACACGTAGATATACCTGTTAAACTTAAAACTTCTAATAAGCAGTTACAATCAAATTTTTACAGTTGTTTGCGTTTGACACAGCAATTAATAAAAACGCAGGTTAGTGACAAAGAGTTTTCAGAATATTTCAGTTTAAATAAAAGGGCGACAGGTTTTGAATATGATAACGTTGTTTGGACTATATCAGATACTTTATTTGAACTGCCAAAAAGCTACCAAATATTTTACGACTTTATTTACAAGGGTGACACTCTTAGTTCATTCCGAGCTGACTTTGACGCTAACATAAAGGCTATTGACTATCGTAATTTTCATTTACTTGCTTTCCGTAAATTCATTGACAACGAATTGACAATAACAAGACCAACAGCAACAGAAATTGCTTTAAAGAATGGAATGAAAAGAAAAGACTTAGAATTAATTTTCTATTGTTCAGCCGACAAGTTTTATTGGGAATGCAAAAACAATTGTGATGGCTGTTTATATTTAGACATTGACGCAAAGACTGGCGGGATAATCGGACAAGGAAAAGTCGTTTACCAATATTAACGGCAGCCAACATGGGGCTTGCTGCTATGCTGGCAGACGAATAAATCCTCATCTTTTTGTTCGCTATCAGCAGCAGTTCGGGCAGACGGAATTCTATTCGGCTATAGTTCTTATCTTCATCCTCAATAATTCTATTGGGCTGCAGTTCCGGGCTGGATATTATAAAATACCAGCACAGCAGCAAGCCCTGTTCGTTGCCGACAATTGCTGTTGCCGCAGGCCTGTTGGGCGTCGCTCGCAGCCCATGTTCAGTCGATTCCTTCGCGAGAAAAATATTGCATGCGGGAAAAACCAGTGAATAGCAAAGGTGTTACGGCTACCTTCGATGATCGATCGCCTCGATAAGAAACTTGTTTATTGGTCGAGGCGAACGAACATCGAAGTTAGCCTGCGATTTTTGCAATTCCCTGGTGTTTCCCACATGGAAATTCTGTTTTTTTCTCACTCAGGAATACGCCTGACCAGAAAGAATCCAACTTCGTAAATCAAACATTTACGAAATTGGATTCTTTCTTACACGTGCTGCTTAATTCGTAGGGGCAACAGCAACTGCCGACAACAACGGCTTCTCGCCAGCCTACATGTTGACAGTAAAGTTGTAACTTAGGTAAACGGCCAGCGCGAAGCCTTTCCCGTTAGTAGCCATTTTGGGTCCTTGCACGATGAAACATCTTTTACTTATATTGACCATTTTCACTTCTTGTACAACACACACTAAGAATCAAGTTGATATTTCTAATCAACAGAGCAAACAAGAGAAAATATACACAAAAATAATTTCTGACTCAACAAACAAGCTGACTGGGAAAATTGAGAACTTAGAAGTAGAGTATACAGTTTGGGGCTGTGCTTGCCCTCACTGGATACAGACAAAAGACCTGGATCTGAGCGACACGACTATTAAGTTTATAGACTTGCATTTCTACATTGAACCTGCAGATAGTGAATTGGATTTGCCAATATATTTTGACCCATTTAGACACAGGCTAAAAATTGAAGGGCAGTTTTATGAAAGAGAAGATTACCCTCAAGGAACTGTTGAAATGGAAGAGCCATTGCCGAAAGCGAAAGTATTCAGATATACGAAAATCAAAGTCATAGACAAACCGAATTTTAAACCCGACACAAAAGTTCAAACTTTAACTTTAAACTACAATGCAATTGCCTGTACTTGTGCACAATGGAGCGAATCCAAGAATACTGACACACCAGACAAAAGAATTTATTACTGGTTGGAGCCCGCTAATGCAGATTTAATTCAGGCCGACACTTTGTTCAATGGAGAGAATTTGCCTGTTCAAATAAGAGTAACAGGACAAATTGTGAGTGAGAACGGCTTCCCAAAAAGAAGTATGTCAAAAGTTGGACAAGACGAGGCGGGAAAAGTTTTTCGATACAGTAAGATTGATGTTTTAAGAAATTGAGAAAAGAAGAACGGCTACTAACATCAGCTGTTGTGCAACCCGGGGGTCGTTTGTGAATGTCTGACTTGCTTTTATGCCTGTGCTGCCGTAAATTGTTGAGAGAACAAAGTTAACCAATTTACGGCGGCACGCACCCCGTTTGAAACCCGGGCTGCACAAAGCAGCAGACGTTAGCGGCTATTAACATGAGACATATCTACATTACCATCGTGCTTTTTGTTTTAATGTTAGTGATTAATTTCACCAACATTCCATACAGATTATTTATTTTGATAGCTATTGCAATTGGAATTGGGATTAACCAAATTTACTTGACAAAATCAATCATAAAGAGAAATCTATCTGGACAAATAGTGATTAGGAAGCAAAAACAAAATATTGGGGTTTCGTCAATCCTACTTACTCTGACTTGGACTGTGTTTGCCATTGTAGGGCATAAAGATGATATATATGTAGCGTTATTATTTTGGACACTCTTACTTGCCGGCTTAATTTCAAATAGAATTTATGAAAAAGAAAGACCAATTTCGATTGTTGTGAACAACAATGATTTACTGATAAATAATGTTTGGCTGATAAAACGAAATATAAAAACTCTAACTAGAATTAGTTTAAATGGACTAACTGACAATATTGCTCTTTCTTTCTCTGATCAATCCGCTATAACAATTGACAGACGCAACTACAATGACGCCGATATAACTACTTTACTTAGATATCTGACAGAACAAAGTGCACAAAAAGTGACGTTTAGTGAAAGCCTAGTGACGGAATTAACAGCCGCTAACAAAAGTATTGCCAATAGTGGGGCTTGACATTGGAACAATCAGCAGTGGTAACATTGCTGTACAGTGGTTCGGAGCTCGACGAATAAAGCCTAGCTTTAGTTCTTAATATTTAACTTTATCAAAAAGCCAGGCAGCAGTTCCGGGCGGAAGAATATAAAATTCCCCACCATCGGCAATACCTGCTCGTTATACGCACCTATATTTAATATTAATCAAAGTAAATGAAAAGATTCTTTGCCATATTAGTTTTTAGTTTTCTTACATCTAATACTGTACTATCTCAGTCTCAAAGTATCAAGTTTGATACCTCTAACCTGAAGAAGCAGGCAACTGAGATGGCTGAGTCATTTATGCTTTCAGATTATAAAACTTTAGTAAAGTATACATATCCAAAAGTGGTTCAAATGATGGGTGGAGAGCAAAAAATGATTAATAGCATTAATGAAGGCCTCTCCGAAATGAAGGAACAAGGGTATACTATTAAATCTGTTCAGGTTGGGCTCACTGATCAGAGTGTTAGGGCTGGGAAGGAGATTCATACATTTGTAACTCAAACACTCACCATGTCAGTCCCTCGAGGGATTGTAATCGCTAATTCTTACCTACTGGCAATAAGCCTTGATGGTGGAAATCGCTGGTATTTTCTGGATTCAACCCCATTGAGTGACGAGGAAAAATTGAAATCCATCTTTCCTAATTTCAATCATTCCTTAAAAATCCCCCAAAAACAGCAACCGATTTTTGTTGAATCACAATAGGCGCCTACATCATGGGCTGTGATGCAACACGGACCAAAAATGGTATAGTATACTTGTTTTTATGCTAGTGCCACCGTAAATTGATTTGAGAGTAAAGTTAACCAATTTACAGCGGCACGCACCCTGGATCAAACCCGGGTTGCACAAAACCGTCCACGGTGTACGTAATCCATATTAATAGTTTCTAATGCTCTTCTATATTCTATGCTTCTTAGCAACTTTTAAGCCAGCTCCTCAATTTGGAAAAATTGAGGGTAAACTAGACTTCGTAGGTGATTTTGCTAGCAGACAAGGTATAGTCGTCTTACTAAACATAGGAGATTCTGTGGTTGATAGGACATATGCAAATGAGCAAGGTTATTTTCAGTTTGAGTCCATTCCAATCGGCGTATACTCCATAAGTGTCAAACAAATTGGATATAGGACTATATCAGTAGATGAAGTACGTGTGTTAGAGGGTTCCATTGTAAAGATGACGATTCAGTTTCCGCATCCTCTACCATGTCCTTATAGTTACTCTAGTGATTTTCAGCCAAGATGCATTAGAGGGCACACTGACAATATCATTCCTATGGTTTACGGGTTGCCAAGTAAACGGATGTTAAAGAAAGCGAAAAAGGGCAAGATTCACTTAAGTGGTTGTAATGTTTCGGGTTGCGATCCTAAATTTCACTGTGTTATACACAATATTGAGTTTTGAATCGAAAATGGGGCTGAGTCTAAAGTACAACATCAGCATATGTGCAATCAATGGTGATATGTCAAACGTTAACTTGCTTTTCTGCGTGTGTCGCCGTAAATTGATTTGGGAAAATAATTATCTAATCTGCGACGGCACGCAACCCATTTGAAACCCGGGCTCCACAAAACCGTCCACGTTAATTACCATTGCTAGTTCCTATGCGTGCAATCTTCTTTATATTGATCATCGCTTTACTTTTTCTTGGTTGTAATTCGTCTTCATATACAATGAATTCGAACTTTCGAAATGACACAGTAAGGCTAAAGAATGGATTGGGATTGATTATTTTGCAAGTTCCGTCACGATATGATACAGTTTTAGTTTGGACTAATTGGTCAGATTGCACGTCGTGTGGTTATGAACAATATAGGTTTCAGAGAAAGAACTTCCCCGTTTTTCTAGAGTCTGGATTTTACTGGAAGGGAGACCCAAAAGACTCAGTTGATGAGATTACAATCAGTCAGCCTAGAGAAAAGTTACCTTTAGACAACACAATAATGATTTCTGAAAGCGTCCATAAGCTATATGTGGATGAGTACAATAAAGATCCTCTTTATTTTTCAATAGCTAGAGATACTTTAATGGTTATTAACTCTAAACAGTACTCTGTTATTTACGCTGATAATTTTGACTCCACATTAATGGTTTTTCAGCGGACACTAATAGCTAATTGCGTAGTAAGTGGACGCAATGTTGAAGTAAAGTTTAGGCATTGGGGCAAGGAATCAATATCAGATCGTTTTTTCCAGGAGAGTTTATATATTTTAAATTCCTTTAGATTCAGCAACGACCGCTAATATCGAATGTTATGCAACCGAGGGATCGTTTATTAAATACTGAATTGCTATTATGCCGGTGCCGCCGTAAATTGGTTTGAGAATAAAGTTAACTAATTTGAGGCGGTACGCATACAATATTAAATCCGAGCTGCACAAAAACTGTCCACATTGGCTGAAATTTATATCTACAAATCCAAAGTACTTGACAATTGAAAATACCATTTAAATATTTATATTTTGGCGGACTGGTTTATTGTAGCTACTTAATTGGGAACGTTTTGTATGCCTCTTATCACAGTGACAATGTATTTGCGATTTTTCTGTATGTTGGGTTAGGATTAGCTTGGTTAATCTGTTTTTATCGCATCTTTAAAAAAGAGCATTTTAATTCGTCTTCACATTTCAAATTGATAAAGTATTGGGTTAGCGTCTTTTCCGTTTTGACACTTGTTCCGATAGTATTGATTTATCTGCATTACCAACGAAAATTGAATGTGCCATCACTTATCAAAGCTGAAAGACACGGTGTTTAAGCAGATTTTAAGAATGACGGAACTTATTTAATTAGAAGTGGTGCATGGGCATCAAAAAAATACTTTTTTGGAAGCTATATTCTACATGACAGCATTATTCAAATTGACACCAGCAATCTTGATAATGTTTTAACTTCAAATCGCTTTCTTATAAGGCATGCCAATCTCGCGGAAGAAAAAAATAGACCGGATTACGACAGACTTAACACGGAGAACTATTTAGTTCAAATTGACAAAGACGGAACTGAAATAAACGCGAGGAAAATAGGAAATGAAAATTTGCCTTACAAGTTTGAGATCGTTTATGACAATAGAAGATAAGCTTCAGCAAACATCAGCTTTGTGTAATACGGGAAACAGAATATGTTCTGGTCATTTGTAATCCTGACCCAAGTTCAGTAATTTGGTCTGACGGACATCAAACAATAACAAACCAAGCGGTTCTAGACCAAACCAGCGCCAGGATACGAATGCCCATGCTGTTCAACGCCGTAACCGCTTCCTGCAATTATCTAACCGCTAACTATGAGGTATGGGAAGACAGATTAACTTTTATTTACATCCAAATGATTATCAGGATTTTGAGAATACTTTGAAGACCTTTGGTAATACTGTATTTCTACCGTACTATCACTATAGATCCAAAGTACGCACTATTGAAACCACAATTCCGATTGATCTCAAGAATGAAGGCAGAAGAGTTTATTTGATTCAGCAACAAGATTTAAGTCAAATAGAACTTGAGCATATTGAGAAGTTCGATTATTGGCTAGTTGCGGACAGAGATTTGCCAGTTTTACACTACGATCGTTGTGACTTTGATGAAGGTAAAATGGTGCGAGGCCGCTTGTATTTTCAACCTTCTTTTATTAGAGATATGCAGCTCATAAATAAGTCTTCGGAATTTGTGATTTGGGCAGACAGTGTCATAAAGAAAGTAAGGCGTAGTCTTGTCAGATACAAGTTTGAAATGGATGGATGGGGCTTTTCAGAATATGTTGGAAAGAATGCTAAGGATTGGCTTGACAAAACTAAACTAGAAATTGGGGTAGATGATTCATCCCTTGTTCGGATCTGATTACGAGGGGCATGTCGCCAGCATCGGCTTATGTGCAACCCTGGGATCACTTCTAGAATTCTGACTTGCTTTTATGCCAGTGCCTTCGTAAATTGTTGAGAGAACACAGTTAACAAAGTAGCGACGACACGCATCTCTATGAACCCGGTTTGCACAAAGCCGTCTACGTTACCCGAAAGTTCATCGACACCCTACAATGTTCAAACGAAGCGATACGATAATATTTATACTTCTGGCCTTTGGAATTTCTGTTCTGACCCTGCTTCAATTAAATGAGACCTTATTTATATTCGGCATAGGACAACTATTGCTATATTTTCTTTATGGTTGTACTTTAATTTATGGGCTTTTTAGACTTTTGAAAGACCGTCGACCAGTATCATTTATCGAAAAATCAAAGCCGTTGATTCTTGCGTTGACATTTATCGGATTTTTCTTTTTGTTATCATATTTGGTTGACACAGACGGCGGGAAAAAGCGAGTTGTTACTGGAGGCTTTGACCACGATCTGAACTTTGTATACTTTCAACTTTTTGATGATAATAGGTTTAAGCTGTTAAATTCGGGTCCATTTGGCGGAAAGTTTTATCGAGGAAATTATACTTTACGTAATGACACACTAACAATGGATAATGACAGTTTGAAAAACATGTATCCCTCGCTGACATTTACTCTAAAACATGAAGATGATAAGCAAAAATACTTTGACCCTATAGATTCATTGAGTAAAATGTATCAGCTGCGTATTTACGAAGATTTTCGAACGGGCCAATGAGCCTGCTGGTAGCATCGGCCGTTATGCAACACAGGGGTCGTTTCCAAAACTATGACTTGCTTTTCTGCCTGCGCCACCATAAACTGTTGGAAGAATAACTTTAACAATTTACGGCTGCAGGTTTTCGTGTCAATCCCGGGCTGCACAAAGCCGTCCACCTTGTCAGCAACATATTGATAACTCATATTTGAATTATCAAGAATTTTATTGACCCGGATTACTTTGTTGACACTTGTTTTGGTGACTACAATTAGTTGCCGATTTTTCCAAAACGGCGTATGTTATTGGAATTCGTAAAAGCTGGGCTGACGTAAGCCGAGTTTCAACTTTAGTATTTCAATTTGGCTTTGTCTAGGGCGGGACGTTAATAATATAGCGTGGTGCAAATCATCAACTTATTTTTAAAATTTAGTTTCAGGTAGCCGGGCTGGAGGATATCTATATTCCTGCCTTTGAAAATACCTGCTCAGTAGGCGATATATAATAATTTATTACTTAGCGATGAATGGCGTTAAAGAAAAACATATTTATTTCTTTTGTGGTGTTAGTATTCACATCCGTAGCTCATTTTACGAGTCGGGCTTTTAGTAGTCAGGGATTTCATAAGGTACAAATTCTGTCAAACAAAGAATTAGAGACCATATTTACTTTAGAGGATTCTGTTGAAGTAGCTGTTAGAATTGGCAATATCAATAAAGATACAGTATCAACCAACTTGCTAATTGCAAATAAGGGATTAAGGATTATTCTTAAAGGATATCCAAAGGATTTTGTTGTAAGGATCATTCAGTTCAGCACCACTGTAGTTGATAGAAATATGGATACAATTGCGACGAATGTGAGAGCAAATGGAAACTTGTTTACAATCGAGCAAATTGATGGTTTTAGAAAACTAGACGGTAAGGGCAAAATTATATTTGATGATATTTATGTAGTTGGCGAATCTGCACGGATACGTAGAATGCCTTCATTTTATATAATTATTCGCGGGTAGTTAAGGTACATGGTCGATTCATATTAACATACGCCTAGCAACGGCCGTTGTGCATCCCTGGGGTCGTTTGTGAAAAACTGGCTTGTTTTTATGCTGGTGCCGTAGTAAATTAATGAGTGAAAAAAAGCTAACAATTTTCGGTGGCACGCACCCTGTATCAGATCCGGCCTGCGCAAAGCTGTTCAAGTTGGCTGCAATTGCCTTAATATTTTATGTATATATTTTCACTTCTCTCGTTATTGTTAGTACTTGCGATGGTCTTTTTTCCAGTTTGCAAAATACATCTGAATTCTAAACACACAACTAGACTTCAGCGAGTGTGGAAGATTTGGTTTTCAGCGTTGCTAATTTTACTTATCTTTTCTTTTTTCGATATATATATTCGAGGATATTGGACCACAAAGATTCTCATTCTCGGATTCGTTGTTATTTCGGGAATCTTTTTTGCTTTCGCCAATAGGGCAGCATCGAGCGGGATGTTACGTAAGCTAAGTTTGTACATTTCGGTTATTCCATTTTTGATAACTCTATTTTATCTTATTCCTGGTTCAGGGAGTAGCTTTATCGCTCATGTTTTCATTACAACATTCGGAGGGTCTAACTCGGCTATATTATACAGTGATGATGAGGTTAGGGTGGAACGGGATAATCGTGGGATTCGGAATCCTCGAAGCCCAAGGTATTTTAGGAAGTATGTATTTTTTGAAATTGACAAAGGCAGTATTGTTTGTACTCAAAATCCAGATAGTGTAGATGTTTCACACCATGGAGATTCGATTACTTTTTATTGCTTTGATAAGAGCTATGAGAGTTCGGGAATGGCGAACCCTCATATCTCTACCGCCTCACGATAACGCTGCAGCCAACCTGGTATTGGCAGAACCGGCCGCCAGTCCATGCTGTTCAATATTCCTGTCGGCCGGCTTTACGAATACTCAAACCTTTAGTCGCCAATATGTAGTCATCACTAGTTTTCGGAGACGAATCTACATTCGCAATAAGGTACAGTGAGTGCCCTACGGAGTACAGTGATGTCGATAACAGCAAAATGGCCATTTTGCACATGGTTCTTAACAATACAATTGTTGGCAACAAAGATGAAGTATGTTACTTGCCTACATGGTATTACAAAGTTCTCAAGTTTAAAGACTTCTTAGACCAAAATAGAAGTTCTCTTTATCCAGAACTATTTAATGGATATGATGACACACAAATATTTGAACTCATAATAAAAAGTAATCAGTTTGCTGATGAATTTGACGAAAAATTCTTAGAACTTCCACAGCTTGACAATTTGATTTGGTATAGGCATCTACTCGCCTTAGACGAGACAATGGACACTTTCATAACTTGTTACTATGTTAAGGATAACATCATAAGTATTGTGATCAAGGACCGGTGGCATGAAAAAAGCAATTTAAACAGTTCAAATATTTTGGTCTCAAAAGTTGACTTGGACTACTTTCTTAGAACTTTGGAGGAAGTGACAGATTTCCTAAAGTCAAGATATTCATATCTGCAATGATACTTACTTTCTATGGCGGCTAATATCGACTTTTGTTCAACCCGGGGTTTGTTTTCTGGACACTGACTTGCTTTTTAGCTAGTGCCAACGTAAATTGGTGAGGGGAGAAAGTTAACAGTTTACGGTGACAGATCTTTGGCGTTCGTTCCGGACTGCACAATGCCATACACGGTATGGGCAACAAATAAGCTGATATAATGATTATAGGTTTCCGCGACCAGAAAGAACACTTAGATCGGTATCTTGAGTTGCATAAGGGAAAGAGCGTTGCAGTTTACAAACGGGATGAACTAGTTCCTAAAAACACTTCAATTGAGTTCCCCTTCAATTGGTCACTGAGAGAATTTGCGGAGAGTTCTTTTTTCGACTACTCTATTTTTCCTTCGAGTATTTTGGTGGGCTATGGAGAGTGGCGCAAGCATTCCAGGAACATGCAAGTAGGAGATACCATTGTTCAACAGGCTTATTTGCCTCCTGGAGTGATAGTTTCGCAGAAGTTAATTTTTGGTGTCAGAGTGAATAAGGTTTGGAAGACTGAGGACGAATTTGGATTTGGTTATGAGGCTCTGGAAGGTCACCCTGAGTTGGGCGAGTCTCTTTTCATTGTAAAGTGTCAAGGGGAGAAATGTATTTTTACCATCTCTACTGTTTCTGTTCCAGGGAATCTGATTTCCAAAATGGTGGCTCCGTTCCTTACGTTACCTTATCAAGCATTTTGTACCAGAAAGGCGCTTGAGTTTGTAAGGAACTCATTTTCCAATATTTCATAGAATTCTACCACTTAAAATATCAACTTGGTGCAACCCAGTCTGGGCGTCAGTAGTCTACTTGCTTTATTGCCAGTGTCGCCGTAAATTGATTTCGGATAAAATTGACCCCAGTGGGTCGCTGATGAGTTTTCTGTGACGTTATCCCATGGGTGCAAAAGCCGTCAAATTTGGTTGCAATCATTTGTCTATGAGAAAATGCCTTCTTTTTTTGTTCACAGTTTTACTCGTGGGAACTTCTCGCGCACAGACGGCTGTAGTGAAAGATGCAGATGGATATTGCAGCATTCGGCAGAGTGCTGATATTGGGTCTAAGATTATTGATACGTTACACATAGAGCGGTTGGTTTATATCTTACCTGATCAGGAGAATTCTGAGTGGTACCAGGTTGATTATATAAAAAGCAATAGAAAACCGCTGGATCAAATTTGCTCCGGATTTATTCATAGGTCTCGGGTTGTATTACTTTCGTCGTTCGGGCGTTTTTCCCGGGTTGAAGAGACCGCTTCAAAATTGCTTCTTAGCCTGGATTCCTTACATTTTGAAATAGCTTTTCGGCCCTTTTCTCGTAAAGTTCGTAAAATAGAATATGGCATAAGTGAAGGGGAGGAGCGATACGTGAAATCTATTGATGGTACGTTTCCATGGGGAATAGATGGAAATATTCCGAGACAAGAATATGAATTTGTCAAAATAATCGCGGGTAAAAGAACTAATAGACTAGCCCCGAAATTTATTGGTGATTTGTTTGAGCCGAATCTCAGCATGACCTCTGCTTATTATGATCCGGCATCTGGAAGATGCTATCTGGAGGCGCTGAATAGTGACGGTGCAGGTGCGTATATGGTGGTTTGGGTCTTTGAACATGGTGAGTTGGTTTCTCGGGAGACATTTATCCCATTTTGAGTGTAAGTATGAGCTGGATCGGCTTCAAAAAATCTGGGGTGTTTCACGGAACCCTGACTTGCTTTTTTGCCGGTGCCGACTTAATTTGGCTTGAGAAAGAAGATTACTTGTTTACGGCGGAACGCTCCCTGACTTAAACCTGGGCTGTACAATGTCATCCAACTAGCCCAAAATTCATTTTTGAAATGGAATATAAGATAGATTGTTCGAGGGAGAGTGGAGCTGTATATTACCAAGATATAGGCATAGGATTATATTATCCATTTCGCTATGTTGTTGAACGTGACAGTGAAATGCTAAGTTCACTAGTGACTTCTGATTTTGAAGGCGGCGTAATCTCCTGTCATGGTCAGATATTGAAATTCAAGTTTACTGGTAAGTTTTTCACTCCTCATGAAAGGGCTGATTTTATAACCTCCGAGGGAGTTGTGTTTTGTTCAATGACGAATAGTGTGGAAGGCTTTTGGAGTCCAGAAAGAAAATTTACAATTGATTTTAGTGACGAGTTTCCTCAGTTGCAGCTTAAAAGAATGCCTAACGAGATTCGTCAAGGTAGGAGTACATATTCAATTTTTGGTTTGTTTGATGGCGGTTTGGAAGTAGCTAGGGTATTGTTTTATCGTAAATATCGAAGGTTATTTGCAAATTTCAATTGTGATAAGTATGGTATGTTTGAGTCCAAGAATGGATTTAATGAGTTGCATGTTGCTTGCATTTTGGCTTTGGTTCATATTTCGGATTATTTGGAAAGTTTTGCTGATTGATCATGAGTAACATTGGGTTTTTGCAACATAGTGAAACTTGGTAAAACAGATTTAGATTTGAACTTTACTAATCTATTTGAAGTATGTTTTTATTGTTGAAAATTTTAGGAGTATTACTTGTTGTGTTTATTTGCTTTGTTGTTTATCGTTATGTGAAGGTTAATAGACAAAGTAAGAAGCTTAATGCTGAACGATTTGCGAGAGTTGAAGAATTGTATCTGAAGCTGCGAAACACCGAAAACATCAGTGAGAGCGATGTATTGCCTTTTGCGGCGAATTTACAAACAAGAGAAACTACATTTCAACTGTTGAGCGAGTACAAGAAAGAAATACTGTTTCCGAGGGAGTATTATGATCTGGTGAAAGGCGCGGAAAGCAACTTGGCAAATTGGTTGGAATTTCCTACGGAGCTTGATGCATGTCCCGATGTAATCGAGCATGTCAAGCGAGTTACTATCGATTTTGATGGCCAGGCTAATTTTGTTCATTATGAAGTATTCCGATATAGAATGAATGAGCCGCATTGGGCTGCCAAAAACGGATGGATGCTCGGTGTTGTCGGCCCCTATTTTGACGATAGTAAACCCTATGATTTTCCTAGTGCTACGTTTAGTAGAATAGGTTCAACCGAAAATCCGGATGAAGAGGCAAAATGGGTTCACGAGAATATTTCATTAAAACGATAGTGTCAACTATCAACCAATTTATCCATTTTTGTGAGAACCGGTTTGCCAAAGCTTGCATCATCTTGTAATTTGGATTAAAGCTATTTGAAGACCTGAATGAGCCAGTATTTTTCATTAAACGTATTTATGTTCCGAGTCTTTGCTATATGTACACTGGCTTTTTTATGTGCATGTTTCTCTTGTATGGATAGGAGCCATTATAATATAGATGATATTGAGGTACCTGTTGTTAGCTCCAGCGTATTGGATGACAACAGAATATTCGGCAACTGGGCATTGTGCAGCATGGTTACCAAGGGTAGTTCGATCCAAATGAACGTTTGTCCAGTAGTTGTTTTTAAAGAAGCAGGCGAAGGGCTGGTACGTATGTCTGGACTGATTGAGGGTTTTAGATGGCGTTTAACAGGAAATAGACTTTCAATTAAACCTTCAAGCAATGAGAATGAGTCTTTGTTCTCAGATTCAGTATATTCTACGATGTTTAAATATGAAAAAGGAAGTTACAGCTTGGTGTTATCTGCAGTTACAACAGATGAAACCTTTTATATGAGCAGATAATAGTGTTGTTTATTGAGTTGCTGACTTCATTGTTTGTTGGTAAGTTGAAACTAACGGAGTTCCAATAGAACTATTGCTTTTAGAATTGCTCAGTTTGCTGGTATTTTGAGAGACAAGTGAACTTCGGCAAAGTATCAGTTGAAGAAATGAAACGGTTACTGATTTAGTTTGTTCGTCAATTTGGTCAATGAAGAAAATTTATTTATTCTTATTCTTACTCATTCTTACGGTATCGTCTTTTTGTCAATCAAAGACTGTAGAACTTTATATTGACTCAGCGATTGTTTATTTTCGATACTTCTATGCATCTAAGAACAACTCAGATAGAACATTAAGTGATTCAGTTCGATTAGTTAGTAGAAGGATAAGTGATGATATGTTCTTTCTTGATAAAGTGCTTAATGAAAAGACTTTGTGGACAAGGATATACAAAATTCAACTTGCTAAAGATAGTTTGTCTATTATAGAACGAGCCACGGATCATAGAGGGACGAGAACTATTCGATTGAAGATCCCTTATTATACCGGGATTAGCGTTAGTGATTTTGCCGATGTAAGTGATGACAATATGCGCCAGATAGTGCTGAACATTGCCATTCCGGATAGTACATTTATTTTTGGTTCATGGAGTGAAAAGGGAGGTACGGAGACAAGATTGACTTTCTTAGGAAGCGCTACTACAAAGGATGGCAGGGTTTTGAAAGTGATGAACTATGAGTGGGTTTGGGGCTTGTTGTCAAGGGTAACAGCACGATTGTTGATCTTTGATGGCAAGAATCAGTATTTGGGAAATTATCAAATGTCACAGGAACTTTTACCAACGAAAATGAGAGACGGTGTTATTGAGTTCGCGAATGTCACGGGCGAGTGTGACCGGTCGTTAATGACATCGGTAGATCTTAGAAAAGGCCTGCCTCGTGAGATATTTCGTCTTTGCAAACATGAGTTTGGTGATATGCTTATTTTCAGTAAGGAGTAGATACGCATTAAAAAGAGTTGGTCTTTTGCCACTATTGGGATTGTTGTCCTTGCTTTTCCGTCCTTAACTTAGGGTAGGTTGCTTTCGATGCATATGTGCATTCAGTTTGCCTCATTTTTTCATCCCAATCTTTCGTCGTAATTTCTCAATTCAAAAGCATTATCAACTGACAGATAAAATGAAATTAGTTGCTATGTTCAAATATTTTTTATCCTTCGTTATGGCTACAGTCTTACTACAGGACCTCAACGCTCAGGAAGATCGATTTCAGTGGTTGGAAGAAGTGGAGGGTCCTCGCGCCCTTGAGTTTGTGAGCCAGCAGAATGCGCTGAGTACGGAGAAGCTGATGAAACTTCCCTCGTACCAGCCCGTTTATCAGAAAAGCCTGGAGATCCTGAACTCTACAGACAAGATCGCTTACCCAAGCATTCTGGGAAAGCATGTTTACAATTTCTGGAAAGACAAGGACCATGTGAGAGGGATCTGGCGCAGATGCCTGCTGAGTGATTATGTGGCGGGAAAACCCAGTTGGGAAACCTTGATAGATATTGATCAACTTTCACAACAGGATAATGAGAAATGGGTGTTTAAACAAGCCAACGGTCTGCACCCTGGCTATGATCGGTTCTTGGTTCATTTATCCAAAGGTGGTGGTGACGCTATTGTTGTCAAAGAATTTGATGTGACAAAGAAACAGTTCGTGGACAATGGATACTTTGTTCCTGAATCCAAGGGCGGCGCAGATTTCCTGGATATGAATACGGTGGTGGTGTCTTCGGATTTTGGTGCGGGAACCATGACCAGCTCCGGATATCCCAGGCAGACGAGGATCTGGAAACGCGGCACGGCATTGAAAGATGCGCAGTTGATATATGAAATCGCGAGTACGGACATCGGTGCCTGGGGCGGTACGATGCGGGATGGAGATAAGCGCTATACTTATATCAATCAATGGCTGACTACCTTTTCATCAAACAAGGTTTTTTGGATCGATGGAAAGATCACTGTTCTCGACATCCCGCAGGATACGGATTTCAGAGGCATCCTGAGCAAACAAGCCATCGTTCAGTTGAGAAGCGATTGGACGGTTGATGGGAAGAAATATGTAGCGGGTTCCCTTTTAAGTCTTGATTTTCCATCCTTGTTGAAAGGACAGAAAAAGGTGAGCGTGATCCTTGTACCGGATGCAAGTTCAAGTATTTCCGATGTGTCCATTACAAAGAACTTTCTCCTGGTGAATACCCTCACCAATGTGACGGGACAATTGCATGCTTATACTTTCAATAATGGAACATGGCAGAGCAAGAAAGTGCCTGTTCCCGAACTGGGAACCGTATCAGTGGATGCTGTTGATGAAGCATCGGACCAGTACTTTTTTACGTTTGCCAATTTTATCACTCCGCCTACGCTGTATTCCGCCAATGCAGCAACGGCATCGATCCAAAAAATAAAATCCCTTCCTGCCTATTTTGATGCGTCTAAATATGAAGTAAAGCAGTACAAGGCAAAATCGAAGGATGGGACGATGGTGCCCTATTTTGTAGTGGCGTCAAAACAAGTGAAGACGGATGGAAGCAATCCAACTTTGATTTATGCGTATGGTGGGTTTGAAATTTCCCAGACGCCCAGTTATATATCTGTTTACGGTACCGGTTGGTTGGATAAAGGCGGCATCTACGTGTTGGCCAATATCCGCGGTGGTGGCGAGTTTGGACCGCAGTGGCATCAGCAGGGATTGTTGGAAAAAAGACAAAATGTGTTTGATGATTTTTATGCAGTGGCTGAAGATCTAGTCGCAAAAAAACTTACTTCGCCCAAGCATCTGGGCATTTATGGCGGAAGCAACGGTGGGTTGTTAGTAGGGGTGGCATTTACACAGCGGCCTGAATTATATAATGCCGTTGTGTGTGCAGTTCCTTTGCTTGATATGTATCGGTATAATAAACTGCTTGCAGGCGCCAGTTGGATGGGTGAGTACGGTAATCCAGATAAACCGGAAGACTGGGCCTTCATCCAAAAATATTCTCCCTATCAGAATCTAAAGCCGGACGTAAAATATCCTGAAGTATTTTTCTACACATCAACAAAAGATGATCGGGTACATCCGGGTCATGCAAGGAAGATGGCTGCAAAGATGATCGACATGGGTTATCCCGTTTTGTATTATGAGAACACAGAAGGGGGGCATGCGGGCTCATCCACCAATGAGCAACGTGCGAAATTGAATGGAATGATGTTTTCGTATCTGTTGGAAAAATTGAAGTAAAACTGACTATTGACGAATCAACCCCATCCTCCTCCCCAACAACTTGAACGCACCATCGGTGTGTTTGGGCTGGCTTGTTCCGTAGTGAACATTACGGTGGGCACGGGCATTTTTGTTTTGCCTGCACTTGCTGCAGAGCACTTGGGTGCGGCAGCCATCATCTGTCTTTTTATTTGTGGTGCCATGATTTTCCTGATCGCCTTGTGTTTTGCAGAGGTGGGCAGTAAGGTCACCAGTACTGGTGGTACCTATGCCTACATTGAAACAGCCTTCGGTCCCTTTGCTGGTTTTCTGGCCAATAATATTTTCTGGCTGAGCTGTTGTTTGTCGGACGCAGCGGTGGCCAATGGGCTCCTTAAGACTGTCGGCTATTTTTATCCGGTAGTAGAAGGTACATTAAGACCCTTTATTTTGTTTGCGCTGTTTGCCGGGTTCACCTGGATCAATATTCGGGGTGCGAAGAGCGGCCTAAGAATGGTGATCTTTACTACCATCGCAAAACTGATCCCGCTGTTGTTGGTGGTGTTGTTTGGGCTGGGCAAGATTACTGTGGAGAACCTTGCATGGAAGGGTTCATTTGGGATGGCCGAGATCGGTGCGGGCACGCTTGTGTTTTTTTATGCGTTTCTTGGTATTGAAACATCGGTGAGCAATAGTGGGGAGTTCAAGAACCCGGCGAGGGTGGTCCCACTTGGCATTCTTTCCGGATTGTCATTGGTACTGATGATTTACTTGCTTATCCAGTTGGTCACCCAGGGTATTCTGGGCGATGAATTGCAGATGCACAAAGACGCCCCATTGGCTGAGGTTTCTAACCGGCTCTTTGGTACAGCAGGTGTTTTACTGGTCACCATTGGAGCAATTGTTTCCATGTTGGGAAGTTTAAGTGGAGCTATCTTGTCGATCCCCCGGATTTTTTTTGCTGGTGCACGCGATGGTATCTTTCCGAAGTTCTTCGGTAAGGTGCATCCCCGTTTTGTAACGCCGGCCCGCGCCATTGTATTATATAGCAGTATTGATTTTGTTTTTGCATTGTTTGGCGGCTTGCGGCAATTGCTGATCTTTTCAACCGCAACCACCTTGCTGATTTATCTCGGTGTTGTGTTGGCAGTTATTCGGCTGAGGAAAATAATGCCGATGGCTTCCGGAACAGGATTTCGGGTTCCGGGCGGTATGGTGGTGCCAATTATCACTTCCATCGCCATCCTGTGGCTGTTTTTTACCCTAACCTGGCCTGAACTTGCCGCGATGGCCCTCCTACTCGGTTTGCTTTCCCTGGTGTATCTTGTTATGCGATATCGTTTACAAAAGATGAATCAGCATTCATGAAAAGTACAAGCCATCATGATGAACGCATAGCCACCATGAGCTTTGCATCCGTGTATCCGCACTATGTCACAAAAGTTGAGCGGAAAGGGCGTACCAAAGCGGAATTACACGAAGTGATCCACTGGCTCACGGGATATACAGAGCAGGACATCGAAAAAATCATACAAGAGAAACATAGTTTTCAGGCTTTTTTTGACAATGCGCAATTAAACCCCAACGCCAGCCTGATCAAAGGTGTGATCTGTGGCTATCGGGTGGAGGAAATCACCAACCCGCTGACGCAGCAGGTCAGGTACCTGGATAAGCTAGTGGATGAATTGGCCAATGGCAAAAAGATGGAGAAGATCCTGCGCAGTTGATAACCTGGAAATGAATATTTTCGTCCACAATCATTTTGTGGAGATAACGATTTTGGATTATGTCTGAACAAACGATCAAGAGTTTACAGGAAGCGCTCAAACACTCGCCTGAGAATACCCCTTTACGAATGCTGTTGGCCGATACGTTTTTATCCCTCCACCGATGGGATGAGGCGGAGCTTGAATACACCACCATTTTAAAGCGTGTACGTTCCCGTGACGCCAGTATGGGACTCGCCCGCGTGTACTACGCCAAGGGCAGTTACTCCGCCTGCAATGTGATCCTGGAAGAGATCATTGAATCTGGAGGTGTAGATATCGATGTATACCTCCTGCATGCCAAAGCTCTTTTGAAAGAGAATTCCTTTGCGCGCGCGATGGAAGTGTATCAGCAGGCACTGGACCTGGATCCGGAGCTGGAGGATGCGGAACTGGATCAGCAATTCCGCTTGCGCGGAGGGGAAACGATGTATGAGGACGATGAGTCTGCATATGATAGCAGATTCCTGCAAAAGCCCGACATCAATTTCAGTGATGTGGGCGGGATGGATGCGGTGAAGAAAGAGATCGAACTAAAAATCATCAAGCCACTGCTGCATCCGGAATTGTATAAAGCCTATGGTAAGAAAACGGGCGGTGGAATTTTGTTGTACGGTCCTCCGGGTTGCGGTAAAACGTACATCGCAAAAGCCACTGCAGGCCAGGTGAGTGCGAAGTTCATCAGTGTGACCCTGAATGATATCCTCGATATGTGGGTGGGAAACAGTGAGAAGAACCTCCATGAGTTGTTTGAACTCGCACGCAGGAATACGCCATCGGTTTTATTTATCGATGAGATCGATGCACTGGGTGCCAGCCGAAGTGATATGAAGAACTCGTCCGGAAGGCAGCTGATCAACCAGTTTTTGCAGGAGTTGGATGGGATCGATCGGTCCAACGATGGGGTGCTTATCATTGGTGCCACGAACACGCCATGGAACCTGGATCCGGCGTTTAGGAGGCCAGGACGGTTCGACAGAATCATTTTTGTACCACCACCGGATCTCAACAGCAGGTCTTCGATACTTCGTCTAAAGTTGCAACAGAAGCCCGTTGCTGAGATTGATATTCCACAGTTGTCGAAGCGGATGGAGCATTACTCTGGTGCAGACATTGACGCGGTGATTGATATTGCGATTGAGCAGAAACTTGAGGCTTCCTTTGAAGATGGTATTCCGAAACCATTGGACACCAATGACCTTTTGCAGGCGGTGAAGAAACACAAACCGAGTACGCAGGAATGGTTTTCAACGGCGAAGAATTTCGCGTTGTTTGCCAATGATTCCGGTTTGTATGACGATATTCTGACCTACATGAAAAATAACAAATAGTATGACTGAGGATAACCAGACGTCGAGGGTTGGTATTTTATTGCAGCAGGGAAGATATGCTGAAGCGGAGGCTTTGTTGAAGAACCTGTTGGCTGCGGATGCGCACAATACTCATCTACAGGCCATGTTGGCGGAGACCTTACTGATGCAGGACAAAGCAGAACCGGCCATGGAGGTGATTGATATGGCCATCGGCTCAACGCCTGATGAACCCTATTTGTTCTTTGTCAAAGCGAGGGTGCTGGCCAACCAGGAGAATTATAAAGAGGCGGAGGAGATGCTGGCCACGGCTATATCGATGGATCCTTACGAGGCTGGATATTTTGCGTATGCGGCACAGATCAAACTGATCCGGAAAAAGTTTGCAGAGGCGCTGGAACAGGCGGACCAGGCACTGGCCATTGATCCGGAGCATGTATTGGCGTTGAATGCCAGGAGCACAGCGTTGCAAAAGTTGAATAGGAAAGAAGAATCGTTTCAAACCATACAAGGTGCATTACGGGAGGACCCGAACAATGCATATACGCATGCCAATTATGGATGGGGTTTGCTGGAGCAGGGTGATCATAAGAAAGCGATGGAGCATTTCCGTGAGTCGCTGAAAGCAGATCCGGATAACGACTATGCACAAGCGGGATTGCTTGAAGCCATTAAAGCGAAGAATCCGTTTTATCGGGCCTTTCTCAAGTATGGCTTCTTCATGAACAATTTGACGGCTAAGTACCAGTGGGGAGTGATCATAGGGATAGTGGTGGCTACGCGGGTGCTGCGCGCGGTGGCTGCTGCCAATGAAACGCTTCGTCCATTTTTAACGCCATTGATTTTCCTGATTGGCATTATTGCGTTCTCAACCTGGGTGATCACGCCGATCAGTAATTTGTTTTTGCGATTCAATAAGTATGGACAGTTTTTGCTGAGTAAACAGGAAAAGCAGAGTGCCAATGTTGTGGCGTCCTGCCTTGCCATTTTCCTAATTGGATTGGTGTCTTACCTTGTACTGCAAGACGACCGTTTTATTGTTGTAGCCGGCTTTGGATTTATGATGATGGTGCCTGGCAGCGTGATGTTTTCAGCGCCCGGCGGTAAGAAATTGTTGTTGTACTATGGCTTGGGCATGGCGCTAGTTGGAATTGCTGCTATGGTTCAAACCTTTACCACTGGCGAGGTCATGACGATCTGGGCAATGATCTTTGTGGTGGGCTTTGTGGCCTTTCAATGGGTTTCTAATTTTATCAATATACGGGCGGGGGACCGTTAATCAAACCTGCTCTTCACCTTCATCATTTTCTCCACTTCCGCAACGGTACGTGGTGATGCAGTAGACATATTCCTCCTACCGTCTTTCGTGATCACGATATCATCTTCAATCCGAACACCGATGCTCCACCATTTTTTATCACAGTCGCTTCCTGAAGGAATATAAATCCCAGGCTCAACCGTAAGCACCACACCTTCATCCAGAGTTTGTAAACCTTGATCATGCACGTCAAGACCCAAATGATGTGAAGTTCCGTGTGGGAAATATTTTCTGACTTCGGATTCATTTTTAATGATGCCGAGTTTCACGAGGCCGCGGGCAATAACCCTATTGGCCACCATATGTGGCTGGCGGAAAGGAATACCGGGACGGCACTCCAGGATAGCGCTGTCGGCGGCTTCCAGTACCAGTTCATAGATGATCTTTTGTTCTGGCGTGAATTTTCCGTTGATAGGAATAGTACGGGTGATATCTGCAGTATATCCATGGTATTCTGCGGCGCAATCACTGAGAAGGAGATCTCCGTCTTTCATGAGCCGTTGGTTGGTCACGTAATGCAACACGCAGGCATTGTCGGCCGAGCCGTTGATGCTTGGATAGCCGGGATACTCTGAGCCATGTTTTTTAAATCCATACTCCATGATTGCCTGCACCTGGTATTCCGTCATCCCGGGCTTGGCTGCTTTCATCACTTCATTATGTGCCTCACAGCTGATGTCCACCGCTTTTTGAATCAGGGCAATTTCTTCCGCCGTTTTGCGATGACGCAGAGTGCGCATCAGCATAGCGGTATTGTTCGCGAGTTTCTTTCCAGAGCTGGTGATGAGGCTGTCAACGATGTCTGTCATTTTAGACAGGGGATCTGGGTTGCGTTTCATCCTCGACAAGATGTCCTCATTTTTGTAGAGGCTGTATACAGAATCAAATTGTGCAATGGGCAGGGTAGCGGCGTTAAATTGTGTATGGTTGAATACATTTTCAATACCTAGTACACCGGGTGCTCTTTGTTCGCCGAGAATTTTGCCCGTCCAGAGTTCCATCGATGGATTTCTTGGTTGTACAAACAGGAATTCATTGGCTGTTTTACCGAGAATAGTTTGCGGTTCTTTAAAGATGACCAGTACGGCATTGGGTTCTTCAAATCCGGTGAAGTAGAAGAAGTTCTTGTTTTGTGCGTATTGAAAATCCACATCGTTTGACCGGACCCTCACCTGGGCGGCAAAGAAAATACCGATGGTATTGTTGCCCATTTTCTCCCTGAATGCAGCTCGTCTTGCCGCGTGAAAGGCAGGCTTGAGTTGGTCTGTGGGATACTCCGTGGTCTGTTGCGCGTTAGTGGTTATTACAGTTATTAGTAAAAGGCCGAGGGTCAACATGCATTTCCGCATACAAAGTGAATTTTCGTGCCCAAATATAGGTAAGCTAGCCGTCAAATTGGGTTCATGGCGCAGGTTTGTTTTGTACGGTTCAAATCTTGGATTGGATGAAATGTATATCGGGAAATCTTAATTTCAGGGCATGGAGAATCAGGGCACCGATATTTTCAGGAAAATTGAGGTATAAAGAACTGAGTTGGAATGCTTACAAAGATTATTGCTTCATTGTTTTTGCTGGCCGATACCTATCTCGGCATTCGATTTTTATTGAATAGTCTGAATATTTTGCAAACCAGCAAATATGGTAAGGGAGCTACCTTGGTGTATGGAATTTTATTTACCGTGTTAGCAATTGCAGGAGTGTATATTTTGTTTTTTCGAAACCAGCCACGATGGGCGCTATGGATCAGTGTTGGTCCCTGGCTCTTGTTGTTGGTGATTCAGTTGGTGGTCATGTTATTCAGCGACTATAAATAAATCCGGATGGACATCATTCGTTTTCAACCCAGATGGAAGGAAGAAATTGTTGCTACAAGCCGGAGAGGCAAACTTGTATTTGAAATGACGATGGGTATTGATCATGTGTATTTCCCTTCGCAGGTTTTATGGGAAAAGAATGCGCCGGAATGGGCCAAGCCAATGTGGGAAGAATATATGAACGCGTGTATAAGATGGTGCAATAATAATAGTATTCCATTTACACTTGCCGACAATACCTTTATGTACGAGGAAAGGAAGTAGCTTCACATTCTAAAGCTCAAGCGATGCGGATCACTGTTTTACTTTTTGATCAATTTGAGACACTGGATGTATTTGGGCCGGTGGAGATCTTTGGCCGGCTGAAGGATCTATTCAGTATACGATTTGCTTCTTTACATGGAGGCATGATCGGGAACCAGCATGGGGTGAGTCATCCCACCGTATCGTTGAAGGAGGTAGAAGACAGCACAGATCTGTTTTTGATCCCTGGCGGATATGGCACCAGACCATTGGTAGATGATGAAGAATGGATCGATGCCATCAAAAAAGTTGCCGAAGTTTCAACCTATGTGCTGACGGTGTGCACAGGCACTGCCTTGCTGGCCAGGACCGGACTGTTGGACGGAAGGGTAGCCACATCAAATAAAAAAGCATTTCAATGGGTGGTGAGCAATGGCGACAAAGTGCATTGGAACAAGCGTGCAAGATGGGTGGTTGATGGAAAATACTTTACTTCATCCGGTGTGACGGCGGGGATGGATATGTCGTTGGGATTTATCGAGATCATGCATGGAGCGGCAATGGCAGAGCAGGTAGCGAAGGATATTGAGTATTGTTGGATCAGGGATAAAGACAACGACAGTTTTGTTGCAGTTGAATAGTTAAATTGAACAAAGCATTTTTCATCGATGCCAAAGAAGCCCATCATCAACGCTACATTTAAGATTCAACGAAAAGAAGGAGCTGGTGCCTGGCATTTTGTTGAACTCAGTGGTATTCCTTCTCAGTTTGTGGCAGCCAACGGTCTTGTGCGTATTCGTGGATGGATCGACGAGGTGGAGATCAGGCAGTTTAATTTGTTGCCGATGAAGAACGGAAATAAAATGCTTGTGATCAAAGCGGCTATCAGGAAGCGAATTCATAAGAAGGCTGGTGATGCCGTGCTTATCAAGTTGTATCCGGATGATACGCCGATTGAGATTCCGGAAGAAATACTGGATTCTTTGTTGCAGTCGCCCCGCGCTTACGATCATTTCATGCAGTTGACGGACAGCAACAAGAAGTATTATATTGATTGGGTGCAGGAAGCGAAGCAGGTTGAGACGAAGGTGAGCAGGCTGGTGAAGATGATTGGGCAATTGGAGAAGAGAAGGAAGTTCTGGGATTGGCCTGTAGAGAGGCATTAGGCAATAGGCATTGGGCATTTTAAGAAATTGGTAATTTATGGAAATAGATATTAAGGGTGCATTTCAGCAGACGCTTTGGAAGAACTTTGGTGCTGCCATCGATATGCTTGATGATATCGTGAAAATTTGTCCGGACGCGGTTTGGCAAAAAGAAATGAAGATTTACTATATGACCTATCATACAGTGATCTTTCTGGACTATTATTTAACTATTCCTGCTGCAGGTTTTACGCCATCCCTACCGTATACATTAGGGGATCCCGATAAGTTGCCTGAGGGGGCTGTTGACGATGTGATTCCTGATAGGCATTATACCCGGGAAGAAGTAAGGGCATGTATTGCTGTTGCCCGTGAGAAGTGCAGGAAACTTTGTATGGCAGAGTCTTCTGTGCTGAGTACTAGGTGGATCAGGCCTGAAGAAGTTGATTTGCACGGGCTTTGCCCGGGGCTGGTGGTTGACTATAGTGTCCTGGAGATTCTTTTTTATAATTTCCGGCATGTGCAACATCATGTAGCGCAGTTGAATATGCTATTGCGGCAGAAGGCGGGTGTTGCGGCGGATTGGGTGGCGATGGTGAGTTAGGGTGGATGCAAAGATCAGGATACTGCCTTGAGGACGCCAATTTAAACTTTGGATTAAGTTCTCCCCTCTGCCCCCTAACCCCGCCCTCATTTCACTATCTTTATTTCCATGGATACCCGAAGAAGTTTCCTCAAGAAAGCCGGGCTACTGTCTGGCGGCTGGGCCGTACTGCCGCCCACTTTGCAGAAGGCATTTGCCATTGACCCGGCACCGGGTTCAACCTTCTACGATGCGGAGCATGTGATCTTCCTGATGCAGGAGAACAGATCGTTTGATCATGCTTTGGGCACGCTGCAAGGGGTGCGTGGATTCAATGATCCCAGGGCCATCAGACTGCCAAATAAAGACAAGGTTTGGATGCAAACCAATGCGAAGGGTGAGACCTATCTGCCTTTTCCTTACAGCATGCAGGATAGTAATATCACCTGGATCGGAGGACTACCACATGGCTGGACGGACCAGGTAGATGCGCGTAACCATGGCCGTTATGACCGATGGTTGCATGCCAAAGATCCGGGTGGTGCGTTTGAAGGAAAGCCATTCACGATGGGTTATTTCTCACGCAAGGATATTCCGTTTTATTATGCGTTGGCAGATTGTTTCACGGTCTGTGATCATAATTTCTGTTCCTCGTTAACAGGGACCACACCTAATCGATTGTATTTCTGGAGTGGAACCATTCGGGAGAAGATGCAGGCCTCTTCGCAGGCTAAGGTCTGGAATCATAATGCCGATCATGGAGCAGGCGTAGTGAACTGGAAAACCTATCCGGAGCGACTGGAAGAAAATGGTGTTAGCTGGAAGGTGTACCAGAATGAATTGTATCTCGATGTAGGTCTTGCTGAGAAACAGAGCTGGCTTGATAATTTCGGCGACAATCCCCTGGAGTATATGCAGCAATACCATGCCAGGATGCATCCCGAATATGTGAAGCATCTTCCCACCAAAATCAGTTTGCTGGAAAAAGAGATTGCAGAACTGCTACAAAAAATAACCAATAACCCAGTAACCGATAACCTTAAGAGATCACTTCAATACAAGCAGAACCGCGTCGCAGGACTGAAGCAGGAACTTGTAGATTTTACACCGGAGAAATGGGAGAAGCTGTCGGCATTTCACAAAAGCATACACCAGAAAGCTTTTGACACAAACCGTTCGGATCCGCATTACCATGAACTGACCACCCTTCAGTACAAGGAGGGAGCTACAGAGCGGACCATCGATATTCCCAAAGGGGATGTACTCAAAAATTTTCGGGAAGATGTGAATCAAGGCAGGCTGCCTACCGTGAGTTGGATCGCAGCGCCGGAGCATTTCTCTGATCATCCCAGTTCGGCCTGGTTTGGTGCCTGGTATGTGAGTGAGGTCATCGATATCCTTACCAAAAATCCCGAAGTATGGAAGAAGTGCATTTTGGTGTTGACTTACGATGAAAACGATGGATATTTCGATCATCTTCCGCCTTATGGAGCGCCCAGCCCTTATGAACAAGGAAGGGGGAAGGTGTCTAAAGGAATTGATACTTCAACGGAATGGGTACGGAAGGAAGAACAGAGCGATCAGGATTCAGGCTCGATGCGGGAAAGTAATATCGGTTTGGGATATAGGGTTCCGATGATCATTGCTTCGCCATGGAGCAGGGGCGGATATGTATGTTCAGAAGTATTTGACCATACATCGTCTTTACAGTTTTTGGAAACATTTTTAGCGAAGAAGAAAGGCAAGAAGATCATCGAAGAAAATATTACCGGTTGGCGAAGGGCAGTGTGTGGGGATCTGCAATCGGCCTTCAGGCCTTATCATGGAGAACCGATCACCAAACCGGCATTTCTGGAGCGGGAGAAATTTGTGCAGGAGATCTATAATGCCAAGTTCCGGGGTAATCCGGAAGGAGGTCGCCCACTAACGGATACGGATAAGCGAAAATTAAATGAACAGGGTCCAGTTGCGGGATTAATGCCCAGCCAGGAGAAAGGAGTACGCGATGCCTGTTCGCTTCCTTATGCCTTACATGCACATGGTTCAGTAGGAACGGAGAAACGCACTTTTGAATTGTCACTTGAGGCCCGCAAAACCTCATGGGGAAGTGATCAATCCGGTGCACCATTTTACGCATATCTATATGGCCTGAAGAATACAGAAGGACAGATTCACAGGGACTATGCGCTGGTCAAAGGAGATATACTATCGGATCAATTTTCTCTCGATCTTTTTGAGGGTGGCAGGTATGATATTCATGTTTACGGTCCAAATGGATTTTACCGCGCCTTCAAGGGAACAGCAATGGATCCTGGTTTAAAGGTGGAAATGCAGTATGAACAAAGCACATCAGGCAAGACTACGGGAAATCTTTTTGTGGTATTGAAGAATGAAAGTGCATCTGCTCTGAACCTGGTGATTCGGGATGAAAGCTATGGTACGGGTCAGCGCAAGCTTGCATTAAAGGCTGGTGCTTCGGAAAAATTACTCATGCGTTTGCAGACATCGCATCAATGGTACGATCTGAGTGTTCGGGTGGAAGGGTCGGATGATTTTCTGCAGCGATTTGCCGGGCATATTGAAACTGGTGAACCGTCCAAGACGGATCCTTTGATGGGTGGGGTGGTGTGATCGTGACGATCATGGCCTTCGACAAGTCCGTCTGAAAATTAACAGTCATAAGTTCAGCATCTGCAGCCAGAGTCTTAACTTTCTTCCAATGAAGATTGTGGAGAACAGGATTGTACGCTTTAAACTGACATTTACATGCGCATAAGGAACTTAGTACTCTTGACTTTTGTTTTGCTGGGAGCGGCTTGCTCTGCCCAGCCCGGAGATAGGCAAGTTGTATATGCAGGATGTACACCCGGTGATGGGGAGATCAGGCAGATGTTAAGGATTCCATCTAACACAGTGGTTGATTTCATCCGTTGGCACCTCTTGCTGCGAGGGGATCAGCAGTTTGTGTTAGACATTAGCTATGGCGAGAGCAAACCCAATACACTCGCCTTGAAGCCTGACAGTATTCACAGAACGATCATCGGTACATATACTACTGACCTCAAGCCGCAGACTGCTGCGCTAAAGGAGACCCTTCACTTCAGTGCAAAGGAGGGTGATGTTCAATTTAAGATGGCGAGGGTAACGGCCAATTTATTTCATTTTCTGACCGCTGATGGGCAATGGATGGTGGGCAATGGAGGTTGGAGTTTTCAATTGAATCGAAAATCACCCGTGATCAGTGACGACCTGTTTATTCATTCCAGTCTTATGGATGATACTTCCCGTTTAATGGTCTTTGAAGGAAGAACCCCCTGCCAGCCGATTGCACAGGAACATCCGGAGATGAAAAGGAGCGATGCCTGTTTTAAATTGAAATGGAAGCTGACTCTCCATCGTGATCCGGTTTCAAAGCAGCCCACGACGTATATTTTTCGGAAGGTGATAGACAATGAACCCAGGCAAGTAGAAGGTAATTGGGCGATGCGAAAGGGTACGGGTGCATTGAGCGGTACAGTGATATATACGGTGGGAACGGAGAACCCTGAAACTGCGATGTCTTTTTTAGTAGGGGACGATAATATCCTGATTTTTTTGGACAAGCAAATGAAGCCCTATCCCGGCAATGAACATTTCAGTGTAGCTTTGAACCGGCGAAAGGAATAAATCTATGCAACAGGGAACAAATGTACAGGCTGCTTATAACCAATGGGCTCATCAATACGACACCAACCAGAATAGAACACGTGACCTTGAGGCGGTAAGTCTGCGTGAAACACTTGCGCAGAGGGATCTTGGAGCCGTACTGGAAATTGGTTGTGGCACTGGAAAGAATACAGAATGGCTGGTGACGAAGGCAGATTCAATCCTGAGTGTGGATCTGTCTGAAGAGATGCTGGCAAAAGCGAGGGAGAAAGTGCAGGATGCTAAAGTTGATTTTGTACAGGCAGATATCACCGCACCATGGGCATTTACTGCAGGTAAGGTGTTTGATACCGTTGTGTTCAGTCTTGTGCTGGAACACATCGAGGATTTGGAAATGATTTTTAAAAAACTGCAAACGGTTTTACGTAAAGGCGCTCTTGTTTATATTGGAGAGTTGCATCCGTTCAAGCAATATGCCGGAACCAAAGCCCGCTTTGATACGGAAGAAGGCACCCAAGTGGTTACTTGTTTCAATCACCATATTTCAGATTTTACTGGTTCAGCATCGGCAAATGGATTTCAACTGCAGAACGTTCGTGAGTATTTTGACGATGCAGATAAGAACACGATTCCCAGGATCCTAACCCTAACTTTTTCTTTCTAGCCTATGGATCTGAAGTTGAGTAAGACCTTTAAAATTGTGTTGGCAATCTTATGTATTTTAATATCCATCGTGGGGTTTATGTTGAAATTGCCGAGGGCATTTCGCGGTCACGACAGAGCCATGCATGCAGGATTTTATTTTCTGGCTGCTGTTTTTTTTAATGTGCTTTTTGCGGGCAAAAGTCTTTGGCGTCATGGTATCATCTTCGCTTTGTTATTTGCTTTTAGCGTGGCCATTGAGCATGCGCAGGAATATTCCAACACTTTGTTGGGAAGAACGATTCATGGCCGATATGACCCCGAGGATGTGAAGTACAATCTTAAAGGGCTGTTATATTTCTCCGGAGTATGGCTGGTATGGTGGGTTTTATCAAAGCTTTTCAAAAAGGATTGACATCTTCGTCCAATTATCATTGTTCCTAAAACGCCCATACTATGCGCCATCTGATGTTTTTTCTGGTATTGATCATCTTGGTATTCAGTTGTAAGGTGAGCTCCATCAGCACTGGTGAGAAGCAAAGACTGAGGGTAGAGATAGACAGTATGTATCAAGCGGATCAATCTAATGCAACAGTGAAGCCGGTAGACAGTGCTGTGGCGAGGTATCAGCGAACCATCCGATCCAATTTTCCTCTGGTCAAAAATATCTATGAAAAGTATGGTTATCCTGGATATGATTTTATTGGAAGGGAAACGTCTGACCAGTATTTTTTGCTTGTACAGCACAGTGATTTTGAGCCGGATTTTCAGCGGCAGGTACTGCGCAGTATGAAGGAAGAAGTGTTTAAAAAAAATGCTTCAGGGAAGAGCTATGCGTTTTTGGTTGACAGGGTTGAGATCAATGCGGGGAGGCCGCAGATTTACGGAACGCAAGTGAATATGAGTGCCGATACAAAGATTAAACCCTGTGTGGATACGGCAAACCTTGATAAAAGGCGTGCAAAGGTTGGCCTTGAACCCATCAGGACGTATCTGGATCAATGCAACCAGGTATTCCGGGAGTTAAACCCATCGGTCAGGTAAATGTACGATAGTCCTTTAAGCCGATATCCGGAAAGGATTTCTCATATTTGACGAAATTAAAAGCATGCTGACATCTGTGCATCCTAAACTGCCCATGCGGGATAAAGCCATTACACAGGATTATTATACACGATTGTTGGGGTTTGAAGTGGTGGGCGACTATCCGGATTATCTCATGCTGGAAAAGGATGGGATCGAGATTCATTTTTTTGCGTTTGACGCGTTAGATCCGTTAGAGAATTACGGACAGGTGTACATCCGCGTGCAAGGCATCGATGACTGGTATAAAGAATTATTGGAAAGAAAGACGGCTATTCATCCTAATGGTCCGTTATCAGTAAAGCCCTGGGGTCAGAAAGAGTTTTCATTGTTGGATCCGGATCATAATTTGTTGACGTTTGGGGAGAGTTTTAGTTAGGTTGGAGGTTGAAGGTTGAAGGTTGCAGGCCGCCACATTGCCGCATTTTCAAATTGCCACATTGTCACATTGTCAATGTATAGCGTTCAGGTTTTGTCCTTGTTCTTCCGATGATCTTTCTGGCTTCCAGATCCAGCTTTACAATTTCGCCGTACCACTGTACGCCGCCTTCAAAAGTTTTGCCGATGCGTTGATAGAGGGCTTCCATCAATTCAAGGTGCGTGGGTTCTTCTTTTGCCAAAATGGCCAGCAGATTTTTCTTCACGAGTTCGTATTTGTCTGCTGCAATTTTCTTGTTGACCTTGCCGGGAACCGGGTGTAGGGTTTGAACTTTTTCAATAGATGGTTTGGCGGATTTGGGCGGCATATTGAAATACTTGTAACATAAAGATAACCCGCACCAATCATCCCTCCAATATACCTTTAGTCATGAAGCTGTTGAATTTACGATAGTATATTATTTACCTTATCTATCCCTAAAACAAGCCACCATGATAAAAATGACCTACGCCACTACTGTTCATAAGGATGCCAATACTGTCTACCGGAAAATGCTAGGACTTGATGATATGGCCGATTACAAGGGCTGGACATCGGCATTCAATCCAACGTCAACCTATAGGGGTAGCTGGGAACAAGGTGCTGCGATTCAGTTTATAGGTGTGGATGCAGAGGGAAAAGAAGGCGGAATGGTTTCTGAAATTGCCACAAATGATCCCGGCAAATTTGTATCGATCCGCCATCTGGGCATATTAAAGGATGGCAAGGAAATTCTTGAGGGCCCTGAGGTGGAGGGATGGGCCGGCTGTATGGAGGAGTATACATTTGAAGAAACAAATGGAACCACCAAGGTAACCGTGGCCGTGGATGTGAACGAGTCATACATCGATTATTTCAACGACCATTACCCTAAAGCACTTGAACAGTTGAAGAAGATTGCGGAACAATGATTCATCACACTTCAAATACAACAACATGAAACCAAACGCAGTAGCCTGGTTCGAGATCTATGTCAACGATATGCCCAGGGCGAAGAAATTTTATGAGACTGTTTTAGCAACAACACTTAGCCACCTGCCTTCACCCAATGAAGGGGATGGTGGTGAGATGTATGCCTTCCCGATGGACTACGAAGCGCCCAATGCATCGGGTGCGTTGGTGAAACATCCCATGGGCCAGCCCAGTGCAACAGGTACGCTGGTTTATTTTGGGTCTGAGGATTGTGCCACCGAGCTGGGCAGGGTAGAAGCAGCCGGAGGTAAAGTACAAGCGCCAAAGTTTTCCATCGGAGAGTTTGGTTTTATTGGTATCGCCAGCGATACAGAAGGGAATACCATCGGATTTTATTCGATGAAATAGCCATTAGCTAATAGCTATTAGCTAGTAGCAATTGGCTATTTTAGCATTTATGAGAATATGCTTGTTGGTGTTGTCCCTCTTTGCATTGCAGCATTCATATGCCCAGCAATGGCAGGATACGGTTTTGCAATTGCGCTCGATTATTTCCCGATACTATGATTCAAGTGGTCCAGGTGGGCAGTTTTCCGTCATGCGTAATGGTAGGGTTGTCTATGATACTGCCTGGGGGATAGCTGATCTGGAGCATGGTGTTCCAATGAAGCTTGATTCAAGAATTGAAGCGGGTTCGGTATCAAAACAATTTACAGCCGGTGCTATTTTGTTGCTTGAGCAGCAGGGGAAGTTGAGCGTTGAGGATGATGTCAGGAAATATGTTCCTGAACTCCCGGATTATGGTCGGGTGATCCGCATCCGTCATTTATTGGATCATAGCAGTGGCCTCAGGGATTGGGGTAGCGTGGCTGTGATTTCGGGTTGGCCAAGGTCCACAAAATTTTATACGAATGATGATGCGCTGGATTTATTAAAAAGGCAGCAGCAGTTGAATTATGTTCCCGGAGCAGAATTTATTTACAGCAATTCCAATTACAACCTGATGGCCATTATTGTGCAAAGGGTGAGTGGAGTGAGTTTAGCTGAATATACAAGGAAGTATATTTTTGAACCGGCGGGTATGAAGCGCACGCAGTGGCGGGATAATCCAAACCGGGTGGTACCTGATCGTGCGATCGGGTATTCCCGAAATGGTGCGACTTGGGAGACTGATATGCCCAATGAATTTGTGTATGGAAACGGCGGGTTGCTCACAACGGTTGAGGACCTGCAGATTTGGACGAAGTATTGTCTCGATGGAAAATTTGGGTCACCATCCTTGCGGACGAAACAACTGAAAACCTATGCCTTCAATAATGGGGCGATGAATGAATATGGTGCGGGATTGTTCATACAACCGGTTAATGGCAAGCCTGCGATACAGCATAGTGGGGCAACCGCGGGATACAGGTCCTGGTTGGTTTATTATCCGGAGCTAAATCTGAGTATTGCGATGTTGTTCAACACGCCGAGAAACTACGGTGAAGCGCCAAGGGCTTTTTTCAATGTATTTGCGCCGGAGAAACCTACAACGCCTGCTGCGGCCGTTGCCGCGGATTCAACTTTGTTCAAAAAGATGGTGGGATGGTATAAAAACAACAGGGATGGATCTGGCATTTTAATCGGTTATGCAAATGGAAGGGCAACAGCTGACGGATTCAATGTGCCGTTGCTCACGCCCAATACTTTTGTTTATCAGGGGGAGCGATTTATGCTCGATGTGGGTCACGGTGTTCGCAAGGTTGTCCCGGGAAAGGATACGGTGATGTACAGCAAAGTGGAACTTTCGCCGGAAAAAATGGTGTTGCAGGAATTCATCGGCACTTATTATTCTGCTGAGACGGTTTCCACTGCGGTGATGAATGAACGAAATGGCCAGCTGGTGCTTCAATTGAAACCAAATATGGAATACATTCTTTTTCCCACTTACAAAGATGGATTCCGAAGTCCGAGTTTGGGGTCACTGTTTGTGGCACGAGATAAGCGTGGCCGGGTCACAGGATTTACATTGAGTGTATCGCGCGCCAGAAACATCGCTTTTTCAAAAACCAATTGATGCATAAAGTACAGCAAGCCTTCGATGCCATGGAAGTATTGGATGCCGACCAGCTGAGCAAAGCCTTTGCTGAGGGGGTTGATCCCAATATGGCGTGGGAAGGTGGCGTTCTTGGTGAGCATCTCATCAATATGTATCTGCGTGGGCCGGGATTTCCAGATTGTGTGCGGGTGATTGTGGAGTATGGATGGAGGGTGAATGATCCAGCTTTGAAAGCAGTTTTGCTGGATGATGATGCGTTGCTTGCTATAACAATCGCGAAAGATCCCGCGGTGATCCATCGAACCTATACTTTCAATTGCACCTTTACGCCGTTGTTGAATGCTTCACTGTTGCACATCTGTGCAGAATACAATCTCGTGAAATGCGCGAAAGTCCTACTGGATGCAGGCGCCGATGTCAATCACCGGGCAGGGATTGATGTGAACGGGTTTGGCGGGCAAACGCCTGTTTTTCATACGGTAAACCAGCACAATAATGTTTGCCTGCCGATGATGGAGCTCTTGATCAGTAGTGGTGCCGATCTTCACTTTACCGTTCTCGGTTTGATCTGGGGGAAAGGATATCCGTGGGAAACCTTTATCCCATCGGTGAATCCAATCAGTTATGCGATGATGGGATTGTTGCCGCAGTTCCAGCGTAAAGAGAAAGATATTTACGCCATCGTTGAAAAGCTGATGAAAGCCGCTTATGAGATAAGCTACCAACCGGTCAATGTCCCCAATCAATACCTGCAATAAAAAAACGCCTGATATTTTGTGAAACCAAAAGGTTGCATATATTTGCAACTGAAGGGTTGCGTAAAAAGAGATATTGGTTGTAGTTTAAAAAATAAACATCATGACAAAGAATTTGCTGTTTGACTTTACGGTCAACAAAGAGAACAGAACGGTAAGGGTGGCCCGTGAATTTGACGCGGATCTTGCCCTGGTCTGGAAAGCCTGGACCACGGCGGAATTGCTGGACCAATGGTGGGCGCCGAAGCCTTACCGGAATCTGACTAAAACACTCGATTTACGCGATGGTGGCCAGTGGGTGTATTGCATGATTAGTCCGGAGAATGAAGTGCATTGGTGCAAGGCAGATTATGAGAAAATACAAACCGAGAAAATACTGGATTGGTACGATGCTTTTTGTGATGAGCAGGGTAATTTGAATACGGCTTTGCCGAGAACAAGGTGGGCAAACACCTTTAGTCAAAAGGAAGATACCACGCTGGTTGACGTTGTGATTGAATTGGATACCATCGAAGATCTGGAAGCCCTCATTGCCATGGGCTTCAAGGAAGGATTTACGATGGGCCTGGGTAACCTCGATGAATTACTAGCGAGTATACGTAACCGTGAGTGATGCTGCTTAGCCTTTTTTGACGAATTTGGTCAGGATCACGATGGTTTGGTCATTGATCTTTCCTTCAATCTGGGCAGTGTTATCGGGTACCAGGCGGATTTTTTTCACGATGGTTCCTTTGGCTGCGGTGAAGCTGGCCCCTTTTACGTTAAGGGCTTGGGTAAGCACCACATTATCACCGTTTTCCAGTGTATTGTTGAAAGCGTCTTTGTGTACATCGGCAACCTGGAATGCAGTGAGTGCCCATTGTACGATGTCTTCATCCGCTTCAACCGCATTGAGGATATCAGCGGCCCATTCTTTATCCTTTCTGGCATATAACAATCGATAGCTGAGGGCCTGAACGGAGGGCTCCGGATTCCAGATACTGCCTTCCAGGCAACGCCAGTGATCCGCATCCACCTGATCCATGAGTTGTAGACAGGTGTCACAGAGGGCTGTCTGATTTGTCAATTGATCCGGATCCCTGGGGGTCACGGCAAATTCGTCTACCGCAGATTCATTATTACAAATTTCGCAGGTTCCGCCAGAGCGGGCGGATAAGGCGACAGATAAAGCCATGTGAGATTGTTTTAAGGTGGTGCAAAGGTAGTCTTTTCAGTGTCAATGAAGTATTGCAGGGTTGGATGAGTGGTTTTTGTATATGTGATCAAGGTTGTATTTTGTTCTGCTATGGCACAGCATCAACCAACATATTTTACCGATCTGCGTGTGAATATTAAAATTCAACTGATGGCCATGTGGACCACAGTGATGTTCTGTTATGTGTATGGCGATTATTTTGAATTATATGTGCCAGGCAAAACGCAAGGGCTGCTTGACGGGCAAAATTTGCTGGATTCACCAGCGAAACTTTTTCTCGCCATGCTGATGTTGCTGATTCCCGCGTTGATGATCATGCTATCTGTGTTGGTCACGGCGCCGCTTAACCGAATCCTTAATATGGTGTTTGCGGGGATGTATACTTTGCTGATGATCCTTGTGGGGGTAGGTTCTATCTCTTCATGGCGTAGTTTCTATGTTTTTCTGGCGGCCGTGGAAGCTATGATCACGTTCATGATTTTCTGGAAAGCATTGAAGTGGCCCAGATTGCCCTTGGATAGTTTATAATCAGGTAAGATAAAATGACAGCGAATATGAACAAAGACATTCTCTCTTATCATCAATCCCTTGCACTGGAAGATCGCACCATTTGTGATTTATTGCATTCAGAGATTAATGAGGTATTGCCGGAAGCTGAAAGTAAAGTATGGCATGCGCATCCGGTTTGGTTCCTGGAAGGAAATCCGATTGTTGGGTATAGTAAGTTGAAAGGAGGTGTGCGATTATTATTTTGGAGCGGGCAAAGTTTTGAGGAAGAAGGGCTGACGGTGGAGGGGAAATTCAAAGCAGCAGAAGCCCGGTATGTAACGGTGGACGATGTTAAAGTAACGCCGTTACGCCGTTGGCTGAAAAAAAGCCGAGAGATCCAGTGGGATTATAAGAACATAGTGAAAAGAAAAGGAGTGTTGGAGAGAATTAGATAGAATCTTGACAATTGGACAATTGGACCATTGAACATTTGGGCAATGGAGCAAACCCTTCCAACTTCCACCTTCAAACTTCCACCTTCCCTCAACGCGGGTCAATCCCATCAAACGTATTCCCCTGGTTCAAGTCGCCGGTTTCAAATCCTTTTTTGAACCAGTACACCCGCTGCGCGGAAGTGCCATGGGTAAACGCATCCGGCATCACGGTACCGGTTGATCTTTTTTGGAGTCTGTCGTCACCAATAGCATTAGCCGCATTTAGGGCTTCTTCAATATCGCCGGGATCAAGAATATTCTTCATTTTTTGAGCGTGGTGTGCCCAGACGCCTGCCAGAAAATCAGCCTGCAGTTCCATCATCACAGAGAGTCTGTTGCCTTCTGCCTCACTCACCCTTGAGCGCAGGCGTTGCACTTTTTCTGATGTACCGTTGATGGTCTGGATATGATGACCTACTTCATGCGCCACTACATAGGCCATTGCAAAATCTCCGGGTGCGTTGAGGTTGTTTTGCATCTCTTCATAGAAAGAAAGATCGATGTAGAGTTTTTGATCTCCGGGGCAATAGAAAGGGCCACTCGCGGAGCTGGCGTTTCCGCAAGCGGATTGAACAGCTCTCCTGAATAAAACCAGACTTGGAGCCGGATAGCGTTGTCCATTATCGGCAAAGATCTTTCCCCATACGTCTTCTGTATCTGCGAGTACAACCTTTACAAAGCTGGCCCGGGCATCATCAGCCTGTTGTTCAGCCGGGCTCATGGGTTGGGCAGTACCTGAAGGCATTTGCTCAAGCGGCGAAGGGAGCTGAGAAGTATCTCCACCGAGAAACGCCACGAGAAGATAGATCACCACGCCGATGATACCGCCGCCGGCAACCATACCGCCGGTAGACATACCGCGCCTGTCGTCAACATTTGTACTTTCTCTTCTGCCTTCCCATTTCATGGTGTCTGATTTTCAGCAAACATATTATTTTTTGCATTTGTGACAGCGAGATAGTGAGATTTTGAAGCAAGCAGCTGGGGAGAGGGAGTAGGGAGTAGACTGTTTCGTATATTGGTGAATGCGGAAATGGTTAACCTATATATTTCTTTTTCTGGTTGGATTGGGATCATACTTTGTGGTAGTGAATTATCCTTATACTTCGGAGGAAAAGCAATTACAGGCTTTATGTGATACAAGCCTGATTGCTGCAGACCTGCATGCTATTACGGGACATACCCTTTCGCGAAACTATTTGCATCCTGAAGTACTTGACAGTGTAGCAGCTTACATACAGCAACAGTTTATGGTACAAGGGGCTCTGGTAAACCAGCAGTATTTTGAAGTAGAAGGCCGTCAATATCAAAATGTGATAGCGAGCTTTGGCCCTGCAGATGCACCGCGGATCATCATCGGCGCGCATTATGATGTAGCGGGGAAGCAGGAAGGAGCAGACGATAATGCGAGTGGTGTTGCGGGGATTTTAGCACTGGGAAGGCTATTGAAAGGAAAGGCGCTGACCCATCGGATTGACCTGGTGGCTTACAGTCTCGAAGAGCCGCCATATTTTGGGACGGAGAAAATGGGGAGTTATATCCATGCCAAAAGTCTGAAGGATCAGAAAATACCTGTGAGGGGAATGATCAGCGTGGAGATGATCGGATATTTTTCTGACAGTGTGGGATCACAGGACTATCCGATTGGATGGCTGTCTGCTTTATATGGGGATAAGGGGGATTATATTACCGTAGTAAAAAAAACTGGTGGAGGTGATTTTGCCAAACAGTTTAAAGAAGCCTATTTCAATAACAATACCTTACCTGCGAAGGCATTTGCTGCGCCTTCGTTTTTTGGAGGGATCGATTTGTCAGACCATCGCAACTACTGGCACTTTGGATTTAGTGCAGTGATGATCACCAATACAGCGTTTTATCGGAATCATCAGTATCATCTTTCCGGCGATACAATGGACAGACTTGACATCCGGCGTATGGCTCTGGTGGTGGATGGTCTCTATAGGGCGATCATACAGATGCAGTAATAACCATCATCTATTTTATCCGATTATCAATATCCCAGGTTGATATCCGGTAACTAAAGTATCTTTCTGTTATGCCTAACCGAAAAATGATACGACTGGCCGGTGTACTCTATTTGCTGGTGATTGCTACTGGGATGTTTTCAGAGTTAGCGGTACGCCAGCGGCTGCGTGTGCCCGGTGATGCTATGCATACGGCAACCCTCATCATGCAGCATGAAAGTTTATTCCGGTGGGGCGTGGTTGCAGACCTGTTGAATTTTGTACTCGGCATCCCCATTCTCGTGATTTTATATCGCGCATTTCGTTTATCCTATCCGATAGTAGCCACCACCGCATTTAGTTTTGCGATGGTGCAAACCGGGGTGAATGCCATCAATATGATCTTTCAGCTGGCACCTTTGAATCTGCTTAGTGGTGATGCTTTTCTGCAGGGATTTACATCGGAGCAATTGCCTGCCTTATCTCTAATCTCCTTGCAGCTCCAGGCACAGGGATATGGGATCGGGTTGTTTTTCTTTGGGGTGTATTGTGTGTTGGTAAGCTATATGTTATTAGCAGGTAAATATGTTCCCAGTTTGTTAGGATGGCTCTATGGACTGGCTGGTGTATTATATATTGCTAATACCCTGATCCTGTTCCTTGATCATGATTTCAACAACCCCTGGTTCATATGGATGATGCTTCCTATTTTTTTTGCAGAGCTGGGTCTGGCTTTATGGTTGTTGTTCAAAGGATTGCGATATCCTGCACATATATTGGTAAAAGATTAATGTGAATTCGCTGTTGGGTTTTTGGGTTTGAGGTTATACATTGGCAAATAATTGTATAATCATGGAAACACCCAATGCTTCTTCTCATACCGTTGATCTTGTAAGGGCCTCCAGTGGAAAACGGTTTGTTAACTACCTCGTGGATATTTTCTTTTTCTATGTCATCATGGTTTTAATTGGGGCGGTCATTGGAATTTTTGCCCCTGAATGGATAGACTATTTGGATTCAACCGATCCGATTTATAATCTGGTGGGTAGAATTATGTCGCTGGTGCTCTATGCATTGTATATGGGTGCTATTGAAGCCATGCTGGATGGTAAATCGATCGGCAAGCTGGTTACCAGAACACGTGCCGTTCAGCTCAATGGCAATAAAATCACCCCAGGATTGGCATTTGCCCGCGGCGTATACAGGGCTGTTCCTTTTGCCCCATTGAGTGCATTGGGAGATCCAAGCAATCCCTGGCAGGACAGGTGGACCGATACCATGGTCATTGATGAGGGCCTGTCTGTACGCAACTAGTTGGGTTATATTGGAAAATACACCGGTATTTGCCACGATTTTTCCTAAACCTGTGTCAGTTGTCAAAACAGTGGTATGAAGCTTTTTCTCAGCCTCATTATATTGATTATTGTTCTTCACAGTTGTGAAAAGAATTGGGCAGCCGGCAGGGATGTAGAAATCTATTTGCTTGAGGACGGTAGACTGATGCAGGACGCCTGTAAGTTGGATGCGTCTTCCGCAAAGCTTGCTTCGAGACCAGTTTTGCGAAGCAAGGATATTGTTTCCTATTCTTCTTCCACCTATATTTTCACGCTGAGCGAAGAAGCTTTTGCATCGATGGAAGCGCTTACCGACAAAACCCTGTTTGCCGTCACGGTAGACGGGGAGGTCATCTATTTTGGTATTGTAAAGCCTTTCTTCTCCAGCAGCAGCTGTGACAAGTCCATCACCATGAACAATACGCGGGCAGATAATACGATTGAGATGCGCCTCGGGTATCCGGGTCAGATCGCCGGCGTGGTGATTGAAGACAAACGTAACGATCCCCGTCTCATTGCCACCTTTCAAAGCCTGGGTAAACTGGTTCCCTAACGTGGATCCTGATTTTGGTTGTACCTTTTGCATATGAGTTACCAGATAAGGTTCATGGATAAGGGCGACATAGCGCAGGTGCATCAGCTTCTGGTTGAATTTGCCACATTTATTGGTACGCCTGAGAAATTGATCATTACCCCAGATCGAATGCAAAGGGATTTGGGTAAGTTTAACTGCCTCATCGCTTGCGATGGGAATGATATAACGGGCTTTGCCAGTTTTTTTCCAGCTTATTATTCCTGGTCCGGTAGCGCATATTATTTGGATGATCTTTATGTACAGCCGGCTCATAGGGGTAAGGGCCTTGGACAGGCGCTCCTGAATGCAGTCATTACCGAGGCAAAAAAGGCGGGTTCTCACAAACTCAGATGGCAGGTTTCCCGATGGAACCAGCGTGCCATTTCTTTCTATCAAAAGCAAGGTGCGATGATTGACGATGTTGAAATCAATTGTGATCTAATTTTAGACTAACAGTAGTTTATGGTAAGACGTATGAATTGGTCCAGACTATCCATCTATCTGTTTTTCATTTTGTGGGTTGTTTCATGCACTCAACCGAAAGATGCAGAAGTACAGGATCCTGTTTCACATCTTAAAGATTCTATTCGCGTGGATGGTGATGCAGTTGTTTTTTTGGTACCCGATAGCACAAGGTTTGGTCAGTTGAATGCCGATCCGGAGAGTGGCGCGTTAGAAGTGGACAGTGACCATGGTTATGCCATTCAGCAGACCGTAGATAGTATCAGAAAGGATGCGTTGTATATAGGTATTACCATAACGGTAACCCATACCCGATATATTCAATTTGTTGATTGTGTAATCTGCACACCCTGGATGGATCGGGATTCGATCAATTATGGATACGTGATGACCGGGCCCGGGAGGAAGCCAATGATGGCCATCAATACTGTTCACGGTGGTGATTATCTGCAGGAGATTCATGAATTTTATGGAATCGATTCTTTGTACGGGTTCCGGAAGTCCTCTCTGGCAACGATGTTTAATGACGCTCATCTTTTCAATTTGACGGATACCATTTTTGCGGATTTCAATGGCGATGGAGAAACGGATCTGGCCTATTTCCGGAAAGATGGAAAGAAGCTGCAACTGCTGGTTGCTGGAAAAACCGGCGTAACAATTATCGGAAGTCATGCATCCTTTGCAAAATTAGGCGATGATTTTAGTTGGGCGAGTTTCTGGGCATTAACGAGAGACAAGGAGCTTGAAGAGCATATGCTGAAAGGCGCCGTTCGTAAACATCCACTCGGACCTAACTCGATCATCATTCAGCGGGATGAAGTGGGCGGAGGCGTTGTAACTTTCAAAGACGGTGCGTATCAGTGGATTCATTTAACAGACTAGAAGTTAGGTTATGGGTGTTAACATCTGTCTTCAGACAGTGGATCATCATACCGCTATCATTGAGTATCTGCAGTCATTTGACGAACAGACTGCTCGTTTCTTTGCGCCCCATCCTTCAGATCTGCCGTCCATTCAATCATTTTACGAAGATCCCTTGAATAGGGGCTGGTGTGCCTTTGATGAGGTTTCGGGTAGCCTTGTGGGTTATGCCATTCTACGCCTTGATATCACCATACATGACCGTGCGCGAATGGAAGGATATGGATTTGTGTCTGACAGCCGGATAGATGCCTCTTTTGCACCATCTGTGGCTGCTGGTTCAAGGGGTACTGGACTTGCAAATGAAATTTGGTCGAGGGTTTTGCAGTATGCTATAGAGCAGGGACGCAGGCGTATATTCTTGTGGGGCGGGGTGAAGACAGAAAATCTCAGGGCGATCAGGTATTATGAACGCCTGGGTTTTATTCGCATCGGTAGATTTCTCCATGAAGGCGAGAATTTGGATATGGTTTATCTGGTTGGTGCCAGAAACTGATCAAAGTTGTATCTTAAGCCCTCAACCAAAATTTCCTGCTCATGGTACGCGTACTACTTCTTGTATTCGTTGTTGCATTTTTTAATCAAGCAAATGCCCAGGTAAAACCCATCGATAAAAAACTAGTGGCGGCGATGAAGGACGAGGCGCTGCAGCATGTGCAGGGGAATGCAAAGAAGGTGCAGGAGATGGTGGATATGGTCTTTAGTTTCGGGGAGCTCGGATTTCAGGAAACGGAGACATCGGCCTATCTCACCAGGATCTTATCCGAGAATGGATTTACCATTGAGCGCGGCGTTTCTGGTATTCCCACGGCATGGTTTGCGCGTTGGGGATCTGGCAGTCCGGTAATTGCGTTGGGCAGCGATGTTGATTGTATCCCAAAGGCTTCGCAGAAACCGGGTGTGGCATATCGGGATCCGATTGTGGACGGTGCACCTGGCCATGGTGAAGGGCATAATAGCGGACAAGCAGTCATAATCTACGCTGCCATAGCGATGAAGGAACTGATGGTGAAAAATAAGATTCCGGGCACCCTGGTGATCTGGCCTGGTGTAGCAGAGGAACTGGTGGCCAGCAAGGCTTGGTATATCAGGGATGGATATTTCAAGAATGTGGATGCCTGCATCTTCACGCATGTGAGCAGCGGATTTGCAGCGCCCTACGGTGATAATGGCGGGAATGGATTGGTGTCTGTGCAGTTTGCGTTTGAAGGGGACGCGGCGCATGCGGCAGGCGCACCCTGGCGCGGTAAGAGCGCACTGGATGGCGTGGAGCTGATGAATATTGGATGGAACTACAAGCGAGAACATTTGAAGCCTACGCAACGCAGCCATTATGTCATCACTGATGGTGGCGATCAGCCCAATGTGGTACCATCCAAAGCGAGTGTCTGGTATTATTTCCGCGAAAGAAATTATGACGATATAAAGTCGATGTATGAAGCAGGTGTACGGATCGCGAATGGCGCGGCTACGATGAGCGAGACCAAAGTGAGTAATAAAATTGTGGGAACCGCATGGCCCGGTCATTTTAGTAAACCGCTGGCGGAAGCATTTTACCCCAATATTGTTCGGGTAGGCATGCCCGTTTGGTCGGACGCCGATCAACAGCTGGCAAGGGCAACACAAAAATTATTGAGCGCGCCTAAGAAAGATCAATTGGGCAATCCTATTGACGGACTGAATGCAAAAGTTGACACGGTCAAAGGCTCTGTGCCTTTCTCGTGGGGCGGAGGAAGCGATGATATTGGTGACATCAGCTGGAACGTGCCAACGGTTGTGTTGCGCTATCCTGCCAATATTCCCGGTACGCAGGGCCATCATTGGGGAGATGCCATTGCGATGGCAACACCCATTGCGCATAAGGGAACATTGGCAGGTGCAAAGGCCACGGCACTAACACTGGTGGATCTGTTCACCAATCCCAAGATCCTTGCAGATGCAAAAGAATATTTCACAAATGTGCAGACCAAGGATGTGAAGTACAAATCTTTTATTACAAAAGACGATCCTGCGCCAACCTATATCAATAAAGAAATTCAGGAAACCTACCGGGAACAGATGAAGAAATTCTATTATGATCCGAGTAAGTATGCTACTTATTTGGAGCAGTTGGGGATTAGTTATCCCACGCTGGAGAAAAAGTGAGACCATAAAGGGAGAAGTGCGAAGCCTTCGCACT
>JBASZQ010000102.1:0-10008 GCA_049661025.1 Chitinophagaceae bacterium | reverse complement strand
ATTCTGGAGATCGGGTAGGGCCACAGCTCCGGACACCAGGCCAGCCTTCATCCTCGCAGCAACCCTTGGGGCAATTGATTTTCCGGTGGTGTTGTTGGAAAACACGAGTACCTGTGCGCCGGTTTTTCCAGCAGCTTCCGTGATCACTTGCGCGTAAACCTGCGCGTCAAGAACATTCAGGGATGCGTCGCTCACCTGAAACACTTTTTTGATACCATATTTGCCCAGACTTGCGGCATCTTCGGTCAATGTGCCCAGCACCAATCCTACAGCCTCGGTGCCCATCTTTGCCGCCAGGGCAGCGCCATAGCTCAAAGCTTCGAGGGAATTCTTCTTAACCGTTCCTTCACTATGATCGATAAATATTAATACTGACATACAATGCGTTTTGGAGTTAGATCATTTTAGCTTCTTCATGCAACAAGCGAACCAGTTCTGCAGGGTTATCCGCAGGTACCAGTTTCACACCGGCCTTGGCAGGTGGCAGTTCATATTGAACCACACTCGTTAAGGTATCCAGTGCAACGGGATCCACAACTTTCAGCGGCTTGGTCCTTGCCGCCATAATGCCGCGCATATTGGGAATGCGTGCTTCAGCCATTCCTTTTTGACAGCTGACCACTAGTGGCAAGGATACTTCCATCGTTTCTTCGCCGCCTTCAATTTCACGGTTAAGTGTAGCCGAAGTTCCGTTCAGGTCCAGCTTAGTGGCCAGGCTCACATAGGGGAGGTCCAGCATTTCAGCCAAAAATCCGCCCGTGGCTGAATTATTAAAGTCGATGGTTTCTTTACCGGTCAGGATAAGGTCATATCCCTGATCCTTCGCCAGCGCAGCAATTTGCGCGGCCACCGCATAGGCATCGCCCGGTTCAGTGTTGATCCTGTAGGCTTCATCGCCGCCCAACGCAAGGGCCTTGCGAATAATCGGTTCAGTATCTGCCCCACCAACGGTAACGAGATGCAGGACGGTGGATGGATCTTTTTCTTTGAGTTCGATGGCACGCACCAGTGCATACCACTCGTCATAAGGATTAATGATCCATTGCACGCCATCGCTGACGAATTTCGTGTTGTTCTCGGTGAAGGCTATTTTTGCCGTAGTGTCCGGCGTTTTACTGATACATACCAGTATCTTCATATGGCTGACATTTAATCGGTATTAAAGTTGTTTATGCAACTAAATGCAAATATAACAACACATTTTCCAAAAAGAAGTTTTCGGGGAACTAAATTTTGATGGATAAGATCAAAAAACTGCAGGAGTATTTGGAGCGTCAGCCGGAGGATACATTTCTCATGCATGCATTGGCGCTGGAGTATGTTAAAATCAATGATTTACAAGCGGCAAAGGCATGGTTTGAACGTGTGTTAACCATAGACCCTGGCTATACAGGAACCTATTATCATCTTGCCAAATTGCTGGAGACCCTTGGCGCTAAGGAAGATGCGATCAGGGTGTATGAACAGGGGATGGAGGCCTGCACGGCAGCAGGAGATCAACACGCCTATCGTGAATTACAAGCGGCTTACGAAGACCTGATCTATTGATGCAACTTATCCACGCATATCAGCAGTTCATTCTGGAGGAAAAGCTTTTCCGGAAAGAAGATACACTATTGCTGGCCTTAAGTGGCGGCCTGGATTCAGTGGTGTTGCTGCACCTAACCGTTGCCAGCGGTTACCGGGTAGAGCTAGCCCATATGAATTTTCAGTTGCGCGGCGAGGAAAGCAATCGGGACGAAGCATTTGTGAAACAACTCGCGTCGGAATATGACCTTCCCATACATGTGATGCAGGCCGATGCCACTGGCTATGCGGTTCATCATAAATGCTCTATCCAGGAAGCTGCCCGAGCCCTCCGATATGAATGGTTCAGGGCCCTCGCTGATGAAAAAGGATTGTCTTTTATTCTGACCGCACATCATGCAGACGATAACGCAGAGACCATGTTGATGAACCTCTTCAAAGGAACCGGCATCGCTGGCCTTCGCGGCATATTACCCAAACAGGAAAAGCTGGTACGGCCCATTCTGTTTGCTTCCCGGGAATCCCTGGAAGCCTATGCAAATGAACATGGACTGGCTTTTGTGACTGATAGTTCAAATCTAACGGATAAGTATACACGAAATTATTTCCGGCAGCACATCATACCCTTGTTAGAGCAGGTTTACCCTGGCACACAGGACAATCTGCGTAACAACATGCCCAGGTTCAGGGAAGCCGAATTTTTATATCGCGAAGCCGTAACGGCGAAGATCAAAAAACTGGTGACGAAGAAAGGACGTGACCTCATGGTGCCGGTTGAAAAACTAAGGCGGGTAAAACCGCTACAGACAATGGTTTTCGAGCTATTCCATCCATATGGCTATAGTGCAAAACAAATACCCGAGATTATCCGTTTCCTGGATGCCACTACGGGCAGCGTTATGCTTTCAGACTCCCATCGGCTCCTCAAAAATCGAAACTGGCTTGTGCTGTCGCCCCGACTGACCCAATCTTTTGACATCATCCCCATTGATGCGTCATCAACAGAGGTATATTTTCACGGAGGGCGAATCATGTTCATGCAAACGGCAGGTCTTCCGTCGCCTACAACAAACCCATTGGAAGCATTTCTGGATGCAAACGAACTCGTTTATCCTCTTTTACTGCGTCCCTGGAAACAAGGCGACTATTTTTACCCTTTGGGCATGACCAAAAAGAAAAAACTATCGAGGTTCTTTATTGACAATAAACTCTCCCTGATAGACAAAGAGCAGATTTGGGTGCTGGAATCTGCCGGCCGGATCGTTTGGGTGCTGGGCCAGCGTATCGACCATCGGTTCAGAATTACCCCCACCACCAGGCAGGTGACCCGGATCCAGTGGCTGCCAAACAGGTAAAATCCCCCTATACATTAATATTTTGTTGTAGATAATCGATTAAGCACACGTTTTTTTCACAACTCATGAAAAATTATGATGCCTATCATTTGGTAATGTGTAAATAAAACACAATTTTGTTGCTCGATTGTGTGCTTATTACACAATAGAACAGATCCCAACTGATTGCTGATGCGCCAAGTACTGCTTTTTATCCTGTTTGTTTGGGCATACACCACGGTATCCGCTCAATTGATCACTACAAATCCCTCATTTCTCCGGGAGAGTAGTTCCAATGTTGAAATCATCATGGATGCCAATTTTGGCAACAAGGCGATGGTCAATTATCCGCAACCAACGGATATCTACGTTCACATAGGTGTCATCACCAACAAGAGCACAAATTTTACGGACTGGAAATATGTGAAATTTACCTGGGGAACCACTAATGCGGCGGCTCAGTGTATCTCCCTTGGCAATGGGAAATGGAAATATACCATCACACAAGATCTTCGCACGTTTTTCAACATCACTGATCCCACGGAAACGATCCAGAAAGTATCGATCCTGTTCCGCAATGGGCTTGGTGTTGTGGTACAGCGTAATGCAGATGGTTCAGACTTGTATATTCCTGTATATCCTGCCGGATTACAAGTGCGGATAGATCAACCCCTTCGCCAGCCTACTTATGTGGCATCGTTTGAGCCCATCACCAAGGCAGTAGGAGATCAGATAACGGTTACGGCTAACAGTAGTTCCAATGCAACCATCTCTTTAAGTTATGGCAGCAACAACCCATCGGCCGCTAACATCAGTACCTTTTCACAAACCTTTACGATTCCTTCAGGTGGAACGCAAACCATTACGGCTACAGCTACAGATGGTGTGAATACGGTTACCGATGTCCTGTCCTTCTTCGTCAGCGGTGGTGCCACCGTTGCACCTTTGCCATCTGGTGTGAAAGACGGAATCAATTATGAACCCGGCGACACATCCGCTACACTGGTATTTTATGCACCTTTAAAGAACAATATTTATGTACTCGGGGATTTCAACAACTGGGCGCAACAGTTGAACTACCAAATGAATAAAACACCAGACGGAAGCCGGTTCTGGATCAGGCTCACAGGCCTCACACCTGGTACTGAATATGCCTATCAATATCTGATCGATGGTTCTCTTCGGGTGGCAGACTACAATACCGAGAAGGTCCTTGATCCCAACAATGATAATTTTATTTCTCCCAGTACTTATCCAAACCTGAAAGCTTATCCAACAGGCAAGACTTCAGGTATAGTTAGTGTGTTGCAAACCCGTAAGCCGGGCTATACCTGGCAGGTGAATAATTTCAACCGTCCGGATAAAAAAAGTGCCGTTGTGTATGAATTGTTGTTGCGTGATTTTCTTGCGCAGCCCAATTGGAAAACATTGAAGGATACGATCGGCTACTTCAAACGGTTAGGCGTAAACGTGTTGGAGATCATGCCATTTACAGAGTATGAAGGCAACCTCAGCTGGGGCTACAACGTATCTTACTTCTTCGCGCCGGATAAATACTATGGTACTGAAAATGATTTGAAAGCTTTCATTGACGAGTGCCACAAGCAGGGCATTGCAGTAGTGCTTGATATGGTGATGAACCATGCCTTTGGGCAAAGTCCAATGGTGCAGATGTATTGGGATGCCGCTGCAGGTAAACCATCGCTCAACAGTCCATGGTTCAACCCGGATGCGAAACATCCTTTCAATGTGGGCTATGATTTCAATCATGAGTCGCAGGCCACCAAAGACATGGTTGACCGCGTGGTAGAACATTGGCTGACCAACTATAAACTCGATGGATTCCGCTGGGATCTTTCCAAAGGCTTTACGCAGGTTAATAATCCAAACAACGTTGCGGCCTGGGGTGCTTATGATGCCAGCAGGGTTGCCATTTGGAAACGTATTTACAATAAAATGCAGGCGGTATCACCCAATAGCTATTGCATACTGGAACATTTCGCAGATAATACAGAAGAAAAAGAACTCTCAGATGCCGGCATGATGTTTTGGGGGAATGCCAACTTCAATATGAATGAAGCCACGATGGGCTATACAGCCAATTCAAATTTTGAAGGACTGCTGCATACCAAACGCGGATGGACCAATCCTTTCCTCTTGGGTTATATGGAGAGCCATGATGAGGAGCGACTCATGTATAAGAACCTCACTTTCGGAAATGCTTCCGGTGGTTATAATGTCAAGGACCTTAACACGGCGTTGAAGCGTCAGGAAGCAGCAGCAGCATTTTTCCTGATGATGCCTGGTCCAAAACTCATCTGGCAGTTTGGTGAATACGGTTATGATTATTCTATCACCACTTGTCCAAACGGAACGGTTCCTTCACCTTATCCTGATCAACAGTGCCGTACGGACCAGAAGCCAATCCGCTGGGACTATCAAAGCAATACAAACAGGGTTAACCTGTTCAATGTATATGCCAGTCTTAACCAATTAAGACTCACCAATAATTATAAGCAGACATTCACGGGTAACAATGTTACCGTTGATCTTGCGAGCGGATTCAAACAGATGACCGTACAGAGTGATTCACTCAAAGTAGTGGTCGTAGGCAATTTTGACATCTCGCCAAGAACGGGTACGGTGACCTTCCCACAAGCAGGTCCATGGTATTCCTACACAACCAACGCCATCAGGAATGCAACGGGAGGGGCAGAGTCCATCACCTTGCAGCCCGGCGAATACTTTGTGTACCTCAACCGGAATGTCAATAACCCCGTTATTACGTCTCTTGATGATCTGCGTCCTGATTATTCAGGCAAGTCATTGATCATCTATCCAAACCCCGTGAACAGCAGTTCAACCCTTGTGTATGAGATCCCTGAAGCGGGAGCGGTACGGATCAGTGTTTGGAACATGCAGGGCCAGAAGGTAGGAGAGAATAATGCCGGAATTAAAAATAAAGGCAGGCATGAATTGAAGTTAGAGGGTACGGGGCTGAGGGCAGACAGGCTGAGTGCCGGTAATTATGTGTTGGTAGTTGAGGTGAATGGCAAGCAAATGCGCAAGCAATTTGTGATTCAACGTTAGAAAATATTGAACCCAATATTGATACAACAACAGAAATGAAAATTAAAACTACGTTTATGACTGTCAAGCGAATGATGAGCCGGTTAGGACTGCTGTCCGTACTCATGCTGGCTCTACTGCAATTCACCTTCGCACAGGGCAGGGTAGTGACCGGTAAAGTGACGAACGCCAAAGATGGCGCGCCGGTAGCTAATGCCAGTGTAGTGGAGAAAGCAACGGGCCGCGGCACCAACACGGATGCCAGCGGTGGTTTCAGCATTAACGTGAGCGGCAACGATGCCGTTCTCGTGATTACCTCTGTAGGTTTTGGAAGGGTAGAAATACCCGTTGGTCAGCGCACTGAATTCAATGTTCAGCTGGCTGAATCTGCGAACAATCTTAATGAAGTAGTGGTTGTAGGTTATGGTACCGCCAGAAAGCGAGACCTGACCGGTGCCGTTGCTTCCGTGAATTCAAAAGACTTTGTAAAGGGTGCTATTCAGACGCCTGAGCAATTGATTGCCGGTAAGGTTGCTGGTGTGCAAATCAGCAGCAACAGCGGCGCTCCTGGCGCAGGCTCCCGCATTCGTATCCGCGGTGGCGCGTCTCTGAACGCAAGTAACGATCCATTGATCGTTATCGATGGGGTTCCGGTAGATAATATCGGTATCGGTGGTTCCGTGAATCCGCTGAACATGATCAACCCGAACGATATTGAAAACTTCACCATCCTTAAAGATCCTTCTGCAGCCGCGATCTACGGTTCAAGGGCATCAAATGGTGTGATCCTGATCACAACCAAGAAAGGTACCCGTGGTAAAGTGAAATTTAACCTGGGCGCGCAACTTTTTGTGCAAACACCTTCCAGCAAAGTGGATGTGTTGAACGGTGACCAGATCCGTGACATCATTGCTGCCAATGGTACTACTGCCGATGTCAGCAAACTTGGTACAGTGAATACAGACTGGCAGGATCAGATCTACAGGACCGCGCTGGGTCAGGATATCAACCTGAGTGCTTCTGGTGCGGTGATAGATGGTAAACTTCCGTTCCGTGTTTCTGGTGGCTACCTCAACCAGGACGGTATTTTGAAGACAAGCAATTTCAAGCGCCAGACCCTCGCATTGAACCTCAGTCCGAGATTATTGAAGAACAGCTTGAAAGTAGACCTGAACATCAAAGGTGCGAGAACAACGAATCAATTTGCTGATGAAGGAGCCATCGGAAGCGCTATTGCTTTTGATCCCACACAACCTGTAAATGTAAACAGCCCACGTTTCGGTGGTTATTTCACCTATGTTAATAATGGAGCATCTGGTGCACCTCCTGCTGACCTCAGTCCCAACAACCCTGTTGCCCTGCTGAATATGCGTGATGACAATAGCACCGTGTTTCGCAGCATCGGTAACCTGCAATTGGACTACACTCTGCCTTTTGTGAAAGGCCTGCGTGCCAACCTAAACCTGGGTTATGACTATCAACAAGGTTCCGGTAACGTAGTGGTGACTGACTCTGCAGCGTCTACCTATCGCCGTTGGGATATCTCCAACAATCCATTTAAAGTAAATCATTACGGTGGCGTGAACAATCAGTACTGGAGCCTTCGCCGCAACCTGCTGATGGACTTCTACCTGAACTATGTAAAAGATATCAAGTGGATGAACAGCAGACTGGATGTGATGGGTGGTACAGGTTATCAGGATTTTTACAACTATCAGCGTAACTATGCTGACTATCGTTATGATGGTTCCGTAAGGCCAGGTACTGAACCCCAATTCCCATCAGGTTTTGGAGAGTACACCCTGATCTCTTACTATGGACGTCTGAACTATACCATCGATAACAAATATGTGATCACGGCCAATCTCCGCACAGACGGTACGTCAAAATTCAGTAAAGACAACCGTTGGGGTGTGTTCCCCTCTTTTGCCTTTGCATGGAGGCTGAACGACGAAAACTTCCTGAAGAGCTCTAAGGTGATCAGCAACCTGAAACTCCGCGCAGGCTGGGGTATTACCGGTCAGCAGGATGGTATCGATTATTATGGCTATATCCCTCGTTATACGCTGGGCAATAATGCAGCACAATATCAGTTGGGTAGCGATTATCTCTCTGTACTCCGTCCCGCGGCATATGATCCAAACCTGAAATGGGAAACTACAAGGAGCATCAACCTTGCACTTGATTTCGGATTGTATGACAACAGGATCACCGGTTCTATCGATGTATTCAATCGTAAAACATCAGACCTGCTGAGTGTTGTTCCGATTGCATTGGGTACCAACTTCAGCAATCAGTTGCTGACCAACGTAGGTAATATCCAGAGCAACGGTGCTGAATTCACACTGAACGTTACACCAATTCGTAACAATAATGTGACCTGGGATATCGGATTCAACCTGACTTACCTGAATCCAAAAATCACCAAGCTGTTGCTCAACGAGGATCCAACATTCAAGGGTAACCTCGTGGGTGGCATTGCTGGTGGTACTGGTAATACTATCCAGATCCATTCAGTGGATTACAGGCCCAATACCTTCTATGTACGCAAGCAGGTATATGATAAATCAGGCCAGCCCATCGAAGGTCTTTATGAAGACCTGAACCGCGATGGTATCATTAACGACAATGATCTGTACCGTTATAAGGCACCAGATCCCCGCGTATTCATGGGCTTCAATTCTAATGTTGCCTGGGGTAAGTGGAATGCAGGTTTCGTGGCCCGTATGTTTGTAGGCAACTACAACTACAACAACATCGAAAGTAACCTGGGTGTACTGCGCCAGGTGATCAATCCGCTGGGTTGGCTGGGTAATGCCAGTGCCAATTATCTGAAAACAGGGTTCACCAATAACCAGTATTTCAGTGATTACTATATACAGAATGCATCATTCTTCCGGATGGATAACATCAACATTGGCTATGACGCTGGTGAGGTGTTCAAAGGCACCCGTCTTCGTCTGTACGGAAACATCCAGAATGCATTCGTGATCACGAAGTATACAGGTCTGGATCCTGAAGTGAACGGTGGTATAGACAATCAGATCTATCCTCGTCCACGCACATTTGTTTTTGGCTTGAACCTTGATTTCTAAACTCAATAATCAACCTCGTTTATGATAAACATATCAAAAAGATTAACGGTGATGGCGGTGGCCCTGCTGGTATTTGCCAGTTGCCACAAGGACCTCGACCGTTTCCCAGCGAACGATGTGACCAGCGCCCAGGTGTATAAGGACGTGAATGGTTACAAACAGGTGCTCGCGAAAGTATATGGCAGCATGGCCCTTACGGGTAATGCAGGTCCTGCAGGTTCCGGTGACGTTGCCGGTATTGATGAAGGTACTTCGGACTTTCTTCGACTGTTCTGGAAAGCCCAGGAATTGAGTACCGATGAGGCCGTTGTGGCATGGAATGACCCTGGAATCCAGGACTTCCATAATATGAACTGGAGCGCCAGCAACCCGATGCTAACGGGTTTGTATAACCGTAGTTTCTATGTGATCACGTTGACCAATGAGTTCATCCGTGAAAGTGCCGATGGTAAACTGGCGGAGCGTGGCCTGAGTGCTACAGATGCAGATGCGATCCGCACCATGCGTGCAGAAGCTCGTTTTGTAAGGGCATTCCAATACTGGGTGTTGATGGACCTTTATGGCAGTCCAGGTTTTGTGACAGATACTACCGCTATTGGCGCAGGTATCCTTCCTAATCAGATCACCAGAGCAAGTCTGTACACTTACGTAGAAAAAGAATTGCTGGATCTTGAAACCATTCTGCCTGCTGCGAAAAGCAATCAGTACGGAAGGGCAGACAGGGCGGCTGCGCAAGCCTTGCTGGCAAGGTTGTACCTCAATGCAGGGGTTTATACCGGTACGGCAAAATGGGCTGAAGCGCAGACCTACGCAAAGAAGGTGATCGATGGTGGATATTCATTGATGTCTGACTATCGTCAGCTGCTGCTTGCTGATAACAATGTGGGAAATCCTGAAGCGATTTGGACATTGAACTACGATGGTATTCAAACCAAGAACTTCGGTGGCACTACCTTCCTGGTGAATGCTTCTGTTGGTGGTGA
>JBASZQ010000101.1:0-54069 GCA_049661025.1 Chitinophagaceae bacterium | reverse complement strand
TTGACCTTATCGTTGATGTAAATAACAGATCCATCGGGTATGCCCACCCAAATCAACTGAGGCATCGCATTGGCCAGCTCATGAAACACCGGCGATATCCCGGAGTCTTGTAACGCAATCATTGCGTTAATTTACGAATAAAGCCCAGAGTCTGCCTACTGCGCTCAAAAGCTGAGTTTACCTTGAAAATAATCCAGGATCTTGGTCCTGAAAATATACTCGTAACGGATCTGTGTGAGGTTCAGCCGGGCTCTGTCCAGGTTATTCTTAGCTTGCAGGTATTCAAAGGAATTGATCACCCCTTCATTAAACCGGATCTCGTTGGCCCGGAAGCTTTCCGCATACTCACGGTACTGTTCATCAACGGCTTTGTATCTGTTGTATGCAGATTCCATATTGGCGTACGCCTGTTCAATATTCTGGCGAAGCGTAAGATCAGCTTGCGACTTATCCAGCTCAGCGGCTTTTAGCTGCACCTTGGCCTGGTCAACACGATACTTGGTCCGGAGGTTATTAAAAATGGGGATCGATGCGGCCACACCAAAACCGGAACCAATATTGTTCTTCATTTGGTTGTTATAGGAAATACTTTCAGATGCGAACTGGGACTGGGGAGAAATCACATTGGTTTTCACACTATTCACCAACACATAATTATCCGTTGTCACATCAGCAGTACCGGTAAGCGTTCTCGTTTCTGCCGCACTGGAATAGTTTGAGAACAGGTTACCATATAATCCGATCCTTGGCATAAATGCGCCCTTCTCTACGGCAATCGCTTTTTTTGCACTTTCCACACGAAGATCTGAAGCCTTAATCCCTGGGAGGTTTTTTCCATTGGCATAGATCATCTCAGGGGTTGCACCATAAGGCTCCTGCGGAAAAGGCGCATCATTGCGTTCCAGTTGAATGCTTTTGTTGATGGGTATATTCATCAATTGGCAAAGGGTTATCCTCGCGATTTCCAAAGAATTTTTTGCGGTAACGATGGCCACCTGATCATTTGCATACTGACCTTTTAGGTCAGACAGTTGATAAGGCCCGCGCGCACCTTCACTCACCAACACCTGCAGCCTTTCCACCTGGTTCTTCGTCACCAGAGCCTGGCCCTCAAGATTCAATAGAAGGTCCTCACCACTCAGCACCTGCAAATATGCAATGATCACATTGATTGTGAGCTGATCTTTGGCTTGCTGTAGTTCCAACTTGGTGGCTTCATGTGCAAACTTCGTCTGCTTCATACTGTTCTGCACCTGCAATCCGTTAAACAGGACCCAATTGCCGGAAACGGAAACATTGGAACCCTGCAACTGCTGGTTCACGTAAATATTCTGAAATGGATCGATACTCCTACCATTGTTCCAACCATAGTTAAAATCTGCATTCAGGGAGGGCAACATATTTGCTTTGGCCTGCCTGCGATCGATATCTGCTGCTTCAACCCTGGTAGCAGACTGCGCAACCGTGATATTGTTCTTAATGGCAATGTCCACAGCCTGCTGCAAACTCAAACGTGCCGGCAAATCCTGGGCCATTACAGCTCCCGTCATCAAACCTAAAAAAACCAAACTTAGAATACGCTTCATCTTCTGCAATTGACTTTAAACAATACTTCCATCCAACAAATTGACAATCCTGCTTCCATAGGCTGCATTCTTGTCTGAGTGCGTAACCTGAATGATGGTCACCCCTTCTTTGTTGAGCTTACTGAAAATCTCCATGATCTCCTCACCTTGTTTTGAATTGAGATTTCCGGTGGGCTCATCGGCCAGGATCAACCGTGGGTTCACGATCAGTGCCCGGGCAATCCCTACCAGCTGTTGCTGACCGCCTGATAACTGCGCAGGAAACAAGTCTTTCTTACCTACGATGTTGAAACGATCCAGCATATCAGCAACCATAGCCTTCCGCTCCGACTGCTTCACATCCTGGTATAACAAGGGGGTCTCAATATTTTCAAACACGGTTAGTTCGTCAATCAGATGATAGGCCTGAAAGACAAACCCTACATACTTTTTATACAATGCAGAGCGCTGTTTCTCTTTCAAAAGGTGAACCGCCTCACCCATGAAATAGTGATAGCCTTCAGATGGTTCATCCAGCATGCCGAGGATGTTCAATAAGGTTGACTTCCCGGAGCCCGATGGGCCCATGATGGAAATAAACTCACCCTCATGCACTTTCATGTCCACATTACGGAGCACATAATTTTTGTTTGCCCCCGCATTGTACCATTTTGAGATATTTTTTAACTCCAGCATAATGTGATTAGTGAAATGATAAATTAATACGTCCTGAATTGCTCGCCGTGATCTGGCTTCCGCCGCCGTTCATCGTTCCATTCATTTTTCCCTCCGAAGTAGATCCTGAAAAATTTCGGAGGGTAGAAGTATTGATCTTATCGGCGCGAAGATCCAGCGTGTAGCCTTTACCGTCAGGCAGGTTGATGTCAATGCCGCCGCCCGAGTTTGAAAGTTTTACATACTGATCTACTTTGTCCATATACACTTTCACATTTCCGCCACTGGTACCCGCCTTCAAGGAACCGGAGATATGTTGTAATACTACGTTCCCGCCAGAAGTACTGGCCTCTATTTGCCCGGAAAGGCGCTCTCCGTTTACCGTACCACCGCTGGTGGAGGCATTGATGGTACCATCCAGATCCTCCAGTTGCAGATTTCCGCCTGAAGTAGTTAGCGTGAGCCTTCCTTTGGACGCAACAGCAGACACGTTACCGCCACTTGTGGTGAGGTCAACATCGTCAAATACCCGCTCAGCTTTGATATTCCCACCCGAAGTATTCCCTGTGATATTGCCACGTAGATCAGAGACTACAAGGTTGCCCCCACTGGTAGTGAAGTCCTGCTGTCCATTCAGGTTTCGCAGGGTAATGTTCCCACCGCTGGTTACCAGTTTGGTAGCTACTTCTCTTGGTGATGTGATGCGAAACGAGATACTCAGTCCATCCTTGTTCCATCCGTTGCGTTTTGTTTTGGCCAACAGCACCAACACATCACCCTCCGTTTCTACCTTAAGCTCATAATCAGATTCCAACCTCTTCCGGATCTCTTCATTACTCAACTGCCTGTTGTTGTAATTGGATCGGATCACCACTTCTACTTTTGCAGTAGCGCCGTCTCCGCCTGTTACAGAAATATTCCCTCCAGAAGTTTGCGCCTTGATTTTTTTAACTCCGTTGAAATTCTTCACCAAAAATGGCTCATCGTCCTGTGCAAAAACGGCTACTGCAACAACCATGGCCAACATAAATGACAATACTTTTTTCATAATCTTCTATTTTCAATTTCATAATTTCTAACCCTCCCAATGCCCAGTGCCCAATGCCAAGTGCCTACTCGGTCCTAAGGCTCTTCACCGGATTCGCCCTGGCAGCTCTCACTGCCTGTATCCCAACAGTGAACAAGGCAATCAACACCAGTGCGAAAATGGTGAACACAAATACCCATGGACCGATAGTGATCCGATAGATATAGTTCTCCAGCCATTTACTCATGGCAAGCCAGGCCAGCGGCATCGCAATGGCAACGGATAACATCACCAGTTGCAAAAAGCGAAGGGATAGTCTGGAAGAAATGCCCATCACTGATGCACCCAGTACTTTGCGTATGCCGATTTCCTTGGTGCGTCTCTCCGCAGCAAGTGTAGCCAGTCCAAACAAGCCGATACAGGAGATAAAGATGGCAAGCATGGCTGAGTAAGTAATGATATCCTTGAACTTCTTCTCTTCTTCATACTGGCGTTTATTGGATGCTTCCCTGAATTCATAATTGAAAGGAACCAATGGAAACATCGCCTTACTTGTTTTCTGGATATGTTGAATCGCCCTCTGTGAGGTTCCTTCCTGTACTTTGATGGCCAGCTGCCCGTATGAATATTTCGGGTGCATGATAAACACCTGCGGATCTATTCCCTTGTGCAATGCTTCAAAATGATGATCCTTCAATACCCCAACCACATTATACTTGATACTATCATAAAAGAAATCGACTTGCCTGTTATTCAGATCCTTCCAGCCCATCTTCTTCATGAAAGCTTCGTTCACCATCACTGAACTGGTAGAATCTGAAATCAAATTAAGATTCCGACCCATCACAATGGGCACGCCATAGGTCTGGCTATAGCTTGAATCCGTGACTTCCATTTCGAAATTCTGGTTTTCGCCATCCACTTTTGCCACCGTAAACCACATACCACCCTGCCTTGCCGCAATAGTCTTGATAGACGGATCCTTCATCAATTCTGCCTTGAAAGCAGAAACCTTATCACCTTTCATTCGATCAGTCTGCAACATGATCAGGTTCTTATCATCATAGCCAAGGTCCATTTTCGTCAGGTGATTAAACTGCCTGAAAATCGTAATGGTAGAAATAATCAGGAAAGCCGCAATACAAAACTGCAATACCACCAGCGAATGCGCGAGATAGTTCTTGCCCGAAAAACGAACCCTGTTATATAATGTCTTGACAGGATCGAAACCACTCAACACAAAGGCCGGATAAAAACCTGCAAGCAAAGATGTACCTACAAACAATGCAATGTAGAGCAGTACCAATCGTGCATCCAGCAGATATCCAAACGAGAGTGATTTTCCAGACAAAAGATTAAAAACGGGCAGCACCATTAGTGCAAGAACAATGGCCATCAAAAATGCCAGGAAACAAAGCAGCATTGTTTCGCCAAGAAACTGTACGATGATCTGCCGGCGTTCACCACCTACTACTTTTCGGATACCGATTTCCTTTGCTCTTTTCAATGATCTTGCCAGCGTAAGGTTCACAAAATTGATGCAGGCGATGATCAGAATGAACAGCGCAATACCTGTTAGAATCTTACCATAAATTGGCTTGCTGTTTTTCACCAATCCATTGCTGGCCACATAGTCTGTAGCAAGGTGCATCTTTGTCAATTCCTGCAGGCGCATTTTCATGTTCACATCTTCATGAAACTGCTCCTTAATCATCTTAATCTCTTCTTTTGCATTGCGTTCAAACAAGGCCTGCATTTTAGCTTCCACTTTTGGAATATCAGCCCCTGGCGCTAGAAGGAAAAATGTATTTAGATAAAAATTGATCCAATTCTTATCGCCTCCGCCGTCACGTTCATTCAACTGAATGGGAAGAAGATATTTTATGTCGATGGATGAATTTAATGGTGAATTAGGAACCACTCCGGTCACCTGAAAAGGAATAAATTTACGTTCATCACCCAATGGCAACTCTATCGTCTTTCCTAAAGCATCATCTGTCCCAAATAATTTCTTTGCCACATCAACTGAGATGACAATGGAATACATATCTTTTAATGCCGTGCGTGCATTCCCATATTTCAGCGGAAAATCAAATACCGAGAAAAAACTACTGTCCGCATACAGTCCATCCTGCTCAAACACTTCATCGCCCACCTTCATAGACAGGCCTTCACTCTGTACTCGTACAAACTTTTCAATCTCAGGAATGCCTGCGGTAAATGTGGGGCCAGAGATCATTCCTGTGTTCCCATCCGCTTGGATGGACTTATCTGTTTGTACATTGTCTCTTACCAATCTATAAATCCTTTCCTTCTTCGCATGGAACATATCGAAACTGTTCTCATCCTTCAGGTAAAGCACAATAAGCATACACAGTGCCAGTCCAATACTCAGCCCGGAGATATTGATGAAACTGAACAAGGGATAACGCTTCAAATTCCTGATCGCAATGTTGACATAATTCTTCCACATAATAGCCGGTTAAAATATTCAATAGCACAATAACATTATAACTCAATAACTACTCACTCCGCAAACTCTTTACAGGATTCGCCCGTGCAGCATTCCAGCTCTGGTAAAATACTGTCAGAATCGCCAGTAAGATCACCAACGCACTTGCACCAAGGAAGATCCATACACTCATATCTATTCGGTACGCATAATTCCTGATCCACTGATTTGCCAGGTACCATGCGATAGGTATGGCAATCAGCAAGGAGAGGAATACCAGCTTTAAAAAGTCTTTTGACAAAAGCGATGCAATGCTCACCATGCCCGCACCCAGCACTTTACGTACACCAATCTCTTTAACCCTTTGCTGCACGGCAAGCGTAGACAATGCGAACAGTCCAAGGCAGGAAAGAAGGATCGCAATCACAGAACTGTAATTTGCAATGACCTTCCACCGCTTCTCTTCTCCATATTGAGCCTCATTCCAGTCTTGCATAAACTGGTAGTTCATAATAGAATATGGAAAATTTGCGCGGAAACTGCTGGTGATCACTGACAAGGCCTTACCACCCTGGCCCGGATGATACTTAACCAGGGTGTTAAAAACATGGTTCCGCTTGTCTAACATGAAGAATGCGGGTTCAATTTTCTCTTTGAAGTTTGACAAATGATAGTCTTTGACCACACCCCTTACCTCATGTACCCTTCGCTTCCCATCACCACTGCTCAGGTTAGATTCCACAACCTGCCCTATCGGATCTTTCGTTTTATCTAGGTAAGTTTTCACAAAAGTCTCATTGACCAGGCAGCCGGAAATGGTATCATCCACATTGGTATAACTCAAATACCTGCCCTTAACTACAGGAACACCCATCATCTTCAGGTAATCAGCATCCGTTTCTTCGTAATAGGTCCAATCAGTCTTCTTACCGTTGATGAAAAACATCGTCTTATTCCAGTCGCCACCTTTACCTGCCACCATTTGAACAGTCGGGCTGGTCAGCAACGCCTGCTTCAATCTGGAAAATTCCACTTTCTTATTATAGGGCAAGTCAAATCTGATGATATTTTCTTTGGCATACCCCTGTGTATCACCAGTCATATAATTGAACTGCAGATTGATTACAATAGTGCCGATGATCAGAATAATGGCCAATGCAAACTGAAATACAACCAATGATCTGCCCACCCAATTTTTCCCGTTCAATTTCAAACGCATGTAAAGCGTTCTGGCCGGACTGAATCCCGATGCCACCAACGCGGGATAAGTTCCCGCTAAAAATGCAACCAGGAAAACAACGCCCAGCACAAGGCTCAACACAGCCGGCCTGAACAAATACTGTAAGCTGAACTGCCTTCCCGTGATCTCATTGAATGAGGGCAGCAACAGTTGAATAAAAATGATTGCAGGCAATAGTGCAAGAATGGCGGGAACAAACGCCTCGGTCATGTATTGAACAAACAGGGTCCACCTTGATCCACCCGCCACTTTACGAATACCAGACTCCTTACTTCTGCGCAATGCAAGCGCCAATGCAATATTGACAAAATTGATACAGGCTATGACAAGGATCAACAATGCGACACCTCCCAACAAATAGGAATAACCTGCATCGCTCCAATTCTTCAATCCATTTGTGGCATAAAACTGGTCATCCAAATGCATTTTCAAAAAAGGCTGCAGGCGATGTTCAAATAGCACCAGGCCATCCTCCTTCATAAAACGTTGAATGGTGAATGGGCTGTTGGCATTGAAAACCGCAGGAAGTTTTTTCTCTACAGCCTTTGGATCTGCACCTGGCTTAAGCAGAAAAAATGTATTCAGGAAATAACTTCCCCAATCTGTCATCGCCTCATTTCTTGCCTTGGGATCCAGCGGTAGTTCGCGTTCAAAAGACACCAACATATCAAACTGGATCGATGTATTTAAGGGCATATCCTTTACAACTCCAGATACTGTAAAAGGCTCAAAGTCTTCATCCATCTCCAGTTCAACCGACTTACCTAAACAATCCACAGTCTTAAAATATTTCTTTGCAGTTGACTCAGAAAGCACAACAAAATTCCTGTCACGAAGAAATTCGACTTTGTTTCCTTTCAATACTTCAATGTTGAACATATCGAAGAATGCAGGATCCACCAGCCTCACCTCGGCTTCTACGCCTTCTCCACCCAGTTTGGTGAGCATGGACCAACCTTTGAATCTCGTGTATGATTCTATCTCGGGAACACCCGCAGCATAGGCAGGTCCCTGAGGATACCCCGTGTTACCAATTCTTCTTTCGTCCCCGCTTGTATCTGCCTGCACCTGAACCAGGCGTACAATCCTGTCGCCCTTAGCATGGAAACGGTCGAAACTCCACTCATCACGCACAAACAACGCGATCAGCAACACACAGGCCAGGGCGATGCTTAAACCACCAATGTTGATGGCAGAGAGTAACGGTGTGCGCCACAATTTTCTCCAGGCAATTTTCAGGTTGTACAATACCATAACAAAGATTTTAATCTTTTCTTAGTCCACTCATCGGTTTATCATGTAAAACAGAACTTGTACGCCACGTGACCACCCCTAAACAAATGACCAGGAGCATCAGCAATGCCGATCCATAAAGCCAGAAACTAACATCTGTCCGGTAGGCAAACTGTTGCAGCCAGCGCTGCGTAAACTGCATACCAAATGGTATTGCCACACATGCTGCTATCCCCATCAAAAGCAAGTAATCTTTTGACAACATCCTGACAATATCTGCGCCATTGGCACCGAGTACCCTCCTCACAGAAATCTCTTTCTTTCTCGCCTCGGCCGCAAAACTTACCAATCCATACAATCCCAGGCATGATATCAAGATGGTCAGGACCGCAAAAACAACCAGGATCATTTGTGTGCGCTGCTCTGCCTTGTAGGTTGACAGAAATTGTTCATCCAGCATCCTAAACTCAAAAGGTGAAACAGGGAAAAGGCTCTTCCAGACTGCACTCATTTTCGGCAAAACTGTTGTGAGCTGGCCGTTTGCAGCACGCACAGATAATTCGGATTCATATCCACTGTTGAGTGCAAAGATCATCGGTTGAATATCTTGCTTAAGGTCAGCATGATGGTAATCAGCTACAACCCCTACCACTTCTCCAATCTGGGGAACTTCCGCATAAGAGCCGTCTGGCCTGTACTCAAATGTATAGTAACCGGTGCGGCGCTGGGTAAGATCCTTCCATCCGAAATAACGCATGGCCGCCTCATTGACCAGATAAGCTTTCCTGTCCCCTGCGCGGTTAGGATCCAGCATCCTTCCCTCCTTCATCGCAATACTATAGACCTTCGCGAATTGCTCATCGATGGTCATCATAGAAATAGATGCATCTTTTGCACCCGGCGGCACAAACTCGGCCACCAGCTTCTGGCCCTGCTGCACGCCACTTCCTGGAACGGCGTAGGAAATGGAAACGGCTTCAACATCCTTGAGCTTAGCAATCTCGTTTTTCAACAGTTGCTTTTTATCCGGGTTCATATTCCGCAATGAAACGGTTAAAACGTCTTCCCGTGAATAGCCCAATTTTTTGGACCGCATATAATTCATCTGCATGATGGCCACCATTGCACCCAGGATCATCAATATCGATATCGCAAACTGGAGGCCAACCAAAACCTTACGGAACAACACTACACCAACCCCTTTTGAATGGGAGAACATCTGCCTGGGTTGAAGCCTGGATAATACAATTGCAGGATAGGTGCCAGCCAATAATCCTACCAGGACCAAAAGCACTACCATAAATGGCCAGCTCTTCAAAGAAAACACCGAAGCCATATCAAACTGCTTTCCAGACAACTGATTGAATGCCGGCAAACACAGCATGACAATGGTCAAAGCAATTAACAAAGCCGTGAAGACCGTAAGAAATGTCTCCAGCAGAAACCCTGATCTCAATTGTCTAAGTGATGATCCTAAAACCTTCCTCACCGCAGTTGCCTTCAACCTGCGCGATGCTCCTGCTGTGGCCAAATTAATATAGTTGAAGCAGGCAAGCACCAACACCAGCAATGCCGCAAATGAAAACAGATAAACATAATACATCGGCGAACTCTGGAGAAAATTGGTGCGCAGGTAAAGATCTTTGAGAGGCATCAACTTCAGTTCCCAAACCGACGCCGCATTGGGATCATTGAGTGACTTTAAATAACCGGGGAACTGCGCACTCAGCTGCTCTGGCGACCCATTTTCTGCCAGTTTCAAATAGGTATAGCCACTACCGCCCCAATAATTATTCGTGACATCGTAACCTACTATCCCGTTCGCTGACGCGTAGTTGGTCAAAAATGAAGGCTGAATGTGAGAGTTCTTCGGCAGGTCCTCAAAAACGCCTGTTACAACCAAGGGCATGCTGCCATTCACTTTTAGGGTTTTACCCAATGGAGAAGCCATGCCAAAATATCTGATCGCCGTAGCCTTTGACACCAACACCGCATTCGCGGAAGGATAGTATGGTGTGGACGTCTGCTCAACAACCTTGAACGTCAGGATATCAAACATGGTACTGTCGGCAAAATAGAAATCCGGCTCAAATGCAAAATGTAGATCGGAATTCACCTGCACATTGGCTTTCACCAGCCTGCCGCTCTTTTCTACCTGTGGCATCCGGGCAGCCAGGTCTGTACTCAATTTCCCGCCTGAGGAAAATCCCCCACGAAACTGCTGCAGCAGATAAACCGAATTTTTGTTTTCATGATGATCATCAAAAGTAAGCTCATCGTAAACATATAATGCAATGAACAGGAAACACGCAATACCCAACGACAGACCCAGTACATTAATGTAAAAGGTATTACCTGAAAGTCTGACGTTTCTGATAAATGTTTTGATATGATGATAGAACATGATCGCTATTTAAATTATTCACTACGTAATGCATCAACCGGATTGGATCTGCCTGCCCTGATGGCGTGGAAACTGACAGTACCCACGGCTATCAGCACTGCAGTTGCAGCTGCCAACAAAAACACCCACCATTCGATATTGGTACGATAAGGGAACGCCTCAAGCCATGTATGCATCACCCACCACGCTATGGGTGAGGCAACAATGATCGCGATCACCACCAGCTTCACAAAGTCCGTGGAAAGCAGTTTCGTGATATCTGTAACACTTGCACCCAACACCTTCCTCACCCCGATCTCTTTCACCCTTTGCTGGGCCGAAAACGCAGCAAGTCCAAACAACCCGAGACAAGCAATGAACACTGCCACAATACTGGCTACAATGAACAGACTACCCAGGGCCTTCTCCTGCTCATATTGTTTATCATAAGCCTCATCGGCAAAAAAATAATCGAACGGATTACCCGGGAACAACTCCCGATACAGCTTTTCAATGGTGGCGATCTTTGCCTGCATATTATCAGTCTTGAGCTTCACCGTGAAATTGCCGTATGAAACAGATGGGAGATAAATAATGGGCTCGATGGCAGTCCGGAAAGAAAGATGATGATAATCTTTCACCACCCCCATCACTTCAAACTCTTCGCCCCATTTGATCTTCTTGCCCACCACATCTTCAGCGGCATCAAAACCAAGGGCTTCAGCAGCACGCTCATTGATTACCACCTGCCGCTCATTGTTCCAAGACCTGATCGCTACCTGCTCTGAAAATGCTTTTCCCTGTTTAAAGGCGATGCCATAGGTGTCAAAGAAATTCTGATCCACAATCAGCATGTTATATCCTTTTTTCTCATCACCGGGAGAGGCCAGAGGTCTGGTAATTCCCTGCGTGGAAAAATTGTATCCACGGCCAGGCACATTATTTGACCCCGCTACTTTCTCCACAAATGGAAGGGCCGCGAGTTGATTTTTAAAGGTGTAATTGCGCTCAGATTGATCCTCTGTAGCCACAGTAGGACCTTGCACCACCAGCAATTGGTTCAACTCCATGCCGAGATTACCCGTCTGCATAAAATTCAACTGCTTATATAGGATGATGGTAGCAATGATAAAGACGATGGAGATAGAAAACTGAAACACCACGAGGCCCTTACGCAACATCACGGATTTCATAGAGTGTTGCAGCTTGCCCTTCAATGTGTGGATGGGTTTATATGAACTCAGGACGAGCGATACATAACCTCCGGCAAGAACGGAGCCCATCAATACAATAGATAGAATCAGCAGCAAAATGACTGGCTGCACAAGTGTAGCCAGCGATAGTTGAACACCGATGAAACGATTGAAAATGGGCTGTAGCAATTGAACCACAGCAAGCGCAAGTACCAATGATACCAGGGTGATCAGCAGGGTTTCGCTCATGAAACGGAGGGCGAGCTGCGCGCGACTGGCGCCCAAAACTTTTCTCACACCGGTTTCTCTTGCCCGCTGCAAACCTTGTGCGGTGGACAGATTGATATAGTTCACCCAAGCAATCAATAAGATAAGTCCGGCAATCAACACCAGCATATAAACAAACTTGAGGCTGCCAAAAGTCTGGAAAGGATAATTGATGCTGGGACCAAGATGCAGATTTTTAAACGCTTGCAAATAAATTGACTGCCCTTTGGTATCCGGATCTGCAGCCTGTATAAACTTATCCATCGATATGGCCAGATTAACCGGGTTTGCACCAGGCTTCAGCAAAAGGAAAATATTGGCATACCCATTCTCTAGTGTAGATGGATCAGCCCAATCGTTACCACTTCGGTTAGCCGCGGCCGCGAGGGTATGGATAGACAAGAAAACCTCGGACCGGATATCCATGTTAGCAGGCAGGTTGGGCAAAATGCCGGTGATCTCGTAGGTAGTTGTACCAAACTGGTTAGACATCTCCACCGTTTTGCCCAGTGCATCTGCATCGCCAAAATACTTCTTTGCCACGCGTTCCGTCACCACCATGGTTTGCGGCTTCAGCAGTGACGCAGAACCCTTAAGCATCTTGAACCCAAAGACCGGGATGAAATTGCCGTCTACATACTTAACTTCTTCTTCCTTGAATGCTTCTTTCTTGTTGCCTTTGGTCACCGTGACCACACCATTGCCCAGTCCATCAGCAGAAAGTACCGCCGCTTCAATGTCTGGAAAATTTTTCTGTAGTACGGGTACATAGCCCGGAGGAAGATAGTAATTGGCCTCCCCTTTTTCCAGTACAGAAACCCTGTACAAACGATCATAATTGGTGAGGGTTCTGTTGGCACCCCATTCGTTTGCCACAAATTCTGCAATCAACAGGAAAACAGCCATGCCAATGGCCAGGCCCGCAACATTGATCAAAGAAAATGCCTTGTTGCGCTTGATACTTCTGATGGCTGTCTTAAACATAATTATAGTTTTACCTGTATTGTAGTAGCTATTAGCTAGTAGCTAATAGCTATTATTCAGTTCGTAAGCTCTTTACTGGATTCATGCTTGCCGCTTTAATGGCCTGATAACTTACTGTCAACAAAGTGATCAGGAGTGCGCCACCGGCCGCCAGGAGAAACACCCACCAGTGAATCTCTGTCCGATAATCGTACTTCTGTAACCACTGACTCATACCGTACCATGCCAGTGGAATGGCTACCATACATGCAATGACTACGAGTGCCACAAAATCCTTAGACAGCAAGCTCCAGAGATTGAATGTAGATGCGCCTATCACTTTCCGCACACCAATTTCCTTGGTGCGTTGTTCCGCAACGAAGGAAGCCAGTCCAAAAAGTCCGAGGCAGGAAATAAAAACTGCCAGCGCTGCAAACACTGCCGCCAGCGTACCGATCCTTTCTTCATCTTCAAACTTCTGGGCAAAAGCTTCGTCCACAAATTCAAATTCCTGTACGTGACTGGGATCCACTTTTGCGAATACATCCCCAATCCATTTTATTGCATCGCCTGCCGCCAGTTTCGGATTGATTTTTATGATGAATAAATTCTCCTGCTCTGTAGAAAGATGATATAACATCGCCCGAACGGGTTTGTAGGGACTTTGCACCAGCATGTCTTTCACTACACCGATGATGGTATATTTCTTGTCGTTCCAGGTGAGTATTTTACCGATGGGATCTTTAAATCCAATGAATTTAACCGCTGATTCATTCAGGATAAATGCAAGAGAATCCGTGGCGAAATCTCTTGAGAAATCGCGCCCTTCCATTACCTTCCAGTTGATCACCTTGCCAAATTCATAAGTGACGCCTGAGTTCGGAAAATCAACACTCTGGTTGGGATCTTTACCTTCCCAGGAAATTCCACCATTCGTATTATAGACATCTGTCATTGGACTAGTTGACTCCGTAATCTCGGATGCCAATCCTGCCTTCTTGAGTTCATCCCGTAACACTTCAAATTTGCTGTGCAATACTTCATTAGACGCAGCCGTTATCAGCGACTGCCTGTCATAACCCACCGGCCTGTTTTTAGCGTGTTGAATTTGCTGGTATACGATGATGGTGCCGATGATCAGCATCACAGAAACAGCAAACTGCAAAACCACGAGTACCTTTCTTGGTAAGGATGCAAATCTACCGGCCCTGAATGTTCCCTTTAACACCTTGACGGGTTGAAAGGACGAGAGATAAAGTGCAGGATAACTGCCAGCAACCATACTGGTGATGATGATAAATAACAGACTGGCCAGCCAGAACAACGGACTGCGCCACATCACAGTCATCTTCTTATCAGCCACTTCATTGAAATAGGGCAGGGCAAGAAACACAAGGATCATGGACAATACAAAAGCGAGCAACACTACCAGAAAGGACTCACCGAAGAACTGGGAGATCAACTGCCAGCGGGCGGAGCCGATAGCCTTGCGAACCCCTACTTCCTTAGCACGTTTCTCAGATCTCGCTGTGCTGAGGTTCATGAAATTGATACAGGCCAATAACAACACAAAAATCCCAATGATGCCAAACAACCACACATACTGTATCCTGCCACCAATGTTGACGCCGTTCTCAAACTCACCGTACAAATGCCACTTAGACATTGGATGAAGGAACATCTGGGGGTTATAATTACGCTCTTCCTTCGGTATCACGTCAAATTTCACATTCCGAATCTTTCTGGACACGGTTGCCATATCCGCGTTATCCGCGATCTGCGCATAGGTTTGCGTAAAATTGCTACCCCAGGGATTCTCCATTTTTTCAATCCAGGGTTCATTAATCAGGTAAAGTTTCCAGGGCAGAACATAATGCAGATCAGCAAAAAAATCGTTCCTGGGAAAATCTTCATACACACCAGTGACTTTCACTTCATGCCTATCGTCAAGGCGAACAATTTTATTAATTGGATCTGCATCCCCAAACAAGGCCTTCGCCAGAGTGGCATTGAGCATAATTGATTTCGGATCATTCAACCCTTCTTTCACACCTTTCTGTATGTTGAATGACAACATATCCGTTACACCGGACTCCATAAACGCTCCCGACTGCAGCAATTTCTTGTCGCCAACTGCTAACGTGTGCTGGAAATTCCAAGAACTTTGGATCACATGCTTGAAATCTGCACCGTACTTGTTTCTGATTTCCTGGGATAAAACAGCCGGATTAGAGAACTGACTAGATACCTGACCATTGTAGGTTTGGTTCTGCATCACCCTTGCAATGCGGTCATGGTTTTTGTGATACTTATTATAGTTCACCTCGTCCCAAATCCACATCCCAATCATCATGGCCACAGCCATCCCCACAGCAAGGCCGCCAATATTAATAGCGCTGTAGCCCTTGCTTTTGAGCAGGTTGCGCCATGCGAGAATAAAATAGTTGACTAGCATAGTTATGAATTTTACCACCAGCTAGTAGCTAGTAGCTATTAGCTATTATTCCGTTCTAAGGCTCTTTACAGGATTCATCAACGCAGCCCTTATGGCTTGGTAGCTTACCGTTCCCAATGCAATCACCAATGCTATCAATGCCGCCAGCGGCAAAACCCACCATTGTATGCTAACCCGGAATGCAAAATTCATCAACCACTGCTGCATGAACCACCATGATAGGGGAAGTGCTATAACGGCTGCCAAAAGGATCAATTTCACAAAATCCAATGAAAGCATTTCCACAATACCTTGTACGGATGCACCAAGCACCTTTCTGATCCCGATCTCTTTGGTTCGCTGTTCTGCAGCAAAAGTGGCCAAACCAAAGAGGCCCATACAAGCAACGAGGATCGCCAACGTTGAAAAAATCAGGGCCAGTTTTCCCATGCGTTGTTCTGCACGATACATCTGTTCAAAACTGTCGTCCAGAAAACGATAACTGAATGGCATGCCGGGTGCCATTGATTTCCATTGCTTCTCCAAATGACCCACAATACCTTCTACTTCGTTAGTATTGATACGGAAGGATACACTTCCTGAACTCCGATCCAGGTGGAAACACAAAGGTCCAACCTGTTGCCGGAGTGACTCGAAATTGAAATTCTTGACAACACCAATAATTTTATACGTCTTTGTCTCTGAAGTACCATCAGAGAAATAGAGATTCTTACCTACTGCATCATCAAAGGCAAGTAACTTTTCAGTAGTCTCATTAATAACCATCGCATTGGAATCAGACAAAAACTCCTTTGAGAAAAACCTGCCTGATTTTAAACCCATACCCATCACTTTCAGATATTCTTCATCAACGGCCCAGGTTTGCATATTAAAACCGGAGCCAGAGGTCATCACCGATTCCTTAGAATAAGTATTATCGCTCCTTGAAGAATTTTCCACGGGAAGATAACTGCTGATGGTTCCGGCAACGATTCCAGGCTGGCGAAGGGATTCGTTCTTAAATGCCATGACTTTGTCTCCCAGCACATAAGTATTGTCAACAATCAACACCTGGTTCTTATTGAAACCAAGGTTCTGTGTCCTGATATATCCCAATTGGTTGTATACAACGATGGTAGCAACGATCAGAAAGATAGTCGCAGCAAACTGCAGAACCACCAATGCGCTCCTGAAACGGCTACGCCTGAAACCGCCGGACAGCTTGCCTTTCAATACACTGATGGGTTGAAAACCGGATAAATAGAAGGCCGGGTAAGCACCTGCCATCAATCCTACCAGGATGGGTATCAGCAGGAGCGTGGGAAGAAAACCAGCTGTAAACAGGCTCTTCACAGACAGTTCCTTGCCAGCCACATTGTTAAACATCGGCATCACCAATGCCGTGATCAATATGGCAATTCCTAACCCGATCAATGATACAAGAGTAGACTCCGTTAAAAACTGAGAGATCAGTATCTTCCGGTTGGTTCCCAAAACCTTTCGAATACCTACTTCCTTTGCGCGATTTGCAGATCTGGCCGTAGACAGATTCATAAAATTGATACAGGCGATCACAAGGATAAAAAACGCAACAGCAGAAAAAATATAAACATTCTGTTGGTTACCATTTACACCAAGCTCGGGAAAAGAGGCAGAGTTCAGATGGATGTCTTTCAATGGCATAAGAGAATAGGCCAGACGATTACCCGATTTCTCAAACTCCTCCATGGATTCAATGCCCGTGAATACTTGGGCCTGAGGCAACACATATTTATTTACATAGGCAGGAATGGCCTTGTCAAGAGCAGCAATGCCTTCCTTGTTGCGTAACAATAGGTAGGTATGGAAGTTGTGACTTAGGTAGTTTCCAAAACCGTAATCCACATTATCCATGGACAATAAAACATCATACCGGAAATGACTGTTTGAAGGCATGTCATTCATCACCGCTGTCACCTTAAATGCCGTCTTATCGTTCCTCTCTATGACCTTCCCAACTGCATCCACAGTGCCAAAATATTTCATCGCTCCGGCTGCTGAGATCACACATGTATTTGGGTCATTTAATGCCGTTTGGGGATCTCCCTGCAGGAGCGGGAAACTAAACACGCGGAAAAATGTTGAATCTACGTACGCTATGCGTGGCTCACTGATGAATACTTCTCCCTTTTTGATCAACATGGTTCCCTCACTAGCATAAATTCTGGTGAACTCCTCCACCTGAGGAACATCCTGCTTTAAGGCAGCTCCCATAGGATCAGAAGCAACCGCGAGGTTAAGGTCTGATCCGCCGAAACGGATCGCTGAATGCACCCTGACAATCCGGTCTGCTTTTTCGTGAAAACGGTCAAACCGCAACTCATCCCACACATAGAGGAAAATCAGTAAACACGAAGCCAACCCTACAGCCAGTCCTATGATATTAATGGCTGAATATCCTTTGTTCTTCCAGAGATTCCTAAATGCTACCTTAATATAATTCCGTATCATATCCAGTGTTTTATCTCTAGCTAATTGGTAATATTATTCAGATCGTAAACTCTTCACGGGATTTGACATTGCAGCCCTGATCGCTTGTGAACTAACGGTTACCAGAGCAATCAACATGCTAAGCAAACCCGCTAACAAAAATGCCGTTATCGGAATATTGGTACGGTAGGGATAGTCCTTCAACCAGGTATGCATAGCCCAATAGGCCAGTGGAGATGCAATGACAAAAGAGACAGCTACCAGTTTGAGAAAATCTTTAGACAATAGTGTGGTTATATCTGTAACGGTTGCACCCAACACCTTCCGTACACCAATTTCCTTAATCCTGTTCTCTGCCATATAAGCTGCCAGACCGAGCAATCCAAGACAAGAAATGAAAATGGTAAGGCCTGCAAATAATCCTGCCAACGTACCGGCCCTTTGCTCTGCCTTAAACTTAGCTGCATATCTTTCATCAATGAACTTATAGTCAAAAGGATAATTGGGATTGTACTTTTTAAATACCTGTTCCGCCGCCTTTAAACCAGCTTCTGTGGAAGTTCCAGGTTTGAACTTCAGATGAATACAATTAAACCAGGTAGCTGCACCCTGGATCACCATTGGTTCAATGTCTCTATAGGGCGAATTCAAAACGAAATTTTTAAACACCCCTATTACTGTAAACTTCTGGTCACCATCTTTCACTATCTGGCCGATGGGATCTTTAAATCCCATCAGTTTTACTGCTGACTCATTTAACAACATAGAAAACGAATCAGTAACATAGGTCTTAAGGTCTAAGTCCCTGCCTGAGATCAATTGGAGGCCCATCGTCTCCACAACTTTATCATCTGCACAGAATCTGTCAATCACTGTTTTGTTAGATGGATCCTTCCCTTCCCATACAAAATCCCAGCTATTGCTCCAGCCCTCTGTCATTGGCTGGCTGGTCCTGGTAACGGACTGCACGATGCCTTTACTCAACAATTCATTCTTCAGTACGTCATAGTTCTTTACCAGGTCTTCAGTCAGGAATACATATCCCAGATTGCTCTGATCATAACCAGGATGCCGCTCTTTCGCATGGTTGATCTGGTTCCTCACAATAATAGTTGCGATGATTAATACAATGGCAAAGGTGAACTGCAATACCACCAATATCTTTCTCGGTGTAATCAGTGCATTGGCCTTTCGGAAAGTTCCCTTCAGCACAGTGACTGGTTTGAAAGAAGACATAAAAAATGCAGGATAACTACCGGCGAGCAATCCAGTAAACAATATGAATAAGACTACATAAAGCCAAAATCGAAAATCAAAGAAGTCAATCGCCACATGTTTTTCAGTGAGTTGATTGAATGCCGGCAAACTTAACTGGACAATGATCAGACCCAACAATCCCGATATCAATGAGATCAATATGGATTCCCCCAAAAACTGGCTGATCAGGGAAAACCGTTGTGCACCGATGACTTTACGGATTCCCACCTCACGAGCCCTGCGTTCGCTCCTGGCAGTACTCAGGTTCATAAAATTGATACAAGCTATCAGTAATATGAACGCCGAAATGATGCCGAATAGCCTCACAAAATCAATAAATCCACCACTTTCAACACCATTCTCAAACCGGGAATATAAGCGCCATCTCTCCATCGGGTATAGAAAGAACTCGCCGGTAGGTTCATCTTTATCATACTTCTTGCGAAATCCCTTGATTCGTTCCGAAACCGCAGCCAGTTTTGCTTCTTTCTTCAACATCACATAAGTTGCTGTTGAATTATTACCCCAATAAGTATCATCATTTCCCTCTTCCCGCAAACGCGCCCAAGGCATTAGGTACTCAAAATCAAATCTTGTATTCTTTGGAAGATCTTTCAGAATCCCTGTCACTACAACAGGGAATCTCACATCCATTGTAATTGTTTTTCCCATAGGATCCTCATCCCCAAATAATTTCTCTGCCAGGCTTTCTGTCAGAAGTATCCCGGATGGATTCATCAGGGCAGTAGCAGGATTGCCTTTAACAAGAGGGAAACTGAATATGTCCAAAAATGTTGAATCCACCACATTGCCAAAAGCAGTCAGGCTTTTGTCGCCAACTTTAATCAACCGCCCGGTTGACCAGTTCACCCGTGATACGGCTTCTACTTCAGGATTATCACGTTGCATTGCTGAAGCCAATACTTTTGGCGTAGTACTCCAGGATTGTATACTTCCGCTAAAATTTGTCCTGTTCCATGCCTCATATATACGGTCCCTGTTGGCATGAAAACGATCATAACTATACTCGTGCTGAATCCAAAGAAATATAAGCATTGCTGCTGCCATACCGATGGCAAGACCAAGGATATTGATTCCGGAAAATGCCTTGTTCCTTACCAGGTTTCTGAACGCAATTTTGATGTAATTTCTTAGCATATACTAGATTTTACCACTAGCTATTAGCTAGTAGCTATTAGCTATTATTCAGTTCTTAGGCTCTTAACAGGATTCATCAACGCAGCCCTGATGGCCTTATATCCAACGGTAAGCCAGGCCACCAGCAGGGTCAACGCAACAGCCGCAATGAAAATGCCCGGGCCCATTTTTATCCTGAATACGAAGTTCTCCAGCCACTTATTCATGCCAAACCAAGCCAGTGGCGCGGCAATCAAAAAGGCCACAACAATGAGCATGATGAATTCCTTTGAAAACAGGAATACAATACTTGAAGTAGAGGCTCCCAACACCTTCCTAACACCCACTTCCTTTGTCTTCTGCAACACCATGAAGGAAACAAGGCCATACAAACCCAAACAGGAGATGATGATAGCGAGAATAGAAAACATTTTATACAACTTAGACAGCTGATCCTCCTGGCGGTAGAAATCCGCGATGTTCTCATCAAGGAATGTAGCAGAATTAACATACTCCGGAAGATGTTTGTCCCATACTGCCTGCACTTGCTTTACGGTTTGTGTAAATTCCTTTCCGCTCAGCTTAACACCTGTCACATAGTAAAACCTGTTCCTTGAAAACATTGCAAGGGGCTTAACACTCTCACGGAGAGAATTTGTTTTGAAATCTTTCACCACGCCAGTGATCGGCAACCATTTTCCTCCCCCCGTACGCATATTCTTCCCTACTGCTTCCTGAGCATTCGATAATCCCAATTTTCTTACCAGTGTTTCATTGATCACAAATGAAGTGAGGGTATCACTCTTACGATAAGGCTCACCCGCAATGAATTCCATGCCGAAGGTTTTGAAATAATCCTCATCTGCAACCTTAATGGCCAGCGGAAACTTCTCATCCTGTCTTCCATCAAAAGCAAAATTGGTGGTCCAGTTGTTCTCCGATGTAGGAGGATCAGAAGTAAAACTTACGGATTTCACACCGGCTATACCCAAAATGTCATTTTTTAACGATGGCAGACGAGAGATACTTGCACTGTCTGCGTTGTGCGACAAAATCAAAACTGCATCCTTATTTAGTCCGAGATCTGCATCCCGGATAAAATTCATTTGGCTGATGGCTACCAAAGTACCTATGATCAGTAGTTGAGACAATGCAAACTGTAAAACCACCAAACCCCTGCGCAAAGAAACTTTACCCAAACTGGCATTGCTGACCTTACTCTTTAATGCAGCCACAGGTTGGAAACCTGACAATACCATTGCAGGATAAAATCCGGAAAGTATAACAACCACTACACCTAATCCGAGCAGGAACAACAGGGTTCTCCACGTAAATAACTCAAGGGTACCGTTGATGGTAAGGTAACTGTCCAGCACCGGTTGCAAAAGTTTTGCAAGAATGGTTCCCAGTATCAGGGAGAATGCAACAATGATTGCCGCTTCGCCGAGAAATTGCCCCATCAATTGTCCACGGTTACCACCCAGCACTTTACGCAGGCCTACTTCTTTAGACCGACTGATGGACTGTGCCGTAGCCAGGTTGACGAAGTTGATACAGGCCATAATGATGATCATGAAACCCACCAGCACCAAGGTCCAGATCGTCGGTTTGCTGATCATATGACCGCCGAAAGTGTCAAATCGGGTATCAAAATGCAGCTCGCGCAATGGCTGCAAAAAATGTGACTTGCGTTCTACTGCTCCGTTATCCCTATACACTTCTTTACCCATGGCCTTTAGGCCCTCGTCAACCTTCGCCTGAGACAAACCATTTGGCAATAACATATAAATCTGCGCGTTGCTGGAGTTATTGTTCCAATCATTAAACGCAGAATACTTATCCCCGTTAGCAAGCAGGGTCTTGTAAGACACCAATACCTTGAATGGAAAATCTGACTGCCGGGGAACATCTTCAATCACACCAGCAACCCTCAGTACTACTGTAAGATCAAGGCGAATAAATTGACCATATGCATCTTCCCATTTACCAAAATATTTATTGGCCATGGTACGGGAAAGAATAACGTTACCAGGATCTGCAAGTTTATCTCCTGTACCGGACAGAAACTTCACATCAAAAATCTTCAAAGCCTGGGGCTCAGCAAACAGTACCCCATTATCTTCAATAAATTTTTTGTTTGAAGCCATACTGCCTGAATCAGTACCAACAACCGTAACCTGGCTACCATAACTTGCAAAAACACCTGCAACTGTTGCTTCCGGAAAACGGAGCCGAATGGCTTCTACACCTGGCAATGGAACGCCAGGCGTATAGTTTTCTTCTTCAGATTTCTCCAGGGTAACTACCCGGTAGATATTATCATAATTACGCTGAAATGTATCATATCCTAACTCATAACTTACCACACTGAACAATAGGATGCACGCTGCAATCCCGATGGACAATCCAAGGATATTGATGGTAGCAAATCCCTTTCTGCGAAGGAGATTCCTGTATGCTATTTTCAAGTAATTTAATATCATCACGTTTGATTTAATAGCTATTAGCTAATAGCTACTAGCTAATAAGAACATTCTCCGTAACAGTCTGTCCATCCAGCATCCTGATGATCCGATGGCTGTAACGCGCATCATGTTCTGAGTGCGTTACCATGATGATGGTAGTGCCCTGCTCATTCAGGTCCGTCAGCAATTGCATCACTTCATTACCATTGGAAGAATCCAGGTTACCGGTAGGTTCATCCGCAAGGATTAATTTGGGGTTGTTTACCACCGCACGGGCCACAGCTACACGTTGTTGTTGACCACCGGAGAGCTGTTGGGGGTAGTGGTTGCGGCGATGCATGATCTGCATCTTCTGCAATACTTCTTCCACCTTGGCTTTACGGTCTGATGCTTTCACACCGGTGTAAATGAGTGGCAGTTCCACATTCTCAAATACGGTGAGTTCATCAATCAGGTTAAAACTCTGGAACACAAAACCAATGTTGTGTTTGCGAAGGTCAGCACGCTGACGCTCATTGAAATGCGCCACTTCGGTGCCGTTAAAAACGAAGCTTCCCGCGTCGGGATCGTCCAGAAGTCCGAGGATATTCAAGAGTGTGGATTTACCGCAACCGGAAGGGCCCATCACGGCTACAAATTCTCCTTCTTTAACTTCCATGGAAAGCTTATTCAGGGCTACGGTTTCAACTTCGTCCGTCCTGTAAATCTTTTCCAGGTCTTTGATCTTTATCATGGCTTTGTGTTTGTTTATAATATTTATCAGATCATGAATAGGGCTTGATACAAGGGTCTTTTCTTAACCGGCTTTTTCTGGGTGCTGTCTTGCTTGGCTTTCACTACTACTTTGCAAGTGTCTTTCCTACCGTCCTTAACACCGGCAGACATAAGGATGAATGCGGTCATAAAAACAACGATGATATTTCTCATACTACCCATTTTTATTTGTTCTTTAATACCAGTTCCTGGATGGTTCCGTAGTTCTCATAAGAGGAAGTGATCACTTTGTCGCCCGGCTTCAATCCTTGCAATACTTCATAGTAGTCAGGGTTCTGACCGCCCAACTGGATCTCGGTTTTGTACGCCATCGTTCCGTTCTCATTCACTTTAAAGATCCAGTTGCCACCGGTTTGTTGATAGAAGCCCCCGCGGGGAAGCAACAGCGCCTGCTTTTCATCGCTGAGTGCTACACGCACCTGAAAGGTTTGACCTCTGCGGATCCCCTGGGGTACTTCATCTTCAAAAGCCATATCTACCTGAAATTTTCCATTGGTTACTTGTGTATATACTTTTCTGATCCTGAGTTTGTAGTCTTTACCGGCAAAAGTGAACTGACCCATCAAACCGGTATAGATTCTCGAGATATAGTGTTCATCAATGTCGGCCCTCACTTTAAATCCACTGGTAGCGTCAACCTGCCCGAGCCTTTCTCCCTTGTTCTTGCTTTGGCCGATCTCCGCATCCAAAGAGGTAAGCTGGCCATCGATGGGCGCCCGCACGATCAGGTCGCCCACCTTTCTGCGCATAACGTCCAGGGCATTCTGTGTTCTGCCATAACTCTGCCTTGCCTGTTCCAATTCCTGTCTTACGGATACTGAATCCTTGCTTAAAATCTCTTCTTGTAGCTTCTTTCTCCTGATCTGGTATTCATACGCGATTTCGGCCTGCCGAAACTCCTGTGAGCCAATCACCTTTTGCTCATAGAGCTTCTTGTTCAACTTATACAAACGCTCGGCTTCTTTAAAATCATTATCGGCATCTGCCATCTGGTTCAACTTTGTAATCGTATTCTGTTGGGCAGCATTCCTCGAGATCTGCATCTGGGTGAGCAGGTTGAAAACCGATGTCTCCTGGTTCACCAGACTCAATTCCAGATCTGTGTTAGACATTCTAAGGATCGGCTGGCCTTTCTTCACCATGGCCCCATCTTCCACCAGCTTCTCTTCTACCCGTCCACCTTCCGCTGCATCCAGGTAGATGGTGGTCAATGGCAATACCACTCCGTTCACAGGTGTGAATTCCTGAAAAGCACCCTGTTTCACCTCACTGATCGTTAATCGCTCAGTCTCCACATTCAGTTTACTTTTCCCGGAAGTGAAATAAATACTGCCGGCGATCAATCCCACCAGGGCAGCGATTCCCCCGATGGTCAAGATCCTCTTGCTGTTCCATTTCTTTTTTTCAATGACTCTGTCCACAGATAGATAGATTAGGTTTCATGTATTGCTATGCAATGCCATGCCAAACTCATAACTCCCTAATTTCCAATGCCTTATGCCCTAATGCCTCTCCCATGTGTCCGCTCGTGATACAACAGGTGTACGGTTTTGATACAGTCGAGGGAAGGCATTGGGCATTGAGGCATTGGGCATTGCCGCATTACTTCTTTGGCTATTTTGCAGCATGGTTTTGAAGAACGCTTCCATCCTGGTAGTTGATGATGATACCGATATTCTCACGGCGGTGCGGCTTTTGCTTAAAACAGAAACAGCAGAAGTGGTCACGGAGAAAAATCCTGAAAACATCCGAAGCATCCTGCAGAAAAGATCCTTTGACCTGATCATGCTTGACATGAATTTTACGTCCTCTATCAATACAGGCAATGAAGGAATATTCTGGCTGAATGAGATCAAGAAGATGGGAAGTAAAGCAGCGGTGATCATGATCACAGCATACGGCGATATAGACCTCGCCGTTCGTTCCCTCAAAGAAGGTGCCGCTGATTTTGTGGTAAAGCCCTGGCACAATGAAAAATTACTGCAGACCATCAAAGATACCCTTGCTAAAAACCAGGGACTTCCGGTGACAAGCACCAATGATTTTCAACAAGGAATGATTGGCAATTCGGCTATCATGCAGGATATCTTTCACAAAACAATGAAGATCGCCCCAACAGATGCCAATATCCTGATCCTCGGCGAAAATGGAACAGGTAAGGATCTCATCGCCAAAGCCATTCATGATCACTCCCTTCGCAAAGACAAGCCATTCATCAAAGTGGATGTGGGTGCGCTGACAGACAGTCTTTTTGAGAGCGAACTCTTCGGTCATAAAAAAGGAGCGTTTACAGATGCGAGGGAAGATCGCATCGGACGCTTTGAAGCGGCGCATGGCGGCACTGTCTTTCTGGATGAAATCGGCAATATTTCATTGGTTCAACAAGCGAAACTCTTATCGGTTTTGCAAAACCGAACGGTCATCCGCCTGGGTACCAATGAGCAGATCCCGGTGAATATCCGGTTGATCTGTGCTACCAACCTGCCACTGAATGAACTGGCCAATGAACAAAAATTCAGGAAAGATCTCATCTACCGGATCAATACGGTTGAGCTTACGATGCCACCCCTTCGGAAAAGGGACGAAGATGTTGTTTTGCTGGCCAACCATTTTGCATCTGTGTACGCAGCGAAATATCTCAAACCCAGCATGACCATTGATCAGAAAGCGAAGGACAAACTAATGGCCTATCCTTTTCCGGGTAATGTGCGGGAGCTTCAATATTCAATTGAACGCGCTGTTATCATGTCTGAAGGAAACGAATTATCGGCCGATGACATCATCTTCTCTCCCCTTGAACACGCTTTGACCAATAGTCAGGAAGATGACGACTTAAAATTGTCAACTATCGAAAAAAATACCATCCTGAAAGTGATCGAAAAAAACCATGGTAATATCACCAAAGCCGCCAGGGAACTCGGCCTTACCCGTACGGCACTATACAGGAGGTTGAGTAAGTATGACATTTAAGAACTACCAATGGAAGTTACTCCTGAAAGTGGTGCTGTTGTTTGCAGTGCTTACAGGTACTGCTTATGTTGTTGTCAAAGGCAATTACAGTTTGCTCATTATCTGCTTACCAGTGATTGCGGCTCAATTGTGGGATATGATCCGCTTTCTGCGAAAATCACAGGATGAACTCGATGAATTTGTTGAATCCGTCCATTATCGTGATTTTTCGAGGCACTTCGATGTGTCCCATGCACCGGCGGAAATCCAGCCTTTGCGAAAAGGATTTAACGAAATCAACAGTGCCATCAAAGTGATTAGCCGGGAAAGGGAAACCCAGTACCAATATCTGCAGAAGATCCTTGAATTGGTTGATACCGGTATTCTCTCTTATGAAACTGGCTCGGGCACCATTGCCTGGATGAATGAATCCCTGAAACAGCTGTTACAAATCCCTTACTTGAAAACCATCGAGTCCCTGGAGAAGCGGGATGCTGAACTTTGCGCAGAAATTAAAACACTGAAACCGGGGGAGAACAAAGTGGTGACGATTAACCGGGAAAAAAATACGATCAAAACACTATTGTCTGCTACGGCTTTCCAGACGGAAGGCCTCACCTATAAACTCATCGCTTTCCAGAATGTGAACGAGGCGCTTGATGAAAATGAATCACAAGCCTGGCGAAAACTGCTTAGCGTGATGACGCACGAGATCATGAATTCTGTTGCACCCATTTCTTCTTTGGCAGACACTCTGATGAACAGGTTGAAGGTGGAAGGTGGGAGGTTGCAGACGGAGGGTGATGATATTGAAGTAGGAATCAGGACCATCAAAAGAAGAAGCGATGGTTTATTGAAGTTTGCAGAGACTTATCGAAACCTCAACAAAGTAACCCAGCCTAATGTAAAGCCGATTTCTGTCATCGAAATGTTTGACAACCTTCATACACTGATGGAGCCTACATTGGTCAAGAAAAACATCGAGCTGGATATCGTGCTCATCGATCCGGGAATGATGATTGAAGCCGATGTGAACCTGATAGAACAGGTCATGATCAATCTCCTCGTGAATGCCATAGATGCCGTGAAAGACGTTGCAGCACCCAAAATTGTGCTGAGTGCTGAAAAAACCCGCGACAAATCATTCATCCGTATTGCAGACAATGGCTACGGCATGTCTGCCGAAGTGATGGAAAACATTTTTGTTCCTTTTTTCAGCACTAAGAAAAACGGAAGCGGTATAGGCCTCAGTCTCTGCAAACAGATCATGATGTTGCATAAGGGAAACATTCACGTACAAAGCAGGGAGGGAGAAGGATCACTCTTTACACTTCAGTTCTAGTTTTGAAGCCCTGTTTACAATTAATTAACCTTTCCATCATAATAGCGTAATCTGCTGTAGCTAGATTAAATGCAGATTGCGACGAATGAATATTGTCCGAGTCATACTGCTACTTTCGCTTATTGGATGTAACAAAGGCAGGGGGTCTTTAAAAATCAAGGGTTCAGACACTGAGGTAAATCTCGTGGCAACGCTCGCAGAAGCCTATTCCAGTACCAACAAGCAGAGTTTCTTGTCTATCTCCGGCGGAGGTTCAGGACTTGGGATCGCATCTTTACTCAACGGACAGACAGATATCGCCAATTCATCCAGAGAACTCAACGATGATGAGCGCAAGATGTTCAATCAAAAGAAAATCGCTCTTGATACGTTTGTATTCGCTGAAGATGCAATTGCGTTTGTTGTAAACGCAAATCTTCCGATTGATTCCTTAACCACAAAACAACTTTCCGGCCTGCTGGATGGCACAATCAAAACATGGGAGAACCTTACCACGCTGCGTTTGCCTGTCACCATTTACGGCCGCCAAAGCAACTCAGGCACCTATGATTTTGTGAAGAATATCCTTGGGATCAGATTCAGTCTTGATGCAAGAGAAATGAATGGAAACGCGCAAATTCTGGAAGCAATCAAGGCTGACCAATCTGGGATCGGCTATGTGGGCGCCGGATATGTTATGAATCGAAATGGAAGTACTAACGATCAGATAAAAGTACTGAAGATCGCTCATGGCAAGGATAAAGCATACTCTCCATTAGATTCAACAGCAGTGTTCAAACATCAGTACTATTTCAGAAGACATCTCTACCAGTTTATCCGAAAAGGATCTTCAAGTGAAGTAGAAAATTTCCTGTCATTTGAAAGAAGTGCTGCTGGAGCACAAATGATCCGAAAGGCGGGCTATTACCCTATCAATGAAGAGCTTAGCAATGAATGAACAAAATAAATTTCGAGAGCGAAAAGACCAATATTTCCGTTTGTTATTCAGACTAACCGGGATACTTACTATAATTATCCTTGGAGCAATTCTATTCATGCTGCTTTATAATAGTATTGCCTTTTTTACAAACCACGCACCGATCGATTTCCTTACGGGATCACAATGGAATCCGGGAATTAAACCCAGAGGTAATTACGGTATTTTACCCTTGATAATGGGTACCCTTCTGGTGACTTTCGGAGCCATGGTCATTGCGGTTCCGATAGGCATTCTCAGTGCAGCATATATTTCGGAATTTGCGGGAACCCGGCTGAAAACATGGCTAAAGCCATTTATCGAAATGCTCTCCGCCATACCATCCGTTGCCATTGGATTTTTAGGCATCGTAATTATTGGCCCGGGACTGGCAAAAGTATTCGGCATTCAAAATGGCCTGAACGCATTGAACGGATCCATTCTTCTGGCCATCATGTCTCTACCCACTATTATAACTGTTGCGGAAGATGCTATTCACGCTATCCCAGACGCCTATAAAGAAGCATCACTTGCGTTGGGCGCAAACAAGTGGGAAACGCTTTTCAAAGTTACCATACCATCAGCGCTACCCGGTCTCATTGCAGCAGTAATGCTTGGATTAGGCAGGGCAATCGGGGAAACCATGACCGTGTTGATGGCTACCGGAAATGCCCTTGCTTTCCCGGAGGGATATCTGGATCCTGTCAGGACCATTACTGCAACCATTGCCATTGAAATGGGCGAAGTACCATACCAGACTACACACTATTTCGCTTTATTTGCTATCGCCACGGTTCTGTTCCTGATAACACTCCTCGTAAATATAACTGGCGAACGCATTGCTAAACACTATCGCAAGTTTACTGCATGAACAAACCAATATTGAATATCACCGGATGGACGCTTCTACTAGGATCCACGCTACTTATTGTAGTCTTGGAGTGTTTTATCCTGGTCAATCTTTTCTCAAAGGGACTTCCCGTTATCAGCCCTGAATTTCTTTTGAGCACACCAAAGAACGGGCTCACAGAAGGTGGGATCTTGCCAGCCATTACCGGAACGCTTATGGTCACGATCATCGCCGCATTGTTCTCCATTCCCTTCGGTATTTGTTGTGCCATATACCTGAATGAATATGCCAGTGCTTCTCGCACAACTGACTGGATCAGGGCGTCCATAAGAAATCTTGCGGGAATACCCTCAATTATTTATGGCCTTTTTGGTTTAGCACTTTTTGTGCAATTGATGCGTTTTGGAACTTCAGCACTTGCCGCAGGGCTCACATTGGGTTTATTGTCTCTTCCATATATTATAACTACAACAGAAGAGGCTTTAAAAAGGGTACCCAACGCATTGCGCGAAGCCACATTGGCCTTAGGAGCCACGCAGTACGAATCTATAAGGGACTTCATTATTCCAACCGCTATGCCAGGAATCATCACTGGTGTCATCCTGACTATATCCAGGGTAGCTGGAGAAACTGCACCGATACTATTCACTGGTGCGGTCTTCTACATCACCGGTGTTCCCACAGGAATCCGCCAAGAGTTCATGGCTCTGCCCTATCACCTTTATATGCTGTCTACCCAACACCAGGATATTGAAAAAGTAAGGCCCTTGGCGTACGGCACGGTCACGATACTGATCTTGCTGGTGATATCACTGAACCTCATCGCATTCATCATTCGCAATAAATACAGGCAATATGGAAAATAGTGAAGTAAAGCTTTCCACTGAAAATCTTTGCATCCAATTTGGAAGTAAAGTCACCATCAAAAATATCAACATCCACTTCCCGGAAAAAAACATCACTGCTTTGATTGGCCCGTCAGGATGCGGTAAAACAACGCTCCTGCGAAGTTTTAACAGGATGCACGATCTTGTTCCGGAAGCAAAAGTCTCAGGTCGGGTCTTAATGGACGGCATGAATCTCTACGATTCAACTTTACCCGTTACCTCAGTAAGACGAAGAATTGGAATGGTCTTCCAAAAACCCAACCCATTTCCAGCTTCTATCTACGACAACATCGCTTACGGATTAAAGATCAATGGGACCCACAAATCCGACATCTCGGGGATGATTGAGCAATCACTTAAAGAAAGCTTTCTATGGCAGGAAGTAAAAGACGAACTTAAAAAACCAGCGCAACGATTGTCTGGCGGACAACAACAAAGACTCTGCATCGCAAGGGCAATTGCCGTTAAACCGGAGGTGATCCTTATGGATGAACCCTGTTCTGCACTCGATCCAATCAGCACAGCAAAAGTGGAAGAACTAATGTTGGAACTAAAGAAAAACTATACCATCCTTACCGTAACACATAGTATGGCACAGGCACAAAGGGTTGCTGACAAAGTTGCCTTTATGTATATGGGTGATCTCATTGAACACGGGGATAAGACCCAGGTCTTTCAATCGCCCAAAGAAAACCTGACCTACCGCTATATCTCAGGAAATTTCGGTTGATTGCTGTGACTCCAATTGATCAATATTCACCTTAAGCCTGTCTAGAAACTTTTGATAAGAGATCCCAAACATTTTCCTGGCTAGCCACATCCCCGCAAATGAGAACAGCACTGCTGAAATAATCATTGCAATCGGAAAAATGGGTTTAGTAAACAATTGCTCAAGGCTTTTTCCCGAACCCCAGATCCCTCCCATCATAAAGCCCGAGGCTGCTGCAACCGGAAATACAAACCTCGCAGCATACATCTGGTTATCGATCCATTTTGTAACAGCGGCATGATGTACCTTCATCTCATGCAACATAGAGTGTCCGGCATCTACGGAAAGAGGCAAATGCTTTCGGAGTTTGATACCCTGCAAAATGAAAACAATATTAAACGTCAATACAATGGAAAACCCCAGAATCACCTGCCAGTAAGGATAGAAAATCATCAGCACGATATACCCGATGGATATCAGGATCCCCCAGATATTTGTGATCCGGAGATTATTTCTTACTTCAATCAGTGGATGCAATGATTTAACGTCCTTGAGTTTCTGCTGACCTTTGATCAGTCCTCCCTCATCAGGTTCTTTTCCCAACTCACCCCAAATTTTATCAAGATCCATATTAGCCATTTAATGTGGTGATTAAATGTTTCTTAATTCTGTGCACCCTCACCCTTACATTGGTTTCGGTTAAGCCCACTACCTCCGCGATCTCTGCATGCACGTATCCATCAAGATGCAGTGAAATAAGGGCTCTATCGAGCTCTGGCAACTCCCTAATCGCCTTTAAAAGCATCTTTGCTTCTAAACTGCTATTGGCCTGCTCATCCACCCATGGTTCAGACACTGCTGCACCACTTTTGGTGGTGTTACGGGATTCTTTTCGCCGGAAAGTAAAAATGGTATTCAGACTCAATCGATACAGCCAGGTACTGAAGGCCGATCTCCCTTCAAATCCAGCATAGCCTTTCCAGGCCTGGTACAGGATCTCCTGTATCAGGTCTTGTTTTTCTTCTTCGTCAATCGCATACACATTCACCAGTTTATAGATGATGCGCTCGTGCTGTTTAACAAGTTGAAGAAACTCCTTTTCCTGTGGTGATTCTTTAGCCATTCTATTGCGCAAATCCCTATGACCTGCGCGTCATTTATATGTAAGTGTCTGGTGAAGGGCCTTCGTTACATCGATATAAAAAAATTACAAGCGGAGCTGTTGGAACAGTCGTTGGTATTCCGGGTTACCAGGATCCACCTTCTTCAATCTCGTTGCAGGCAGCATCGCTTTCGAGGGTTGTTGCTCTTGTAGATATAGTACGGCAAGTGCATAGTTCAATGCCGCGTCCATAGGAACCTTTTCAAGACCTTTCAGGAAAAGCTTTTCAGCCTCAGCCATTTGTCCGGATTGCTGCTTTAGCAACCCATAATTATAGTACACCCTGGGATCCTGGCTGCCCAGGCTAACCGCCTTGCCAAAACTCTTCATGGCATTAGGCATGTCTTTCAACTCGGCATACAAAAGCGCCAGGTTATAATAGACGCGTTCATTGGCAGGATCGGTACGTTGCGCATCCTCCAGCACTTTTAACGCATCTGCGTTCCTTCCCTGTGCGTTCAGGAGTGCCGAAAGATTGAACCTTGCATAGTTCATCATAGAATCCTTGCGAAGTCCACGGCGATAATATTTTTCTGCATTCAGCAGATCGCTTTGACGATAATAGTAATCTCCGATCAGCACATTTCCAACGGCGAAATCAGCCTGGTAGTTCACATAAGTCTGGAGTTCCTGTTTCGCAGCGGCCCAGGCATCACGGTATTCCATCGGTATTTCCTCTACCGGTTGGGTGAGCAACACGTCTGCTGCGGCAATACGTACTGCTTTAACCCTGTCTTTCAGCAATGGCAAAACCTGATCCCGCCATTGGCCGATGGGGAACGAGGCCATCGCCCGCACCGCCCTGTATCTAACCTGTGCATCTTCATGCCGCAGTGCAGCACTGATGGTTGAAAAAGCCGATGCGGTAGGTAAGTCGCGCAGGTATTGGATAGCAGCAGCCTGAACGATGGCAGGCACGGCCGTATCATTTAACAACCTGGTGAGATGGGGAACGGCAGCCATATCCTGCTTTGATCCGGCGATGAGGTCATCCGCAAAATGATATTTCCGCTCAGCACCATACCACTTGTTTACCGCATCCGATGCCCATTGCGCTGTCTTGGTACTGTGGCAACTGTTGCAGGCATTCGGAGTTCCATACTGAACCGTGAGATCCGGACGGGGAACACGAAAACTGTGATCGTGCCGGAGATCATTGCCCATATAAAATTTAGAAGGCATGTGGCAATTGATGCAGCTCAATTGTTTTGCAACCTGTGCATTCTTCTCATCGTGCTTGTGGTGTTCAAAAGAATCATACTTTTTCTCATGACACTGCATACAAGTCTGGCTGGCTACGCCCAATGTTTTTCCACTGTGTGGGTCATGGCAGTTCGTACATTTCACACCCCTGTGAAACATCTTACTTTGCTGGAACGATGTATAGATATAGTCTTCTTCATTGACCTGTCCATCGGCATAAAAAAACTCGTTGGTGGGTATCTCAGGTATGTGGTAGTCCATCAATGCTCCGGGCTTAAAAAGTTCTGCTGAGATATCCGCTTTACGGGCATGACAAGGAGCGCAAGCGTCTACTTGCGCGGTGTGCGGTGAATCTATTTTATACAAAAAAGTCTGCAAAGGCTTCACGCCAGGCTTGTATTCCTTTGCCATAAAATCCACATGTTTGGAGGCAGGCCCGTGACAGCTTTCACAGCTTACATTGATTGCAGACCAGGTGGTATGGAAACTATCCGCTTCGGCAAAATAGTTCTTCTCTAAATTGGTGGAGTGGCAAGAGGCACACATGGTGTTCCAGTTCTGCCCACCACCTGTCCAGTGCAGCCAATCCCGGTTGTCTATCTTTTGACCGGCATATTGATGAAACCATTTTTTCCTCACTACGTCCCAACTCACACGGGGCACCTGCATACGTCCGCCCGGAAATGCAACAAGATACTGTTGCAGTGGCTTGTGACCGAAAGTATAGAGCACTTCATAGTCGTGATTCTTCCCATCGGGGCCTTGTGTGTTGATGTAATACTTCCCTTCCTTTTTAAAAAACCTGGATTGAATACCATCGGCTGAAAATTGCACATCGTTGAAATCACCAAGGACCGTTGTGTCGTTGGCGGGCAACATTGCTTTATAATGATCAGAGGTTTGCCAGGAATCGAATTCCTTTGCATGACAGCTCTGGCATTTGGCATCACCTACGTAAGAAGCTTTGGCGTCATCCTGCTTTACCTGCTGATCCGCTGGTTTGCAATATTCAAAAAACAGGGTTATTGCACTGATCAGAACCAGGATAACCAACAGGAGCCTTGAGGGGGTGAAACGAGCCAACATCTCGCCAATTTACAAACATCCTTTAAAACAACATCGGGGATACGCTGTATCCCCGATGTTTATCTTTTAATATTTCACAAATCTCACATGTTCAGTAAATCCATCCCCGATGATCTGGAGGATATACATCCCTGGCGGGAGATCGCCCAGTGACTGCTGCGTTTGCAGTGGCAGTTTTCTCACCACCACACCAGAAAGATTCAACAATTGCATTTGTTTCACTTTCTGCAGGTTGCCCTTCAGGTTGAACACTCCATTGTTAGGAGAAGGGTAAACCGAGAACCCGGTAGTTGCTTGTTCAAACTTCACAAGAATGGTTTTGGAGTACTGCGTCCGCCCATCCAGATCGGTTTGTTTCAGTCTGTAGTATGCGCGGGTCAAACCGTTGATGTTTCGGTCTTGTAATCCGTACTTACTTACCAGATTGGTTGTTCCATTGCCCTCCACTCTTCCAATGGCGGTGAAGTTGGCATTGTCTGTAGACCTTTCTACGGTATAATAATCACAATTCTGCTCAGAAGAAGTCTCCCATTTAAGGTTTACCAGATTACCCTGAAGTTCAGCCGTGAATGTGGTAAGCTGTATGGGAAGTACGTTCAGCGCGGTATTTGTTCCGAGTGTAAAGAATCCAAATTGGGATACAGCAGGTGAAGAGGTTACCGTACCTGAAGCACTGGAACCCGTGATACCTGTTGCGCCGCGGTCTGCCCACACTGTTCCGGTCCAATGTGCCACTCTAAGGTTTGGTACCATTGGGATGGCATACATTGGACACAAGGCCTGGTTCCAATTTAATGTGACAGAAACATTTGAACTACCGATGGTTCTGTTGAGACTCCAGTATTCACATCCGCTGACATGGTTGATGGGCGATTGGTACGTAAAGCCGAGGTTTTGCGGTGCATTGAAATATTCTGCCGCAAATTGGGCTGTTGCCACAGACGGCGCGCTCATTGCAATGGGTCTGTATAGTCCAGCCTTACCTACTGGGAAAGTAAAGGCCTGATTACCCGTTTTATGGACAATACCATTCACGTGGCTTTGGTTGCTTGCACCTGTAGCAGTAGCACCATTCAAAAGTACAAGCGTTCCATTCTGTTGAACAATACCATTGGTGAAGGTCATGTTGTTTGACACCTGGAAGGTTCCGTTGCTTAAGGTTACCCCTCCCGGATTATTAATTGTAAGATTATAGAATGTTGTTGTTCCGGAGCCGGCCGCTGCAAATCCATTGTTACCACAAGTGGTAAAGGTTACCCTGCTTTGGTTTGCATTGAAAGTACCGTTATTGGTAAACGTGCTGTAGACGAACAATTGGTTTGTCCCTGAAATTGCTACTGATGCCCCAGTGTTGATGGTTAGGCTATACACATCTACTGCTGCGGTAACAATCACACTGTTAGGTGTTCCGGCAGGGATTACTGCGGACCTAAACCTATTGGGAACGCCTGCCGTCCAATTGGCCCCATTGAACCAATCCGTACTCACAGTTCCGGTCCAGTTGGTTGCGGCACCTGGTCCATTGATCAATACACTATTGGAAGGGAAAACAGTGGCTGCACATCCGTTCAAGGTTGGTGTCAGTTCCGCCACTACAACATCACCTGCATTGAGCGATGGATTAATATAAGTAGTTCCGATGCCTGATTGCACCACAGAACCATTTACCTTCCATGTAATGGTAGGATTCACACCTGCATTGGTGACTGTGGCGGTGAAAACACCCGCATTGGAATTATTGGCAATCAAGGCGTCATCAATCCTGCCATTCAAGGTATTGATAGATACGTCAGCCATCAATGGCAAGGTGGGAACAACATTACTTGAATAGAATATCGCACCATTTCTGGAATATCTTACTACCCCATTATCTACACTGATCTTGAATATATCACCAGGGGAATAGGCTCCAAAATTTCCTCTTGTTACTCCTGTTTCATAAACTTCAATCAAACCATCTGACCTAAGGAAAATTGCGAATTGAATATTTGTGAAACTACTATTGGCATTCGTATTGCTCAATCCTGCCATCCGAGCTGTGTTGATCTGTGTAGCCGTAAATTGGAAATAACCATTGTTATTAACAAGATTCAATGATGCTGCACCACCGTTCCAGTTACCCCCGGACTGAATTTTAACTAAGTCGCTACCGTTGGCAGACGTATTTGCCAAATCGGCTTTCCGCCAAACTACTTCCTCAATAGCTTCTTTACATGCCACAGATGAAGAGCCTGATGTAATAAAGAAGTCAATAGTTTGAGCCAATGGCGTCTGCCGGTGAACGATGGAATTGGAAGGATAAGTCACCAGGTTACAACCATTAATATTTGGTGTAAGCACACAGGTGATTACATCATTATTCGTTAACGCACTATTGGTATAGGTAGCCGAATTACTACCTACAGGAGATCCGTTAAGGAACCATTGGAATACCGGACTTGTAACATTACTGCTGACCGTAGCTGCATACGTACCCTGACTGAAGTTTGTGATCCTTGGGTTTGTGACCGTGCCGCCTGTTCCATTGATAGATACGTCTACCAAAAGCGGAAGAGTTGGCGCTATGGTGCTGATGTATACCAGGTTATTGTTGCGGTAATACTTAACAACAGATCCTTCAACGGCAATCTTAAATTCGTCATTGATGGCGTAGCCTCCAAAGTTCCCTCTGCCCAAACCTGATTCCCAGATCTCAAAATTGCCATCATTCCGCAGATAAAACGAATACTGAATGGTGCTGGCTGCCGCATTCACATTGACATTACTCAGACCAACAACTCTTGCACGATTGATTTCCGATGCAATGAATGTAAAGAATCCTTCCCCTGAAACGCGATTTATAGATGCGGCCCCGCCATCCCAACTACCGTTACTCTGAATTTTAATCAGGTTACTTCCCGTCAGGTTTAGGTTGTTTAGACTTGCACGTTCCCAACTCACTTGCTCTTCAGCAACAATACAACCGGTAGACGAAGGTGTTGCCGTGATGGTGAAATCTAACCCTACCGGAGGCACTTGTCTGTTGATGATTGTATTTGACGTGATTGTAACCAGACCGCACCCATTCAGATTAGGCGTAAGAATACAAGTGAGTTCATCATCTGGCGCTAAGGAACCATTGGTATAGGTTGGCGAGTTGGTTCCTACAGGGATGCCATTGAGCATCCACTGATAACTTGGACTTGTTACATTACTGCTCGTGGTTGCAGTATACACACCCTGGCTATAGTTAAATACTCTGGCATTTGTCACTGTTCCTCCAGTGCTGAAAATAGAAACGTCAACAAGCATGGGCAGTGTAGGCGTAAGCGTACTATTGTAGACCAACACATTGTTCCTGTAGTAGCGAACTCGCCCGCCCTCTACTGACACCTTAAACTGATCACCACTTGCGTACCCTCCCATATTGCCCCTTGAAACGCCTGACTCATATATCTCATAGGAGGCATCGTTCCTTAGGTAAATTGCATACTGAATAGAATTTTGCGAAAATCCACCGTTGGTATTACTAAGTCCAACTGCTCTGAACCTATTGGTCTCTGTAGCAGTAAAAATAAAATACCCCTCATCATATACACGATTCAATGATACCGCAGCACCATCCCAGTTTCCATTGTTCTGAATTTTATTCAAATTGTTTCCTTGCACATCCACATTATTGATACTTGCCCGCTCCCAGGTCACTTGCTCCTCAGCCACAGCACAGCTTGCTGCAGTAGCACTTGCACTGATCATAAAGTCGATACCCACAGGTTCAATCTGCTTATTGACCAATGTATTTGAAGCATATGAAATCATATTGCAACCCGCTATATTGGGCGTAAGTACACACGTCACAATATCATTATCATTCAGCCCGCCGTTAACATAAGTTGCGGCATTGGTCCCAACAGGATTTCCATTCAAAAACCATTGGTAAGAAGGACTTGAAACACCGCTGCCAACAAGCGCCTGGAAACTACCCTGACTATAATTACTTACCCGTACATCCTGCACCGTTGCATTAACACTATTGATTGAAACATCCACAAGCATGGGAAGGGTTGGAGCCAGCGTACTGATATAAAACAAGTTTCCGTTTCGGTAGTACCGTACCACCCCACCTTCCACAGCTACCTTAAACTCGTCATTGACGGCATAGTTACCAAAAAATCCCCGGGAGACCCCCGATTCACGAACCTCAAAACCGCCATCATTTCTGAGATACACCGCATACTGGATAGTCGTGAAATTTGAGTCTGTATTTACGTTGCTCAATCCGATCATCCTTAAGGTATTTGTTTCTGCAACCCGGAAGGTCATAAACCCTTCATTGTATACCTTGTTAATTGATACTGCGCCACCTGTCCAGGCACCATTACCTTGAATTTTAACCAAGTTGTTTGTTGTGGCATTCACGTTTCGCAAGCTTGCTCTTTCCCACATCACCTGCTCTTCCACAATAGCACAACTCACACTAGATGCCACCGAGATAATCCCGAAATCTATACCTGCTGCAGGAACCTGCCTGTTAACAATCGGGTTTGAGGTATACGTAATTGCGCTGCAACCAGAAAGGTTTGGCGTAAGCACACAAGTCACCACATCATCAATGCCAATTGCGCTATTTACATACGTTCCAGTATTGGAACCCACCGGAGTGCCGTTCAGGAACCATTGGAATGAAGGAGTTGTGATATTTGAACTAACAACAGCCTGATATACACCCTGACTGTAATTAAAAATACGCGCATCAGTTACAGTTCCACCCACAGTATGGATTGAAACGTCAATAAGCAATGGAAGCGTAGGCGCAACACCACTGATGTAGAAAAGATTATTGTTGCGATAATACTTCACAACACCCCCCTCAACGGCAATCTTAAAGTTGTCCGTGGCGGAATAGCTTCCAAATGTTCCTCTTTGCACACCTGACTCGTACACCTCAAGGATGCCGTCCCCTCTCAGATAAACAGCATACTGTATAGAAACAAATGAAGAATCCTGATTGGTGTTACTGAGACCAATCATTTTCCAGCGATTCGTTTCAGCAGCCCTGAAAACGAAATATCCTTCATTGTAGACTTTGTTGATTGACTCTGCCCCGCCTGTCCATGAACCACCAGATTGGATTTTAACCAGATTGCCGCCGGTAACACCTACATTTCTCAAGGTTGACCGCAACCAGGTAACCTGTTCTTCTGAAACAGTGCAACCAGTATTTGAAGCAACCGAAATGATTCCAAAATCAATTCCCGCAGACGCCAATTGTTTAACAACAACAGGGTTGCTGGTATATGTAGCTGAAGAACATCCATTAATATTGGGCGTAAGTACACAGGTTACAACGTCATTGGGGGAGAGATTGCCATTAGTGTAAATAGCAGTTCCAATTCCAACAGGGTTGCCATTCACATACCACTGATATGTTGGGCTGCCGACTGCACCGTCCACAAATGCCTGAAAACTTCCCTGACTGTAATTACTGATCTTAAGGTCAGAAATACTTCCTCCAATACTCTGAAGAGAAACATCAACGAACATGGGGAGGGTGGGCACCTGCGTACTTATGTAAACCAGGGTGTTGTTTCGGTAATACTTCACCACACCACCTTCCAAAGCTACTACGAATCGATCACCAATAGCATAAGCACCAAGATTAAATCTCGGAATCCCGCTTTCATAGATTTCTGCATTCCCATCGCTTCTAAGGAAAACGGCGTACTGAATATCCGTAAAACTATTGCTGGTACTGGTTTGGCTAAGGCCAACCATTTTAGATCTGTTGTTTTCCTGGGTAATAAATGACAAACTCCCCTCATCCTTTACAGTATTAAGCGATACGGCTCCGCCATCCCAATTACCGGATTGCATTTTTGTAAGGCTATTGCCTTGTAGTCTAAGATAATTGAAGCTCGCTTTATCCCAGATCACATCCTCCTCCGAAATTGTACAACCGATAGAAGAAGTAATACCGGTAATATAGAAATTAATACCGGATGCTGAACCGGCTGGTACTGCACGAACGGAGTTGCTATTGGAAATAGTTGCACCACAACTACTGGTATAAGTTGTAGTAACGGAAAGCTCATCCCCGGGCAGAAGTGATGGATTAACGTAATTTGTTCCTGTTGCAACAGGGGCCCCATTGAGAAACCATTGAAATGTAGCAGGTAAACCATTGGAAAGTGTAGCAGTATAGGAACCACCGCTTAAGTTGCCTACTATGGCATTTGATATGGTAGCATTGGGTGTACTCAGACTGGCATCTACGTATAGTGGCAATGACGGCAATGTATTGCTATTGTAAACCAATACACCGTTACGATAGTATTTAACCCTGCCCTCTTCAATTGAAATACGAAACTTATCTCCAACAACATAAGTACCATAACCTCCCCTGCCGCTACCTGATTCGTATATCTCTACCAGGCCATCTGATCGCAAATAGAACGCATATTGTATTCCATTAAAACTGTTATTGACGTCCGTATTGCTGAGGCCCGCCATACGTGAGGTATTTGATTCTGCTGCAGTGAATTCAAAATACCCCGCTTCTGCCACAGCATTCCATGAATAGCCCGCGCCATCCCAATTGGTAGTACCTGCAACTCTTCTTAGCGTGTTAGCTACTGCTGTAGTATTGGCCAGAGTGGCTGTACGCCAGATCACGTTCTCTTCTGCATATTGACAGCTTACAGGAACCGGGCTTGTGGTCACATAGGTATCCGCATTTAAGGGGTTACTAATATTGAAATAAGATATCTGGCTGCATTCAACCGCCTGCCTGTCTGAAGATGAAAAAGCTGATGCAAATGCAATCACTTCCCCCGTATTCATATCTGTTGCAAAACCAGCCTGATTGTTCTGCAGCGTACCAACACTAATCACGGGTGACAAAATAGTGCCAGGTGCGGAGGGAAGGTTTTGATTGACGATATTTCCGTCTTTTGAAAAAGAAACGTTTTGTCCAGCTTGAACCGTATTAAACACATGTGACCCACCCTGCAGATCTAACGATATGGTAGAATTCTGAATGTCATTGCCCCATGTAACAAATCCCCAATTCACACTGTTAGAGATCCGATAAAAAGTCCGGGTCCGGGTATTAGATCCCCCTTGCCCAAGCGCGAAAGGAATGTCACTGGATGATCCGCCATTGGTAAAGCGGGTCACCATAAACATACTTGAATTGGATTGACCTGTAACGCCGGCAGCAGACGTGTTAGACAAAAAAGAGACGGCTGCATTTGTAAACTCCAATGAAGGCCTGCCCTGTTCACGAAGAATTGTTCCGGAAGTCAAAAGCCTCGGTTGATTACCGGCAATAGTTTGAGCAATATGATTGTTTAATCCACTCTGATCATACCAGGTTCTGACGAAACCATTTGCCGACCCTACAAAGGACTTCAACGCAGTGGTATCCAGATCGCCACTTCCCAAAAAAGGGATGTCCTGCTCACCATTATCTGAATCTCTTCTAATTCTGAGCGCCGGCCCCGTATAGCTGCTGCTTAACTTCCTGATACTATATGCACCTACCGCTGGAGTAGATGCACCGAGACCGAGCTGGTCTAAAGTATTCTGAGCCTTAACTGGTAAAAAAAACACAACGACGGCAAGAGCCGACAAGAGTTTTCTGATCGTCATTGGATATTGGGTTAGGGTTTGCTGGTTGCCCAACAAAGGTTTACAGGGACTTAAACGAAAAACGATACAGTTAATTGTGCATTAGTCAATAATGACATATGAGACGTTAATAAATGAATTTAAACTGTTTAATAACGAAAATCATATCCTGCGGTATACTTGAACGTTTTCATTGGTTTACCTTTGATTTCATGAAAAAGCAAGTATATATCCTACTGATGACTCTCGCAGTAGGCACCTGTCTACATGCACAGGAAAACCCTGATTCCCAACCGGTAAGGAAGAATATCATCCGATACAATATTTCATCAGCGGCGCTTTTTGGATTTGATAAAACCTTCATCCTTGGCTATGAACGAAAGATAAAAACCAACCAGTCAATCTCCGTTAACTTCGGAACAACGGCACTGCCTGGTCGAGGTTTTGGAGATTCCGAAGATTTTGAAGTGGTTCGGGATTTTAAAAACAATGGCTATAATTTTTCAGCGGACTATCGTTTTTACCTCGGCAAACTGAACAAGTACAGTGCACCAAGGGGTGTCTATGTAGGGCCCTATTACTCGCTGAATATGTGGCGGAGACAAAGTGAATGGGAAGCAAAAAACACTGGCGATTTTGTAGATACTAAAATGGATGTTAATCTCCACATGGCGGGGGTACAGTTAGGCTACCAGTTCGTGTTCTACAACCGGTTTACACTGGATCTTGTACTGCTAGGGCCAGGTGTAGGATTTTATAACGTTAAGACGGAAACAGAAGGCACGCTTACGGAGGAACAACTTGAAAAATTACAGAAAGCAGTGATTGACAGGCTCCAACAAAGATTTCCCGGCTTCAATCTTGTCTTTGATGGGAAAAGATTGGACAGTCAGGGTACACTAACCACAAATTCCATAGGCTTCAGATATCTCATTCATATTGGCGTTGCATTTTAAGACCCGAGAGGGGATCTGATTTACAATATGCAGACCGTGCCAGCGTTATGCAAACATGAGGGCTTTGGTTGTTTTCCTGCTGATCATCATCTGTATACTGGGCACTGTCCATGCACAGGAAAAACCACCGGATACGGTAAGGGCAGGTATTTACATTACCAGTATCCATAACATCGATTTCAAACAAAGAGAATACACCGCCACATTCTGGCTATGGTTGAAATACACCAATCCGGATCTTGATTTCGTCAATAACCTGGAAGTCCCCAATGCCAAATCAGTAGAGAAAAGTTTCTTTACGATAGACACAACTGGTCATCAGATCTATATGCAGATGAAGATGCAATGTGTCATGAAGGATAGCTGGCGTATTGAAAACTTTCCTTTTGATGAGCAAAAACTAAGGATCAGCCTGGAGAACTCGCAGTTTGATGCTTCAAGCCTGATCTTTGTGACAGATACCCTGGGACAACATTTTGATCCGCGCTTTACACTCCGTGGATGGAACATAGATAGTTGCATCATCTCTTCAGGGAAACGAGTCTATGAAACTGCTTTCGGCAATCCAACTGCCGAGAAACAGGAAACGGAATACAGCGTCTTCCGGGTTCGCTTGTCGATCACCCACCAGGCAGCAGGTTTATTCTGGAAAATGTTCCTGGGTATGTACCTTGCTTTTCTTATTTCATTCATCTGTTTTTATATTCATTCAGACAGCATGGATTCTCGGTTTGGATTGAGCGTGGGTGCACTGTTTGCTGTTGTCGGTAATAAATACATCAATGATTCAGCACTGCCAGACAGCACTGTGTTCACTTTGGTTGACCTGTTGCATGGTTTAACCCTTCTGTATATTCTTCTGATTGTTGCCGCCAACGCCTACTCGCTAAAACTTATTAAGCGAGGCCAGGTTGAAAAGTCTGTACGCGTTGACAACCGGGTGGCAATGATCTTGTTGGTCAGCTATGTGCTGATCAATGCCTGGCTGATCTATAAGGCGAAACAAGGTTGATTTGTTTGACCGTTAACTTTCTAATGGAATGACGATGACAAACTCCGTATATAATCCCGGCTTAGATTCTACTTCAAGTGTGCCGCCACTACTCTTTATAATATCGTAACTCATACTCAATCCGAGTCCTGTACCCTGCCCGGATGGCTTGGTTGTAAAGAAAGGCTGAAATATTTTCTGCTTCAGGGTATCCGGAATTCCGATACCATTGTCTTTTACCTTTATCTCCATACCCAAATCTGTTTTTTGGGTGGTCACTGATATAACAGGTTTATAGCCAACCCCTACTTGCTTTCCCTGGGCACTCAATGCATAAAACGCATTGGTATACAGATTCATCAACACACGGCCTATATCCTGGGGAACAATAAAAACCTTCCCCAGCAATGGATCAAAGCTAGTCTCCACAAGAACATGAAAGTCTCTTTCTTTCTCCACTATTACATGTTGGGCCACCTTCAGGTATTCATTTGCAAGTGCGTTCAGATCTGTCCACTCCTTCTGCCCATTACTAGCGCGGGTATGCTGAAGCATCCCTTTAACGATGGCTCCGGCACGTTGACCATGGTGGTGAATTTTTTCCAAATTTTGCAAAACGTCATCGGAAATATCCTTTATCTCGCGAAGATTTCCCTTTTCTATTTCTTCGTGCATTTCCGCCAACAACTCTTTGTTCACTTCAGAAAAATTATTGACAAAATTCAATGGATTTTGAATTTCGTGTGCAATCCCGGCTGTCAATTCACCCAATAGTGCCATTTTCTCCGATTGCACCAATTGAGCTTGTGTATTCTTTAATGTATCAATTGTATTTTCCAGCATTTGTGTACGATGCTTCACCTGTACTTCCAACTTATCTCTTTCAAAACGAAGCCTTCGTTCCCGAAACAAACTAAATAATCGAAGCGCCCACAAAAACAACAAAGCCATCAATGTATAAGCCCACCAGGTACGCCACCATGGTGGCAAGACTTTAAATTGATACGCAATAGGATCTGTCCAGATGCCTTCAGGACTTTGCGCCTTTAGGAGAAAGGTATAATTCCCTTCATACATATTTCCAAAACTCGCGGAACTTCCTGTTCCTGCAGGGCTCCACTGTTTGCTGTATCCTTCAAGTTTATATTGATAATTTACAAGATGATTTCTTCCCGTTTCAATTGCGTTAAACTGAAACCCAATACTATTATTCTGATAAGGAAGAACCAGATCCTCCGGAATCGGATTCCAGGCGGAAATAGCACTAAACCTCACCTTTGAAAACTTGGATCTGATGGAGTCCCGTTCATCATCTGTCAATAACCGGCCAAAACTTCCAATTTCCTCGGCAGTCCTACCAGACAAAAACACGCTGTCTGTTATATTATTTTTCTTTCCCACTTCCAGATCCCGCCATGCAATTACCTCATTATTGAGCTTAATGGATTTTATCTGTAGCGTCATTGGTGGAGACACTGTTGAATCCAAAGATCCTGGGTCAAACCTAACCAGTCCGGTTTTGTCTGAGCCTGTCCCAATCCAGAAGACTCCTTTTGTATCTCTATACATTGCACCCTGACCTGAGTTGACATCCTTTACAGGATACCCAGTAGTTGAATGATATAATTTTCCGGCGCGCCAGCTTTTTGTTCCTGATTTACCCATTGAAGGCAATAGTTCACAGAATCCATTGTTGGTCCCGATGAACATTTTATTTCCTCCCCCAACTACCTGTGTAACGAAATTGTGAGGAAGGCCCTCACGCGTTGTGAAAGTTTCAAACAAAGGACCACGCATCAAAGCCTGTTTACCGATTTTCTCAGTCAGCTCAGTTAATTTCTCCTGTTTAAGCCAACTCAACCCATCCTGTGTTCCGAGCCAAATATCTCCCGCTTCGTCCTGGTGAATAGCCCAGACGCTGTTATCTGCCAACCCCTGAGCGCGGGTAAAATTGGTAAAAGACTTGCCGTCAAATCTGCTCACACCACCTCCCAAAGTACCGAACCACAGCGTTCCCTCACGGTCTTCAAGTATAGTAAACACAACGTTCCCAGCAAGCCCCTGCCGAGTGGTGTAATGCGTAAAGGATTTTCCATCAAATCTACTCACGCCACCACCAGAACTACCGATCCAAATATTTCCTTTGCGGTCTTCTTCCAACCTGAATATCGTATTATTGGATAGTCCGTTGCTTGTATTGAATGTTGTAAACTGCCGGCCATCCCACTTGCTGATTCCCGCATTGGAACTGCCGAACCAAAGATTTCCTTTGCTATCACGCAGAATACAATAAATCTCATCAGATACTAATCCTTGCGCTTTTGTAAAATGAGTGAATGTTCGCCCATCATACTTACTTGCTCCGCCGCCATTGGTCCCCATCCATATATTCCGATCTGCATCCTCCGTTATGCTATACACCACGTGATTAGCCATGCCTTGTGCGGATGTGAAATTGGTCATCGCTGTACCTGCAAATCTGCTCACCCCACCTCCAAATGTGCTAAACCACATGTTTCCCTGCTGGTCTTCCGTGATACCAGTAACCCGATTGTTTGCAAGCCCCTGGTCTGTAGAATAGTTGAGAAAGCGTTTACCGTCAAACTGACTCACGCCATTACCGGTGCCCAACCAAATTCTGCTTGACTGATTTTCTGAAATTCTGAATATGGTATTATCAGCCAATCCTTCTTCTTTTGTGAAATTCTCAAAACGGTTTCCATTCCATTTACTTAAGCCCTTGTTGGTTCCAAACCAGAAAACACCCTGCTTATCCTTATACATACATCTAACCTCATCATCTATCAATCCATTGGTTGTGGAATAGCGGGTAAATACATCGTTTTTCAACCGGCAAAAGCCAGCTCCACGAGTAGAAAACCAAAGCTCCCCGTCATCTCCTTCTTCAATGCCACTGATGTAGTTACTAGGCAGACCCTGTTCAACAGTATAATTCTTAAATGTCTTACCGTCAAACTTACTCACCCCGCCACCATAAGTACCAAACCATAGATTTCCCTGCTGATCTGTTTGTATACTGGATACAACATTGTGCGTTAGCCCCTGCCGCGTAGTATAATTCTTAAAATAAGTACCATTATAACAACTAACACCTCCACCATCAGTGCCGATCCAAATATTGCCGGCCTTATCTTCTTTGATACACCAAATCAAATTGTAGGCAAGCCCTTGCGATGTAGTGAAGTTGGTAAACGATTGTCCGTCATACCGACTGATGCCGCCGCCATTGGTTCCCAACCAGATATTTCCTTTACGATCCCTATAACTGCAGTTGATCTGGTCAAGACCCAACCCATCATCTGTAGTATAGGTGGTAAACAATCCACGGCCTTGTGCTTCCCCGGGAATGGTAAGGCCTGTCTCAGGGTTGACAAAGGAATACACTTTCGGCTTGCTTCGGGAAGCGATAGGTATAGCAATTATATTAGTAAACTCTTTTATACGAGGCTGGTTGCTATCCGGAAGATCAGCCAACACAGTAATGACGGGGAAAGGAATGCTGCTGTCAGCTGTATTGAAAGACAAATCTGTATTCCGGGGACGATGGCATGACGCCAAAAATAAACATCCAAGAACAATCAGTCTTATCATGTAGAACTTCATTGATTCTTTATCATACTACCAATTGAAAGATAGCAAAGAATATCTGTTAAGAAAGTATATATTAGCCACAGGATCAATGGAAAAAATAACACTGTTTTAGTCCGATGATCTGTTTCCATTCATCATATCAAAAAATAAACGCATGGCAAAAGCAAAAAAAGCTGCTCCCAAGAAAAAAGCAGCAGCTAAAAAAGCAGCTCCCAAGAAAAAAGTAGCGGCTAAAAAAGCGGCTCCTAAAAAAGCAGCAGCCAAAAAAGCAGCTCCTAAAAAAACGGCTTCAAAGGGGAAGAAACTAGGTGGCAATCCAAACCAGGGACAAATGGGAATAGACGCTTGACTTTGTTGAAAAGCGGGTTTCCATACCCGCTTTTTTTTCCTGATACTGAATTTTATCTGTTGCCGGGATTTACCTCCTCCTGACTATTGCATTTGAAGCATTCGGCGTTTCACAACCTGCCGTAGATCAGCAACCTTCATCCTTGAAGGTGTAAGCCTGGCTTTCAAAAACTTTTCGTCAAATACAGCATATGCTTCATCTACATACTTTTCATAGAACTCCCAGCTCATCGTTTCTTCCTTTCCAAATGTTACTACCAGCAATTCATTCTCATTGTATCCAATTGCTACCAGCGCATGACTAAACCAAAGTCTCCTGCGCCGATCTCCAGGAGATGCACGGTTCAGCACCGTCCATTTTTCACCCTTCTGCCACTGAGGCTCCACTGAACGAGGTATATTGATACCAATAAAACATCCACCATATAAGTAGATCGCTCTTTTCAATTCTTCGCGACGCCTTGCTTTGTTGTTGTATGTCAACTTTGCGAAGGCAATAATTTTATGATTGTCGATTCCTTTCTTTCTCCAGTAATTCAACATTCTTGCCGCCTCAACCGGTTCACCTCCCTTCTCAAGTGCCTTCTCAATAAATGGAGAACCTTTGGGCTTACCTGTAATCATTTGCCCATAATCTTCGATAATTTTCTTCACGCTGGGCCTGTAAATATGCTTTGATTGATAGCTCCTCCATATCATGATTAGGTGCGCCGCCGAAGCCACCGTGCAATTATCAAGGTTCAGATTGCCGTAGTCGCCCCAATTATGGTCCGGTTTAATTCTTTCACCCCAGTTATAACTCTTCGGAATTTTCTTCTTTTTATCAGCCTCGGAAATCACGTCCCGGAACTTGATCCTGGGTTGTGCTGTTGAAAATTTCAACCTGCCAGATACCATTTTCGTTGCCGCGATACGCTTACCAGCCATGCAAATGATTTATGCAAATAAAATACGAAGGTTTTAAAGAATAACCTCGCAAGAACAGCATTTCTGCTTTATACATTCAAAAAACAAATCCTACTTTAACAAAATCCAAAGCAGCACATTGGATTGAACTCACCTCTTTTGATTTTATTTATATTCATGCACCAAAACATTAACCTAATGAAATCTCTACTTCTACTTGCTTTTGTACTGACTGGAACCACATTGATGGCACAGCAGAAAACCACACCCGGACAAATGAGTTTTTATGCGGAACTGGGAGGGCCGGGTATTTTGTTCTCTGCAAATATTGACGGGCGATTCTCGAAATCTGTTTTGGGTTTTGGGGGACGAGTAGGGATTGGTTTTGTTACTACCGATAGTTATGACAACAATACTGGGAGCTACGAAACCAGGTCCGTAGCCACATTCCCGCTTCAGCTAAACTATATTTTCGGCAAACCCAACTCCGTACATACTTTCGAAGTAGGAGCAGGTGCTACTTTCACAAGCAAGAAAATCGATCCGTTCGGGTTTACTGACTACAACGAAGAAGGCCAATCCGTTTTTGGAACAGCCTGCTTCATGTATCGTAGGCAGCCCAAGGATGGCGGATTTTCCTGGCGCATTGGCTTTACCCCCATTATCGGTGGTGGATTTATCCAGCCCTCCGGTGGCGTAAGTGTGGGATATAATTTTTAATTGCGGGCCTCCGCACAAACTAACAAAGCCCCGCTATCGCGGGGCTTTGTTAGTTTGTTTTTGCGGTGAGGGAGGGATTCGAACCCTCGGTACAGTTTAACCCGTACGGCAGTTTAGCAAACTGCTGATTTCAGCCACTCATCCACCTCACCGGTTGTTGACTGAAGGACGGCAAAGGTAATTATTTTTCGGTTTTTTCAAAACCGAAAAATAATTACCTAATTTGATAATGTGACAGTGCGGCAATGAAGGAAAGGGGTGTATTTTATTACCGCATTACCAAATTCTCAAATTGCAAAAAGTACAACTAGCAGCAATGTAAAAAGGGAGCCAGTGGCTCCCTTTTTACATTGCTGCTAGTTGTACTTTCTGCTGCAGTTCCATCACACTTTCGCGAAACATATTGTCTGTATCCATCAGGTCTTTTACCGTTTGACAAGAGTGGATCACGGTGGTATGATCCCGGCCGCCAAAGTGTTCGCCGATGGTTTTGAGTGAGTTTTTTGTAAATATCTTGGCCAGATACATCGTGATCTGCCTGGCTTGCACAATCTCCCGTTTTCTGGTCTTCTGCAAAAGCTTGTCGTAAGGAACATCAAAATAATCACACACCATCTTCTGAATCGTGTCGATGGTAATCTCTTTGGAAGAGGTTTTCACAAAATTACGGAGTACTTTCTTCGCCAAGTCCAGGTCTATTTCACGCTTATTTAGCGAAGATTGTGCCAAAAGGGAAATTAATGCACCTTCCAGCTCCCGCACATTGCTCTGAATATTATATGCGATGTACTTTACAACTTCTTTCGGCATGTCTAACCCGTCATTACGCATCTTCTTCTCCAGGATCTCAATACGGGTTTCATAGTCAGGCACCTGAAGATCAGCACTTAAGCCCCATCGGAACCTGCTCAGCAACCTTTCCTGAACCCCTTCCAGATCTTTCGGAGGTTTATCTGAGGTGAGGATCAATTGTTTACCACTTTGGTGCAGGTGATTAAAGATCGCAAAGAATGCATCCTGACTTTTCTCCGCACGATTGAAGAACTGAACATCGTCAATGATCAGTACATCAATCAATTGATAAAAGTGGATGAAATCATTGATGGCATTGTTGCGGCTATGATCCTGGAACTGGTTGATGAATTTTTCAGAACTGACGTAGAGCACTACCTTATTGGGATGCGAGCGCTTGACTTCATTGCCAATGGCCTGGGCAAGATGGGTTTTACCCAACCCTACACCACCGTAGATCACCAATGGATTAAAGGAAGTAGCACCCGGCTTTTCCGCTACTGTCTTTCCTGCCCGGCGAGATACCCTATTGCAATCACCTTCCACGAAGCTTTCAAAGCTGTAGATGGGATTCAATTGTGAATCGATCTGCATTTTCTTCAGACCGGGAATCACAAATGGATTCTTAACCGGATTATTAATGACGAGCGGAAAGTCCATCTCCTGGTTACTGAATGTTTTAAATCCGTTACCGGCAACATCCATCGTGAGGGGCTTCTCTTTTCCATTCCCACTATCCACCATGATCCTGTACTCCAACCTTGCCTCTTTACCTAATTCTCTCTTCAGCGTTTTAGCCAGCAGGTTCACATAATGTTCTTCGAGATATTCAAAGAAGAACTGACTGGGCACCTGTATGGTCAAAACCTTCTCTTTCAGCGCAACAGGCCGGATGGGCTCAAACCATGTTTTAAAATGTTGCCACTCCACGATGTCCTTAATGATCTCCAAGCAGTTAGTCCAGACCTTATCGTGAGTTTTCTCCATTCTACCTTAAGCAATTATCTAATTGGTTATCGAAACTAATGATCAGAACGTTTTCAAAGGATGAGGTGGATTCTTATTTGTGGTGAGGTCTGTCAGCTACTGATGTTGCGGTGAGAAACATTTCACTCGTTGTCGCAAAGCGTAAAACGAAGTGATATATGCTGTAGATTTCATCGCTTTCTGAAAGTAGTTTTTTTTCCTGACTTCACTAAGCCTTTCTGTAGAAATAATTTTTGGTGTATTTCTCTCAAAAAGGGTAGCGAATATAGAACAGCAATTAGTGAAAAAAAATTTTTTATTCTCTAATATTTTTCAATTAAGAGCGGAGCCGCGTCCCCACTCATTCTACCCCTTCCTTTTGTGAAATCAAAGTCTATGCGCCCTAGCTGCAAACCACCCCAGCCCACTTGATTGACCAGCACCTGTTCACCCGCTGTATTCTTGTACTGGCGCGGCTTTTGAAAGAATTGATGGGTATGTCCACCAATGATCAGATCAATGTGCATAGAACGTTGTGCCAAAATCTCATCACTGATTTTCTCATCCTTGTACTTATCACCCAAATGAGACAAACACACCACCAGGTCACATCCTTTTTTTTCCTTAAGCATTGTGGATATCTCATTCGCTTTCAACACGGGATCGTTATATTTTGTGCTGCCAAAAAGCCCTTTTCCAACCAGTCCTTCCATTTCAATTCCCACACCTGTAATTCCAATTTTCAGATCACCTTTTTTAACGATCATCCATGGTTTATTGAGGGATTCCATCGGCGTTCCTGAGAAGTCATAATTACAGTTGATCATGGGAAAGCTTGCATGCTTGCTCAACTGTGTCGCCAGGTTTTCAATGCCTGCATCAAAATCATGGTTACCGATGGTACCTGCATCATATTTCATCATGCTCATCGCCTTAATCTCCGGCTCCCCTTTGTAGAGGTTGAAATATGGTGTACCCTGGAACATATCACCGGCATCCAGCAGCAATACATGCCCCTCCTCCTGCCTTATTTTTGATACCAATGCTGCCCTTGCTGCCACACCTCCTTTGCCGGCATTGCTGCCATCGGTGAAAGGATCCAGCCTGCTGTGCACATCGTTTGTATGTAAAATGGTCAGCTTCCTGCTTTTGGGTTTCTCCGCAGCATACAATACAGGGTGCGAAACTAAAAAAGAAGCCCCCGCCATAGCGGTAGACCTGATGAATGATCTTCTACTTGTCATTGATGATCCTGTTTTCAAGTTGCTCGCCAATGGGTTTGCCCTCTTTGCCCATTTTGATGATATAATCTATGATGCAATCCCGCATCAGATAAGTGAATTGCTGCTTCTCCCCTGCACTAAAAAACCAGGCCATGCGGCTGTCACTGGATGCATAATCCGATGTAACCAGAGTATAGCTGGCAGCGGGATCAATCGGTTTACCATCGATCCTGATTTCACGTACCAACTTACCATCGGTACGGAATCCAAACCCCGAAACGCCACCGCCCTCAGCCAAAGTGCTTTCGATATATTTAACGAGTAAGTCTCCTTTCACCGTAATCACAGTAATCGTATTGTCAAAAGGCATGATCTCAAAAACCATCCCCCTGGTAATGGGTCCGGGCTCTACATAAGGTTTCCGGATACCACCCATATTCATGACCGCCAGATCAGCTTTCACGCCCAACTTCTCCCGCGTCATGGTCAGATAGGCATCCGCAAGAAAATTTCCGAGGGTGGTTAACGGCCGCTTGATATCCATCCGCTTGGCGGCCAAACCTACCGTTTCGTTCATCTGCTGTTCCATACTATCCCGGAATGGCTTCAAGTAATGGCTATACGATGAGTCCTGGACAGAAATGCCTTCGATGGAATAATCTTTGTAGGCTACAGAGGAAGGGTGATAACTGGTATGGCAAGACACCAGTACCAGCAGGATCACCAGGTGCGTTACTAATCTCCTTTTCATGTTCGTTGAAGGTATTCAAATCGCCCGCTAAAAAAGATTTTTTCTATCCCTCCGGCTTCCTAAATTATAGCGGTACCTTTGGGCGAAATTATTAAAACATGGGTTTTGACGTCACCGGAAAACTGGTCGCCAAATTTGACACTGTACAAAGAACAGAGACTTTCCGCACAAGGGAGTTTGTGATAGAGACTACAGAAGATATCGGTGGCCGCACGGTCAATAACTATATTAAGTTCCAGAGCATCCAGGATCGTACATCCCTGGTTGACCGCTTCAATATCGGAGACCAGATCAAGGTGCATTTCAACATCAAAGGCACTAAATGGGAGAAAAACGGCAATACCAACTATATCACCAACCTCGATGCCTGGCGCATTGAACAAACAAGTATGCAAAGCGCACCCGTTGATATGCCGCCACCGCCCGCATATAACGACCTGCCCGCAGGTGGAGACAGTGATGACCTTCCTTTCTAAGTTGAAAGTTTGAAGGTGGAAGTTGGAAGGTGGAGGAAAAACG
>JBASZQ010000100.1:0-41897 GCA_049661025.1 Chitinophagaceae bacterium | reverse complement strand
GACCAACAACAGCTTCTAGCCATGTTGAAAGGCCAGCAATGGGATAACCAGAATGAGAAGAAATTCATCCGTAAAGACGGTAGCCTGATCTGGTGTATAACATCAGCCAATCTAATCTACGATGAGCAGGGTGTTGCAACAAGGATCAGCCTGGTGATCCGCGATATCACCCGAAAGAAAAAAGCGGAAGATGCATTGTTGGATAGTGAAGCCAAATTTAAAGCCTTTCTCCATGATTCACCCTTACTAGCCTGGAGCAAAGATGAACAAGGAAGATATGTTTATCTGAATTCCTCTTTTGAGAAACGCTTCAATGTGCAGTTGTCAAACTGGCTGGGTAAGACTGATGCGGATATTCACAACGCTGATTTCGCAAAAATTTTCCGGGAAAATGATTTGCAGGTATTGCGAACCGGAGAGCCACTGATGGGTGTTGAGCAAATGCTGGAACATGATGGACGTGTTTCTGAGTGGAACAGTTTTAAATTTTGTTATACCGATTCTGAAGGACGAAAATATGTGGGCGGGATCGGCTATGATATTACGGAGCAACGTCTGGCGGAGAAAGCATCGGCGGAGGCAAGAGAACGGATGGAACTCACCTTCAAAAACGTACCCACGGGCATCCTTATGTTCAATCGCGATCGTAAGCTCGTATTCATTAATGACAGAGGTGCGCAATATACCGGGTATCCTACTGCGGAGGAAATGATGCGTGACGTAACCCTGGATCAGATCCGAAAGCAGAATCTCCAGCGCTATCATATGTTTGATGAAGAAGGCCGGCCACTGTCTCCTGACAATTCACCCGTGCAAAGATGTTTTCAGACTCGCACATCAAATTTTGGGGTGTACAAGATGGTGGACCAGACGGATCAAAGCCTGCAATGGATCTACTATGTGTGTACGCCCATCCTGAACAGCAATGGCGAAGTATATCTCGTGATTGGCACCATCACGGATATCACTTTACAGAAAGAAGCGGAGAACCTTTTATTGAAGGAGCAAAAAGAATCAGCGGATCGACTTGAAAAATTGGTTGCGCAACGCACAAAGGAATTGAAAGACTCCAATGAAGGCCTTCAGCAGTTTGCGCATGTGGCTTCACATGACCTGAAAGAGCCTGTCAGAAAAGTGAAGATATTCGGCGGACGATTGCAGGAAGAATTTGGCGAGGTATTGCCGGAGACAGCCGGGTTATATCTTTCAAAGATCGCTTCTGCAGCGGAACGTATGATCGCAATGATCGAAGGGGTCTTGCAGTATTCAACCATCCAGGCAGTTCCGGAAGTGAAAGAATGGATCGATCTTGATGAACTGCTGGATACTATTGAAACAGACCTTGAAATACTTTTTCAACAGAAAAATGCCACCCTCATTCATGGCCCGCTGCCACGGGTCAACGGCGTACCCGTGATGATCTACCAATTGTTCTACAATCTCATCAACAACGCCATGAAGTTTGCGCAGGTGGATCGCTCACCAGTGATTGAACTGTCAGCAGATGAAGTGACTGTTCAGGGTCAAATGTTTCATCGCATCATTGTGAAAGACAATGGGATCGGTTTTGAAGCCGATGAAGCAGAAAAGATTTTCCAAACTTTTGCGCGTTTGCATCCCAAGGATCAATATGACGGCACGGGTTTAGGATTGAGTCTGTGCAAAAAGATTGTAGAACGTCATGGTGGCATGATCTCAGCCAGTAGTGAACCCGGTCAGGGATCTGAGTTCACGATTTTACTTCCGGTATAAGCCACCAGGCATCCCAGGATTTTTGGAGATCATCGAGGCTAACGCGTTCTCCGATCATCGGTATGACCAATGGCATTTGCGCCTCCGCTGCATACGCGGAAACTTTGATGGCGGGCTCATTCCAGTTGTGGAAAGACAATGGAAATTTAGCCCAGTGCACAATCATGAGATGTTTTGCGTGTAGATCTTTAGCTGCAGGTACTACCTCATCTGGCAGCATATGGATATACCTCCATTTGGGATTGTATTGGCCGCATTCCAGAATGGCCAGGTCAAAAGGACCATATTTATTGCCGATGCTTTTAAAATGGGTACCATAGCCTGAATCGCCACCAATGTAGATTTTTCGTTTCGGCGTAATCAGGATAAAACTAAGCCATAGACTGACGTTGCGGGCAAAGGTTCTTCCAGAGAAATGCCTGGCGGGTGCAGTGATGAGTTCAAAGCCTTCTCCAACACGGATGTGTTCATGCCAGTTGCGTTCTGTAATCATAGTGATGGAAAATCCCCATGATTCAAGATGTTCCGCCACGCCGAGTCCGGTATAAATATGTTTGACCTTATTTTTTAATTGAATGACGGTAGGATAATCAAGATGATCCCAATGGTCATGCGTCAACAGCAGCATATCAATCTCCGGCATGTCTTCTACGGAATATACATCAGCACCCGGAAAACTGAGCATGGTGTTGGGCAGGGGTGAAGCATTGCCACTGAAGACAGGATCGATGAGGATCCGCTTTCCATCCACCTGCATGAAATAGGAAGAGTGACCAAACCATACGATAACATTTTCATCAGGCCTTAGCGCATGGAGATCTGTTTTTTTCGATGGCAGGACCGATGGCGGAACCTTCATCGGATTCTTTTGAAAAATAAAATCCCGAAGCACCTTGGAGTAAGTGACACCTTCCGCAAAGGGCGGTGTATGCTCTGCGTTTTGGAACGCACCGTTTGCATAATTATCCAGCTTGCTGAATGCTGATTTTCTTGCCTTGCCCGGCTTGCGACCAAATGCAGGGCGTTGCATGAAAAAGAAAATGCCGAGGGATAACACGAGGACAATAGAAATAATGATATAAAACATAGCTGTATTTAGTCTTGAAAATTGTTACTGCTGCAACCAGCAGCCTTCCTTGCATTCCTCGTCCAGTTCCCCCGCATCCCAACCGCAATAACCTAAGAACAAGGTGAATTGATTGTTCTGGATGGTCTGGGTGGAAAGGGCCGTTACCAGATCATCCATCGATCCCCCCCAATAGAGCCCTTCCATCACACGATGACCGCTATGAATCAGGTCTGGCCGGCGATGAACCAAGTACAGATGATCCTGACCAATTGGCCCCCCCTCCCAGAGGGGAACGGGCAGGCAATTGCTGAATTCAACCAGTTCATTCAGGTATTTGCCCGATGCCCTGTTGGTGATGAAGCCAATGCTTTCATCCTGGTCATGCTTCACCAAAAGGATTCTGGCGCCTTCAAAATAGTCGCCGTCAAGCATTGACGTTGCGTGGATATCCTGGCCGGATTGCAGCATCCCGTAAAGGTAGGATAGGATTAGGATTGCATGAACTATACATTTCGGGTATCCATAAATACGAAAAATGTTGTATGTTGGAATCAAACCAATTGACATCTCATGGAAACAGCGATCACAAAAAATCAACAGGAAATTAATGTTCCTTCGTTTAAGGACTGGGTCATCAACATCCTTATCACCATCATTCCACTGGTAGGCTTCATCTTTCTCATCATCTGGGCCGTAGACAGTGATCCCAGAAACATCATTCGCAAAAGATGGGCGGGCGCTTACCTGATGATGATGGTCATCATGTTTGTGCTGGTGATGATTCTATGGTTTGCCATTTTTGCTGCCATCATGGCGAGTGGTGGATTGAGTGGACTTGGCGGCGCTTCCAATATGGAGATTGATACGGCTTGGATGAACAGCATTGATACCTCCGGCCTGATGAACAACATTGACACCACCCTGCTCAATATCGATACAGACAGCGTTGTGGCACAATAACCGATTGATCATGGCTTGCGTTGCAGGGCATACAAACTATCCCAGACTTTGAAAGAAGATTTTGGGGTGAAGTTTGTGGTCACCAATCCGAGGGTTGCGAAGTTTACAATAGAAGGGTCAACCTGTGAAGGCAATGCAATTACATCGATATCTGTAAATACCAACTGGAACCAGGCCAGTGCTTTGGCCTGGTTCAGTATGGTATGATGCTTCCTGAAATATCTTTCCTGTACTTCTTCACTGCCATTCACATTGAATGCATTAGGCGCCGTAAAAGAAGTGGTTGCCCATCCGCCTTCTGCTACATACACAGGTAGGGTGCGGTTATTGAGTAATTGGGTATAATAGTTATTGGGAATTTCTTCCGGGTTATTGTATCCAAAGTAGGGGTAAGATGAGATGCCCAGCTCTTCTATAAACGGGAAGTCTGAAAAGTCTTGCTCAACGCCAATGTATTGGTTGGTGCGTTGCAATCTGCCCCAGGCTGTTTCTGCTTGTACACTAACGCTTAGTTTCGCAGTTGATTTGCGCAGCTTCAGCGCTTGTGCGGCACCGTTAGCTGCAGTTTTAACACCCTGGTAAATGGAGGAAGGTGCTGCCAGACGAATGAGGTTGGTTTCCATCGCCAGTCCGATGTGCGTTGGTTTCAACATACTGTCCATCGCAAGTACAAACAATTGATAGCGCTGTTGCACTTCGGCATCGGCTATGGATTTACCCATCTTCTTTAGTTCAACCGCATCTGAGCTGCGATCCAATCCATTTTGTGGATCGATGGAAATCCAAATCTCCAGGTTCTTGCTTCTATAAAAGTTAACGAGGCCCGTGAAATTATTGTTGATATATGAGGCAGGGGACTTGCCAGCGTACAAAGAGTCCCAGGGTACTTCCAATGTGATGGTGGCCGCATCTGCGCGGGACGTCCATAGGTTGAGCGACCGCAGGAATAAATCAAAATCATTGTAGCGCGGCGCAGAGTTCATGAAACCCATGCGATAGTTGCGCGCAGGGTCAGGTGCTGTTACCGGTTTTTTGCAACCGAAAGCAAGACTGATGATCAATATGAATAGACATCGCCATACCATACCAGGGATAAACGAAAATTCATGCCATGGTTGATATGTGCATCAGAATTTTATATGGTAGGTTTTACCCTTTGATGTCTGGAAGCGGATCGTGTAACCTTCTCCGGTAGGTGTGGGCTCTGCACTAACTCCCTGAACAACAAGGGGTACGGCACTATAAAGCACACATTCACCGCCCTGGTTGGCTACGATGGTGGCCGATGAGAGCCTGCCTTTTTCCCATTGCATATCTACGGTAAATGCACCCCTGGCCTTGAGTCCTTTTATGCCTCCGGTGGGCCAGGCCTTAGGAAGGGCAGGCAAGAGGTGGATGAAACCTTCGTGGCTTTGCAGGAGCATTTCGGCCATGCCCGCTGTGCCGGCGAAATTGCCATCGATCTGGAAAGGCGGATGCGCATCAAATAGGTTGGGGTAGGTGCCACCGCTGTTGCGCATCTCGGTATCGTTTGTGTTGGTGTACTGCAGTAGCTGTCTCACAAGGTAATAAGCATGATCACCGTCCTGCAATCTTGCCCACCAGTTGATCTTCCAGCCACGGCTCCAACCCGTTCCACCATCTCCGCGCATGGCCAGTGTTTTTTTGGTGGCCTCAAAAAATTGTGGCGTCGATGTTCTGGTGATCTGTCGGCCCGGATGCAGGCCAAACAAATGGGATACGTGCCGATGCTCCGGCTCCGTTTCTTCATACTCCTTTTGCCATTCCAGCAATTGTCCCTTACTGCCGATCTGCATCGGATACAGTTGCGCGCGCTTGCCAAGTACACCAGTGCGGAAAGGTTCATCCATGTCAAGGATCTGGGATGCCTCGGCCACATTGGTGAACAGATCCCAGATGATGCTTATGTCCATTGTGGAAGCCACACTCACGCTTTGTGATTTTTTGTTGGCATCAAAAAAGCGATTTTCCGGTGATACAGAAGGCGCTGTTACAAAATTTCCATCTTTATCGGTCACCATAAAATCAAGCATGAAGAGCGCGGCTTCTTTCATCAACGGGTAGGCCTGGTCACGCAGAAAATTTTTATCGCCCGTGAATGCATAGTGCTCCCAAAGATGCTGGCAGAGCCAGGCGGCAGCCATGGGCCAGTTGGCCCAAACGGGATCACCTCCGCCATAGTCCCCTACCGGGTTAGACAGCGCCCAGATATCTGTGTTGTGATGCGCCACCCATCCACGGGCATTGTAAAATTCTTTTGCTGTTCGGGTACCCGTGACTGATAGTGGCTTCAGGAGGTCAAGTAACGGGAGGTGCATCTCGGAGAGGTTGGTGGTTTCTGCAGGCCAGTAGTTCATCTCCGTATTGATATTGATGGTGTAGTTTGAACTCCAGGGTGCACGAAGTTCTTTGTTCCAGATGCCCTGCAGGTTGGCGGGCGGGCCGCCGGGTCTGCTGGAGGAGATCAACAGATATCTGCCAAATTGGAAATAGGTTGTTTCGAGGGTTGGATCATAGGCGCCCTTGCTATACGCCTTCAATCGTTCATCGGTATACAATTTCCATTGAGGATTTTTTGTGCCGATGGTGTCTTTAACGATGAAGTCAACCCGACTGAAATATTTCCGGTAATCGGTTATGTGGTTATGGAGTAATTGTTTGTAAGGCTGCTTTGTTGCGTTGCTGAGCTGTTGTGTTGCCAATGCTTTCTCGTCTTTTCCTTCTTTGTCCGGGCATTTATCAAACCCGTTAAAACTGGTAGTGGCTACGAGGTAGATGAATACTTCGGTTGCGCCTGTGACAAGGAGTCTGTTGCCTTCTGTGGTTATTTTACCTCCGCGATTCCTTGTTTGTAGTTTTACCTGAAAGCGCATACCTCTGCAGCCGGTTGTATCTGCATAGATCACGTGTTCTTTGTTAGGCGGATTGTAATAGCTGGGATCCACATGGGCAGGGGCCTTGCCTTGTAAGGTAACCGTGCTGCCATCGCTTGACGATGTTGCGCGCAACTGACTGCTGAGTCCGAGCGAGAGATTCAGTTTACCAGGGTTGCTGGCACTAAGGCGAATGACGAGCGTATTGGCCGGAGCCGATGTAAATATTTCACGATAATATTCTGTGCCATTGATGGTAAACTTAGTAGTAGCGATGGCGTTGGAGAGATCGAGCGCCCTGCGATAATCTGTTACTGTTTCACCATCATAAGTTTGCCGGATCGTGAGATCACCCAGCGGCATGTAAGATTCGGTATAGGGTCCCTGAATTTTCCTGGTGAGTGCTTCTGCTTTTGTATAGTCGCCATCCACCATCAGCGCTCTGCGGATCTCGGGCAGGTATTGGTACACGCCGGGATTGATGGAAGCGGGCATGGGGCCTCCGCTATACAAACTGCTCTCGTTAAGTTGAATCAGTTCTTCCTTTACACCGCCAAAGACCATGGCTCCGATTTTACCATTGCCCAGGGGAAGAGCTTCTACCCATTGCGTGGCAGGTTTGCCGTAAACCAATATGCCGGAGTTTTGTGCCTGAATATTAGAACCCCCAAGCAGTGCCGTGATGAACAGCAATACATTGATTTTAACCATATAACAATGTAAGAAATTATAAGCCATCCCGGCCACGTAAACGGCATTTCTGCCGCTGATGAAATTTAGTTACTCAAAGAGTTGGAAAACCAGGTTTTCCATCGTTACTTTGAAACGCAAAGTACTTTTGAACTCTTTAAAACAACAGCAGGCTATGCAAAATGAGATTTTACAATATGCGGATGATCCGGTGCAGTTGGAGCGCTTATACCGGTCCAATAAATCCGGATTTCAGGAGGCTTTCGATAGCCTATATCCATCCTTAGTGAACAAGCCATTGGCGGGATTCTGGCAGGCCAGGCTGCATCCTTCTCAGCAACCCGTGGCAGCAACGGACCATCTTGCCTGGGGCCTGGTGATATTGCTCGGATTGGTGGCGGCCTTTCTTGCTAAGGTACCAGCGATATTTTCCATCAACGAGGAATTCTATTTTTCCCGTTTCATTGGATTCATAGTATTCCCTGTGCTAACTGTTTATTTTATTTGGCGAAACGGGCTTTCTAACCGGAAGAAAATCATCGCTGTTACAGCGATGCTGGCCGGGCTATTGTGGATCGCCTTTCTTCCTGACAATAAAGAGAGTGACACATTGATCCTGGCCTGTATTCATCTTCCCCTTTTTCTGTGGTCCGTGTTGGGATTTGTTTTTATTGGCGATAAAGAGACAATGGGCGTGCGACTTGACTATTTGAAATTCAACGGAGATCTCGTGGTAATGACGGCCTTGATCGGTCTGGCATTTGGGTTGATGTCTGGCGTGACGATGGGACTTTTTAGCATCATCGGCTTAAACATTCAGGAAACATATATGGAGTGGGTGGCCCTGTCTTGCATTGCCGCTGCACCTGTGATAGCCACGCACCTTACGCGTTCAAATCCGCAGTTAGTGGGAAGGGTATCACCGGTGATCGCAAAAATTTTCAGTCCACTTGTGCTGGTGATGTTGGTGATCTATCTTACGGCGATAGCTGTAGCGGGGAAGAGTCCGTTTGAGGATCGCGATTTTCTGCTCATTTTCAACGCGCTGTTGATAGGCGTGATGGCGATTTTGTTTTTCGCCGTATCAGATAAGGAGCGGGAGAAAACGAAGACGGAACGATGGATATTAATGATGCTCACGCTAGTGACGATTGTGGTGAACATTGTGGCGATTTCAGCTATCGTGTTTCGGACGCTGGAATGGGGAATGACGCCGAACCGTGCGGCGGTGCTGGGTGCCAACCTGCTTATCTTTATAAATCTTATGTTCATTGCCTACCATTGGATCAAGGTATTGCGCAATGAAGAGCCGGTAGCAGAAATCGGTAATCAGATCGGAAAGTTTCTGCCTTATTACTTTGTGTGGTCGGCCGTAGTGACCTTCTTGTTCCCGGTCCTTTTCAAGTGAAGGCAATAGGCATAGGGCTATTGAAGGCAATAGGCATAGGGCATTCGGCACTGATAGTGCCCAGTGCCCTATGCCCAATGCCTCTTACAGAGCCTAGCTGGCTTCAGTAAGTTTCGAGAATTCGCTGCCATTGAATAACCTGCTGAGTCCATTGTCTTTGGACTTGTTCCATTCTTCCACGCGAGAGCTGGGAACGATGCGCCAGAAATTCTTTTTCTTCATTTCTTCAAAATCGCGGCCCATGATGAAGATGCCTGTTACGGTAGCGCGGCCCCTGAAATGAATGTTTACAGGCTGGCTGACTTTTTTCTCTACAAATTTTTCGATGACTTCGATATTCATGACGATGTATTTAGTTGTTGGGGAAGGAACTGCTGAATTAAATTTTGGGAGTTGGACGATGTTCTGGTGGCGTGCTGCTGAGGTTTCCGTCCTCATCAACGTAAGCAATCATATCTTCCAGGTTCTTGCCACCCGATTGGGATTTACGTTCTTCTTTCTTCTGTTGCTTATCTTCTTTCTGCTTCTGCTTTTTCAGTTCCCTGTTTCTTTTATTGAAAGTTTCTCTTGATTTTGCCATGGCTCAAATTTTGTGAAGAAAAAGGGGCTCTATACCGAGCCCCATTGATTATTTACCACTTGTTGCGGGAAGGGCGCTCAGTCTTTTCTTTTGCAAGGGATACGTTCAGGGGGCGACCACCGAAATCTTTGTTGTTCAGTTCGGCCATAGCCTTATTGCCCGCCTCATCAGAGCTCATTTCCACAAAACCGAATCCGCGGCTGCGGCCTGTCTCACGATCAGTGATAATCTTCGCAGATACCACTTCGCCATAGCTGCTGAAAAGGTCCGATAATTCATTCTCCTGAACCTGGAAGCTCAGATTTGATACGTACATGTTCATAACAAACTTGTTAGATAGTTTAAAAATGGTGTAACAAGAGAGCTGCGACAAGTGTAAAGAGGAGAAAAATAATTACGGAGGACTATAACGTAAAAATGATAACTGATCCTGACGAAATGTTGTAGAACTTTTGTTTACGCTGTAAAGGTACGAAAAATTAAGTAATATCTTCTATTTGGCCCTCCAATCCAGGCCCAAACCGTTCATAACATGTTGACAATTATGCGCTTACCTTACTTATGTTAGAAGTCCATCCAAAAATGTATCAGTGTTTATTACCGAGAACTAAGTCTCTTTCAATTATAGGCTTGAATTTTGGGAGATACACTTTTCGCGAGCCGCTTATCTGGAAATGACCACTACTGGCAGCTCCCGTTCAGCTTTTTCAAGCCGCAAACCCAAAGGCTTCAATGAGTTGAGAATTTCTTCCTTGGATCGTAGCGTAAGTTTGGTTTCAATATCGAAAACACCAACAAGGCCAGTCTCGTCAACAACGGGCCTGCCTGCCTCATTTGCTAAATAGCCAGCAAAGGTTTTCATAGGCACGGCGGATCCGGAGAATCCGTTTCCACTATAGGAATAAACAGATTTTGACTTTTTCGAGACCATAGGTTTCAATCCTGAAGAGTCGAGCGACAGTACGAAAACGGAAAGTTTGCGCGTTTCTGTACGGACTTTAAAAGGAAGTGCGGTTCGAAGTTTCTGCTGCATAATCAACAGTAAACTGTCTTTTTGGGATGGTTTAACCAGAAGATCGAAACAAACTAAGGTATTATCGTCATCATAATTGCAGACCTCATTTTCATCAAATTCGTAAATAAGCTGCGCCCGCGACTCTATTCCATAGGCATCACGGTACAGGCTGGTTAGGCATACATTCATATATGTCAAGCGCCTCCCTTCTAAAGCAGTATTTAGATAAGTCATGCTCATCGATGGCTTGCCTGACAGGAAAGATCTAAATGAAAAGCTCTCCGCTACAGTACTGTCAATACCAAAGGGATCACCCGTTTCTCCCATTGTAGGCCCATCGGTTTCACCGTTTGAGATGATCGTTTTGCCGGCTAGAAGTTTTTCCATCCATGCAGTATTGATTGAATCCGATTTTACTACACCGATGATTTTTTTGTTAGGATCTAGTACCAGTGACTGACCAACAAAACGGAATCCAGCCTGACGGTATAAATTTGAAGTAGTATCGCTGGCAAGCCAGACTTGGCTTGGGCGCTTTTTAAGATAGTTCTTAAGCTTGACTTCATCATCATTGGATATCCCAATAATCTGAACACGTCCTGCAAATGTTTTTTGCAGCTTGCCTAAGCTGTCCATCTCAGGAATGCATGGAGCACACCAAGTGCCCCAAAAATTCAGTATGATGTATTTCCCTTTGATATCCCAAACATCTATTTCGGATGATGGTGCATTAACAACGGGGCGTAATAAATAGTTTGGAAAGGCCTCTCCAGGTTGTAATATCGGTTGCGAAGAACCAATCGCACTATGGAAAAAGAAAAGAATAACTAAAATGATTTTCATACTTTTTTTTACGAAATTAATCCCGGTACAAAAGACCTATAGTTAACGCTTCTCCTATTCTATGTTAAACTATGTTAACGAGGCTTAACACTCTGATTCGCTGGTTATATTTGAAACATGCGTAAGGGAATTGGGTATATTTTTATTGTATGTATACTGGCAACAGTAGGTGTTGTTTGCCTACAGATATTTTGGTTAAGGAATTTTTACAAACTAAATGAAGAGCAGTTTGTTCACCAAGCCAACATGGCATTTGAAGATGCGGTAAAAAAAGAGTTTTCGATACGAAACGATACCATCGAAGCCGAACTGTTTCGATTCTTAATGGATACAACAGAGATCAGAATCACTAGCGAGGTCAATCAAAAATCGGGTGAGATGATGTATTTGGTGACAAATGTTCATGATTCGAAAGATGCCTACTCATTTTCCCAAAAGGATCTAAATTTTCCAATCGTTTCGCAACTTGACAGTAACAAAGCAAAAGTGGCAAAAGTAGCTGCAAAGTTAGATAGGGAGGAAGATTTGGACCATCACATTATTTTTTACCGCACCCAAAACCTTGGTCGTTTTCTACATGGTAAAGCAGATATGTTTAGTTTCGACACGAGCCGTTTGCGTCCTATTCTTCAGGCGGAACTGAGACAAAGGTACATACAGGAGTCATTTGTGTTTTCGCTTAAGGATTCTGATAATACCCTAAATGGAAATGCATTTCCGGACAGCCTTACTTCAAAGTATCCAGTGATTACTAAAGCCTTGCCCACATTTAAGAATACCAAGGGTAGTAACTTTGTTCGAGCGTATTTTTTGTCGCCTTCCAATTATCTGATCCGTCGTACAGCAGGGGTCTTAACCGGCTCCGTAATGCTTTTGCTAAGTGTAGGCTTTGCTTTTTATTATTTAATTTATATCATTCGCCGTCAAAAGAAACTCTCCCTTATCAAAAACGACTTTATCAATCATATTACCCATGAGTTCAAGACCCCTATTGCTACGGTGTATGGCGCAGTTCAGGCATTAGATGATTTTGATTTGGCAAAGGATACTCAAAAGGCGAAGAAATATCTGCAGATATCGAAAACTGAATTAGAAAGGCTATCAGATCTCGTGACAAAGGTCTTGCATATATCTTTACACGAGCGACCTAATTTTCGATTAGACTATGAAAACGTTGTCATTAGTGAACTTATTCAGGAAGTGATTGCGGTTCACCAGCAATCGATCTCGAATGGTAGTTACATTAAATATACTAACGATGTGGGTTCTTCAATTGCCCATGTGGACCGTATGCACATGTACAATAGCATTAATAACCTGATAGATAATGCTGTGAAGTATTCATTGGGTGAACCTAGGATTACGATCACTTTAGAACAGATGGAAAAATGGCTCGTGCTTTCCGTGAAAGATGAAGGCCGTGGTATTGCTATTGAGCACCAGCATTTAGTATTCAATTCTTTTTACAGGGTTCCTGAAACGAGTGACCAGGTTACTAAGGGCTTTGGGTTGGGTTTAAATTACACGAAACAGATTATTGAAAAACACGGAGGTTGGTGCAAGGTAGAAAGCGAGTTGGGTAAAGGTGCAACATTTCAAATAGCAATTCCCAGAGGTGTATGAGTGCCAAGCGCAACAAAATATTACTTGTGGAAGATGAGCTGTCTTTGGCTGAGATTATCAAAGACACATTGGAGATCCGCGGCTTTGAGGTATTGCATGCGGCTACGAGCCAGACTGGGATGAGTTTATTTCAAAATGAGAGGCCACAATTGATATTGTTGGACATCACGCTGCCTGATGGCGATGGATATGGTTTTGCCCGATTGGTCAGGAAAATTGAATTAACCATGCCCATCATTTTTTTGACGTCACGTTCTTTGCCTGATGATGTAGTAAAAGGTTTTGAAAGCGGTGGGAATGATTATGTAAAGAAGCCATTTAACATTGAGGAACTGATTGTGCGTATACGGGCTTTGTTAAGCAAGCAAAAAACCCTTTTTACAGCCCAGGATGAACATAAGGAGCTCTATTCTATTGGTAATTACAAGTTTCATTACCAAGAGTCTTTTCTTGAGAAGGATGAACGTCATATCAGCCTTACTTGGCGTGAGTCCGAATTGCTTAAGCTACTGGTATTGAATCACAAACAGGTTTTATCCCGCAAAGTCATTTTAGAACAGATTTGGGGTGCAGATGATTTTTTTGCTGGTAGAAGTATGGACGTATTTATTACAAAGCTTCGGAAGTATTTGAAGGACGATCCTTCTGTACGCATAATGAACGTCAGGGGAGTTGGATATAAGTTGCTTTTTTGATCAAATCTCTAGATTGGCTTGAGTGCCTTGCTCTTTGTCTGTCATTAGGCACTTAGCATTGGGCATTTTGGAGGGTAAATGCCCCGTGCCCTCTGCCAAATGACAAAACCCAGGCGAAAGCCTGGGTTTTCTGTCGGGAAGACAGGATTCGAACCTGCGACCCCCTGGTCCCAAACCAGGTGCGCTACCGGCCTGCGCTACTTCCCGAACGGGGTGCAAATCTAGGGGATTCCTTGCAGTTTACCAAAGTGAAATCAATGCCTTTATGCCTTAATGCCCCTATGCCTACCTGAACAACTCCCTCGTGGGATAAGGATGCCCCGGAAACAATACCCCGCCGCGGGCTTTTTCCTTCAGGTAAAGCACGTCCCGGTAGGTGGGCTGGGAGAGGATCTCCATGACAGGATCAATGAGCGGGATGATGCGCGAGCCCAGCATCCGCGCGTTTTCCACCAGGTGGTCCACCACGGTCTGCAGCAGCCCAACCGCATCGGGATAGGCATAATCAAACCGATCCACCACCATCAATTGCTGGCCACTCCAGGTATAATGGATGGCCGCAAGACGATCGTCTCCCTCAGCAGCGTAGCATACGCCCGTATTGCCCGTTTCTTCCCAGCGGATGTTCATACTGCAATGAAATTAAGTAACTTATGCGTCCAACACCGCATCATGAAATCATTTTTTTTCGGACTGCTTTTTTTCGTTCCCCTGATCTCCCTTGCGCAAAAAGATGGCTGGCAAAACCTGTTTAACGGAAAAGACCTCAGCGGCTGGGTGCAGCGCAATGGTAAGGCCAGCTATGTGGTCAAAAACGGCATCATCATCGGCACAACCGTTCCAGACCAACCGAATTCATTTTTATGTACCGATAAAGACTATGGCGATTTCATCCTGGAACTGGAGTTCATGGTGGATTCCACGATGAATTCCGGGATCCAGTTCCGGAGTTTGAGTGACCCCAATATCATGAACGGAAGGGTGCATGGGTACCAGATGGAGATCGATCCATCACAAAGAGCCTGGAGTGGTGGCATCTACGACGAAGGCCGAAGACTCTGGCTCTATTCATTGGAATACAATCCATCGGCCAAAAAAGCCTTCAGGAACGGTCAATGGAACAAGTATCGGATCGAGTGTATTGGCGCCCATATCCGCACCTTCGTCAACGGCGTTCCCGCAGCTTATATGATCGATGACCTCACGCCCAAAGGCTTCATCGCGCTCCAGGTGCACAGCATCGGCAAGGATGAAAAACCCGGCAAGCAGATCATGTGGCGGAATATTCGAATAAAGACCTCAGGCCTCACCCTTACCACTACCCCCGGTATTTTTGTCGCGAATATCCTGCCCAATAACCTGTCGGACATGGAAAAACGCAGCGGGGTGAAAATGCTCTGGGACGGTACCACTACCAAGGGCTGGCGCGCGGCGCATAAAACATCGTTCCCCGACAAAGGCTGGAACATTCACGATGGGATGTTGAGCGTAGTACCATCCGGCGGCGGGGAATCACAGAACGGGGGAGATATTGTGACCGATGAACAATTCAGTGCGTTTGAGTTGCAGTTTGAATTCCGCCTCAGCGAAGGTTCCAACAGCGGCGTGAAATATTTTGTGACCGAAAAAGAGCAATCTTCCGGCTCGGCCATCGGCCTGGAGTACCAGGTGTTGGACGATGAGAAACATCCCGATGCAAAACTCGGGGCCGCAGGCAACCGCACCCTTGCAGGTTTGTATGACCTGATCCCGCCGTTGAAATTCGGACAGGCGTATCGAAAGATCGGCGATTGGAACCGTGGGATGATCAGGGTATATCCTGACAATCGTGTGGAGCATTTTCTCAATGGATATAAAGTGGTGGAATACCAGCGGGGCGGGCAAATGTTCCGTGCCCTAGTAGCGAGAAGCAAATACAATGTGTGGCCGGATTTCGGTGAAGCCAAAGAAGGAAGGATTCTTTTGCAGGACCATGGGAATGCGGTGGATTTCAGGTCCCTGAAAATTCGAAAACTCTGACATTAAATGCTGGGTCGCGCAGGTTGCACCCATTGAATATTGAGTTAATCAAAATTCTACATGAAAAGACCTGATATCAACAGCATTAAAACGGGATTCGAACTTAAACAATGGTACTGGCTCAAAGCAGAGTTAGAGGCTTTTGCAAAAGAAAAGGGAGTGCGATATACAGGTTCAAAATTTGAATTGCTGGACAGGTTGGCAGATCATCTGGACGGGAAAAGAACCACTGCATTGAGCAAGAAAAAGATCACATCAAGTTTCGATTGGTCCAAAGCGGATTTAACACTCGATACGATTATTACAGACAGCTATACCAACGGGCCAAATACACGAAAATTCTTTTTGAAACACTGTGGTGATCGTTTTGCATTTTCTATCCCGTTTATGCGATGGATGAAGAACAATTCAGGTAAGACTCTGCGTGATGCTGTTGTAGTCTGGAAGCAGTTGTGGAACAAGGTGCGCGAAACTGGTCACAAATCTGAAATTCCCACCGGGAATCAATACAATCAGTACATCAGGGATTTCTTTGCGGATAATCCCGGCATGACGTTGCAAGACGCACAGCGTTGCTGGAAATTGAAACGAAGCCTTCCTACACAAATGCATATCTATGAAAAATCGGATCTTAATTTGGTGTAATGTTGAACCATAGTTGTGGTATCCATTTTACTTAATCTTGAATTATACTAACAGCATAATTGATTATATGAAACGCAGAGATTTTATCAGCAATTCATTCAAGGCAGGGGCGGCCCTGGCCATCGGCGGTATGGGTATGCCAGCCAGCAGCTATGCACGCATCATCGGTGCGAATGATCGGGTACGCGTGGGCGTGGTAGGGTTCTCGGACCGATTCCGGGGTTCCTTGTTTCCGAGTTTCATGAACCACAAGGATGAACTCAACTATGATATTGTTGCAGTGTCTGATCTGTGGAAGCTGCGGCGCGAAGAGGCGAAGGATTTCTTCACCAGCAAGATGGGCCATGATGTGCAGGCCGTGCGCAACAATGATGAACTCTACCGGATCAAGGACCTCGATGCGGTGATCATCAGCACGGCGGATTTTCAGCACGCCCTGCATTGTACAGAAGCGGTGAACAATGGAAAGGATGTGTACTGCGAAAAACCTTTTGCAGAGACGATGGCAGATAACCGTGCAGCACTCAAAGCCGTGAAGGCATCGAACAAAATTGTTCAGATCGGTTCACAAAGAAGAAGTGGCGGTAACTATAAAGCAGCAGCAGATTTTGTGCAGCAGGGCAAGTTTGGTGCCATCACCATGGTGGAGCTCACCTGGAACGTGAACCAGCCGGGTAGATGGCGAAGGCCTAATGTGGTGCCCAAGTTGAAAGAAGAGGATACCGACTGGAAACGGTTTTTGATGAACAGGCCCTTTGAAGCTTTTGACCCGCGCAAGTACCTGGAGTTTCGATTGTTCTGGCCCTATTCCTCCGGCATGCCGGGGCAGTGGATGTGTCACCAGATTGATACGGTGCATTGGTTCACGGGACTCAATCATCCTCGTTCTGTTGTAGCCAACGGCGGCATCTATGCCTGGAAAGACGGAAGACGAAATTGGGATACGATGACGGCCGTGTTTGATTATGGTCCGGCCGATGATCTAAAGAGTGGCTTCCAGGTCACCTTTGCTTCGAGGATGCACAATGGCGATGAGAATCCTGCTGAGATCTATTACTCCAATGGGGGCGAGATGAACCTCAATACCAATAAGATTTCTCCAAGGGGCGGACTTACCAAAGGATTTGCTGACGCGATGGGTATGCAGCCCAATCTGTTACCAGAGATGAAACTGGAAGATGTGAAAGTGGCATCATCGGCCAATACCGGCGGTGATCCACTAACGTCTGCGCATATGCGAAATTGGATGGAGTGTGTGCGTTCCCGTAAGCAGCCCAATGCACCCATTGAAGCGGGCTATGCGCATTCTATTGCGAGCATCATGACCAATGCTGCAGTGCGTACCGGAGAGAAAGTCACCTTTAATGAAAAGACGCAGGAAGTGATGGCCGGCGGAAAACTTTTTCATTTATGATCTGGTTGCTGGCATTGATGTTTTGGCAACAGCAAGGCCCCGTCATTGGTGTTTGCACATCGCTGAGCAATGATTCCCTGCTGGCGGCAAATCATGTGTTGCGATTGGAGGAATCCGTGTCCAACACATTCAATCCCCGAAATGTAAGTGAGGAGAAGTTCCAACAGATCCTACAAAAGATCAAGACAGCAAAGTCCCAGGTGCTGTCGGCCAATGTATTTATTCCTGGAAGCATTAAGCTAGTGGGTCCTGCATTGAATGAATCAATTGTGCTCGGGTATGTTGATACCGTGATGAAACGCGCCAGCATGGCCGGGCTGAAGATGATTGTACTAGGCAGTGGTGAAGCAAGGCGAATCCCTGCTGGTTTTGATTCTGTGCAGGCCTCGCAGCAGTTCATCAGCATTGCCCGAAAAATGGCAGATGTAGCGGCTAAGTACAATATGCTTATCGCGATGGAAAACCTTAACCACACGGAAACCAATATGATCCTGAGTTTTCGCGAAGCAGTCAAGTATGCCAAGGCCATCGATCATCCTCACTTCAAACTCACGGCTGACATCTATCACATGCTGATGGAGAATGAACCTGCGGAGCATTTGCTGGAAGGCAAGGGCCTGCTTGTGAACGTGCATATTGCAGAGAAGGAAGAGCGTGCTTATCCGGGCAAGCGCGGCACGGATTTCCGGCCTTATTTCCGAGCGATGAAAGAGATCAATTATTCTGGTGGGATTATGATTGAGTGCAGGTGGGGGAATTTTGCTGATGAGTTGCCACTCGCTTTTGCTTACTTAAACACCCAGTTGTAGAGGGAGAAGATAAAGAGAGAAGTGTGAAGCTGACTTCGCAATTCTCCCATTATCTTTTACCTTATTTAATCGCCAGTTCCACAGACTTCTTCTTCAACTGCTTCACATCAATGTCTTCCACCACAGGATCAGGAAGTAAAATCAGTGAAACTCCTTTTTTCTTCCACCAGTCTCTGCCCTGAAGCTTAGAGAAATGAATCACGCCGATCATATACTTGCGATCGTCTTCGTGTGCGTGCCATTCTTCGATGGATTCAAAATCATCTTTGGGAATAGAAGCCCACTCGTCAAAACTCACATACACTTTCAAATGGAAGTCATTACTTAATACATTCGGCTTGTGGTGGTAGAGTTTTTTATACTCGTACCTATATTGATATCGTAATGCAGAGATATCTGAAAGCACCGCTGATGCAGTAGGGAAGGAGCCGGCACCCTTGCCATAAAAGAATTGCTTGTCGGCAAAGCCACTCTCAATCACCACACCGTTGTATTCATTTTTCACGAAAGCCAGGTGGTCTTCCTGTCTTACAAACTGCGGGATTACAAACGCTGCCACACCGCCATTTTTCAGCTTCTGTGCCTGGGCCACGAGCTTGATCGAAAAATGCTTCTCCGTAGCCACCACCGCGTCTTGCAATTGGATCTGCTGGATGCCGGTGAAGGTGATATCCTTCGGATTTGCCACAATGCCATAGGCATGATTAAGCAAGAGGGTCCATTTGTTCAAAGCATCCCAACCATCAACATCCAGTGTGGGATCTGATTCTGCAAAACCCAGTTGCTGTGCAAGCAACAACGCTTCTTTGAAGCCCAGCTTGTCTTCAAACATCTTGGTCAGGATGAAGTTGGTGGAGCCGTTCGCGATGGCTTTTACACCATGCAGCAGATCGTTATCATAGTACTCTTCGAGGTTACGGATCACGGGAATAGAGGCGCAGGCTGAGGCTTCGTACAGTAACGACTTACCCGTTTCTTTTTGCAAGGTCAGTAAAGAAGGAAGATTTTCCGCAAGCATTTTTTTGCTTGCACTCACCACATCTTTTCCATTTTTCAGTGCAGTGGAAACAATATAGTAGGCGGCATCTGTTTCGTTGATCACTTCCACCACCACATTGATATCGGGATCATTCAATATTTCGTCGCGGTCCGTGGTAAATAACGAAGCCGGTGCATTTCTTTTTTTGCCCGCATCCTTGATACAAACCTTCGTGATCTCTGCACTCAGGGATGATGTTTGCTGCAATACTTTGTAGAGGCCCTCGCCCACTACGCCAAATCCAAATAGTCCGATCTTGAGTTTCTTGTGCGTGTCCATTATAAAGATATTTCCAGTGTTTATTGTAAAGGTGTTACGAAAGCGGTGATGAGTTCACCGAGTTTATCGTCTTCCAGCAGGAACCCATCGTGCCCATACAAAGAATGGATAGATTCAAACCTTGCATGGGGTATATGTTCTGCCAGGAATCTTTGCTCTGCCGGTGGGAAGAGCAGGTCTGAGTCCACCGCAATAGCCAGTGTCCTCGCGCGTATCGCTCCCAGTGCCACTTCTATGCTCTGACGTCCTCTTGCGAGGTTATGTGCATCCATGGTCTTGCTCAATGCATAGTAGCTGAAAGCGTTGAACCTGCGCGAGAGTTTCACACCCTGGTATCGCTGGTAACTCTCCGCTTTAAAATGTTCAATGGTTTCGTTATCGTCTTGTTGCGTTGCCGCGTAGGTATGGTAATGCCGATAACTGATGAGTGCGATAGATCTCGCCACTTCCATGCCCTTCGATCCTGCAGTGGGGTCCTCCAATGCCCAGGTGGCATCGGTCTCAATACACATCCGTTGTGATGCGTTGAATGCACGGCCCCAGGCGGAGTGCACTGCATTGGTAGCAATGGGGACGATGTGTTCAAACAGATCGGGGTCTTCCACTGCCCATTCTAATAGGCTCTGTCCGCCCATAGACGCACCGATACCAATATGTATACGCGTGATGCCGAGTTCTTCCTGCAAATGCCTGTAGGCATGTGCGATGTCCCGCGGCGTGAAGAATGGAAAGCGATGGTACCAGGGCCTTCCGGTCTCCGGATGGTCAGACAAGGGTCCGATGCTTCCATAACAGGACCCGGGCATGTTCACGCAGACAATGAAATACTTTGCGGGGTCAAATAGTTTGCCCTCGCCCACCATGCCGGGCCACCATTCAGCAGGGTCGCTATTGGCCGTGATGCCATGAAAAATCCAGACCACGTTTGACCCGTCTTTGTTGACCTTGCCATGCGTGGTATAGGCCAGATGGAATCCGGGGACGTTTGCCCCAGACTCCAATTGAAACGGCCCGTTGTATTGAAAAAGCTTAAAACGATTAGACATGTTGCGCTGCGCCAATCTTTACAAAAGCCTGTTCAAAATCTGCCTTGATGTCTTCGATGTGCTCAATGCCCACACTCACACGTACCATGTCTGGCAACACGCCGGATGCTTTTTGCTCTTCTTCGCCAAGCTGCTCATGCGTGGTGGTTGCCGGATGGATCACCAGTGTTTTGGCATCGCCCACATTCGCGAGGTGCGAAGCAAGCTTTAGCTCATTGATGAACTTGGCTGCCGTTTCTTTGCCGCCTTTCACACCAAACTGCAGTACACCACCGCCGGCACCGTTCAGGTATTTCTTCGCCATTGCATGGTAAGGGCTGCTTTCGAGGCCGGGATACCACACGTAGTTTACCTGCGGATGACTCTCCAGCCATTTCGCGAGCGACAAAGCATTTTCAACGTGGCGTTGTACACGTAGTGATAATGTTTCCAAGCCCTGGATGAGCAGGAATGAATTGAATGGGCTGATGGCTGCACCGTAATCACGCAAGCCTTCTACGCGCGCGCGGATGATGAAGGCGATATTGGGCAAGCCGAGCGGATTGCCTTCGCCAAATACATCCCAGAATTTCAGTCCATGGTAACCTTCAGAAGGTTCAGTGAACTGCGGGAATTTTCCATTGCCCCAATTGTAGTTACCACCATCAACGATCACACCGCCGATAGAGGTACCATGACCGCCGATCCACTTCGTAGCAGATTCCACTACGATGTTGGCGCCGAGTTCCAATGGCCTTACGAGATATCCGCCCGCACCAAAAGTATTGTCTACGATCAGTGGCAGATCATACTCTTTTGCAAGTGCTACAAATTTTTGGAAGTCGGGGATGTTCAACCTTGGATTGCCAATGGTCTCCAGGTAAATGGCTTTAGTATTTTTATCGATGAGCGGCACAAAACTTTCTACATCATCGCCGTTGCCAAAGCGGGCCTCGATGCCGAGGCGCTTGAAAGCTACTTTGAATTGATTGTATGTACCGCCATAGAGGAAAGAAGTAGAAATAAAATTATCGCCTGCCTGAAGGATATTGTTCAGTGCAATGAACTGTGCGGCCTGGCCAGAACCCACGCCCAGTGCAGCTACACCGCCTTCCAGTGCTGCGATGCGCTTTTCAAACACATCGGTAGTTGGGTTCATGATGCGGGTGTAGATGTTCCCAAAGGCTCTGAGTCCAAACAGATCTGCGGCATGCGCGGAATTGTCGAATCCGTAAGAGGTGGTTTGATAGATCGGTACGGCCCTGGATTTTGTTGTGGGGTCTATTTCCTGACCCGCGTGGAGTTGCAGTGTTTCAAAATGTAGTGTGCTCATGATGATATTATTTAACAATTAACAATTGGCAATTGATAATTGGCAATTAGCAATAGATATTGGTAATTAGTAGTTGGTGGGTCCTGAATTGCTTAACCAGAAGTGCGAAGGAAAATTCAATGTAGAAATTGAACTGACTTATCGTTCCCAACAATTGTTGAGATGGCGGTGACACCTTATCATGCAGACAGGTTGTCAAGGCGTCAAAGGGCCATATCCCTCAGCCTTTCTGGATAAGTAAATAAAGAACTGGAGGACAAATGTAGGGTACGCAATTTAAACGTCCAAAAATAGCTACTAGCTACTAGCTATTAGCTAATTTTACGTTATGAGTGAGCACATTGAGGTCCTCGGTGCAAGGGTGCACAACCTGAAGAATATTGATATATCGATCCCCAAGAACCAGCTGGTGGTGATCACGGGTATCAGTGGCAGCGGCAAGAGTTCGCTGGCTTTTGATACGATTTATGCCGAAGGGCAGCGGCGTTATATGGAGACCTTTGGGGCCTATGCACGGCAGTTCATCGGGGATATGGAGCGGCCGGATGTGGACCAGATCACGGGTTTGTCACCGGTGATCTCCATTGAACAAAAAACCACCAATAAGAATCCCCGGTCCACGGTGGGAACGGTTACGGAGATCTATGATTTTCTCCGATTGCTATATGCCCGTGCAGGTGAAGCCTATTCATATAATACCGGAAAGAAGATGATCCGGTTTTCCGAAGAGGAGATCCTCGAAAGTATTTTCAAAAAGTTCAAGGGACAGAAATTATCCATTCTGGCACCGATTGTGCGCGGCCGGAAAGGGCACTACCGCGAGCTCTTTGAAGACATCCGCAAAAAGGGATTTTTGAAAGTGCGGGTAGATGGCGAGATCAAAGACCTGGTACCGAAGATGCAGGTGGATAGATACAAGGTTCATGATATAGAGGTAGTAGTGGATAGGTTGAAGGTGGAAGCGGAATTCAAAACGCGTATGAGCCAGAGTGTGCAGAAGGCACTGAAGATGGGGAAGGACCTGATCTTTGTGCACGTCGGCGAAGACAATGCAGGCAAGACCGCAACCTATAGTAAGCAGTTGATGTGTGAAGACACGGGGCTATCTTACGAAGAGCCATCGCCCAATAGTTTTTCTTTCAACTCGCCTTATGGGGCATGTCCGGTTTGTAAAGGGATTGGCCAGGTTTACCAGATTGATATGAATTCGGTTATCCCTGACCGTGAGATAAGTATTGCAGAAGGTGGTATTGCGCCATTGGGTGAGGCGCGGGATGCATGGGTGTATAAGCAGGTGGAGCAATTGGCGCGTAAGCATAAGTTCAGCCTCAAGGATCCCATCAAAAAACTATCAACGAAAGCATTGAATCTGGTCTTGTTTGGCAACGAGGACGCAGATGCGGCAGCGGAGATGGAGTTCGATGAAACGGCACCGGCACCTGAAGAGTACGAAGGTGTGGTGAATATGGTGAAGCGATGGTTTCTCGGCAGTCAGACAGACAATATCCGCGAGTGGGCTGAGAGTTTCATGACATTGAAGAACTGTCCGTCATGCAATGGTGCGCGCTTGAAGAAGGAAAGCCTCTGGTTCAAGGTTGATGATATGAACATCTCCGAGATGAGTGCCCTCAACCTGGAAAAATTATCAAAGCAGTTCAGCGATATTGAAAAGCGGATGGGCAGTAAGCAAAAGGTGATCGCTAAAGATATTCTTAAGGAGATCCGAGAGCGATTACAGTTTCTGCTTGACGTTGGGTTGAATTACCTCACACTAGGCAGGGCCACCCGGACATTGAGTGGCGGTGAATCCCAGCGGATCAGGCTTGCAACACAGATCGGTTCGCAGTTGCAGGGAATCACTTACATTCTGGATGAGCCTTCCATCGGATTGCATCAGCGCGACAACCAACGATTGATCCATGCTTTGCAGAATCTGCGGGACATCGGCAATTCCGTATTGGTGGTGGAGCATGATAAAGACATCATGCTTGCCGCGGATCATCTGGTTGACATCGGGCCGAAGGCCGGAAAACATGGTGGGAGGGTAGTGGTGCAGGGAACGCCTGAGGATGTAGCCAGATCTGGGTCGGAGACCGGACAATATCTTACCGGCTTAAAGAGGATTCAGGGCGTAGGGAGTAGGCGGAAAGGCAGGGGTCAGAGCCTTGTGTTGAAAGGTGCTACGGGAAATAATTTGAAGAAAGTGGATTTAACCATACCGCTGGGAACCTTTACGGTAGTGAGTGGTGTGAGTGGTAGTGGAAAGTCTACACTGATCAACGAGACTTTGTATCCGATTCTCAGCAAGCATTGTTACGACAGCAAGGGTGAGCCGATGCCATTCACGAGCATTGCGGGACTGGAGCATATTGATAAAGTGATTGAGATTGATCAATCGCCCATCGGTAGAACACCCCGTTCCAATCCATCTACATACTGCGGATTTTTTACGGAAATCAGGCAGTTGTACGCAGCAGTGCCTGAGGCGAAGATCCGCGGATACAATGCAGGCAGGTTTTCATTCAATGTGAAAACGGGCCGATGTGATGTCTGTGAAGGGGGCGGCATGCGCGTGATTGAGATGAACTTTTTGCCGGATGTATATGTGCCTTGTGAGAAATGTAATGGCAAAAGATACAATCGGGAAACATTAGAGATACGATACAAGGGAAAATCCATCAGTGATGTGCTGGAGATGTCTGTGGACGAGGCTGTGGAGTTCTTTACGAATGTGCCCTATCTGTATCGTAAGATAAAAGTGTTACAGGACGTGGGCCTGGGTTATATCACCCTGGGACAGTCTGCTGTAACCCTGAGTGGCGGTGAGGCGCAGCGGGTGAAGCTGTCTACCGAGCTGGCGAAGAAAGATACGGGTAAGACCTTTTATATCCTCGATGAGCCCACAACAGGACTGCATTTCCAGGATATTAAGTTGTTGCTGGATGTGTTGAATAAGTTAGTGGACCGGGGTAACACGGTGTTGGTGATTGAACATAACATGGATGTGATCAAGGTGGCGGATCATGTGATTGATCTGGGGCCAGAGGGAGGTGATGGTGGTGGTAAAATTCTATTCCAGGGTACACCGGAGGAGTTGGTGAAGGTGAAGGGCAGTCATACCGGACAATTTTTAAAACCAGAATTGCAATGAAGGAACGCGTAATCATTGACATGGACGAAGTGATGGCGGATACGATGGGGAAGATGGTGAACTGGTATGAGGCTGAATATCGCGTGAAAGTGAACCATTCCGTCATGAAAGACGGTTCCTGGGTGATTGGATTTCCCGAGGAGCATAGAACCATGATCCGCCAGCGATTACTGGAACCGGGTTTCTTTCGTGATGTTCCAGTGATGGAGAGGAGCCAGGAAGTGCTGCGCGAGATGAATGAACGGTATGAAGTGTTTATCGTTTCTGCCGCGATGGAGTTTCCGAATTCACTCAAAGACAAACTGGAGTGGTTGCTGGAACACTACCCATTCCTCAATTGGCGCCAGCTCGTACTTTGCGGTGACAAGCGGATGGTACAGGGTGATCATATGATTGATGATCATGTGCGTAACCTTAAGCACTTTAACGGAAAGAAGTATTTGTATACGTCATTTCACAATGTGGATGTGGTGGAATATGTGAGGGTAAATGACTGGTCCGATATTGCGAAGCATTTCCTTTAATGTGGCAATGCGGTAATGCGGCAATGCGGCAATTTTGGAAGGCGCGCCCTGCGTTGCGGCGCGCCGGCAGTCACTCCGAGTGGTTCTTCGCAGGCCGGCAACGCACGGCCGCGCTTCCACCATTACCGCACTGCCGCATTGCCACATTGTCAAATTGCGAGAGGGCCCTGGAAAGGGCCCTCGTAAGTTAGGTTGAAGTGTCAATCAGCCAACCTTGATTTGTTTTCATATGGGGACGGATTAACAATAATATGCTGACGATCAGAATCTGATCACAGGACATCTTGTTTGATTCACATACCTGCCCATGCCATCACCACCAAAGCGGTAAGACAATTTGAATGTTGTAGCGTAGTATGCGTCATTGTTGGATGAAGTACCTCTTTTGTTACCAGCATTGTAACCTGGCCTGTTGAGACCACCATTCAGCAGTACTGATTTGTTCGCCATTTGAACAGCCATATCTGCTTCAGGGGTATTTCCAAAGTGGTTGTAGATCGAGGTATTTGAAATGTAGGTTGTACTTACATCATCAATGTAGTCTGTAAAGGTGAGGCGGTTTACTACTTCAAATGCAAGGTTGAACCTGTCGTTGAAATAGTATTTGATACCGATACCATAAGGTACATTGATCTGTGTCAGTGAGTATTCTTTCCTGTTAGGGTAATCTGCCATACCCTGGCCTTCAGTGCGGAGCGGCTTCAGGTTCACCCACTGTGCTTCGCCGTTAGGGTTGATGTATTGTCCTTCGGGATTGAAGCGGAACACACCAACACCAAGCAATGCGTAAGGACGGAATTTGAACATCAGGTCATCTGGATCTTCTTCCAGCACAACCAATGGAAAAATTTCTGCAGCAGCGTAAGCTTCAAACAATTTAGATTTGAAATGTTGGTTGCGGTAGTACCTGGCTTCTTCAAGACCACCTTTTCCATCAATCACACTGTCTGCACCTTCAAGTCTGCCGAAGTTGACGGCAAGTCTGAAGTTGATGTATTCATTTGGAATCATCGTGAATGTGAGACCTTTCATAAGCCTGTACATTTCCCAGTTGTTGTCTTTCAGGAAGGTTTGGCCCCTGCCCTGTTGACCACCGAGGTCTCCAAGGAAGTTTGATGGACCAATGTTGAGGCCGATCTCATATTGCATCTGGGCTTTTGCGTTGTAACTCATTGATACAATGAGCACAAGCGCTGCGAGCCCTTTCAATAAGCTCTGGTGTAAACCTTTTTTCATGATACCGGATTTGCGTTTTATCAAAGTATTGGACTCTGAAATAACGCCCGGTGTGTGGTTTATATTTTGATGATGGTGAATTTTTTAGCGAAGGAAGTTGTGACAGTGAGAAGATAAAGGGAGAACTGTGAAGGTCTCTTCGCACCTCTTCCTTTATCTTATTCCTTATGAATCTGACTTTATAAAAGTATCATCTCAACATGCTCAATACCATCTTCAAGATATATATCCCCTTGAGCCTCAAAGCCAAGTGATGCATAGAATTTTTTCAGGTATAATTGTGCACCGATGCGAATGGGTTGATTACCATAACGTTGTCTGCATATTTCAATCGCACGCTGCATGAGCAGTCTTCCAGCGCCCGTTTTACGGTATTTTGGTGAGCTGACCACACGTCCAATGGAGGGTTCTGTATAGGAAATACCGGCCGGAAGAATTCTGCAATATGCCACAAGATTTTTTTCATCCCAGAACATAAGGTGCTCACTTTTCTGGTCTTTTTGGTCCATATCCAGGAACACACACTGCTGTTCCACTACAAAAACTTCGCTACGCATTGTAAGGATCTGATATAACTCATTGGGTGTGAGTGCGTCAAATGACTTTAAACTAAATTCCATAAACTTATCTGATTGCTAATTGCCAATTGTTAATTGCTAATATCCATACTTTTCCTTCCATCGATCCTTCAAAAATTTCCGCAACTCTTCCTCCCTTGCGTTTTTACCGGGTCGGTAAAAAGCATTGCCTTTCAGTTCATCCGGCAGGTATTCCTGCGATGAAAAATTCTTTTCGAAATCATGGGAGTATTGATAACCAGCTTTATAGCCCAGTTCTTTCATGAGTTTTGTTGGAGCATTCCGCAAATGCAGGGGAACAGGTAGATCGCCATGGTTTCTAACGGCGGCCATAGCCTCATCAATGGCCAGGTAGGATGCGTTGCTTTTCGGCGAAGCGGCAAGATAAGTGGCACATTGTGAAAGGATAATGCGGCCTTCAGGGTATCCTATTTTATTAACGGATTCAAAACAGGCATTGGCCATCACGATGGCCGTTGGATTGGCGTTGCCGATATCTTCACTTGCCAGGATCACCATCCGCCTCGCGATGAACTTGATTTCTTCCCCGCCTTCAATCATCCGCGCCAGCCAATAAACCGCGCCATTAGGGTCTGAGCCCCTGATGGACTTGATAAACGCCGAAATGATATCATAATGTTGCTCCCCGCCTTTATCGTACATCGCGATCCTGGTTTGCGCCACATCCAGCACCAGCTTGTCTGTGATCTGTATTGGAACGGCGGGTTGGCTCTGCACCACCAGTTCAAATAGGTTAAGCAGCTTCCTGGCGTCTCCGCCTGAAAGTCTGATCAGCGCATCTGTTTCCAGGAGTTCAATGGCTCGATTTTTCAGCATCGCGTCTTCTGCAATGGCATGCTCAAGGAGCCTGGTCAGGTCCGTTGCAGTCAGTGGTTTTAGTACATAAACCTGGCATCGGGATAACAAAGCACTGTTCACTTCAAAAGACGGATTTTCTGTAGTTGCGCCTATAAGTGTGACGATGCCTTTTTCTACGGCACCTAGCAAAGCATCCTGCTGACTTTTTGAGAAACGATGGATCTCATCGATAAATAAAATAGCCTTGTCTTTATTTTTAGCCTGCTCAATGACTTCACGTACATCTTTCACACCGGCACTGATGGCGCTAAGGGTATAAAAGTCCTGACGCAGGGTGTGGGCTATAATATTTGCAATGGTTGTTTTACCTGTACCTGGCGGGCCCCAGAGGATCATGGATGGAATGGTCTGCTGGGCGATGGCATTGCGTAAAACACTGTGCTCACCTGTCAGGTGTTCCTGGCCAGCCAATTCGGCCAGCATAGTTGGGCGCATTCTTTCTGCGAGAGGAATCATATATAAAAATAGCTATTAGCTACTAGCTATTAGCTATTTTTATGCATGCCGTTGATGTGGATTTTCTGGTTCCTGGTGTGCTGTGTGCTGTATACCTATCTGGGTTATGCAGCGTTGCTCTGGATGTTTCGTCAACAAAGGAGCCGGCCTGCCGCCCCTTCCACGCTGCCCAGGATTGCGCACATTATTGCGGCATTCAATGAAGAACAGGAGATCGAGGCAAAGATCGCAAATACGGCCGCCATCCACTACCCATCAGAACTGGTGCAACATATCATCATCACGGATGGTTCCACAGACGCTACCGTTGCGAAGGCAGCAAATGCACCGGGAATCTCTCATCTCCACCAACCCCCCAGAGAAGGAAAGGTATCAGCTATCAATCGTGCGGTATCGGCAGCAGGTGAAACGGAGATCCTGATCTTCAGCGATGCCAATGCCATGATCAACCCAGACGCATTTTTGAAAATGGTGGGCTATTTCCAGTATCCTCATATCGGCGGTGTAGCCGGCGAGAAAAAAGTAGTAGCCGATGACCTGGTTCCTGGTAAGGCGGAAGGCATTTACTGGAAGTATGAATCATGGCTCAAACAACTGGATAGTGATTTTCATACCGTAGTTGGTGCAGCTGGCGAGTTGTTCGCTATTCGTAGAACTATGTTCACACCGGTTCCGCAAAATATATTGCTGGACGATCTCTATTTATCCCTGATGGTTTGTCAACGCGGTAAACGAATGGCCTATGAGCCTCAGGCTTTTGCCGCAGAAGGTCCATCGTTTTCTATTGCCGATGAATGGACGCGCAGAGTCAGGATCGGCGCGGGTGCATTTCAGAGCCTACGGCTGTTTTATCCCTTGCTGAATGTTTTCCGGTATGGTAAATTGTCTTTCCAGTTTTTCTCTCATCGGGTAATGCGCTGGTTGGTTTGTCCTTTTGCACTCTTGCTGATCTTCCTTTGTAATATACTATTGGTGATGCAACAGATCAACCCATTGTATCTCAGCATATTGGTTTTGCAGGTTCTCTTTTATCTGTTCGCATGGATGGGATATGGTGTTGCAAAGAGGCAAAAAGGCAGCGGAATATTTTTATTGCCTTTTTATTTTGTGTTCATGAATATGGGTATGATCGCAGGCCTCTATCGCTATCTTTCAGGTAACCAGACGGTTAGGTGGGAAAAGTCCAGAAGGGCCGTCCTGCGCTGATTTCAGCAGCTTACTCGTATTAGGGAAATGTGAAGAAGAAAGCGGTTATGGTATTGCTATTCTACCTTTCAGACTATATCTTTACTGCACAAACCATCCGGAAAATTGCATATGTTTCCGGATCTATACTCCCAGTTCCTTTGAAATGACTTAATCCGTCTGATTCCACTACCCTGGAAAAGCCGCCAATGTTAACGGTTTTCAAAATCTCATTGCATGAGAAAAGAAATTCTGGTCATTGACGGTAGTAAAGCTATACGCTTCCTCATTCAAACCATTTTCAAACGCTACTACAAAGTGGTGTCGGTTCCGGATGGTGTTGCTGCCATGCAATATCTGCGTCGTCATGCCAAACCAAATCTTATCATCGGATCTCCCGAACTGGATGATATGGGCGACTGGGAACTGATCAGGCATCTCTCCCTGAGTCCATTCTATAATGATATACCGCTGATTGTGATCTCCTCTCAGCCGGAAGATATGTTGCAGGCCAATGTCATGAAGTACAATGCGGTGGATTGCTTTTCCAAGCCATTTGATCCGTTGAAGCTGATTGGCACCGTGGATGCATTGCTTCTCGGCAGCAGGATACACAAAATCTGACCCACAAACTGAAAACGATGACCAAGCAAGAAACCGCACAAAAGACATCAGCTTACCGGTTGGTGAGTGTTCAGGAAAGCAACCCCCTCCTTAAGCAGAGGGATAATATATTTTATATCGGAGACAACATCACCCTGGTGGCCAACCTGGCCGGTTCGTTTCGCAATGGTTATGCCACGGCGGTGAACATTCAGCAAGGGGTTTCATTTTTGCGTGAACTCCTCATGGATCAATACCGTTTCAGGGGCATTATGATTGACGTTCCTTTGCACAAGCTGCAGTTGGAGAAATTCATGCAGTTCATGCACGGTGCTGGCCTGGATCAGGTGCCCGTTTTGTATGTGTCTACCCATCTTTCCCAACGCGAAGTTGACGAAATGATCAGCACACATGTGGTGGACGATATTGTTCATCCTATCAGGGATATCTTCACCATTGGCGAGCGCATGGATTTTGTTGGGCAAGTGAAAAGGGAAGAAGCAGATCGGAGAAAACAAGGCCGCAGAAGGTTTTCCGTGATGACGGCTTTTCAGGCTGTTCTGAAAAGGATACTTGATATAGTATTGTCTAGCGTATTGATCCTGATCTTTGCCCCGGTGATGCTCGTTATCGCCATACTCATCAGGCTTGATTCCAGTGGTCCAATCTTTCATAATGCTTATCGGGCCGGTAAAGGATATACCATATTTAAATTTTATCGATTCAGAACAACCAAGGTGGGTACTGCCAGACTTGTCACTTCTCTTTCACAAATCAACCTTTTCCGGGATCATGGGGCTACATTTCTTAAAGCCTGTGATGAATCCAGTGTGACCGGCATTGGCCAATGGCTGCGGAGAACCTGCCTGGATGAGCTTCCACAGTTGTTCAATGTATGGAAGGGAGATATGTCTATGGTAGGTAACAGACCCTTGCCTCTGAATGAAGCTTCACAATTGACTAACGATGCATTTGCAGAACGCTTCAATGCGCCTGCAGGTATAACCGGTTTGTGGCAGATCCATATGGACGGGGATTCTATAAGGGACAGGGTGCAGGATGATCTGATGTATGCAAAGCAAAGAACGCTGTGGTTGGATTTTACGATTCTTTGCCGCACGCCTGCTGCCTGGTGGAGAAAAGTGAGTGCGCGCTAACGAAAAGGTTTATACTGTGCATGATGGGCAAGTGCTAGCATTGGCTGATCTCCCTCAGTATCGCCATACGCATAGATCGTTGAATATTGGGTAAGGTTGAATGTTTCGCGAATGCGATTCACTTTTTCCGGACCATGACAGTTCTTTCCGTCGATGCAACCCGTCAGGAGACCGTCTTTCACTTCCAGTTTAGTGGCGATGAGCTGGAGGTGTTGTTGGGAACACCAATCACTAACCCAATACGTAGGGGCGGCGGAAACAACCACAACTTCGGTGCCTTCCTGTTGATGCTCACGGATACGGGTAAGCGCAGCGGGACGGATGATTCCTGGTAGAATGTCAGTGCTGAACCGTTGGCAGGCATTGACGAGATCTTGCTGCTTCATGCCGCCAATAAAGCGGGTGAGCATGATCTCTTTGGCGCGATGATTGGAAAGGATACCCAATTTGAGTGCGATGAAAATAGGTATGAGGGTGAGGAGATAGAGGTAGTAGAGAAGACTACCTTTAAGATAGCGCAGGAAAACAAACATGGTGTCATCCGTGGTGATGGTGCCGTCAAAATCAAAAAAAGCAATGGATCTGTCCATGGATGGGTTGTTGCTGTGTTTTACTTGGCTGAGTAGTTATTCTTTTGTTCTTTTGGCAATATAAAACTTTTTATCCCTATGATCCGGGCAACAGTAACGGCGATGGCATGGCAATTGGGAAGATCCAAGGGTACAGTGGCTGGAAAGCAGCAACTGCAGACATTTGATGCGGAAACGGTTTTCCTGTTGCAACAGATGAACCAGATGCCGGATTACCTGCGGCTGCCATTCAGGATGGTGACACTATTTTATGGATTGCACACCATCCTTACCCATGGCAGACCTTTCTTTGCCCTGCAGCCACAGCAAAGGGATGCAGTGATCCGGAAATGGAAGCATTCAAAAATTTCATTTATGTCAACCTTCATCCGGTTCTTTGAAGGACTGGTGACGGTTCACGTTTATTCGAGGCAGTGATGTACAACAAGAGTCAATTTCCCGATCAGTTATATACTAGCATACCGGCGCGGCGTCATTTTGACCACATCGTGATCGGATCAGGTCCTGGCGGAGCCATCAGCGGATGCATGCTGGCCGAAGCTGGGAGGGACGTGCTGGTGTTGGAGGAAGGCGGATACTTTGATTTACAGGATATCGAACCTTTTTCCATTGAAGAGATGAAGCACAAGTACCGCAATGGCGGACTTACACTTGCTTTTGGCAAGATCAAGATCAACTATGTGGAAGGAAAATGTGTCGGCGGCGGCAGTGAGGTGAACAGTGGGCTTTACCATCGGACCCCAAAAGATGTACTGGCTTCCTGGCGGGATGATTTTCAGTTGAAGGATGCCGATGAGGAGAGCCTGGAACCGTTCTTCCAACAGTGCGAAAAAGATGTTTGTATCTCTTATAACCCCGGCGTTTTGTCTAAAGCATCACTCAAACTTGCAGAAGGTGCGGAAAAGAAAGGCTGGAGCCAACAGGAAGTGCCGCGTTGGTTTTCCTATTCAGGAAAAATGGATGCCGATGGTCAGGCAGAAGGGGTGAAGATGAGCATGACCCAAACCTACCTGCCCCGCATGATGAAGGCAGGTGGCAGGCTGATGCCGCAGACGCGTGTGTTAAAGATCATTCAAACGGGCGGGCAGCAAGTGATCCATTGCGAACACCAGGGCCAGCGTTTTGAACTGACCTGCACACATTGTTTCGTTTGTGCTGGTGCTGTGCATACGCCACAGATCCTTCGCAAGAGCGGATTGGGTAAACATATTGGTGAGCGTTTTTTGTTGCACCCTACCATCAAGGTGACGGCCCTGTTCAATGAAGAAGTCAATAAAGAAGGGATGGGCGTACCGGTGCACCAGGTAAAAGAGTTTTCACCTCGTTATAGTTTCGGATGTTCTATCAGTACACCACCATACCTTGCTATGGCCATGACAGATCATCCTGCTTCTGCTGAAATCGTGAATACGCAATGGAAAAAAATGGCCATCTATTATGCCATGACCAACGCAGCAGGAAAGGGCGGTGTGAAAGCTTTGCCCGTGTATAAAGACCCGTTGGTGCAGTATGAAATTACTGAGCATGAAAAGCAAAACCTTGCAGAGGGATTGAGTAATCTATGCACCCTTTTGTTTGCTGCCGGGGCAAAGACGCTGTTTACGAGTATCGCAGGATCATCGCCGCTTCACTCTATGGAAGATGTAAATAAACTGCCCGTGTCTATTCCCCCTGCAACCTCCAACCTGATGACTATACACCTGTTCTCCTCCTGTCCGATGGGCGAGAATAAGAACATCTGTGCAGCAGATTCATATGGAAAATTGCATGGGGTTGATGGCGTGTACATCAATGACGCGAGTCTGCTGCCCACGGCACTGGGTGTGAATCCACAGGGATCAATTATGGCTTTTGCTTTGAGAAATATTAACCACTTTATTAAACATACATCGTGAATAAGCCAGACATTTTACTTACAGGCGCGCAGGGATGGCTTGGACGCCGATTGCTGCGAATCATACTAGAGCGGAGCCACGGCAATCCCATCCTTGATGCATACATCACTGACCAAACAAAAGTGCGCTGCCTGCTGCTGCCGGGGCAGGATGAGAAAGCACTGACTTCGCTTTCTCCACGCGTAAGTTGTGTGTATGGCGATGTCCGCAATTCATTGGATTGCGAACGTTTCACGGAAGGCGCAGAAGGCGCCGTGATGATCCACATTGCAGGTATCATCCATCCCTCAAAGGTTAATGAGTTTTTCAGCATCAACAGGGATGGAACGAAGAATATCCTTGAAGCATCCGTCAAGCACAGACTCAGGCGTGCCGTGATCATGAGTTCCAACTCGCCTATCGGTTGCAATCCTTTCAAGGACCATGTGTTTGATGAGAGCAGCCCTTTCCATCCGTACATGAACTACGGTAAGTCAAAGATGGAGATGGAGCAGATCGTACAACAATTCACGAAAGCAGGAAAGATAGAAACTTCTGTGATCCGTGCACCCTGGTTTTACGGACCAGATCAACCGGACAGACAGATTCTGTTTTTTACCATGATCAAAGAAGGGAAGGGACCTATTGTGGGCGATGGACAAAACCTCAGATCCATGGCCTATTTGGATAACTTATCACAAGGGCTTTTGCTTGCGGCCTTTCAGCCCCAGGCTGCCGGAGAAGTGTATTGGATCGCTGATGAGAAGCCCTACACCATGAACCAGATCATTGACACCATTGAGCGGCTGATGGAAACTGAGTTTGGACTAACGGTGGCGCATAAACGAATGAAATTGCCCGGACTTGCGGCAGATGTAGCGGAAATTGTGGATGGTATGATGCAGGGCGTGGGGATGTACAACCAGAAGATCCACGTCTTGGGCGAGATGAATAAGACCATCGCCTGTTCAGTAGAGAAAGCGAAGCAGCATCTGGGTTACAAACCGTTGATTGCTTTGGAGGAAGGAATGCGCAGAAGTTTGCAGTCGGTTTTCGACAACGGTCAAAAGATCTGAGGTGAGGAAGGTAGTGGTGGTTCCGGAAGGTTTGTCGAAAGATAAAGATGGCAGGTACTATGCATCCGACTACTATATGGCGGCATTGGACCTCGCACAAGAACTGGCAGGAGATGATGGAGAGATATACCTTGCGCCCGCCAATACATTCGGGGCCCATCAACCGGAAGATTATTTTGGAAGAGACTATTTGATTGAGACGGGTTGTCTTAGCAGGGTTGAGTGTATAGGGAGTAGTATCAAGCGTGTGGAATATCTGGATACCCTTGATAATGCAAAATACCTGAAGCGTCATTTACAGGAAACAGGTCAATGGCCCTTGGGTAAGATAACGCTGGTATGTAACCGGCCGCACCGTTTCCGTAGTGCACTGATGTTCAGGAAGTTTGGCTTTGAAGTGGTTGAAATCAGCGTCAGCACCGTGATACAGCGCAGTGGACGAAGAATGGTGAGACGGTTATGGTTTTACGATCTGCCCTTAGTGCAGTACTTTTACGAAATCGCTGCTACGATTTTCAATCTTGGCAGATTTTATATTGAGAAAGCATAAATACAATTCATGGTTCATCTGGTTACTGGAGGTTCAGGGTTCCTCGGAAATTTGATTGCGAGAAGATTACATGCACGTGGTGAAACGGTGAAGATCCTTGACATCTGGGATGAACCTACTCGCCCTAAAGACATTGAATATATCGAATGCGATATCCTGAACAGGGAAGGAGTTGCCAATGCTATGAAAGGAGTGGATGTTGTACATCATAATGTGGCATTGGTTCCACTCACAAAATCCGGCGAAAAATTCTGGGCAGTGAATGTGGAAGGCAGCAAAATCGCAGCAGAGGAAAGTGTAAAAGCAGGCGTGAAGAGTTTCATTCACATGAGCTCCAGCGCATTGTTTGGTGCGCCTCAATGTCCCATCACCAATGACTCGCCTTTACAGCCCATTGAAATCTATGGTAAGGGCAAGATGGCTGGTGAACTGGCGGTTCGTGAGATTTGTGAAAAAGGCAATCTACCATTGGTCGTAATCAGGCCCAGAACGATTCTCGGCGAGGGCAGGCTGGGGATTTTCCAGATCCTTTTTGAATGGATCAAGGAAGATGTAAATGTATATACCATCGGAGATGGTAATATCAAGTTTCAGTTTATACACGCGCATGATCTTATGGATGCGTATATGCTGGCTTTAGACAGTAACAAGCCTGGTATTTATAATGTAGGTACGCCTGAGTTCGGTACCCTTCGGGAGGGATTGGAACACCTGATCCAATACGCAGGTTCAAAATCAAAAGTGAAAAGTCTTCCTGTAGGATTGACCATCGGCACCCTTCAATTGCTGGATAAAGTAGGCTTAAGTCCTTTGGCTCCGTGGCACTACCTGACCTACCACAAAGAATTTTACTTTGATGTGAAACCCTTGCTGGATATGGGTTGGAAGCCAAAGTATTCCAATGATGCGATGTTCAGGGAAAGCTATGACTGGTTCCTGGCGAATTATGGGAAAACAGCAATCAGTGAGAAAAGCTCTGCCCACCGTAAACCGGTGAAGGAGAAAGTTTTGAAACTTCTGAAGATGCTTTCCCGCAACTAAGTTTACTTAAAGAAAGAATTGTGTGAATAGATGATCGCATAAAAGCTGACGATCCACAACAAAATACATACCTGCAAAAAGGTATCGCGATAAAGGATCTTTGTTGGAGAACCAGACGCTTTTTTTACATACACGATCTGTAGGTATCGCAACAATCCTGCAATGACAAAAACGGTTGTATAATAAAGCCGATGGGTACCAAACCTTTCTTGTATGCCCGGAGAAATGGTGTACAGGATATAGGCTACAATGATCACGCCTGATACCATGGCCAGGTAGATGTTCAACAATTCAATGCTATATCCTTTGATGGCTTTACGTAGTTGAATGCCGGCATCATTACCGATGTACAAATCATCATACCTTTTTCCAATGGCGATGAACAGTGCCAAAAGAAAGATCATAATGTTCAGCCATTCTGTGATGGGGAGTTGGGCGATGATGCCTCCCATTTTCACCCGCAGGGAGAATCCGAAAGCAACAATCAGAATATCCAGAATCGAGATGTTCTTCAGCCCAAGGCTGTAGCCCAGATTCATCGTAAAATAGAATAACAGAACCCCGAAAAAACTTTTGTTGACAAACCAGGCAATGGCAAAACCAGCGATGAGGCAAAATGTTAATAGGCCAAAGGCCTGTGAGGAGCTGACGGTACCCGCCGCAAGAGGCCTGTTTCTTTTTTCCGGATGCATCCGGTCTGCTGCAACGTCCCGGTAGTCATTAATGATGTATACGCTGCTTGCAATAAGGCTTACGGCAATAAAACCGAGAATGAGGGGCGGGAATTTGTCCCAATTGAACAACTGTCCCGACAAAAACAGGGGTATAAATAGGAATAGGTTTTTAACCCAATGTGCCGGTCTCAGAAGTTGAATAAGCGCCATAGCCTGAAATGCGTGTCAAAATACAATAAACAGGTCATAGAGAACGATTTAAAATGGCATTATATTACACTATAGAATAATTTAAACGAATGATGAGCAAAGGGCGGATTTTACCCATTCTTGAGATACTGGTTATTGTTGCTATGGCCATTTTCCCGGTTTTTCTTTCCTACCCCTACCGGGTAAACATTTTTATTTCCTGGGAAGGGGCCTACCGAATGAGCAATGGCGAAATGCCGTTCAGCGATTTTGGTATTCCCATGGGTTATGGATTCTGGGCCGTCCCCGCCTTATTTTTTAAGCTTTTTGGTCCACAGATGATCACCCTCATCAAGGCCCAGGCGTTCATCAATATTTTATCTGGCCTGGCTTTCCGGTCCATACTTAGGTCGTTTAGAATGCCCGCGGTGTTGAGTTTTGTATCTGTGTTATTTTATGTACTTACCTATTCGCTTGTCAATTTCTGGCCCTGGTATAACCATAGCGTGATTGTCTATGAATTTATTTCCCTGGCTTTTCTCTTTGCCTATCTGTTGCGAAGCAGGAAATGGATATGGCTGGTGCTTGCGGGGTTCTTTGGATTTTTCAGTTTCTTCACAAAGCAGGATGGGGGTGGACTCGGTCTTTTGATGAGCCTTGTGTTTCTGGCTTATGATGCGTGGATAGAAAAAGACTGGAAGGGAATTGTGGTGTACCTGTTTGCCTATGCTGTATCTGCGGCATTGATCATTGTGCCGTTGAATAATGATGGATTTGCATTCTGGTTCAACCTCGGTCAGGCGCCGCATTCCAGCCGGGTATCCATCAAGGATGTGATCATCGGATTGCTAGCCGAAAGTCAATTGCTTCGGTTAAGCATCCTGTTGGTTGCCATCATGGGCTTTGCTTTGTTCTTCAGGAGCAAGGTTGCTTTTTTTAAGAAGGACCATGTATTGTTCCTGTTACTGGTGTTGGGCATTCTCGCGCAGGCAACCATACTGCAAGAGACGAGTTACACGCCGCCAGACAACAACATCTATTTTGTTTCTTTTGTATTTGCGTGGTTGTTGTTTGCATTGCACCAGCTTTTACCGATCCCCTGGAACAGTTGGGGCACTTTGATCGGTTTGTGTGCAGCGATCTTGTTTTTACAATCCAGCAGATACGCAGGCTATATTAATGGACTACTGCAAAAAGAGCAAAAGCCAGCGGGCATTCTCCAGCAGACACCAGACGGAGAGAACCTGGTGGGGCGCAACAATTTTTTGCTATACCTGAATAAAAAGGGCGACATCCCTGCGGGAGAATGGGTGCGGTCTGAAGTGCCGGTTCTCAAAGGCATGAAGTTGCCGAAGCCCACTGAAGATGGCGTGCAGCGTGTATTGGCGATGCCTGAGATGAAGAAGACGGATCCCCGGGTTTTAAATATGACAGAACTTACGCCACTGGCTGCAGCGGTTCCATTTGGTTATGAGAAAGGGGTATATCATCCTTTATGGCATCACCTCGGCGTAGCCATGTTTAACCAGCAGGCAACACTGTATGAACATCAAATCAGTAAGAAATATTACGATGTGGTATTGTTTGAATACCTGCCGGGTCTGAACAATTTCTTTCCATTTAGGGTAAGGGATTCCCTTCAGCGGCATTATCAGAAAGTGGATTCATTTTATGCACCCAGGATAGGGCCTGAATCGATGGGTACCGTGGAAGTTTACCGCAGATAGTTGTGTTACCTTTGTGTGTAAGCAACAGTCATCGTACCGCAAACAACCATATTATCGAATCCCATTGAATACCTTAAAGGTGTAGGTCCTTTGCGGGCAGATATGCTCAAGAAAGAACTGAACATTTTTACGTTCAGGGATTTGCTGGAGCATTTTCCTTATCGGCATATTGATAAAACAAAAGTTTCGCGGATAAGGGACATCAGCTACCAGACAGATTTCATTCAGGTGGCAGGAATGGTGACTCAGTTTCAGATCACTGGTCAGGGACGGGCCAAAAGACTTGTGGCTTCCCTGAAAGACGACACGGGTGTTTTAGAACTGACCTGGTTTCAAGGCATTCATTGGATCAGCAAAAGTCTGGAGATCGGGAAAAAGTACCTTGTATTTGGCAAGCCTGGTTTCTTCATGGGTAAACCGCAGATCACACACCCGGAGATAGAGATCCTGACGGCGGAAAAACTTGGCGGGAAAAGTTTTCTGGAACCGATTTATCCTACCACTGAAAAATTGAAAGCCAAAGGGATGAATGGAAGGGCCATTGGTAAACTACTGGCCAACCTTTTCCTTGTTTTACCATCTGAAGAAATACAGGAGAATCTGCCGGAACCTATTTTGAAACGATGGGAGCTTGCAGGCAAGTGGGCGGCTTACCGTGATATTCATTTTCCGGGTAGTGCACAAGCTCAAGCGGACGCGGTACGCCGATTGAAGTTTGAAGAGTTTTTCCTTGCACAGATCAGGCTGGGTATGATCAAGTCAAACCGGCATCGGTATTCAAGGGGTATCGTCTTTGACAAAGTTGGTGAGCTGTTCAATAATTTTTATAAAAAGCATCTGCCTTTTTCACTGACGGGTGCACAAAAAAGAGTGATCAAAGAAATCAGGACGGATACAGCGAGGGGAAGGCAGATGAACAGGCTGTTACAGGGGGATGTGGGTAGTGGTAAAACCATTGTGGCTTTGATGACCATGTTGATTGCTGCAGACAATGGATACCAGAGTTGCCTGATGGCACCTACTGAGATCCTGGCCCAACAACATTATGAAGGTATTAGTAAACTGTTGGCGCCCCTGAATGTTGAAGTAAGACTGTTGACGGGTTCTGTGAAAGCTGCTGCACGAAGAAAAATACTTGAAGAATTAAAGAGTGGGGCAGTGACCATCCTCATCGGCACCCATGCAGTGATTGAGAAGAATGTGCAATTTAGACAATTGGGGCTGGCTATTGTGGATGAGCAGCATCGTTTTGGTGTGGCGCAACGCGCGCAGCTTTGGGAAAAAAATGAGGTGCCGCCGCATGTGCTTGTGATGACGGCAACACCCATTCCCAGAACCTTGGCCATGACTGCATACGGAGATCTGGATTACAGTGTGATGGATGAGTTGCCACCCGGGCGAACGCCTATAAAAACGGTACATCGGTATGAACATGCGAGATCGCAGGTGATGGATTTCATCAAGTCAGAAATCCTGAAAGGCAGGCAGGCATATATCATCTTTCCGCTGATTGAAGAAAGTGAAAAGATGAATTATGAAAACCTGATGAAGGGCTATGAAAATGTGAAGGCTTATTTTCCAGAACCGCAGACGTATATCAGCATGGTTCATGGGAAAATGACTGCCCAGCAAAAGGAAGTTAACATGCAGCGTTTTGTAGCCAACGACACGCAGATCATGGTGTCTACCACAGTAATTGAGGTTGGCGTAAACGTGCCAAATGCCACGGTGATGGTGATCGAGAGTTCTGAGAAGTTTGGTTTGAGTCAGTTGCACCAGCTCAGGGGCCGTGTGGGCAGAGGATCTGAACAGAGTTACTGTATCTTGCTGACGGGAGACCAGATCAGCAAGGAGGCACGGGAACGGCTAACCGTAATGTGCAGCACCAATGACGGATTTGTCATCGCAGAAAAAGATCTTGCACTTCGTGGACCTGGAGACATTGAGGGTACAAGGCAGAGTGGGTTGATGAACTTCAAACTGGCGAACATCCTGGAAGACAGGGATTTATTGGAAATGGCCAGGGAAGTGTCAACAAATTTGCTGGATGAGGACCCAAATCTTGAACATCCTGAGCATCAGTCGCTCAGGCATTTTCTAATGGGTCAGAAGGGCAAAACCATGTGGAGTAAAATATCCTGACAATCCGTATTTATTAACAGATCGTATACGTTATTTAATGGTATTTTTAACGCCGGATGATTAGAAACTATATCCTATCATTTTTTTCAATTCTCTCCTTATCCCTCCTTTGCGTGTCCGTACAGGCGCAATCATATTATTCGCTTGATTTTGTTGAGAATAAAGGTCAGTGG
>JBASZQ010000099.1:0-13448 GCA_049661025.1 Chitinophagaceae bacterium | reverse complement strand
CCGGATGGGTGAGCAATACACAGTTTGAACCGCATGTGGCAGACAGCATCCTGAAACAAATGGCTGGTAAAGAGAAAAACCTTCGCGTGATCTACGGTTATGCATTGGCGTCAGTAGAGGTGAAGGATGGTGTGGTAACTGGTGCAACCTTTCGTGAAATATCCAGCTGTAAAACCATCAGCGTAGAGGCGAAGCAAACCATCGATGCCACGGAACTCGGCGATGTCATGAAAATGGCGGGTGTGCCCTATAATCTCGGTATGGAATCAGCACAGCTTACGGGAGAAACAGTAGGTGTCACCGAGACCAACGACATCGTACAGGATCTGACCTATGTTGCCATCCTGAAAGATTATGGCGCGGGAAGGGATTGCACCATCGTGAAGCCTTCAGGCTATGACCCCAAAGAGTTCGATGGTTCGAATACCAATTATTATTTCGATACTACGCGGAAGAAACCCAATGTTGACGCGAAAAAGATGCTGGACTATGGCAGGCTGCCCAACAACAAGTACATGCTTAACTGGCCAATCTATGGTAATGATATCTACCTGAATATTGTGGAGATGAGTCCTGCGCAGCGGGCCTTGGAACTTGAAAAGGCAAAGCAGACCACAATGCGGTTTGTGTATTTCATCCAGCATGAACTGGGATTCAAGCATCTTGGTCTGACGGATGATGAGTTCCCTACTGCGGACCGGATGGCGCTGATGCCTTATCACCGTGAGGGAAGGCGATTGAAAGGTGTGATCAGGTATAACATGGAACAGATCGCGAAGCCATTTGAACAGAACTTGTATCGCACGGGGATCTCCGTGGGAGATTATCCCATAGATCATCACCACAAGAAAAATCTTCGCGCGCCGCAACAACTGGAGTTCTATCCTGTGCCATCGTTCAATATTCCGCTGGGCACTTTGATACCGGAGAAGATGGACGGGCTGATCGTAGCAGAGAAAGGCATCAGCGTAAGCAATGTGGCCAATGGCACTACGCGTCTGCAGCCTGTGGTAATGCTGACGGGGCAGTCGACCGGTATGCTCGCGGCCATCGCGGCGCGTAACGGCGTTCCCGCACGCAAAGTGGCGGTTCGCAACGTGCAGTCGGCACTCCTCTCTATTGGTGCCTACTTGATGCCATACAACGATGTGAAACCAACGCACCCCCAATTTTCCTCCATACAAAAGGTTGGTGCTACCGGCATTTTGAAAGGCGTGCCTTCGCCATTCCAGTGGGCCAACCGTACCTGGTTCTATCCTGATTCAACAATTAAGGCTGATGTGTTCCTACGTGACATCAAGTCTTACTATCCAACGGCGGTGATGCCCGAAGGCATCGGGGAAGTGAAAATCTCCGATGCGTTGGGACTGGTCAGGTATCTGAAAGGCGAAACATCAAAAGCTTCCTTTTCAGCATTGCAGAAAACGGCGGATCGCGCCATTACGCGTGCAGAACTTGCACAGTTGATTGATGACTGCCTGGACCCATTCAGCTTAGAGATTGATCATTCAGGAAAACTTTCAGAATCAACAAAGTAAAGCGGGACAGTTTTAAGGTGTTTTTTTCTGGTTGATTCCTGTTTGAAAACACAAGCAATTCGACAAAGAGTGTTGTAATTTTAGTTCATGTCTGACAACATACCCCTGAGGCTTTCGGAACTCACCAGCATGATCCAGGATCATTTGCAGGATCGTTTCGCGAGGGAGAGTTTCTGGGTGTTGGCCGATGTCAGTGACCATAAATTCTACCCCCAGAAAAAGTACCATTATTTTGACCTGGTGGAGAAGGATGCCGTGAGTGGCAATCTTGTTTCCCGCGTAAGTGCTGCGGCCTGGCAGGAAGGCTCTAAACGGATCGAGCTGTTTGAAAAAGAAACCGGACAAAAATTCACGACTGGCATTCATGTGTTGTTGCGAGTGAAGGTAGAGTATACCGCCTTGTATGGTTTGAAGCTTGTTGTTTTGGATGCGGATACGCGATTCACCCTGGGTGAGTTGGAACGCAAAAAACAAGAGACCATTCGCAGGTTGTTGGCGGACAATTCAGACTTCATCCGGATGGTGGGGGATAAGATTGTGACGAGGAATCAGGGTCATCCCTTGAAGCTGGCCGTGCAAAAAATTGCGGTCCTGGGTTCAAGGCAGTCTGCAGGTTATGATGATTTCATGCACACGCTAGAGCAAAATCCGTATCGATATCAATTTAATGTGGACACTTATCATGTAGCGGTGCAGGGCGAAGACAAAGCGCGGCAATTGTTTGAGCAGCTGCTCGAGATCTTTAAAAGTGGAAAGGTGTATGATGCTGTGGTGATCATTCGCGGTGGCGGAAGTGAGAGTGATTTTCTGATCTTCAATGATTACAACTTGAACAGGGCAATCGCAAAATTTCCGATTCCTGTCATCACGGGAATTGGTCACTTGAAAGATCAGAGTATTGCAGACCTGATGGCGCACACAGAAACCAAAACACCCACCAAGGCTGCGGAGTACATTATTGCGCACAACAAAATGTTTGAAGACAGAATTATGGTGTTGCAAAAACATCTTGTGTTTAAAGCGCAACAGATCTGCAGTTCAAGACAACGTGTGTTGAGTAACATCAATACTGTTGTGGTGAATAAGAGTCGGGATTACCTGCAACACTACAGTCAGACATTGGTGAAGCTGAACCAATTGGTCTCTCAACGCTCCGTTCAGATTCTGCATCAACGGAAAAATGATTTACTGAATATATCGGGAGCCATTGTGGTGCAACCTAAATTGCAGGTAGCTAAAAGGCGCCATGAGATAGAGATGCAGGTAAATAATTTACATACCTTCCGTATCCAGTTTATTAAACAACAGGTTAGTCAACTGCAGCATTTGGCGTCTATGATTCGGATGGCTTCGCCGGAGCAAACCCTTCAACGCGGATTTGCTATTGTGAAGCACCAGGGGAAAGTGATCCGCGATGCCGATGGATTATTGGAACAGGAAGAGTTGACCATTGTAATGCAGCACACAGAAATTAAAACCATTATCAAAGAGATCGCAGAGAACCATGAACGCCCATACAACATATGAATCCGCTTACCAGGAGTTGCAGCAGATCGCCAGAGAAATTGAGAGCGAATCTGTTTCTGTAGACGTGCTGGCCGAAAAAGTTAAGCGTGCCGCAGAACTGATCACATACTGCCAGCAGAAACTCCGATCCACTGAGGCGGAAGTGGCCAAGATCATTGAGCAGATGGAACAAAAATAGGGCTGCAAGAAAAAAAATCTCAGAAATCTTTGGAAAACTGAACACTGTTCATTTTCTTTGCATTGTTAACGCCATTGTATGACTATTGCTCACAGGAAACAAAGAGAAAAAGAAGAGATGCGCCAGCTGATCCTATCAGCTGCAAGGTCTTTGTTCCTGGAGAAGGGTTATTATGAGACATCCATCCGCAATATTGCGGAAAAAATCGAGTATAGTCCCGGTACGATCTATCTCTATTTCAAAGAGAAAGATGAAATCTTCCACTCCCTGCACGAGGAAGGCTTCCGGAAACTGACTTCGATGATGCTTCCCCTCCAGCATGTGGAGGATCCTTTTGAGCGCTTGAAGGCACTGGGTAAGGTGTATATGGAGTTTGCGATGCACAACAAAGATTTCTATGATCTGATGTTCATCATGCAGGCGCCAATGAATATGGAAGAAGAGGACTGCTGGGAAGAGGGCGATAAGGCGCTGGATTTCCTGAAAATGGTGATTCGCGAGTGTCAGGACAGGGGAAGGTTTCAGGGGCATGATGTAGAATATTTATCGTTCATCATCTGGAGTTCCATGCATGGTATGTGTGCCTTGTATTGCCGGGACCGGTGTAATGCCTATGAACACCACAATCACCTTGACCTGCTTAACAATGGCTTCAAGATCTTTACCCAGATGCTGGATAAAATGTAAGGAAGGCCAGGTTATTGGCGCATGAGCTAAGGCTCATTTTTTTTACTCCTATGCTGAACACCGTTCATAATCTTGACAACGTTTAATAATAAGATAATATTCCGTAGCATGGTACGCAACGCAAACATCACTAAACGAAAAAGCTGGGGGCTTTTGCTGGCCCTCCTTTTCACCGCGCCTTTTCTCGCAAAGGCCCAACAGGAGGTTCTCGATGGATATATTCAGGAGGCCCTGGCCAATAACCTCGTCCTGAAGCAGAAAAATGTTTCCCTTGAACAAAGCCTGCTGGCTCTTCAACAAGCGCGCAGCCTCTACCTTCCCACCAGCTGGCTGGAAGGACAGTACACCCTCGCGCAGGGCGGCAGGGAGATCAATATCCCCGTTGGTGATCTTCTCAACCCGGTGTACAGCACCCTGAACCAATTGACCGGTACCAGTAAATTCCCACAGATAGAAAATGTATCTGAACAGTTCCTGCCCAACAACTTCTACGATGTTCGTTTGAAGACCACGGTACCCGTTTACAATCCGGAACTCAAATACAATAAATCCATTCACGAAAAGAAGGTTACCCTGCAGGAAAACGAAGTGAAGATCTACAAAAGAGAATTGGTGCGTGAGATCAAACAGAGTTACTACACCATCTTAATGGCAGACAAGGCCATCAATATTTATAGCTCCACGCTTTCACTCGTAAATGAAAACCTCAGGCTCAATCAATCCCTGCTGGCCAATGGCAAAGGATTGCCCGCCTATGTGTCTCGTGCGGAATCAGAAGTACGGCAGGTGGAAACACAACTCTCCAACTCGAAAAACGAAAAGGATAAGGCCATCGCCTGGTTCAATGCATTGCTGAACAGAGATGTAAATGCACCTGTAACGATCGCCACCATCCAACTCGCAGACGCAGGAAGAGACGCCATGCTTCAGGTGAATGGCAACGTTACCGCCCGCGAAGAGCTCAAACAAATGGGTGTCATGAAAGATATTCAGACCGATGCACTAAAATTATCTAAGGCCTATCACACCCCAAGGGTTGGCGCCTTTCTTGATCTCGCCGCACAAGACTTCAACTTCAAAGTGCAGCAGACATCTTTCTTCTATCTCGGCGGCGTTCAGGTTACCGTTCCCCTCTTCGCCGGTAATCGAAACCTGTATAAAATCAAATCTGCAGAACTGGATCTCAAAAACACAGACTTTGGCACGGCTGATCTGAAACGTAAACTGGAAGTAACGGCATTCAATTCGGGCAATAACGCCAGGAATAATTACAACAACTACCTGCTTGCGATTCAACAGGAAACATCGGCCACCAAATATTTTAAACTCATTGATCGCGGATACAAGGAAGGCATCAACAGCTTTATAGAATTGCTTGACGCCCGCAATCAGCTTACGCAATCACAATTACAAAAAGAATTGAACTACTTCAGGTTGCTCTCCGCAATGGCCGACTACGAACGCCAAACAGCAACCTATCCCATCAACTAATCAACCACTCATCTGATGTATATGCGAAACGTACTATCACTGCTCATGATCATTGTTGCCGCTTATGCCTGCAACAGCAGAGCCGAAGAAAAAAAGATTGCCACCAAGGACACGATTCCCGTTAAACTCATTTCCATCAAAGAGGAAGCGGCAGACAATCTCATTCGTGTCACCGGTTATCTCTCCACACAGGATGAAATGCGCCTGAGTTTCAAAACCGGCGGCGTCATAGACCGCATCCTCGTATCTGAGGGCGATAAAGTAAAACGCGGTCAGCTCCTCGCCACCACTAAATCAACAGAGATCTCTGCACAAGTACAGCAGGTGCAACTTGGCGTGCAAAAAGCGGAGCGTGATTATCAGCGTGTGCTTAATCTATATAACGATAGTGTAGCCACACTCGAGCAACTACAGAATGCAAAAACCGGATTGGAGATTGCTCGCCAGAATCTTTCGCAGGCTTCTTTCAACCAGCAATACTCTAAGATCTACGCTACACAAGACGGATTTGTGATCCGTAAACTCAAAAACGAAGGGGAACTTAGTGAACCCGGTGCACCAGTGCTGGTACTCGGCGGTGTATCCAAATCGTCTGCATGGATTCTCTCTACCGGCGTCGCCGATAAAGAATGGGCCCTGATTGATAAAGGCAATAGCGCAACCATCGCATTTGAAGCTTTTCCCGGAAAAACATTTGAAGCCGTTGTGTCTAGAAAAGGACTCGCCGCAGATCCTGCAGACGGAACCTTCCCGATTGAATTACAAGTGAACTTCGGCAAGGAACAGCCGGCAACGGGCATGTTTGGTAAAGCATCCATCAAAAGCACGATCAAACAATCCGGGTACGTCATTCCATACGAATCCCTTCTGGAAGCCAATGGCAAAACGGGATTCGTCTTCGCCAGCAACGACGGAAAATCAGTCAAGAAAGTGGAAGTACTGATCGGCCAGATCAACAACAATACGGTTCAGGTCCTTGCCGGACTGGAAGGCTATACCTATATCGTGTCTTCCGGATCTCCCTACCTGAATGATCAATCCATCATCACCGCCATCAAATAAACGCACCATGAAACTCACATCGTTTTTTGTCAAAAACTACCAACTGACCCTGGTGCTGTTCCTGATGATCATGGTGGTGTCTGTCACCACGGTGATGAACATGCCGCGGTCTGAAGATCCCGAGCTCAATCCGCCCCAGTTCCCCATCGTCATTGTATATCCCGGCACCAGTCCACAAGACATGGAAGAACTCGTGGTGAAACCCCTCGAGAAAAAAATTGCTGAGCTCGATGATATCAAGGAAATCAAAACCAATATCCACGATGGCATCGCCGTGCTGGAAGTAGATTACAAGTATAGTTCCGATGTGGATGCTAAATACCAGGAACTGGTTCGCGAAGTAAACAGTTTACGCTCGAGCCTTCCGCAAGACATCTACAAGATAGATATCAAGAAGATCACACCCACCGATGTAAACGTTTTACAAATCGCTTTGGTCTCCGAGAATGCTTCCAATGAAAAAATGAAGTTCTATGCAAAAGAACTGAAAGAGCAACTCGAGAAACTGAAATCCCTGAAGAAAATAGAGTACTGGGGTGCGCAGGAACAGGCCGTACGAATTGATCTGCAGCTGGATAAAATTGCCAAGCTCAATATTCCGATGAACTATGTCATCGGCAATATCCAAAGCGAAGCGGCGAACATCCCTGCGGGCAGTATCCGCGCTGGAGAGAAAACCTTCAACATCATGACCAGCGGAAAATACAAGAACATTGAAGAGATCGGAAATACGGTAGTGTATGCGGCCAACGGAAACATCACCCGCTTGAAAGACATTGCCAGCGTAAACCTTGCCGATGAAGAACAAAAACACATCGTACGCATCAATGGTCATCGCGCTGTTTTAGTAACCGCTGCGCAGAAAGAAGGAGAGAACATCGCTAAAACACAAAAAGCATATCTCCCCATCATCAGCAGATTTGAAAAAACACTCCCGCCCAATATCGATCTCATCAAAAATTTTGACCAGGCAGACAATGTGGACAGGCGACTTACGGGCTTGGGCATCGATTTCCTCATTGCCATTGGCCTCGTGATGATCACGCTTCTTCCCCTGGGCGGTCGCGCTTCTATTGTTGTGATGGTGGCTATTCCGCTTTCATTAGGCCTTGGAATTGTTGCACTGAATTTCCTCGGCTTTTCATTGAACCAGTTGAGCATTGTAGGATTTGTGGTTGCGCTTGGTTTGCTGGTTGATGACAGTATTGTAGTCGTAGAAAATATTGAACGATGGCTGCGCGAAGGGCATTCGAGAACCTACGCGGCCATTGAGGCCACCAAGCAGATCACGCTGGCCGTGGTAGGTTGCACCGCAACCTTGATCATTGCGTTCCTGCCCCTGGTTTTTCTTCCGGAAGGATCGGGAGAGTTCATCCGCAGTCTACCACTCGCGGTGATCACATCGGTTTTTGCATCGATGCTCGTTTCCCTCACCATCGTTCCGTTCATGGCCAGCAGGGTGTTGAAAGCGGATCACAGTCCTGAGGGTAACATCTTCATGCGTGGATTGAAAAAACTCATCAGCGGTTCTTATACTAAACTGTTGGACAAAGCCCTCGCGCGTCCGGTGACTACCCTGGTGATTGGACTTGGGTTGTTTGTAGCATCCCTTGGTTTGTTCAAAGCCATTGGTTTCCGCATCTTCCCCACTTCTGAAAAACCACAGTTCATGGTGAACATCAATATGCCGCTCCAAAGCAATATTGAAACCACCAACCTGATGGCGAAGAAAGTAGAGAAGGTGCTGAGTGCGGAATCATCCATCACGTATTTCACCACCAATGTAGGTAAGGGCAATCCCAGAATATATTACAACGAGATTCCTGAAAATGAAAAACCAGATTTCGCGCAAATCTATGTGCAGATGAACAAAGATTTTAACGCGAAAGAAAAACAAAAGTTGATCCTCAAGCTGCGTGAACAGTTCCGGCAAATGGCCGGCGCCAAGATCGAAGTGAAAGACTTTGAACAGGGACCACCCATCGAAGCACCTATCGCCATCCGCATCATGGGCGATGATCTCGATACCCTGAAAACCCTGGCCGGCAAGGCAGAACAATTGCTAAACAGTATTGATGGTGCGATCTATGTGAGGAACGATGTGGACCTGTTGAAAAGCGACATCAAGTTGAACATCAACACGGATAAGTCGCGCAGCCTGGGGATCTTAACTTCCGATATCGATAAAACAGTACGCCTTGCCGTTAGTGGTGTGGAACTCGGTCAGTACACGAATGAGAAAGGAGACGATTATGATATTGTGATGAATGCGCCGAAGGAAAAATTCGCTACCCTGAATTCATTCGATAATATCTATGTCAACAACGCATCGGGAACACCCATTCCCTTGAAGCAGGTAGCAGACATCCAGTTTGAGACATCGCCCACTACCATCAAGCACCTGAACAAGGAGCGTTATGTGTTGGTGACGGCATTCAACCGGGATGGTGTGTTGGCAGAAACCATCATCAACAATTTCATGGCGCAACAAAGCAACCTGAATCTTCCCGAGGGTTATAGTATCCAGTTGGCGGGTGAAGTGGAATCCAGGCAGGAAGCCTTTGGCGGAAGTTTCGGGACGGTGGTGATTGCCACGGTGTTCCTCTTCATCATGGTGTTGCTGCTGGAATTCAAAACCTTCAAGAGCATGCTTATTGTGCTTTCCGTGATTCCATTGGGTATCATTGGTGGCGTATTGATGTTGTGGCTCACCGGTAATCCGCTGTCATTTGTGGCGATCATCGGTTTCATTGCACTGGCCGGCGTGGAAGTAAAGAACTCGATCCTCCTGGTTGATTTCACCAACCAGTTGCGCGAGCAGGGAATGGAATTGAACGATGCCATCAAGCAGGCTGGCGAGGTCCGTTTTCTGCCCATCGTACTTACGTCACTCACCGCAATCGGCGGATTAACTCCGATTGCTTTGAACAGCAATCCGCTGATCTCGCCATTGGCACTGGTGCTCATCGGAGGATTGATCTCTTCAACAATATTATCAAGAATCGTGACGCCAGTGGTGTATAAGCTGATTCCGCCTAAAGTGGAAGTTGCTGCGCAGGCATAAAGGCAATGGGCACTGGGCATTGCCGGCCTGCGAAATGCCCAATGCCACAATGCCCAATGCCTCGCGAAGCGTCTGCGGGCGCGCCGCTACGCATAGCGCGCCTTCCAACATTGCCGCATCACCGCATTGCCACATTGCCACATTACCTCATTGAAGTAGACAAAAATAACCAGGGGCATTAAGGACCACACTCCCTTAGTGCCTCTTTGCCTTACCGCCCCACCCCGGAGGTCCAAAAATATACATCCACTTATCCCGCCAGCTTTTTGTCTTTTTTACATCCTGCCAGATCTGCGCGAATTCGGAGAAGTTAATCTTGATGGGCGTAGGATTTTCGATCTTCTTGGTTAATCCATATACATGTTTTACACCAGCCTCTTCTGCGCGGAAGGTGCCAAATAGCCGATCCCATATGATCAGCATCGCCCCACAATTCATATCCAGATTCTGTGCTTCGGAACTATGGTGTACTCTGTGATGGGAAGGCGTATTGAAAATGGCCTCATACCATGCCGGCAATTTTTTGATGGACTCCGTATGAAGCACATACTGATACAGCGTACCGATGGATTTCAGCCAGAACAGCAACTCGGGTGAAAATCCAACCAGCGGCATCCAGCCCCAAATGAGAAAAGCGCCGGTATAAAAACCTACCCACGATTCACGAACTGCAGAGAGATAACTGTAGGTCTCGGATGAATGGTGGACGAGATGGGAGGCCCAGAAGAATCTGGACAGATGCTGCAATCGGTGTACAAAATAGCTGGATAGGTCGTTCAGAATCATCCCTACGAGAATAGTGGCAAGAGCGGTTTGTGAAAAGCTAAAAAGCCTGTACTGATAGATCCAAGTGAAGAGGATAAATGGAATAGTCTTTAGTGGAATGGTGAGCAGGATAAATACGAACCCGATGATTACACTGTTTCGGATATTTTGTTTTGTTTCCTGTTGCCGCCGCTCCTGCTGCATCAACAGCAACTCACCAAAACTCAACACCAGGATCACTGGTGCTGCTTGCATTACGAGATTGGTATTGAAGTCCATCTGAAAGGTTTTCATCAAACCTATTCCCGGTACTACCAAATTCATAATTGAAGTTCGCCATACGCTGGACGCCAACTATCGATTTTTGCAATTCTTCGCTAGTTGCATGGTTTCTTGTAGGAAAAACTGCAAGATATTCTCGTAAAATGGCAGTTTGTTGCGAGATCTGCAAAACATATACAAGTTGACAATGTGGTAATGCCAAGTGCCTAATGCCCAGCGCAGCGTCTGCCATTTTACTTAGCGAGTCGCTCAATCAAATCCGCAATCAACGCCGTCCACCCCGTCTGATGATTCGCCCCCAGCCCCTTACCGCTGTCTCCATGGAAATATTCATTGAACAGGATCAGGTGCTCGTTGCCGGGACGCTGATAGAATTCATTGTATTCCCCGAAAGCCGCCCTGGCGCCTTCTTCATCTTTGGTGAAGATGGTGATGAGTCGCTCTGTTAGCTTGTCTGCTACCTGACGCAGGTTCATCTTCTCCCCGCTTCCTTTCGGAAACTCCACTTTGAGATTGTCACCATAAAATCTTCCATACCTGCGGATGCTGCGGATAATGATGTAGTTCATCGGAATCCATACCGGTCCACGCCAGTTGGAGTTGCCGCCGAAGAAATCACTGGTGGAATCCCCCGGGTCATATTCAATGGTATGCCGCACACCGGAGATCTCTACGGTGTATGGATTCTTTTCGTAGTACTTTGACAATGCACGAATGCCATAGTCCGATAAAAACTCGGCCTCGTTCAACACCCTGTCTAACAAGGCTTCCAGTCTCTCTTTGGGAAGCAGGGATACCAGCACGCGGTCTTTTTCATTGTGCTCTTCGTTGGGCCAGAACAGGTCATTTTTCTTTCGATAATTTTCAAACCAGGTGATGCGTTTTGAAAAGTCTTTCAGCTTATCAAACATCTCTTTTTTAATGATGGATACAGCAAAAAGACTGGTGAGGCCAACAATAGATTGGATCCTTAACTGCAGGGGCGGACTGCCCGCAACAGACAAAGTATCATAGAAGAATTTATCTTCTTCGTTCCACATGCCGTGGTGATTAAGCGCTTCTGCAATCAATACAAACTGCTCGAAAAACTTGGTGGCCGTATCTTCAAAACTCTGATCGTGCATCGCGATCTCCAACGCAATGTCCAGCATGTTCAATGCAAACATCCCCATCCATGCCGTACCATCGGCCTGTTCCAGATGCATACCCGCATTCAATGGAGCGCTTCGGTTGAATACGCCGATGTTATCCAAACCGAGGAAACCGCCTTCAAACATGTTGTTCCCGTTAGGATCCTTCCGGTTGATCCACCAGGTGAAATTGATCAGCAGTTTATGAAACGCGCGTTTCAGGAAATCCACATCGCCCTGGCCTTTCATTTTCTTCTCGGTCTGGTACACTTCCAACACGGCCCAGGCCTGTACGGGCGGGTTCACGTCTGAGAAGTTCCACTCATAAGCCGGCAGCTGGCCATCGGGTTTCATATACCACTCCCGCATAATCAGCAACAGCTGGTTCTTGGCAAAAGCCGGATCCACCAGTGCCAGCGGGATACACTGAAAGGCCAGATCCCAAGCGGCATACCAGGGGAACTCCCATTTGTCTGGCATGGAAATAATGTCCTGGTTTTTCAGGTGTTTCCAATCATGGTTTCGGCCATATTGTTTGTGCGGACCATTATCAGAAATGCCATCGCCCTGATTGATCCATCGCTCTACATCATAGTGATAAAACTGCTTGCTCCAGAGCATACCGGCCAGGGCCTGACGTTGGATGTTGCGTAACTCTGAATCTGGTGGGGTTGATAAAATGGTATTGTAGTAGTCATCGGCCTCTTTCTTCCGGATCTCAAACAGTTGACGAAACTCTGTAGGAAAAGGATCGTTCTCCTTATGATCCGCAAGCCTTAGATAAATGTCTTTCGTCTCTCCCGCCGCAAGGTTCAGCCGATATACCGGCGAAAACTTGGTGCCATGCTTCCGCTTGCGCATGAGCGGCAGATTCTTCCCGGATACTATTACATTGTTGATGGCGTCCTTTGTGAACGGACTTCTTTGCTCCTTACCTGTGACAAGATGATGGTTGGTTTCGTTCTCCGTAAAAAACGTTTCTTCGGGAGCATCATAATATAGATAGTATGAACCCAACCTTGCATGCAAGGCACGTACATAATTCCCATCTTTGGCGATGATCGATGGCTTGCGCATGGAATCATCATACTGCCAACGGTTATAAAACCATAGGGTAGGCATCACCGTTAGTGGTGCCGCTTCCTTGCCCCGGTTGGTGACGCGGATCCTGACGAAGATATCGGTACTGGTGTTTTTCGCATAGGTCACATGCGTATCAAAATAAGCATCGTCCGCAAATGCATCGGTATCCAATATTTCGTATTCCGGTTCCAGCCTGGTTTTCTTTCGGTTCTCTTCTCGCAGCTGATCATATGGAAAGGGCTTCTGCGGGTATTTATACAAATACTCCATGTAGAAGTGTGTAGGAGTATTATCGAGATAATAATACAACTCCTTCACGTCTTCACCATGATTGCCTTCATAGTTCACCAATCCAAACATCCGCTCTTTAATGATGGGATCCTGGTGGTTCCACAATGCTACTGCAAAATTGAGGTTCTGGAAAAAATCAGAAATACCTGCGATGCCATCTTCGCCCCATAGGTAGGCGCGACAATGGGCGTGCTCAAAGGGAAAATAGCGCCAGGCATCTCCGTGCTGGCTGTAATCTTCGCGAACCGTTCCCCACTGTCTTTCACTCAGATAGGGTCCCCACTGTTCCAGGGGTATTCTTTTCTTTGAATTATGATGGAGTCTTTGAAGTTCATTGCTCATTCTTACGA
>JBASZQ010000098.1:0-2551 GCA_049661025.1 Chitinophagaceae bacterium | reverse complement strand
AAGCCACCTTGGTCAGGTTATTGTTGTCTATAATATGTACCTCGGTCGTGACTGACCAGCCATAAAAAGTTAACCACGTAAGGTGGTTTAGGTGTCAATCAACTTCAAGTTCGCCCCATCTCCATGGGGCGATTTCATTAGAGGCACTAGGCATTGGGCACTGGGCACTGGGAGGGTTAGGCATTGCCGCACTACCACATTGTCACATTGTCACGTTGTCTCTCTATCTTTGCGGACTATTATGAAGACAAGGTCCATCCGAAAAGACAAGGTTAATATCATCACGCTGGGTTGTAGTAAGAATATGGTAGACAGTGAGGTGCTCAGCGGCCAGCTTATCGCCAATGATATCGAAGTTGTCCATGAAAATGCCAAGAAAGACCATAACATCGTCATCGTTAATACCTGCGGGTTTATTGATCGCGCTAAGGAAGAATCCATCAATACCATCCTTTCCCAGGTTGAGCTGAAGAAGAAAGGAAAGCTTGATAAGGTTTATGTTACAGGTTGTCTTAGTGAACGCTATAAACAGAACCTTGAGGCAGAGATTCCGGAAGTGGATGCATATTTCGGGACCATGGAACTGCCGCAGATCCTCAAGCGTTTTGAAGCCGACTACAAAGCAGAGCTGATTGGTGAAAGGTTACTGGCCACACCGTCACACTACGCCTATATGAAGATCAGTGAAGGCTGTAACCGCACCTGCTCTTTCTGTGAAATACCCCTGATGCGTGGTAAGCACCTCAGCCGACCCATAGAAGAACTAGTAACTGAAGCTAAACGACTGGTACAAAGGGGTGTGAAAGAGATCATGCTGATCGCACAAGAACTAACGTACTACGGTCTGGACATATACAAGAGTCGGGAGTTACCCAAACTCCTGCACGCACTTGCTGATGTTGAAGGATTGGAATGGATCAGATTACACTATGCATATCCTTCAAAATTCCCACTGGAGATCATTGACGCTATCCGCGAAAGGGAGAATATTTGTAATTATCTCGATATGCCATTGCAACATGCGAGCAACCAAATGTTGAAGGCAATGAAAAGGCAGATCTCCCGCGAAGAAATGAATGATCTCATCGGCGAGATCAGGCACCGTCTCCCGGAGATCTGTTTGCGTACAACCCTGATCGCGGGCTTCCCGGGGGAAACACAGGATGATGTGGAAGAGTTAAAAGACTTTCTCAGACTGCATGAGTTTGAAAGGGTTGGTATCTTCCAATATTCCCATGAAGAAGGCACCTCCGCTTATGATCTTGTGGACGATGTACCCGCGGAAGTGAAAGAAGAGCGTGCCAGCGAGATCATGGAAGTGCAGCAGGAGATCAGTTTCGAGAAAAACAAAGCGAAAGTAGGTAACACTTACAAAGTGCTGGTTGATAAAAAAGAATCTGGCAGATACATCGGCAGAACAGAATTTGACAGTGTGGAAGTAGATAACGAGGTCATCATTCAAACTTCCCGTAAATTGATGCCCGGAGATTTTGTGCAGGTGAAAATCACGAAGGCTTATGATTTTGACCTCGAAGGTGAACTGGTTTCCTAATACCCAAACCCAAGGATTGTGAATTCTTCCGCGAGTGTTTTGCCATATGAACAGACAGGTGCATTTTCCGGACTCGTCATCGACTACCTGAATGCAGCACCGGCTTTGAAGTCGATGTATCACGCGGAACCTAACATGAATGGCCTCCGTGAAGCGATTGCCCAGCGCAAATTACATCCGGTGAACAGGCCGCTTCTGCATGATGTTTTCAAAGACCTGTACGCCAGGCAGGCATCGCAAAAGCAAGCGGAGAATATCCAAAGTCTTTTGTCTGATAATACTTTCACGATTTGCACCGCGCATCAACCCAATATATTTTCTGGCTACCTATACTTTGTCTACAAGATCCTTCATGTGATCCGCATTGCGGAGACCATGAAAACTGAAATGCCAGACCTGCATTTTGTTCCGGTTTATTATATCGGTTCAGAAGACAATGACCTGGAAGAATTGGGTCAGGTGAAAGTGGATGGTGTGAAAATGGTTTGGCAAACAAAACAAGAGGGGGCCGTTGGGAGAATGAAGGTTGACAAAGCATTGTTGCAACTCATTGCCCAGTTGGAAGGCCAGCTTGGTGTGCATCCTCACGGTGCAGCCTTGATTTCTGTGCTGCGGGAATCCTATAAGGAAGGAACAACCATCGCTGCGGCTACAAAAGCGCTTGTTGATCATCTCTTCTCCCAATATGGCCTGCTGGTGCTGGATGCGGATGATGCCCGTTTGAAATCCGTGATGAAGCCCGTATTCATCAACGATCTTCTTGAGCATGATGCGCATCGCCTCGTAAGCCATGTAGGTGAAGAGATGCAGCATCAGTATAAAGTTCAGGTAAACCCCAGGAAGATCAATTTGTTTTATCTCATCGATGGCCTGCGGGAACGCATCATTGAAACCAATGGTGTTTACACCACAGAGTCGGGGGCAATTAAAATGAACCGGCAGGAGATCCTGCAATTACTGGATGAGCATCCGGAATGCTTTAGTCCCAATGTTGTGTTG
>JBASZQ010000097.1:0-34132 GCA_049661025.1 Chitinophagaceae bacterium | reverse complement strand
GGGCCGGACGGAGAACAGCATCGGGTGAGTGACGATGGGGAACCATCGGGCTCGGCCGGTAAACCCATTGAGGGGCAGCTTCTCAGCAATGGTCTGACCAACGTGATGGTAGTGGTGGTGCGATATTTTGGCGGTTCTTTACTGGGGGTGCCTGGTTTGATCAACGCCTATAAAACGGCTGCTGCGGAGGCCCTTGCGCAGTGTTCTGTTATAGAGAAAAATGTGGAGGTGATGGTGCCTGTGCGTTTCGACTATACCGTCATGAATGAGGTTATGATGGTGATCCGGGAGTTTCAGATCAGGATCCATCAGCAGGATCAGGGTTTGTTCTGCAGTTATACGTTGGCCATTCCGCTGGAGCACAAGGCTGTAGCCGTGCACAAGCTCCAACAGATCAGGGGTTTGGAGTACTAATTACCGCAATGCCGGGATTTCAGTTTGAACGCTTTCATTTATTTTTGCTGCATGAACAAGATTGCTGTCATTGGTGCCGGAACCATGGGTAACGGTATTGCACATGTATTTGCCCAATATGGATTCACGGTTTCGCTGGTTGATGTGTCCTCAGATCAATTGCAGAAAGCGCTGGCTACCATCGTCAAAAATTTTGATCGCCAGGTCAACAAAGGAACAATAAGTGCTGAACAAAAAGAAGCATCGCTCGCCAGAATAAGCACCTTCACTGGTTTGCAGGAAGGGATCAGTGACGCGGAGTTGGTGATTGAAGCGGCAACGGAGAATGTAGATATCAAGCTGAAGATATTCCGCGATATCGATGCCTATGCACCACCGCAGGCTATTCTTGCCACCAACACCTCATCGATCTCCATTACAAAAATTGCTGCAGCCACGAAGCGTCCGGAGAAAGTCATTGGGATGCATTTTATGAATCCTGTACCGGTGATGAAACTGGTAGAGATCATCAATGGATACGGTACAGCTCCGGAAGTGACGGAAGCCATTGTTGCCGCAACCAAAACACTGGAAAAAGTACCCTGTGTGGTGAATGATTATCCGGGTTTTGTGGCCAACAGGATTTTGATGCCTATGATCAATGAAGCGATCTACACCCTCTACGAAGGCGTTGCAGCGAAAGAAGAAATTGATACGGTAATGAAGCTGGGCATGGCGCATCCGATGGGTCCATTGCAACTTGCTGACTTTATTGGTCTCGATGTTTGCCTCGCTATCCTGCGTGTACTGCATGATGGTTTCGGCAATCCAAAATATGCACCTTGTCCCTTGCTGGTGAATATGGTAATGGCGGGGAAATTGGGTGTGAAGACGAAGGAGGGTTTTTACAAATATTAGGTTGGAGGTTGAGGGTTGGAGCAGGGTTCTCCAACCTCCAACCCTCAACCTCCAACCTATTTCTTTTTAAAGTCCCCGCGCTTCCAGGCCTTCACAAACTCACCCCATGCCACTGGGTTTAAGATGTTCATCGGCGGCGCCTGGCCACTGTAATAATAACGCTGGGAAGACTGCTTCAATGCGTAGTTGGTAGCTTCCTTGCCATCTGAAGGCAGGGAGCGGGCAAGAATCCGCCTTTTGGCTTCATCATTATTCTGTCGCGCGATCTCAATATCATCATCCGGAACGGGGGTGTTCACAAAATCTCTTTCAAACTGCTCCCGCGTGGGTCTGGCTTTAATAATGGTTGCTGGAAGGTAAACGGTATCTGTGACCATCAGCTGAACTACCGAGTATTGGTTGCCTTCAATGTTGAAAGGGATAGTGGCTGTGATGGGCTTGTATCCAACGGAGCTAAACTCCACCTTATCTCCCTTCATCACTACAATGGAAAACACACCCTGGCCATTGGTAATGGTACCTCTTCCGGTACCCTTGACTACCACAGAAACGGAGGGCAATCCGCGGAGACTATCGGCCGTCATGACTACACCATACAACTGCACAACGGTGTCTTTAAAAGTCTCGAACTGGGCCTTCGCGGCAGCGGGTGCAAGGAAGGCGATCAATATGACAAAATATCGTAAAGTTTTAACCATGGGCTGGGGGCAATTTACATCCATCTTTCTCAATAAACAAAGTAACAGGTTCAATGGTTACCTTTGCACCGCGATAAATTCTTTAACAATTCATTGAATATGACGCAGCAGGATATTTTACAGGCACTTAGCCATGTTCAGGAGCCGGATCTGCACAAAGACCTGGTGACCCTCAACATGATACAGGATATTCAGATCGATGGAAACCAGGTCAGGTTCACCATCGTTCTCACCACACCGGCATGCCCTTTAAAGGAGAAAATCAGGATGGATTGTGAGGCGGCCATCCGCGAGAAAGTGAACCCGGATGCGGTGATCAAGGTAAAATTTACTGCCAATACCACCACCAATAGGCTTGATGGGAAAGCGTTGCTTTCCAAGGTGAAGAATATCATTGCAGTAGTCAGCGGAAAGGGTGGCGTAGGTAAATCCACAGTATCTGCCAACCTGGCTTTGTCGCTGGCCCAGGGCGGCGCAAAGGTGGGCCTGATGGATGCCGATATCTATGGGCCGTCCGTTCCCATCATGTTCGGATTGAAGGGGGATCGGCCTTTGATGACCAATATCGATGGAAAGGATATGATTGTGCCCATCGAAAAATTTGGCATCAAGCTGATGAGTATTGGCTTCCTGGTTGATGAAAAAAGTGCTGTAGTATGGAGAGGCCCGATGGCCAGTTCAGCGATCCGCCAGTTTGTGACAGATGTGTATTGGGAAGAACTGGATTATCTGGTGATCGATATGCCGCCTGGTACGGGTGATATTCACCTGACGCTGGTGCAGACTGTACCGGTGACAGGAGCCATCATCGTAACCACTCCGCAAGATGTTGCCCTGGCGGATGCCCGCAAGGCCATCGCAATGTTTGGGCAGGCGCAGATCAAAGTGCCTATTATTGGACTGGTAGAGAACATGGCATGGTTCACCCCTGCGGAACTGCCCAACAATCGATACTATATTTTCGGAAAAGAAGGTGGCCGGAAGATGGCTGATCAATATGACATTCCATTCCTCGGCGAAATTCCGTTGGTGCAGGGTATCAGAGAGGGCGGCGACAAAGGCGTTCCCATTATGGCAGGGGATGATACCATTACCAAAAAGGCCTTCATTGATTTTGCCGGCCAGGCCGTGCGCAGCATCTCCATGCGCAATGCCAATTTGGAGGCAACGAAGGTGCTGGAAGTGGTAGTGTGATGGATGGGAGCAGGAAGTAGGTTTTTTGGCGGCAAATTGTATCTTTATTGCGCGCCACCTAAAGCTGACTTTTCATGAAATACACACCACTACTGCTCCTGCTTTTGATCTTCGGATGTTCTAAGAATGAACCTACTGCAGATAGTTCCCTTACACTGAGTGCAAATAATATTAGACTCGATGGTGCGGTAGGATCCACCAATACTTTTAACATTACTACCAACGGATCATGGACCATAACGGTATCGCCAAGCGGAATCATTGAGGTTAGCCCTTCATCTGGGACCGGTACAACCAATGTGACCATCTCTGCTTTACAGGCTAATACATCGTCCAGCGCAAGAACCATTACCATCACGGTCCGCGTGGGGAATACTACACAGCAAATTGTTGTTACCCAAGATCCAATCAGTCAGAATTGGAAAAATTTCCTGATCGCTGAAAGCAATGAAGAAGCAATTTTTAAGTCCATCCTTAATCCGGATGGCAGCATGTTGCATGTAGGATTCATGTTTGGCACTGGTACTGCGTATCCACTGTATAAAGGGGATAGAGATATGTTGTTGGTTAAGACGAACGACCAAGGAAAAATTCTGTGGTCCAAAACATATGGTGGAGAGGCTGACGATCTATTGTATTCTTGTCTTAAAGTTGACGGGGGATACCTTGTTGTTGGGTATACAAGAAGCAATACAGGCGATTTTCCAGCGAGCAAGGGAGGAGAGGATGCCATCTTGATGAAAATTGATGAAAATGGAAACATGCTTTGGGTGAAGCGAATCGGAGGCAGAGACACAGATTCTTTTTTTGAATTCTGCCTGACAAAGGATAATAATATTTACGCGGTGGGTAGGTCTGCAAGCCTTGAAGGAGATCTGCCCGTGGGTACTGTTCCTAAATCGCTGGATATCTGGATAGCCAAATTCGATTTAAGCGGGAATCTTTTGCAGAGCCTGGTATTTGGAAATAAAAGTAATGATCAAGGATACGATATTGAAGTTAATACAGCCAATGAGATATTTGTTACAGGCCCAGTGGGAAGCAGCAGTGCAGATGCTACCGACAATTTTCCCACTACAACTAATTCTGATGATTTTTTTGTAATGAAACTGGATCAACAGGGAAAGATGGTTTGGAACAGAGTTGCCGGGAGTGAAGGGGTAGATTACGGAACGGCTTTGTTGCCATTAGATGATGGTGGGGTTGTCACTAATGTTCTACTTCGGGGTCAAAGTTATCCAGGTACAAATAGTCTCGGTGGAGTAGATGGCTTGGTGGTAAGATATAATAGGGACGGACAATTGCTTTGGCAGAAAAGAATTGGCGGTGCCGGCGATGATATTGTAGACAATATCTCAAAGTCGGGTAGTGATAAATTTGTTGTGGTAGGCTACAGCAACAGTATCTTAGGTAATACTTCTGGTATAAGAGCAAATTATGATGGCTGGATTTTTCAAATGAATTTGTCAGGGGGAGTAGAATGGCAGGAATTATATGGTGGAAGTGGAGATGATTACTTGTATTCCATAGTTCCCGGTCCCAATAACCGCATCTATTTTTCCGGCAGAAGTTTTAGCCCAAATTTGCCCGGGACCATATATGGCGGCGGTAGTTTTTCTGATGGCTGGTATGGATATCTGGTTAGATGATCTTTATGGGCTCCGCATGAAACTTTAGATACTCTACTTCAAAGGTTAGCATGAGCTTTGCATCCAACGCGCCTATAGCAACTGGTGGGTATACAATGATTTTACTTCGGATCCTGACAGCTTTGTTTAAATTTGCCATTCCAGAAATGGATGATGTGAACGATCATTCAAAAGTAAAAATTCAAAAATAGTTGTATTCACTACCGCATTTCAAGATAAAGGACCCGCTGAAGGTCCTTGCGTTTATGAAGGAGCATTCTTTTGTAACGCTCTGTGGTGCAGATGCACAAGGGAAACCGGTGGCTACGCATGTGCCTGTTTTTGTGGATCAGGTGGAAGGTGAACTGATCCTCAGTGGTCACATCATGCGATCATCGGATCACCACCTGGCTTTTGAAGAGAATCCGCAAGTGATGGCTGTATTTCACGGCCCGCATGCGTATATCAGTGCCAGTTGGTATACGAAACCGGATCAGGCGTCTACATGGAATTATATGACCGTGCATGCATCAGGAGAGATTCGGTTCACGGATCAGCAGGCGCTATTGGATATCCTCAAGCGTACAACGGACCATTTCGAAAACAATCCGGATTCGCCTGCAGGATTTGATAAAATGTCTGAAGAATATGTACATCGGCTCTCGAAGGCCATCGTGGCTTTTGAGATCAAAGTGGATAACATAGATCATGTTTTCAAACTCAGCCAAAACAAGGATGAAGTGACGTATGAACAGATCATTAATAAACTTTCTGAAGGCGACGCTCAGGCGCAAGCCATTGCTGCGGAGATGCGAAAAAGCCGGAAGTGATTATTTCCTGGTTCAAACCATGTCACTATAAGATGACTCGACAAATTGTTCCGGGAGAATATTAAAAAAGCTGATCCACCGCTTGCATTCTGCCTGCAGTTCATCCATCGTAAATCGATTGTTCTCATTGATCACTTCCACTTCCATGAACTCGCCGAGCCCCAGGACCTGATCAAAGTGAAACTTAACGTGATCAATAAAGTAGATCTTTCGTTGTTTATCAACAACTTTCAAAACGCCAAACTGCAAGGTCAGGATCTGTTTCAGGGCTGGATCAGGCTTGTGTTTATAAAGGATCACAGACGATTGCTTGGCGCCAGCCAGATTATCCCGATGATATTGGATCAGGGCATGCTCAATATTCCCTTCTCTGAGTTTTAGACGGCCATGGGGAACATTGAAATAAGTGTCTATCTGGTGATCAAGACCCTTGTACAACGGAGAAAGTGTTTGCAGCCTGGTTTCCGTTTTAGCAAGGTCATTCACCCTTGCTTTGAATTCGATATTTGTAATATTCATTAGAAACGCTTACCTAAAGAAATGCCTAAGGAGGGGTGGAATCCGCTATAATTTATAACCGGTGTGAATCCGAAACGCATCATCAGGTTATTTTTAGTGTGCATGCGGTAGGAAAGTGAGGGGACGGTGCTGTTGAATTTATCCCGCTGTTCTTTATTGGCGAAAACCCGACCGTCGCCAAAGGCCTGGGTGTAGGCGATGCCCACGTCAATGAATGTACCCGGACGATGTAATGCGAAAATATAATGCAAGCCCACGGGGATGGTGAGATAGAAATTGTTTTCCGTGTAAAATCCAACGCCAACCCTGACGCCCAGTCCGGGCATTTTACTGAGTTGCCGCTCATAGTTTACGGATCCAAACAACCCGGCACCAAACGCTTCCACGTAGATGTCGTTACGCTGAAAACGCGGTTGGGCTTTTACTTGAAAGCCGAAGCACAGCAAGCAGGCAATGAGAAGGGTCTTAACCATGATCTGCGCTAAAGTAAGGACTATTTAAATGTAAAAAGCACTTCCTGGTTAGGATAAGTCAGTTTATGACTTTGGCGGTTACCCTGGTCCACACAATGGATCATGTTGATCTGGCCTTTGTTGAAATCATACATCAGGTCCGTGGTGACTTTCACCTGACGGGGTCTGGTGGCAAGCGGAGCTTCGAGGTAAACAAAACAGGCTTCTCCATCGATCTCATATCCGATCACCCGCAGCGCGGCCGCAGCGCCATCTGCAAGGACGGTGAAATGTTTCGTGAAATATTGCTGGAGATATATTGTGTTTTTGGCTTTATCCCCTTTGAAAATATCCACTGGCGCACTGGTTGCATTTTTGAGTGTGGTCTCCAGGTCATCATTGAACACCTTGCAGGAAACACCTAGTACCTTCTCTTTGGAGAGGTATTCGATCTCTGTGACACTGACGAAAAAAGGGTGAGGGACTAGGGTGAGTATGTAGACTAAAATTAATGCCATGGTTTTGCAAAAGTCGATTTATTTTTCCATTTCAATTTGACCCATGCAGGATTTTAGCATGTATTTCGGACTTGGTTGGGATCATATTATTTCCCGGGACGCTCTGGATCATATCCTTTTTATTTTGGCATTGGCAGTGATTTACCGGTTTGAAGACTGGAGAAGGGTATTGATCCTGGTGACGGCATTTACCATCGGCCATTTTCTCACCCTGATCCTAAGCGTTACCGATGTGATCCGGGCCAATTCCGAGTGGGTAGAATTTCTGATCCCATTGACGATTGTCATTACAGCTTTGTTCAATTTATTCAAACCCAACCTCCAATCTACCTCTAACGCCTTCCCCTACACACTCGCCCTATCTTTCGGTCTGATCCACGGCCTGGGTTACGCCAATGCCATCAGATTTTTACTGGTTGAAGAACAGAGCCTGGGCTGGAGCCTGTTTGCCTTCAATTTAGGTCTCGAAATCGGCCAGATTGTTGTAGTTTTAGCCGCGTTGATCATTGGCGAATTGGTGCTCCGATATACACCGCTCCAACGGCGGTTTTGGGTGATCATTGTCTCATCCATTGTGATACTGGTGGCCATGAACATGGTGATCGATAGAATACCAAACATTTGAATCTTAATACACATGAGATCTCTGATCGTAGCATCGGCATTTATTCTTTTGTCCGGGTCCGCAATGGCGCAGCTGGATAAAAACCCGGGCGCCAATCACGGCAACCGGTTTGAGCAGTTGGATTTTTTGTTGCAGGGGCCTAATGAGTACCGGACCGCCTCTGGTGCACCCGGTCCGCGGTATTGGCAGCAACGTGCAGACTATGATATTACGGTGGACATCGATGAGCCCAACAATGTGCTTACCGGTACGGAAACCGTTACTTATTATAACAATTCACCAGACGTGTTGAGTTATATCTGGCTGCAATTGGATGAGAATTTCCATCGGAAGACTACCGAGGCCGTACGTGCTACAACCGGCGGCATTCGCGGAACCATATCGGAACAAACCCTTGCGGGCATCGATAATGATAGGCTCGAGGGCCTGGGTGTGAACATCACATTGTTGACTGACGGGAGCGGAAAGAACCTGAAGTATACGATCAACCAGACCATGATGCGGATAGACCTGCCTGTGGCATTAAAGCCCGGACAGAAATTTGTGTTCAAGGTGAACTGGAACTATAAGCTTAACCGAAAAGCCCAGGGGGACCGAGGGGGCTATGAATATTTTAAGGACGATGACAATAACCTGTATTCCATCACGCAGTTTTTCCCGAGGATGGCAGTTTATTCTGACTTCCAGGGCTGGCAGCATCTGCAGTTTACCGGTGGCTCAGAGTTTGCGTTGACCTTCGGAAATTATAAAGTAAAGATCACGGTGCCGGCTGATCATATTGTGGCTTCTACCGGTGAGTGCAAAAACTACGCACAGGTCTTGACGCCAACGCAGTTGCAAAGATTACAAAAGGCTAAAGATGCAAAGGTGCCGGAGTTTATTGTAACGCTTGATGAGGCTAAGGAAGCGTCTAAGAAGAAATCTACGACGAAGAAGACCTGGATCTTTGAAGCAGAGAATGTTCGCGACTTTGCTTTCAATACATCGCGCCGTTTGGTATGGGATGCGATGACTACAGACATCGAAGGAAAGAAAGTGTGGTGCATGAGTTTTTATGGTAAAGAAGCCTTCCCAATCTATTCTAAATTCTCTACAAGGGCCGTTGAGCATACCTTGAAAGTATATTCAAGGATGACGATCCCTTATCCTTATCCGGTGGCGCAGTCTGTGGAGGCAAACATCGGTATGGAATATCCGATGCTGGCGATGAATTATGGCAGGGCCGATGCGAGTGGCAACTACACACAGGCGGTGCGGAACGGTGCCATCAGTGTGATCATTCATGAGGTTGGCCATAACTTTTTCCCGATGATTGTGAACAGCGATGAGCGCCAGTGGTGGTGGATGGATGAAGGATTGAACTCATTCTGTCAGTACGTGGCAGAGCAGGAGTTTGAGCCCGGCTATCCTTCCCGCAGGGGACCCGCTAAAAACCTGGTGAGCTATATGCAAATGCCGAGGGAAGACCAGGAGCCGATCATGACCAAGGGTGATGCGGTAAAGAGCGTGGGGAATAATGCGTATGCAAAAGCAGCTACAGGATTGAATATGCTTCGTGAAGTGATCATGGGTAAGGAGCTTTTTGATTTCTCTTTCAAAGAATATGCAAAGCGTTGGGCCTTTAGGCATCCTACGCCTGCAGATTTGTTCCGTACCATGGAAGATGCGAGTGGATATGATCTGGATTGGTTCTGGAGAGGATGGTATTTTAAAACTGAACCCGTAGACATTGCATTAGACAGCGTAAAAGTTTTCCAGTCAGACGCCCAACTCAATGGCAAAGATGTTTATCTCTATGAGTTATCGGTTTCCAACAAAGGTGGCATGGTGATGCCAGTGATTGTGGAATGGACGTTCAAGGATGGTACCAAAGAAAAAGAATCCGTGCCGGCAGCGGTTTGGATGGGAAATGAACTGAGCTTCAAGAAAGTGTTTAGGAAGAATAAGGAAGTGGTATCGATTGTCATCGATCCAAATCTGGAAACAACAGATATCAACGTGAACAATGGCAGGTGGCCTTCGCAGAGCACGCCTACCAAGTTCCAATTGTTCAAGCAGAGTGGTCAATGAGAAGATTAATTGTATTTATTGCCATTGTTATGATCTGTATGGAGGCCAGCGCGCAGAAAAAGCAGGTAAGTTATTTGGCGCTGGGGGATTCCTATACAATAGGCGAGGGCGTACCGGCGGAGCAGAACTTTCCCAACCTGCTTGCTGCGTTGATGCGTAAGCAGGGGGTTGAAGTGAAGGGACCGGATATTGTGGCTAAAACGGGTTGGACTACTGATGAACTGATGACGGCGATCAATGCGGCAAAATTATTACCCCGGTATGATTACGTTACGCTGCTCATCGGTGTCAATAATCAATACAGGGGCCGGAGTCTGGATGACTATACGTTACAGTTTGAGATGTTGCTGATGAAGGCGATCAAATTTGCGGGAGGGGATACCTCCCATGTGATCGTAGTGAGTATCCCTGATTGGGGTGCTACGCCATTTGCAAGAGAGAAAGGAGCTGACAGAGCCAAGGTTACTGAAGAGATCAATGCCTTCAATAAGGAGAATAATCGCATCGCTTACCAGTATAAGGTTAAGTATGTGGACATTACTGCGGGCACGAGGGAGGCCATGGTGGATCCTGAATTGCTGACGGATGATAAGCTCCATTATTCCGGTGTTGAACATCAGCGTTGGGCATCAGCCATCGTGAAATTGATGAAGTTGTAAATTCTTTCGATGAGATTGAAGCAATGGGTAGGTGTACTTGGTTTGATCGTTGTATTTGCGGCATCCTGCCAGAAAGAGGACCTGCCCGTTTATGACTATCGGAAACTGGGTATTTCTGCGCGGGATATTTTGTCTGCCGATGCCTATACTTCCCTGGAGCTTGAAGTCAATTATATGCCCGGCTATCTTCCTGATGATGCTGTGATCACCCATGTCAGGAATTACCTCATCGAACTCACCAATAAACCTGTAGGCATTACGTATGTGCCGGCACAGTTTTCCAGAACCCTCAATAATCCGATGGCACTGCAGGATGTGGTAAACCTGGAGAAGTCTGTCCGCACACGTTTCACCCGCAGCCAGACCATGGCCATTCATATCATGATCGTGGATGCGGAGTATACCACCGCCGATGTTTTGGGGATCTCTTATTGGAACACGTCTATGTGCGTGTTTGGCAAGGCCGTTACTAAGTTTTCCGGCAGAACAGGATTGATCTCAAAGAACCAACTCATGATCACTTTGATTGAGCATGAGATGGGTCATATCCTCGGCCTGGTTGACCAAGGTTCAACCATGGTAACACCGCATAAGTCCAATAACGGTTCACATTGCAACAACAATTCCTGCCTCATGTACCATATCATTGAAACCACTGGCAATTCCAGCACGCCTATTCCAACCCTGGATGCTAATTGTCGGGCAGATCTGCGGGCGAACGGCGGAAAGTAAAGGGAAAAGATAAAGGTGGAAGGTGGAAGTTGCGAACTGCTACCTATTTTTGGTCATGAATCTTTCTCTCTCCGGTAAAAACGCATTGGTATGTGGTAGCACGCAGGGCATTGGGCTGGCTATTGCGAAGGAGCTTGCTTTATTGGGTGCTTCTTGTACATTAATGGCGAGAAATCAAGAGACGCTTGCACTTGCGATTGCGTCGCTTGCTCATGGTGTGGGCCAAGAACATGGCTTTATTGTGGCAGATTTTTCTGATCGAACTGCAGTGGAGCAGGCGGTACGGCAACATGTTGGTCGCACAACCGTGCATATCCTTGTCAACAATACCGGTGGTCCGCCTGCGGGCCCTATAACGGACGCTTCTCCCGATGTTTTTTTGCGCTATTTTGAACAGCACATTGCGGTGAACCAGGTGTTGGCCATGGCTTGTTTGGATGGGATGAAAGCCGCACATTATGGCAGGATCATCAATATCGTTTCAACATCCGTGAGAATTCCAATTGATAATCTGGGTGTGTCCAATACCATTCGCGGCGCTACTGCATCCTGGGCCAAAACCTGGAGCAATGAAGTGGGGCAGTTTGGAATTACAGTGAACAATGTATTGCCGGGGTTCACTAAAACAGAACGGTTAAATGCCTTGATCCAGAACATTGCTACACGCAAAGGCGTTGAGGTGGATGTTGTGGCAGCGCAGATGGCTGCGGAGGTACCAGCGAGAAGATTTGGAGAGGCCGAAGAGATTGCTGCATATGCGACTTTTCTGGCAACACCGGCCGCGGCGTATATCAACGGTACCAGTGTGCCGGTGGATGGCGGGCGGACGGGAGCCATTTGATAGGCATTGGGCAATGGGCATTGGGCATTTGGGGCAATAGGCATTGGGCATGTAACAAAACAAATTGATGGATACTTCTTTAACATACGCAGCGCAATTAGATCGGGAAGATCCGCTGGCATCCATGCGGGATCGGTTCATTGTACCCGTACATAACGGTCAGGCACAAACGTATTTATTGGGAAACTCGCTTGGGCTTCAGCCGAAGGCAACCAAAGCGCGGATCCAGCAAATTCTGGACACCTGGTCACAGTATGGTGTGGAAGGATTTTTTATGGGGGATGATCCTTGGATGAGTTACCATGATCACCTCATCGGGCCGTTATCCACTATTGTGGGCGCATTGCCGCATGAGGTTACGGTGATGAACCAGTTAACGGTAAACCTGCACCTGATGCTGGTGAGTTTTTACCAGCCATCGGGTAGCAAAAGAAAGATCCTCTGTGAGCAGAAAGCGTTTCCCAGTGATCAGTATATGCTGGAGACTTTTGTGAAACACATGGGTATGGATCCTGATGAAGTCATCCTTGAAGTGAGTCCGCGTGATGGGGAAGACACCATCCGTGATGAAGATGTGCTGTTGGCGATAGAGAAACACCAGGATGAACTGGCGCTGGTGTTCTGGGGTGGGTTGAACTACTACACCGGCCAGGTTTTTGATATGGAAGCCATTGCTGCCAGGGCCCGATCCCTGGACATTCCGGTGGGGTTTGATCTTGCGCATGCTGCAGGAAATATCAGGCTTAACTTGCATCAATGGGGTGCAGATTTTGCCTGCTGGTGCAGTTATAAATATTTGAATTCTGGTCCGGGTGCTGTTGGCGGGGTGTTCATTCACGAACGTCATCACCATGATGCAAAACTCAATCGGCTCGCCGGCTGGTGGGGATACGATAAGGAAACCCGCTTTCTGATGGAAAAGGGTTTCAAGCCTGTGCAATCGGCAGAAGGTTGGCAGCTCTCCACACCGTCTATGTTGCTTTATGCCTGTCATCTTGCTGCATTGGAAGAAGTGCAGTTGGCTGGTTGGGATAAGATCCTTGGAAAGCAGGAGCAGATGAAGAATTATTTGTCGACTTTGCTGGAATACCTGCAGCAAACGGCACCATCCGGTCAGTTGCGCATACTCACGCCCAGAGATTGGCGGGGCTGTCAGGTGTCTATATTTCTCGCGAAAGATGGTAGAAAGATCTATGACGCCCTGATGGAGCAGGGGATCATCATTGACTGGCGGGAACCCAATGTGATCAGGCTTGCACCTGTACCTTTATATAATACCTTCGCAGACATATGGCGTTTTTACAACGCCTTTAAATCATTGCTATGACGCGTAGTTTTCTTGCAGCGCAGATCCGGGCGAAAGGTTCTTATCTCTGTGTTGGGTTGGATACGGACCTGGAGAAGATCCCCAAACACCTTCAGCAGGATCCTGATGCCATTTTTCTGTTCAACAAGCAAATCATCGATGCTACACTAGATCATTGTGTGAGTTATAAGATCAATACTGCATTTTATGAGGCGATGGGAGCGAGAGGATGGGAGATTATGGAACGTACGTTTCAGTACATTCCTTCAACGCATTTTAAAATTGCCGATGCAAAAAGGGGAGACATCGGCAATACATCTTCTCAATATGCAAGAGCATTTTTTGAAACGATGAAGGCCGATGCCATCACCGTTGCGCCATATATGGGTGAGGATAGTGTAAAGCCATTTTTAGCATACAAAGACAAATGGACGATCGTATTGGGACTCACTTCCAACAAAGGGGCAAAGGATTTTGAACTACAGGATGCTGGTGGAGAGAAGTTATATGAGAAAGTGCTGAGAACGGTTTCAGGCTGGGGCAATCCGGAGAACCTGATGTTTGTGGTGGGTGCCACACAAGCAGATGAATTCATCAATATCCGAAAGATCTGTCCTGAACATTTTTTCCTGGTACCCGGTGTGGGTGCACAAGGTGGAAGCCTGCGTGACATCTCCCAAAAAGCACTGATACCAGATGGCGGAATTCTTGTGAACGCCAGCCGGGCGATCATTTATGCGTCAGAGAAAGAAGATTTTGCCACCGAAGCAAAAATAATTGCAGAGCAATACCAGGTGGAGATGCGTGGGTATTTAGAGGACAGAAGGTAAGGTTAGGTTGCAGATTGCAGAACACTACGCCATACCTGCGAACTATGCGACCTACGCGACCTGCGAACCAAGAAACATGATGGACGAAAAAAGAAATATTAAATCTTCAGCCTTCATTCTGTTCTCACTGATGGCAGTGAAAATTGCGGCGCAGTATTTTCTTATTCATCCTTCGTTTGACTTGCAGCGTGATGAATATCTTCATCTTGATCTTGCCAATCATCCGGCATGGGGCTATATGTCGGTTCCACCCGTGACGTCCTGGATTGCAATGGCGATCAAATTTCTGGGCAACGATATGTTCTGGGTGAAATTCTTTCCAGCGCTGTTTGGTGCCTTTACCATGTTTTTTTGTTGGAAGATAGTGGAGGAGCTGGGTGGCAGATTGTTTGCAAAGGTGATTGTAGCGTTGGCGGTATTGTTTTCTGTGCTGTTGCGCATCAACACCTTGTTTCAACCCAATTCGTTTGAGATACTCGCGTGGACGGCCGCTTTTTATTTTTTAGTCCGATATCTGCATCGGGGCACGGTCGTGAATCTTTATGTACTAGCTTTTGTCTTTGCCATCGCTTTTTTAAATAAATACAATGTGATGTTCCCGATGGCGGGCATCGGACTGGCATGGCTGTTGGTGCCAGAACGTCGCCTTTTGTGGACGCCGCACCTCGCAGGAGCTGCCGTATTGTTTTTGCTGCTCATCGCCCCCAATATCTACTGGCAGTACACCCATGGTATTCCATTTGTAAAACATATGCGGGAGCTGGCAGACAGTCAGCTTGTGAATATGGAGCGAAGTAATTTTATCAAGGAGCAGGTGTTTTTTTTCATGCATCCGCTGTTTTTATCGGTGCTTGCCGTTATAGGATTTATCAAGTTTAGGCCATTTTATCCTTACCGGGTTTTTCCGCTGGGTATCGTCATTACCCTCGGGATCTATATATGGTTTCATGCTAAGGGATACTATGCCGCTGGACTATATCCGGCATTGCTGGCTTTTGGTGCCGTTTATTTGGATCAACGTACGTACACGCGTAACCGAATCTGGCGACCAGTGACATTGGTATTGGTAGGGGCATTGTTTATTCCGTTTTTGCTGATCGCATTTCCTTATACATCTGCAGAAACCATGGCAGCTTCGCCGGAGAAATATCGGAGACTGGGCCTGCTCAGGTGGGAGGATGGGAAAGAGCATGCCTTGCAACAGGATTTCGCGGATATGCTGGGATGGCGGGAGATGGCGTATCTTACAGATTCGGCCTTCAGCCTGGTGAAAGAAAAATCAATGACCCTTATTTTGGCAAACAATTATGGGCAGGCGGGTGCGATTAATTATTATGGAAGCACAGGACTTCAGACGGTGAGCTTTGATGCAGACTACCTATATTGGTTTCCGATGGATATGCCTTTGAAACATATCATTCGGATAAAAAACAGATCAAGTTATCTGGAAGATTCAACAATGCGTGTTGAACGAAGTTATTGTGATACACTGATTTTTGTAGGAGAGGTGACCAGCCGTTATGCAAGGGAGCTAGGGACCAGGGTGTACGTGATGAAGAACCTCAAAGGAGATATATGGCCGGTGATTAAGAAGGAGATTGAAGAAGAAATTCGTTAATAGGGAATATAATTACCAATAACAAATAACCACTAACAACATATGAGGTACCTATTCATTATCGCACTATTATTTCCAGTTTTTGCTTTTGCACAGAAGACGCAGAAGCCGGTTATTCATGGAAAGAATTGGATGGCCATCACAGGTAAGCCGCTTGCGGCTACAGCGGGTGCCACCATATTTGCACAAGGCGGCAATGCCGTTGATGCATCCTGCGCTATGTTGGCCGCAACCTGTACCATGTGGGATGTGTTGAGTTGGGGCGGCGAGACGCAGGCGCTGATCTACAATCCCAAGACGAAGAAAGTGATTGCCATTAATGCCCTCGGGGTAGCACCTACTGGTGCCACGGCGGAGTTTTTTAAATCGAAAGGCTACAAGTATATTCCTCAATACGGACCCCTTGCCGCGGTAACACCGGGTACACCTGGCGGGCTTTGTCATATGTTGGCAGAGTATGGCACCATGAGCCTGGAGCAAGTGTTAAAACCTGCGATGGAATTAGCTGCGGGTTATCCGATAGAAGCGGAAACGGCCAACAGCATTGAACGCCAGAAAGGATACATCAAACAGTGGCCTTATTCAAAAGCAGTGTTCCTGCCGCATGCAGGAGAGAAACGCGAAGCGCCTGAAGCAGGGGAGATCTTCGTGCAACAGGATCTCTACAACACCCTCGCCAAAATGGTGGAGGCTGAGAAAGCCGCGCTGAAAAAAGGAAAGAACAGGAAGGAAGCGATCTATGCAGCTATGGATCGTTTTTATAAAGGAGATATCGCGAAAGAATTTGTAAGGGGTAGCAAGGAGCAGGGTGGACTGATCACAGAGCAGGACCTTGCCAATTGGAAGGTGCTGGAAGAAGAACCCTTGCAAACGAATTATCGCGGTATCGATGTATATAAGTTGCAACAGTGGACACAAGGTCCAATGATGTTACAGGCCCTCAATATGTTGGAGACCTTTGACCTCAAAGCGATGGGTTACAACTCCAGCCGATACATCCATACCATGTATCAGGTGTTAAACATGACCTTTGCGGATCGCGACTTTTACTATGGCGATCCTTATTTCCCTCCGGAAGAACCGATGAAAGGATTGCTGTCTAAAGACTATGCACGCGAGCGTGTTAAACAGATGAACCTAGAGCGGAATGATGCCAATGCAAAGCCTGGTGATCCTTATCCATTTGAAGGAAAAACAAATCCATTCATTGATCAACTGAAAACTTTTGGTACGGCATCAACAGAGCCGATCACTCAAGAATACAAAGACAAACTTTTTCTTGGCACCACATCCGTTGAAGCGGCGGATAAAGAAGGATGGGTAGTGTCCATCGTGCCTAGTGGTGGCTGGATTCCTGCCTGCATCGCCGGTAAAACAGGCGTGGGCATGAGCCAACGCATGCAAAGTTTTGTATTGGATCCCGCACTCAATCCGTTCAATGTGGTGGAGCCCGGTAAACGTCCGCGGGTAACACTCACGCCCGGACTGGCGATGAAAGATGGTAAGCCTTATATTTCATTTGGTGTGCAGGGAGGAGATACGCAAGACCAGAACCTCATCCAGTTTTTTGTGAACATGGTTGACTTTGGAATGACGGTGCAGGAAGCCTGCGAAGCCGCTAACATCAATACCAATCAATTGTATTTATCCCTCGGCGGTGATGATCGAAAACCAAAACCTGGCAGTATCGTTTTGCAAACAGATACTCCGCCTTGGGTGCAAAAAGAACTGATCAAGATGGGATACCGATTGAGTTTTGAGGACCGCACCTCGGGTCCCATCAACGCCATCTTCTTTGATTGGAAACACGGTAGTTTCTGGGGCGGCAGTAGTAATCATGGAGAGGATTATGGGATCGGGTGGTAGATTAGTAGGTTACAGGTTGGAGGTTGAAGGTTGCAGTGCATGCTACTTCAGCCTTCAACCCGCTACCTTCAACCTGCTTTAATCGCTTCCCTCATGCCCTCAGAATCCCATGCATGGTCATTCTCATTGGGTTTGAAATCAAGGTCCGTTTGCAGTAGTTCTTCCTGGTGGGCTATTTCTTCTCTTACGGAAGCGATGTAGTCAGACAGGTTATGCCGTTGCGTGGATAGTTTTACGAGTGCAGCTTCATCGTACTTAAAAAAGTTTTGTCCGGCCCTGGTGGCGGTATATGCGCGCATACCTAAGAGATGTAAAACATCCACACCCATACGTATTGAAGTGTCTATATGCTCCCGGTAGATCTTCTCCGGGCTTAATTCCATCAGTTCATACGCATCATATCGGTTTCTTGCGCGAACCATGATCTTTAGGTGCGGGTAATGTTTACGCAAGGTCTCCAGTAGTAACATATTTGTGTTGATGTCATCAATGGCGGATATAAAGATACTGGCTTCTTCCACACCGGCGGATTCCAGCAGGTCAATCCGAGTTACATCGCCATAAAAAACCTTAAAGCCCATTTTCCGCAGCAGGTCAACACGATCCGGATCGTGATCCAGGATGGTAGCGTGAACACCATTTGCACGCAGCAGCCGGCCAATGGTACTGCCAAAATGCGAGAAGCCGGCGATGATCACTTTGTTGTGTTCATCAACCACATCGGCTTCTTTTTCCTGTTTTTTATTCTTCATGAAAATGGGCTGAATCCATTTTTCATTGATCAGTAATAGCACAGGGGTAACGGTCATGGATAGGGCCGTAATTGCCATCATCGTTTCCACATCTTCCCTGGTGAGGATCTGCATGGTACCGATATATGAGAAAAGGACAAAGGCAAATTCACCCACCTGGCTCAATGAAAAAGAGAATATCAGGTTGTCCGGTGTTTTGAGCCGGATCAGTTTACCCAGTGCATACAGCACCAGGAACTTTACCAGCACTACAGTGAGTACCCAACTGATGATCTGCACAGGATGTTCTGCAATGAGGTTAAAATTGATCGATGCGCCTACGGCGATAAAGAACAGTCCTAACAGCAATCCTTTAAACGGTTCCAGGTCTGATTCCAGTTCATGTTTGAATTCGCTATTGGCCAAGACCACACCAGCCAGAAAGGTGCCCAGGGCGGGGCTTAGACCAACCTGCTCCATTAGAAAGGCGATAGCTACAACAATCAACAACGAAGATGCAGAGAACAGTTCCCGAAGTCTGGTTTTTGCTACCAGTCGCAACAAGGGTACAATCACATATCTGCCGGCGAGGATGACCAGCGCAACAGCACCAAGGGTAGCGACGGCCTTTAGCCAGGAAGGTAGCCCGTCAAGCAAAGAGTGTGAGCCCTCAGCAGCGGGGCTGGCAATGGCGAGCAGGGGCAAGATTGCCAGGATCGGAATGATGCTGAGATCCTGGAACAGTAAAACGGCAAAAGCTGTTTTGCCTGCACTGGTTTGCAGTTGGTTTTTTTCTTTCAGGGATTGTAAGACGATGGCGGTAGAAGACATCGCCAGCGACAAGCTGACGGCGATGGAAGCCTGCCAGGAGAAGCCTAACGCCAGGCCCGCCGCAAAGAAGATGACGGTTGTTGCCAGAACCTGCATGGAGCCTACACCAATAATGGTTTTGCGTAAGGTCCAGAGTTTGGCGGGATCAAGTTCAAGGCCCACGAGAAACAGCATCATCACTACACCAAACTCTGCAAAATGCATAATGTCTTCTCCCTCCTTGCCAACAAATCCAAGTACAAAAGGGCCAATGATGATACCCGCCAGCAAGTAACCCAACACGGATCCCATGCCAAGTTTTTTGGCGATGGGAACACAAACAACGGCAGCAGCGAGATAAACGACGGCATATAAAAGAAATCCTCCCATGTTAAAGATTTTGTGCCTCCACGGCCTGGTTTAGTGAAGTATAGGTTGCTGCTTTTTCCCAATCGATCCTGTCCTCAAGAAAAGCCTTTAATAAACGTTCATATTGATCGAGTGCAGTTTTCGTGTCTTGGTCAGATAGCCGGTGTGTTCCCATGATCGCAAAAGGTGGTTGATATCGCATCTTACATAGAAAGGCAGTCTGTTCAAAGGGTGCGAGAAATTCACGAAGGGTAAAACGGTTTCGGCCCTCAGGTTGATAGGCATCTTCTGCACCGCCAGTGGTCACGCAATTAAAAATCAGTTTTCCTGTAAGGGCCGTTCCACCGGGTCCATAGGCCCATTGGAATTCGAGAACCATATCGATCCATTGTTTGAGCAGGGGCGGACAGGAATACCAATAGATGGGGTGATGCCAGATGATCAGGTCGTGTTCAACCAGTCTTTGTTTTTCTCGTTCCGTATCAATATTAAAATCAGGGTAAGTCTCATACAGGTCCACAAAGCTCAGATCAGCATGTTTGGGTATGCGCTTCAACATGGCCTGGTTGAATTTGGACCTTTCCAGCCTCGGATGAGCAAATAGAATGAGGGTTTTCATGCTCCTAAATTATGGAATCTCGCAATCTGGAATGGCAGATGTCCGTGTAAGGCTGGGAAAAATAGTCCCGATTTGCGGAATCATTTGGTCTTCGCGTTGCCCTCTTGAACGTAAATCATCGTGGCATTTGTTTTGGTCAACCTGTTATAACCAATCAACAATCAAATGAAGAAAATGAAATGTATATGCATGGCTGCAGGATTCATCCTGGTAGCTTCTCAGGCATCTGCGCAATCTGGTGTTAAGCCATCGGACATCACACCAAAAAATTCCTGGCTTAAACTGGGTGCGAATATCGGAGCACCTGTTGGCAATGCTGCCGACTATAGCAGCGTGGTTGCTGGTCTTGAATTGAAAGGCCAGTTTATGGAAACAGATCATATTGGCATTGGTCTTACCACCGGGTACAATCATTTCTTTGGAAAAGATAATTTCTCCGGCTTTGGAACAATCCCTCTCGGTGCATTTGTACGTATATACCCCAGTGCCGCAGGTTTTTTTGCAGGATTGGATGGTGGGTACAGTTTTATAACGGGCGATGGAGATCCTAAGGGCGGTGCATACCTCAGGCCGCAACTGGGATACCACAATTACCACTGGAATTTCTTTGGGTACTACAATAATATTTTCCGACCGGATACAAACGGTGGCAATATTGGAAGCTTAGGTATAGGTGTGACATATAACGTTCGGTTTAAGTAATCGGACGCTTGGTTTTCCGCGGGGGCTTTCAAGCCCCTGCTTTTGTTATGTTAATGTTCAGACATGGAATTCATCGCAACACTACTCATGGGCGCCCTCGCCGGATGGCTGGGTGCTATTGTTTATAAGGACCGTAAACTCGGTGTGGCAGGTAATCTAGCCATCGGTATTTTAGGAAGTTTTATTGGCCTATGGTTGTTTGGGTATCTGGGTGCTTCATTGGATGAAGGCCTGCTGGGTGTTACCCTCACCAGCGCACTTGGTGCCATCATCATCCTTGCTTTGGTGAACCTGCTATTGAAAAAATAAGGATCAACTATTCATTTGCATGATGGTGAAATTCAGGAACGCGGCAAAACTTACCCAGGCCAGGTACGGCACCAATAAAAGACCGGCCGTTTTATGGATCCTGTAAAACACAATGATGTTGATGATGATCATGATCCACAATGCCACGATCTCAATGAATGCAAGTTGCAGTTGATGTTGATTGAAGAAAATAAAGGTCCAGGCCAGATTTAGAATAAACTGTGCTGCAAAGATCATTAGGGCCTGTTGTTTTTTGGGGTGCGATGAGTGCCACACCAGCGCTACAGAAATGCCCATCAGGATATAAAGTGTTGTCCATACAGGTCCGAAGAGCCAATTGGGCGGATTCCATGAAGGCTTGTTGAGATTCACGTACCAGCCCTGGATTTCAGGTGTGGTCATTAATCCACTCAGTAATCCAAGCCCGGTGATCAACACACAGCCGATGAGAATTTTTGCAGCCAGTGATTTCATATCTATCGTTTTTTGTTCAGTTCTGTTTGGTATTCAACTCAGCGCCGGGAGCGATCTGGATATCTACATCTTTTGACTTTACTTCCATATTATCTTCCTGAAGCTGTAGTGATTTCTTATTTGTGATCTCTACGCTTTCTACAAAAACTGAGTATTCATTCGGATAAATCTCCTGCCCTGATATCTGCGCATAAGTTTTGGTGAAGCAAGCCCCAAAATACAGGATCATTGATGAAAAATATACCCAGAGCAACACAACAACGATAGAACCTGCGGTGCCATACACACGGGTTGGATTCTTCTGGCCAATATATAAGCTGATCAGGTATTTTCCAAACATGAAAAATAACGCCGTTGTGATTGCTGCGATCGTGATATTACTCCATTTTACTTTAGCATCCGGAAAAAATTTGTAAATAATGCCAAATACCAGGCTGATCACAATGAGCGTAAACAAAAGGTTGATCACCCAGGATGCAACAAGCATACCGGAAGGAATTTTTTCAGAAAGCTTCGCTACGAGGATGTCGATCCCGGTACTGATGATCAATGACACCAGCATGATGAATCCAAGCCCAATGATGATCGATAAACTCATGAATCTGTTGACGATGAATTTCAGCCAACCTTTTTTCGGCTTGGCTTTGAGCGACCAAATCAGGTTGACAGAAGATTGTATTTCTGTAAACACACCTGTTGCAGAAAATATTAGTGCAATAAGGGTAATGATAGAGACAGGGTTGCTCCAATCAAACTGTCCGGAGTTCAACACTACCTGGCGCACCTGCGCAGCTGCATCTGTGCCAAGAAACTGTGAAAGTTCCAGGTATATGCCCGCTTCCAGAACGCCGTCTTTATAGATCCAGTTGGAGAAAAATGTGACCAGCACGATAACAGGAGCCAATGCAAAAAAAGTGTAGAAACTGAGTGCCGCGCTCATCCGTGGAACATCATTGTTGACGGACAGTGTAAATGCCTTTCCGAAGGCCTTGAAAAAATGTTTGAATCCGGGCATGCAGGGTTTAATTGAAGAATACCATGCCAGCGCGGCGTCGAGCTAAACAACGCGTAATTCGTCGCTATGACTGTAAGGCATCAGTCCGCTCATTCCCCGTATTGGGCATTCATTTGCCCAGTTTTTACGTTTTTCATGAGGCATACAGATTGTAAGGCTAGCGTACAATCACTTTATATGAAACCGAATATTGGTATCGCCGACAAAAACTTAAAAGGGTCCGTAAATTTATTGAACTCCTGCCTCGCAGATGCGCAACTGCTTTACACGAAATTGCGAAAATATCATTGGAATGTGAAGGGTGATAATTTCATGGAATTGCACAAGTTGTTTGAATCCCACTATGAGCAAATGGCAGAGTCCATTGATGAAATTGCAGAAAGGGTAAGCCAGCTGGGTGGAATGGCCATCGGCACCACATCAGAATTTGCGAAGCATTCACAACTGAAGGAGGCTCCAGGAAAGAACCCGGCTAACAACCTGGACATGGTAAAAGAGTTGCTGGAAGATCATGAAGCGGTGATCAGGAGTTTGCGTGAAGGCATTGATAAAGCGGACGAGGAGTTCAAAGATGCGGGAACAGCAGATTTTCTTACTGAGTTGATACAGAGTCATGAAAAAATGGCATGGACCCTCCGTCGTTATTTTAAATAGCAATTGTGTTGATTAGCATTATTCCTCAGGGAATACCATATAGAAACTGGTGCCAACACCGGCCTTGCTCTTGACCTTTAGCAATCCCTGGTGACTGATCATGATACCTTGAGCATTGGTCAGACCAAGGCCGGTACCCTGAGGTTTGCTTGTATAGAAAGGTTCGAATATTTTATCCAGCTGTTCCGGCGTTAATCCAATTCCATTGTCGGCCACTTCAATGCAAGATCTTTTGTTATCGATGGATGTTCTAAGCGTGAGAATTCCCTGTTTACCTTCCATCGCGTCAATGGCGTTGATGATCAGATTAAATAAAACGATTTTGATCTTCTCCACATCTAACATCAGAATTCGTTCATCCTTGTCCAGATCCTTGACAACTTTAATCTCTTTTAAAAGGATGGTATCTTTTGCCTGTTCAAGGGTCTCTTCCACCAATTGATTGATGGGATATGGTTGGCGTTTGAGTTCAGTGTACCGTGTGGCGTCCAGCAATTGGTTGATCAGTTCATTGATCCTTTTACTGTTTCTGTCTATCATCTCCAGCAGATCCACTGAATCTTTCAGAACGGGTTCCGGCAGGTCATACTTCAGTTGGTCTATCGACAGAGAGATATTGGTTAACGGGTTTTTAATCTCGTGTGCCAATACTCTGGCTATGCGTCCCGTTGAGGCAAACTTCCTCGTAGTCTGGGCCTCCACTTCTTTTTCCTTTACGGAGGTAATGTCTTTGATCATGATCTGGTAGTTGCCGGACTCCACATCGTGCAGGATCATATTCAACATCACATTAACAGGCTTGGAACCATTTCTATGCATCTGCGCTTCAAAATCTCCAAGTTCATTTCCTTCCTCTAAAGCCTTCCGGATGGTGCAAACACTTTCCTGTTCAACCATCAGTTCCGTAATATTGATCTCTTCCCATTTTCCAATGGTTTCGGGCATGGGGAACAGATTCTCGAAACTGGGATTCCAATTGAGGATATCCCCTTTTTTATTGATGATGATGATGGGGTCCGCAGATTTCTGGAACAGCATGCGGAAACGATTGCTGTTCACTTCAAGGTCCTGCAGCGATAAAGCAGCGGTAATGGCATAACGGATCGCCCGTTCCAGCTCATGTGGTTTAAAGGCGCCTTTAACCAAGTAGTCTGAAGCCCCGAATTTCAAAGCCTCACTGTCAACTGCCGAATCTTCCATCCCGGTGAGCATGATCACCGGCAGAAATCTTCTCCTTTCCTTAATGATTCTTAATAGTTCAAGACCATCTTCTTTGCCGAGCCGATAGTCAAGCAACACAATATCAAAGTTGCCGGTATACTTCTCCAGGGCTTCCTCAAATGAAGCAGCCCGCTCAACGATGTAGTTTCGACTGGTCAATTTGGCCATCTGCATCCTGAGCAGCAGAAAGTCGTCTTCATCGTCATCCACATATAAAATATGGATATTTTCTTTAGGCATATTTATCTGGGAAGAGAAACGGTTTTGTGCCAGTAGTTTTCCAGTTCAGTTCCTACTTTAATCAGATCATCAAAAGAGGTAGGTTTTACAATATAACTGTTTCCTCCTTTTGTGTAACTGAAGATCAAATCATCATAGGACTCGGAAGTGGTAAAGACAACCACGGGAATTTTGCAGAATTCATGGGATTTTTTAAGCTCAGCCAATACCTCACGGCCATCTTTTTTCGGCATATTCAGGTCAAGTAAAATAAGGTCAGGCTCAGGATACATCTTATCATCATTGTATTTCCCTTCCCGTTCCAGATAGTTCATTAATTCAAGGCCGTTCTCTACAAATACAAAATTCACATGTTTGGTGCCTTTTTGAAAAGCTTTTTTCATCAGCATCTGATCGTCCATGTCATCGTCAGCCACTACAATATTCATGATGTTGGGATGGTTGGTCATCGATTAAAACAAGATTATTTGGAAATAAATCCCCAAGTTGGGGTGTCTATTCTCGCAAAAGGGTTAATGTTGAAGGATCTGAAGTTCAGGTTGCGATCCTGCGATAATATTACAACTTCTCATTCTAATGTGAAACATCAGGTTAAAAATTTGTTCAACATTTTTTTGCGGTATGACCGTTACCATTCTACATAAATCGATTTATCATCTTTAGAAAATTTTGTGTTTTTAGTATGCCTCCGTGGCACGGTCTTTTCCTGACATCATGTATAAAGTAACAATGCTTATGAAACAGATGCATGAAAACCTTACGGAACTTAAGACCCTTTATTGGGCAAACCAGGAGAGAATGATGGCATATGACCAAGCCGGCAATGCAGCCAGGGATCAGCGTTTGAAAGATTTCTTCTTCGGTAAAGCCGAAGAGAGCGAGCATGCCGCAAAAGCCATTAGTGAAGTATTGCCGAACTTTACGCCATCTTCATCACAGACGAACTATGTACTGCCAGGTGCAAAGCTTTTTGAACGTGCAGTTTACCAAAAACCCGCCACTTTTTTGATTAGTTGCGCTAAGCAGCTGGAAACTACCATCGGGAATTTGTATACACAATTTGTCACAGAATTGTCAGCGCTACCAGAATCAGTTTTGCAATTGATCAAAATGCAACAGGAGCAGATCAAACGATCGCAAGGAGAGATGGCAAAACTATAATTCAATTCGGTTTCTCATCATACATCCGTAGGCAGCAGGATCCAAAAACTGCTGCCTATTCCTTTTTCACTCTCTGCCCAGATTCTGCCGCCGCCGTTTTCGATGATCTTTTTGCAGATGGCCAGTCCTATTCCTGTTCCCTCGTAATCATCCCTGCTGTGCAGCCTTTGGAAAATCACAAAGATCTTTTCTGTGTAGGAACTGTCGAAACCGATGCCATTATCTTTAACAACAATCAACGCGTAGCTTGTTTTGCCGGATTTATCAGGCATCATCTCAAATCCTTTTTTAGTCATCGGTTCGGTTTGGATATGGACCGAGGGAGCAATGCCGGGTTTTGAGAATTTTAGTGCATTTGTAATCAGATTTTGAAAGACCTGTTTGAACAAGGTGAAGTTTCCCGGTACCCTTGGCAGCGGATCTGTTGTAATCCGGGCTTCTTTGTCTTTGATTGCTAATACGAGATCATCTGTTACCTCAAGTATCACCTTATTGAGATCAACTTCTTTGTCGTCAACGGTCATTCTTCCAGCCCTGCTATAGTTCAGTAAATCCTGGATAAGGATGCGCATTCTGGATGAGGACGACATGATCTTGTCTACATACATTTTCCCCTCATCATCCAGTTTATCAATATTACTTTCCTGAAGCAATTCTCCAAAGCTCATTATCTTCCGGAGTGGCTCCTGAAGATCATGCGAAGCAACATACGAGAATTGCTCAAGGTCTTTATTGACGCGGGCAAGATTGCTGATCTGTTCTTTCAGTTGTTCCTGGTAGGCATTTATCTTTTCGTCCGAAATGTTTTGAGACTTTTCAAAGTGTTTGACGGAAATGAAATTTAGAATGGATGCAACCAGACCGATTCCGAACCCGATGATCAGAAAAGGGACCAACAATGTAAAGTTGTTCTCCAGCTTTCTAGACCGTTCCTTCAGCAGGAAGGTCTCAAGATTGGATATGCGGTCAATAACATTTCTTAATTGTCTGCTGGTTTCCCTGGAGTAGTTTACCCTGTCTGATATAATTCTTTCCTCACCATTGATTTTGTTGAAGGTAAAGTCGGCAGTACTGTCGAGCCCGGCAAACCTACGACCCACCAATTGTTTCAAGGTATCAATCCGGGCTTGCTGTAAAGAATTATCCAACACTTTGCGTTGTAAGTCGTCAATCCTTTTCCATGTATTTTCTTTTTCTGTTTTATAGTCGTCAAAGAATACAGGATTGTTTGTGATGGCAAACGCCCTTAGTGAAGTTTCTGTGCGTAGGATCGAATTTTGTATTCTCGAGGTGAGCGTAATTACTTCGTTGGTATGGGCGGTTTGATTGATGAAGAAGTTTACGTTCGTCAATACAATGGAAACCACCAGGATCAGAATGATGGTGATCACGAGAGTAGTGACTGCAAACTTCTGAATATTTCTAAACGTTTTTTGTGGCATGACGGTTACTCACTTTGGGGAATTTGTTGCTCATAATTTAAAATCAGCCTGATAGTTACAGCGGACTGGTTACAGATATTGCCGTTATAAGTCTATGGGAATCAATGCTTTGTATCGTTGAATAGAAAGGTCCCACACTGGCGGCATTGCGGCATTAAAATTTCATAGGAAGAAATATGCAAGGCTGAGGGTAATGCTCCAGTCTCTCGCAAATGCAAACTATTCAATTTTCAACAAGTAAAACAAATACTATGGCAAACAATGCAGGAAGTGTAATCGCAGGAGTGCTGGCGGGACTGGCAGCAGGAACATTGATCGGTATCCTGGTGGCGCCTGACAAAGGCTCAAACACCCGTCAAAAAATAGTTGACGGCGCAAATGAAATTGGAAAGCGGTTCGGTGATCAGATGCAGGACCTTGCGGGATCTGCCCGGAAATTTAAAAGGGATGTAAAGCAATCATCACAGGAGATGCGTGATGATGTACAGCATACCATCGATAATTTACGTGAAGCTTAGGGAACAGAATAGGAGAGAGGGTTGTCCCTCTCTTCTTTCATTCCGGATAAATCAGAACCGATATGACGTACAAAGAAGAGCTGTTTGATAAGATTTCCGATGTGGCGGTGCATACGCGTGAATATGTTGAGAACAGGGTAGAATTAGAGGTATTGAAGGGGGCAGACAAGATATCACAGGGGCTTGCGGCAGCTATTGTTTTGCTGGCCGCCATGGGCTTCGGGTTTATTGTTTTACTGTTATTGCTGTTTGGTGCTGCGGCTGCCTTGAATGACTATTTGAATAGTGCGTATTTGGGTTATCTGATCACTGCGGCCGTTGCGGCAATCATAGGTATCGCCATTATAACGATTGGCAAATCAGTCCTGAAGAATGTCTTCATGAACACCATCATTAACAATATCGAAAATGACTAAAGAAAACTATCATACCGTTATCCGTAAAAAAATTGAAGAGAAGCAACGCACGCTGAAGGAGAAGGAGTTTATGCTAAAGGATAGTTTTGAACAGCTTGTGGAACATTTTACTCCAGGGTATATCGTAAGACGGGCAACTTCGAATTTATTTCAGGGAAACGGAGAAGGAGGAAAAGGAATTTTGAAGACTGGCGCAGTGGTGGGTGCCATTGCATTGGCGGACAGGATATTTTTTCGTAAGTCCCGTTTGCTGAGCAGAACGCTCGGAACCTGGGGACTGAGAGGGGTAACCCGGTTGTTGAAATAGAGCCGTTGAAACTGAAGATCATGACAGCGAGTAATCAACCCTTGAAAATTTTAATTATTGACGATGAAACGGAGATATCCCGTTTATTGACCCGTTTTCTTCAAAGGAAAGGATTCGCGGTTGAAAGCGCGGAGACGATCAGGGACGGTAAGAACTTGTATCAACGAGGAAACTATCGATACCTGATTCTGGATATTAATTTGCCCGATGGAAACAGTCTGGAACTGTTGCCTTATTTCAAATCGGTACAACCTGCTTGCGATATTATTATTATTAGTGCAATGGCCAATCCACAACTGCAGGTGCAGTCGAAGGAACTTGGTGCCATGACGATGGTGGGAAAACCATTTAGCACCCAGCATATCCTTAAACTGATTGAAAACAGCCGATCTGACCATTCTTAATTTCCACACCCAATTACCTACATTTGACTATGGCAAGAATTCTTCTGGTAGATGATGATATGGATATCTGCCGTTTGCTTGAGCGCTTTCTGACAAGGCATGGATTTGATGTTGAAGCTGCGTATAGTGGCAAAACAGCATTGGAGATGGTTGGCCAGAAGGCCTATGATCTCGTGTTTTGCGATTTCAGGCTCAAGGATATGGAAGGAAGGGATTTTATCGAAAAATCACACCTCATTGTACCCGATCTGAAGATCATCATTATCACGGGTTATTCTGATGTGCGGGTAGCCGTGGACGTGATTAAGCGTGGCGCGCTTGACTACGTGATTAAGCCGCTCATTCCTGATGAGATACTCACCATGACCAAGCGGGCCATCGGTACATCCTTCATAAAAACTCCTGTTGACGCTGCAACAAATTCAGTTGCAACGTCGAGTAATCGTAGAGAGGGTAGCAAGAAGTTATCCGGATTCATCAAAGGTAGTTCTGCTGCAGCAAAGCTCATGTACAATGAAGTGAAGTTGGTGGCGCCTACCAATTTCAGCGTGATCATCTATGGCGAGAGCGGCGCAGGAAAAGAACATGTTGCAAAGTCTATTCATGATCTCAGTCAAAGAAGGGGAGCCCCATTCATTGCTGTGGATTGTGGTGCTCTTACCAAGGAACTTGCCGGAAGCGAATTGTGGGGACATGAGAAAGGATCATTTACCGGTGCCGTGAATGCAAAGCCAGGACAGTTTGAGCTGGCTAATGGCGGAACCATCTTTCTTGATGAGATCGCCAACCTTAGCTATGATATTCAGGTGGGCTTGCTCAGGCTGGTGCAGGAGCGAAAGCTTCGTAGGGTTGGGGGCGTTAAAGATATTGAGATTGATGTGCGGATCATTGTGGCCTCCAATGAAAATCTCAAGCATGCCGCGCAGAAGGGAAAGTTCCGTGAGGACTTATATTATCGATTCAATGAATTTACCGTCAATGTTCCTTCGCTCCGTGAAATGCAGGAAGATGTGATGCTTTTTGCCGGACATTTTCTACAGGAAGCCAATGAAGAACTGGGAAAACAGATTGATGGATTTGATGATAAGGTGGAAGATCTCTTCAAGCGATACAACTGGCCAGGGAATCTTCGTGAACTCCGCAATGTGGTTCGCAGGGCCGCACTGCTCGCAGATACACCGAGCATTGAAGCATCTGCGCTTCCGCAAGAGATTGTATACTTTGATCGGTTTATCACGTCCGTGGCTCCTGAGCCCAGGCATCCTGAGGAAGAGCGGGTAGTGGTAGAGGCACCAAAACCAGAATTGCCCATTGATCTGAAAGCTGCGTCTGCACAAGCGGAGGCAGAAGTATTACGCAAGGTGCTTGAGGACGTGAAGTATAACCGCACCAAGGCGGCGTTGAAATTGGGTATTGATCGGAAAACCCTGTTTAATAAGATGAAGCAGTATAATTTATAAGACAGAAAAGGAAGAAGATGAAGGGAGAAGTGCGAAGAGCGCCTCTCCCTTTTTGTTTAGGATTTTTTACGCGCGGCAAGTACAACCAGAAAGAGAACAATGGCACCACCGGTAACCAGTACCCAGGTCTGTTCATACCACTCCTTTTTGTTGATATTGATATCTATATCGAGACCTTTTTCCTGAGCTTTGAGCACAAGGGTGGAAAGTATACCCAGGAATAGTATACCTGCTCTTGTTACATATTTGGTCATATGGTTAAACGGATTTTTTTCCTGTCAGCAGGGATACTACAAAAAGAATCAGGAAGATGACGAAAAGGATTTTAGCAATGCCTGCAGCACCTGCTGCGATGCCTCCAAATCCGAATATACCCGCGATGATGGCTACGATCAAAAAGATCACTGAATACCTAAGCATAGTTGTTCGGTTTAATGTTGATTAATGTTTCATGATTAGTTCAAATCTTGTTCCACAGGAAATCTTCCGTTATTGACCTTCCAGTGTGCAAGGGTTTCCCCATTCTGCGGTCTAATTGTCGTGATTTCATGAACATTCATTAGCATTGTTGCGAGATTACCGCATATGAACGCACGTCTTTTCATTATTGTATGCTTTGTTCTTGTTCAACCTGTCTGTGGACAGGTCAAATGGCCGTATAAAGATGCTGGCCTGCCCATCCAGCAAAGGGTGGAAGACCTTTTACGAAGAATGACAGCCGAAGAGAAATTCTGGCAGTTGTTCATGATCCCGGGTGATTTGGGGGATGACTCTGCGAGATTCAGACATGGCATCTTTGGATTTCAGGTAAATACAGTGCAACAACAGCAAGGTGCGTCTTCGCAGATGTTGCAGTATAGTGTTTCTTCTTCGGCCCGGCAAACACTTCGGAAGATCAACAATATCCAACGGTATTTTATCGAGAATACCCGATTGGGCATACCCATCATTGCCTTTGATGAAGCTTTGCATGGTCTCGTGAGAAGTGAGGCCACGGCATTTCCGCAGTCTATTGCACTGGCTGCTACCTGGGATAGTTCTTTAATGACTCGCGTGGCTGCCGCCATTGCCAATGAGACCAGATCACGTGGTATCCGTCATGTACTCTCCCCAGTGGTGAACCTGGCAACAGATCCGCGTTGGGGCCGCACTGAAGAAACCTATAGCGAGGATCCCGTACTCAGTGCAGCCATGGGTGTAGCTTTTGTAAAGGCATTTGAACAAAGGGGCATCGTCACCAATCCAAAACATTTTGCTGTGAACCACGGGGATGGTGGGAGGGACAGCTATCCTATTCATTTGAATGAGCGATTGATGGAGGAGACTTATTTTATTCCTTTCAAAGCGGTGATTCAGAAAGGCGGTGCGAGGAGCATCATGTCTGCCTACAATTCCATTGATGGTTCACCGAGTTCAGCCAACAACTGGCTCCTGAATAAAAAGCTTCGTAAAGACTGGGGTTTTACGGGATTTGTTTTATCCGATGCTGGTGCAACAGGTGGTGCAAATGTTTTGCATTTTACCGCTTCAAACTATGCAGATGCAGGACGTAGCGCCGTGGAAAATGGTCAGGATGTGATGTTTCAAACCGCATATGAACATCATACCCTTTTTAACAAGCATTTTCTGGATGGAACCATCAATGCCGCAGCATTTGATTCTGCCGTGGCAAGGGTTTTAAGGGTGAAGTTTGAACTCGGACTATTTGAAAGGCCTTATGTGGGCATGGAAGATGTGGAACCTTGGACGGTAGCGGCACATCGCAGTCTGGCAAGGGAAGCCGCCGCGAAATCGTTTGTTTTATTGAAGAATGACGCGCCTTCCGGATCAACAATGCCCGCACTTCCCCTGGGCAAACAACTGAAAAAAATTGCATTGATTGGCGTGGATGCTGATGAAGCCCGCCTCGGAGGGTACAGTGGTCCTGGCATTGAGAAGATCTCGATGCTCAAGGCACTGCGTGAAAGAAAAGATATTGCTGTGGCTTTTGCACCTGGCCCGGGGCGGGAGCACAAGACCTGGAACATCGTCCCTGAAACTGCCTTGGTCAATATGGAGAATGGCAAACAAATGACTGGTCTGCAAGGCAGCTATTTCAACAATATCACCCTGCAAGGAGAGCCTGTTTTGAAACGCATCGATAAACAGATTGCCTTTCAATGGACTCTTTTTTCCCCGAATCCTGAGAAGATCAATTATGATTTTTTCTCGGCCAGATGGACCGGAAAGATCATTAACCCTGAAACAGGAACATTCAATATTGGGATCGATGGCAATGATGGCTACCGGTTATGGATAAACGATAAATTACTCCTCAACCATTGGGAGAAACAATCTTATCACACCCGTTTGGCTCCTTTCTATTTTGAGAAAGGGAAGGCTTATGATATCCGTATTGAATATCGTGAACCTTCTGGCAATGCCTGGTTCAGATTGGTCTGGACGGTTGGCGTGAAAGATGATGCGCAGGATAAAATCCGCGCAGCAGTAGAAACGGCAAAGAAGAGTGATGTAGCTATTGTTGTTGCAGGGATTGAAGAGGGGGAGTTTCGGGACCGGGCATCGCTAGCTTTACCGGGCCTGCAGGAGGATATGATCAAGGCGGTTGCTGCCACAGGTAAGCCCGTGATTGTATTGCTGGTGGGCGGTAGTGCCATAACGATGAATAAATGGATCGATGATGTGGCATCCGTTGCCATGGTCTGGTACCCAGGTGAGGCAGGTGGGGCCGCCATTGCAGATATGATATGGGGTGATGTCAACCCTTCTGGAAAGCTACCCATCAGTTTTCCAGTTTCAGAAGCTCAGTTGCCGTGGGTATATTATCATAAGCCAACGGGCAGGGGAGACGACTATAATAACCTGACGGGAATGCCCTTGTTTCCATTTGGCCATGGACTTAGTTACACGCAGTTTGATTACAATGATCTGAAGCTTTCTAGGGCGAAGATCAATAAAGATGATTCACTTCGGGTGAGCTTGACTGTTAGTAACCGGGGAATTGTTTCCGGAGAAGAAGTGGTTCAGCTGTATTTGCGGGATGAATTGGCTTCTGTGGCAAGGCCATTGAAAGAGCTCAAGTCGTTCCAAAGGGTTCAACTGAAACCTGGCGAATCAAAGCAGTTGGAATTTATCATTACGCCAGAAATGCTGATGATGTGGGATATCCATATGAAACAGGTAATTGAGCCTGGCGCATTCCGAGTAATGATCGGTAGTTCAAGTGTGGATATTCGACTACGGGATGTATTTTATGTGGAATAAAAAAGAGCAGGCACCGGGCCTGCTCTTTTTTGTTTTAGTCTTTTGTTTTTACCGGTGTGGAATATTCCGGCGCTTTGATCACTGGTGGCGGTTGCTTACTTAACTGCTGGAGCAGTTCTTTAACGGCACGTTCCAGTTGCGGATCTCTTCCTGCTTGTAAGGACTTTGCATCCTGCCTTACATCAATATCCGGAGGAACGCCTTCATTTTCGGCTACCCATTTCCGGTTGATGGGATCAAACACAGCGTTATCAGGTGCGGTAACGCGTCCGCCATCAATCATTGGATAGTGAGTGGAAGACTTCACCAATCCACCCCA
>JBASZQ010000096.1:0-63129 GCA_049661025.1 Chitinophagaceae bacterium | reverse complement strand
CTCTGTAAGTGAACCGGTAAGGGTTGGTACGCGCTGTGCAGTACCATCCAGCTTGCCTTTCAGGCTTGGGAGTACCAGTCCGATGGCTTTCGCTGCACCCGTACTGTTAGGTACGATGTTTTGCGCGGCTGCCCTTGCACGCCTCAGGTCACCCTTGGGATGTGGCGCATCCTGTGTATTCTGGTCATTCGTATACGCGTGAACGGTAGTCATGAGACCGCCAAGGATACCAAAGCTGTCGTCAAGTACTTTTGCCATCGGCGCCAGGCAATTGGTGGTGCAGGATGCACAGCTGATGATGGTTTCTGTGCCATCCAATGTATCATGGTTCACATTGAACACGATGGTCTTGAGATCTCCTGTTGCAGGTGCGGAAATCACCACTTTGCGGGCTCCCGCAGTGATGTGTGCGGCTGCTTTATCCTTATCGGTAAAGAAACCCGTACATTCCAGTACAACATCCACCTGGTGTGAACCCCATGGAATCTGCGCCGGATCTTTCTGCGCGTAAATCTTGATCTCATCTCCGTTGACAACAATAGAATTATCGGTAGCAGATACTTCCGCATCAAAGCGCCCCTGCGCTGTGTCATATTTCAACAGATGTGCAAGAACTTTGGGGCTTGTCAGGTCATTGATTGCCACGATGTCTATCCCCTTCATGTTGTAAATCTGCCTGTATACCAGGCGTCCGATCCTGCCAAATCCGTTAATTGCAACTTTAACTGTACTCATTTCAAATACTTAATGGTTAAAAATGGAAGCCCAAGTTACGTTGTAAAAGTGAGAATGCGGCAATGTGGCAATGCGGCAATGTCGCGTAAAAAAATTTTGCCGGAAAACATCTCATGTATATCTTTGCACTCCCCAAAAACAAACGGCCCGTTGGTCAAGGGGTTAAGACGCCTCCCTTTCACGGAGGAATCACGAGTTCGAATCTCGTACGGGCTACAGAAAAAAGGAACGCTGATGCGTTCCTTTTTTAATGTGGTAATGTGGAAATGCGGTAGTGTGGCAATGTTTGGGGGTTAAGGTTGGGTACAGCAGTTTATTTCCCACACAACCGTGCACCTTTTGCCTGAATTTGTACCTTGCAGATGTGAAGACGATTTTCCTGCTTGCAGATGACGATGCGGATGATCAGCAGCTTCTTACGGAAGCCCTTCAACGCACGAACCCACAAATCACCCTCAGGGCTGTTTCCTCAGTCCGCGAAGCACTCGTGTACCTGAAAAACAACCCAACAGAACTTCCCCAACTTCTGATCGTAGACTACAATATGCCTGACCATACAGGGGCTGAATTTCTGGATATCCTCCGCCGGCACCCGGAGTATGACGCTATCCCCGTTGTGATCTGGAGCACATCTGATTCCGAAATGTTCAAATCAGCCTGCGAACAAAAAGGTGCGCTGCAATATTTTAAGAAACCGGAACAATTCAGCGACTTACTCGTCCTCAGCCAGGCATTATTAGCCTTTGCCAGGCAGTGACCTAGTTTACTTTGTATTCCATACGGATGGTCACCGAAGCGGTTTTGTATTTGTCTTCCGTGTTGAATGAACCTCCATAGCTGAAGTCTTCATTTTTATTCTTGCCTGTGATCTGGAATACACCCATCGTGGCTTTCTGCACACTTCCCAGATTGCTGCCGGCGCTCTTCGCGATGGTTTCGGCGCGTTCTTTGGCATCGGCAGATGCCTTGGCCAGCAAATCCATTTTCAAGCCTGCAAGTTTGGTATAGAAATAAAGCGGAGTGGAGGAATTGAATTCAATACCCTTCTCAATAAGACCCGTCACTTCACGGGAAAGCTTTTCCACTTTATCGATGTTCATCGATTCAATTTTCACTTTCTGCGTCAGCGTGTATCCGGCAAAATTACTTCCTGCAATATTGCCTGCTTTGTCATACACCTGTGTCACCTCTTTGGTAATATCCACAGCTGTAAAGATGATGGAGCTATCAGGAATGCCCTGGCCCTTCAGGTAAGCCCTGATCTCGTTCTCATCAACCTTCAACAAAGCATAGGCTTCTTTTAATTCCATACTTTTCCTACTGAAAGAGCCCTCCCATACAATGAGATCGCTGGTGAAATCTGTTTCGGCCAGACCCACAACAGAAATTGTTTCCTGGGATTTAAATTTATACTTGTATGCATTGGAAAGAAGAAGAACAGCAACAATAGCGGCAATGCTGATGATCAGTGCGGAAAGATATTGTTTCATACGTCTGAATGACTAATTGAAAGGTAGACGTAAAAACAAGAAAAAGGAACATTTGCTTTCGTTAATTTTTTGCCAAGTTGCAATGCTTTTTTGATACCTTACTATAAATCCCGAGTATGCTGCATTTCCTTATTCCGGTTGATTTTTCCGATGCTTCTGCCAATGCGCTCCGTTATGCGTTTGAGTTGAACAAACACTTCATTGCAAAACTTCACGTATTGCATGTGTTTGATGTCCCGTTTTCGGCTTCCCCGGAAACGAATACGGCGGTCTATGAATATGAAAGCATCCGGAAAAGTTTCACCGAACGGACCTGGAAATTTATTGGTGATCACAAAGGAGATTTTCATTTCGATGTTGAGGTTTTCGTTACCTCCGGTGGTCACTTTCAGGAGGTGGTGGAATACGCCAGAACGCGGAACATCAGCATGATCATCCTGGGAAACAAAGGTAAATCGGGCCTCGGCAGACTGTTCTACGGTACTGTTACCCAGAACCTCCTGAGAAAAGCGCCCTGTCCCGCGCTTTCCATTCCCGCTAACGAAACCTGGAAACCTATCCAGGATATCATCGTATGCACAGATTATAGTGAAGCACTCACGGATCAGCAATGTGAAGCCCTCAAAATGCTATCAGACAGACTGGATGCCAGGCTACAGTTTTTGCATGTGCAAGACAAAGTGGAAGTGGCCCTGCCGGAAGACAATATTGCTAAACAGAAAATCAAGCATTTCTTTGGAAAAGATCCCGTAGTTACCCCGTTTGCAGATACGATCCCGCATTCCATCGAACAATACATTAACGCAAAAGGCGGTGACTGGGTGGTGACGATCCCGCACCAGCACAGTTGGCTGGACCATTTTTTACTGGGTTCTGAAACAGCAAGTATTTCCGAGCACCTTAAGCTGCCATTACTAGCCCTACACTAGCTAATAGCTATTAGCTAATAGCTATTTCTTGTACCGCCTGGTGACCATCTTTGCTACGATGGTATCGTATTTCGGCAATTGTTCCTTTTTGCAGGATTTGCGTAGATCGCGGAAATGATGAAAAAGCAACTGGTCATTTTCGCGGGTTTTTTCCATCCACCTGCTTGTGTAATAGTGGACCAGCGAATCAGGAACTTCTTCGTCCCCAAGATGCTTGTATAAACTATCCTTCAACAGGTTCACCTGCTCCCATCTGGGTTTCATGGTGGTCATGAAGGACTCTTTCTTTTCTTTGAACTGCCTGGATTGTTCATCCGATAAACCCAGTTCCTTCTTCATCCAATCCTCCTGGTGATTCTTTTTCGGTGCTGAATTCGAAAAAGCGAAGAACACAAGTGCCAGATTAGACAGCACAAGGAAGATCACCAGCAGCAGTACCCATTTATTTAATGTCAAGGCTTTCATGGCGTACTATTATCGAAATAGGAAATTTGTTGCGCAACGTACTCCGTTCCAGGCGTCACCTGCTCATCTTCCTGTTGATACTTATTCATCAACAGATATCCATTCAACATCAGGAACAAAAGCAAGATACCCAGGGAGACCGCTGGTTTTGCCAACCAGGCCATCCATCTGTTCCAAACGGTTACCTCTGGCTGCTCAAGGCGGGCCATCAGGCGCGTGTAGAAGAAAGGCGTGGTTTCCGCCCTTTGTAAGCCTTCCAGGCTTTCCAAGGTCAGATCCACCTCTTTTTGTATATGTTCCCTGCTTTTCATGTACATTATTTGATGCTGGTAAATTAAAAAAATTGTGGTTACGGTTGGTTTTTATAGTAGTCTTCTAATAATTTCCGCAAATTGGCCTTGGCCCTGTGGATCAATGACTCCACGGCCGATACGGTTACACCCATTATTTCAGCAATTTCCTGGTAGGAAACGCCTTCAACCTTATGCAACGTAAAGGCAATTCTTTGGTTTTCAACTAGTTGGGAAATTGCAAGAAAAAGTTTGGCAGCCCTTTCCCGGTTATCCAACTGCACCCCCGGATGCACAAAATCCACAGGCTCATACCGGGGCTCGTTGTTTTCTCCAAACAAACTGGTGATAAATGCAAACCGCTTTTTCCGTTTCCGGCTCCTGATCAGTTCTAACGATTTGGTAACGGCAATCTTGTACAACCAAGTGGAAAAGGCCGACTCACCTTTGAACTGGTGAACAGACTCAAAAACCTTTATAAAGACTTCCTGGGTAATATCTTCTGCATCTTCCGCATTCTGGAGCAGACCAATGGCCGTATTGTATACTAGATCCTTACGGCTTTCCACGATGAGTTTGAAGGCCGCTGCATCGCCTTTTTTCAAACGCTCTACAAGATGCCATTCATCCGGTCTTGGTATAGCCTTTCCTGCTGTTTCAGTCATGTACACGTAATCCTTGACGGGCATAAAGATAGCGGAAGCTTATTTTATTTTTTTCCGACGATTATCGTTTTCTCCAGCAAATCCCCCTTTGCACTCATTCCTTTTACATGAATGGTATAGGTCTCAGGCCGGTCGGCTGCATAAAACTTCACTCGAGCCTTACCCGTTTTGTCCGTTACTACTTCTCCCGACCAAAAAATGGTTGATCGGTTGTCTGTAAAGTTCAGGCTTCTCACAGCGGGTTCATCATAACGGGGCATATAAAACTCCGGTGCTTTGTGATAGCCCTGCGGCATGATATACCTGAAGCCGGTTTTAGGGTCAAACGGAAGGTCCCTCATTTGCTTGACAGTTTTTACGATGATCACACCGTTAAACCCCCTGGATCCAAATTGTGCGGCCTCTCCGCCGGTCATTACTTCAATAGATTCTATAAGCTGCGGCGGGATCGTGTTCAGGTATGTGGCCACTTCGGTATTGGTGGCAGGAACACCGTCAGTGATCACCAAAGGCTCCACACTTCCACCGGGTCCGATACTGGGTGTGCCTCCACGGATGGTGATTCTTCCTCCACTGGTGGTTACCCCCGGCAGCATCAACACAGCCTGCGAGGTTGTGCCGAGTCCCAGTTTATCTAATTGCTCTCCAGTGACCATTCGCGAGTTTCTATTGGCCACATCGGCCTGAGCCTGTTTCTTCCCCTTACCCGGATTATCCAGGGAATTCTTGATCAACATCATGGATGACCCAACCAAAAAACTATCCGCATCGGCACGCCTGTACGCAGCGATTTTTGCCGATGAGTCAACAACCCACTGTCTTGCAGGAGAGGTCCATTGTTTCGATTGAGGTATCGTATATAAGGTAACAGGTGAGATGGCACCTTTGGCATCCGTAGCCTGTACCGTAAATGTTTTGCCTTCGTAAAACTCTGGAACCCTGAAAAGAAATTCACCGCCCGTTCCCAGGGTGTCTGTCAACAACAGATTGTCTGCGGTATACATGAGATTTGCTACATATCCCCCTGCGATCTGGCCATTGTCAAGCTTACCCACACCCTTGATCCACATCACAGAATCCTGTATGGGTTCATACTTGCCTGGCGTCACCACTACCGGATCCGTCAGATCCATCCATGCATTGCGTTGAAAAGAAATGCCTGTACCAACATAACGGTCATCAGTAACCGAAACACTAAAGATGCCCTGTATGGGTTGCCCCTTTGCATCTTTGAGGTCCAAATCGATATTGATCAATTGGCGGGAAGCAAATTCGGTTTTATCCGGCGTAACGGTCAGTTGGTGTGATCCCTGGTGAATATACACCTGCCTCTTGCTCACGATCTGTTTCTTATCGTTAAACAACAATACATCCGCAGGTCCTTCCGCGAAACTATTTTTCGGAATAGTTACTTCATACAATCCTGAACCGATGCTCGCAAAAACAACTTTGCCATTGCTTATGGCAGCCACATAACTGGTTGGCTTAAGTGGATAAAGTGAGTCTCCCTGAGCTACACGGAAGACCATGGCATCCGCGGTGGAGCGAACCATGCTGATCTGCCACGCACCCGGCATAGACCCATCCAGAGGGAAACTTCTTTCCGTCTTATCGGGCATAGTTAGTACCGCCTGGTAACTTTTATTTTTAGAGGGCATGAAACTAAACTTCCCAAATCCGGGCGTAGCTGTTTTAAAGGTCTCTACCACTTTCCCTGCATCGTCCTTCAAATATCCACTCAGCGTCAACGGCAGGCCTTTCTCATCTACAGCTCGGAATGCGATGGTATTGTCTAGTCCATTGATGAGGTTACCACCTTCTGGATAAAAGCCAAAGCCTGGCCTTAATGACGGCAATGGGCTTCGTGCTTCGGCGTCACCAGAAGCACCAAATAAAAACAAAGCTTGTTCAAGGGGTTGACTTAAGTGCGGAGAGGCCATCATCTCCTCTGTGTATACTTTCAAAACATATGCGCCTTCCTTCCATTTGGAAGAGGTCCTCAGGCCTCCATCCATTTCAAAACTTGCACTGTTCAACAGCAGAGAAGCTACCAGTGAATCTGAAGGATCAAAAAGGTCTGCATGAACTCTTGCAGACTTCAGGGGCTGGTGGGTAATGGCATTGAAAAGATATACCCTGAAATAAATAGTGTTACCCAGTTTATAGTGCGGTTTGTCTGTGTGCACCATTATCTGCTGGTTCTGGCCAGACTGCAATTCACGGACGATGGCCGCTGTGGCTTCATCCAGATTCGCTTTATGGTCCTGAGAAAAGGCTGCCAGCCAAACGGAGGCCAAGGCAGTGAGAATGGATTTGCGCATAGTACTTGGATGATTATTGTGAAGTTTTCCTTTGCCGGGATAAATATCAGGGCCAAATGACTTTGTAACTTAACTTTATTGCCCCTAATCAACAAACCTTCTGACATGAGACCATTTGAATGGAAAGGCGTTTTTCCCGCTCTGTTAACCCCGTTTACAGCTGCTGATGCACTGGATCTTCCTTTGTTTGCCAAAAACCTGGAGGCACAACTTGATGCCGGCGTTGACGGCATCGTCCTTGGTGGAACCCTTGGAGAAGCAAGTGTACTAACCACAGATGAAAAAGAACAACTTGTAAAGTTTGCCATCGCCACAGCGGCTGGTCGCGTACCTGTGGTATTGAATATTGCAGAAGGCGCAACCCGGGAAGCGCTTCGTCAGGCTGAACTGGCGGAGAAATGGGGAGCCGATGGCCTCATGCTTCTTCCGCCAATGCGTTACAAATCAGATCATCGTGAAACAGTCAATTATTTTACGACCATCGCCAAATCAACGGCATTGCCGATCATGATCTATAACAATCCGGTGGATTACAAAATAGAAGTGACACTGGACATGTTTGAAGACCTTACAGCATCGCCAAACATTACGGCAGTCAAAGAATCTACACGTGATGTCACCAATGTAACCAGGATGATTAATCGCTTTGGTAAACGCTTTAAACTCTTATGTGGTGTTGATACATTGGCGATGGAAGAACTCTGCCTGGGAGCGGATGGCTGGGTGGCTGGTCTCGTGGATGCCTTCCCTAAGGAAACCGTTACCATTTACAGGCTCGTGAAAGCTGGTAAACTGGAAGAAGCAGCAGCCATTTACCGTTGGTTCATGCCGTTGCTTGAACTCGATATTCATCCCAAACTTGTTCAATACATCAAACTTGCCGCTACAGCAACAGGCATTGGTTCTGAGCATGTCCGCGCTCCAAGGCTCGCGCTGGAAGGCAAAGAGAGAGAAGAAGTGATGGGGATCATTAACCGGGGCCTGGCCAACAGACCAAAGCTGTAAAACCGTCCGGAAAAAACAAGGACCCATGACTAGATATTTGATCTGCATTGTACTTGCCAGCCTGACCCTTATTGGTTTTGCCCAATCCGATGTGCAAAAACATGGAATGGTCAAAGTTTCTGCAGACGGGCGATACCTCCAACATGAAGATGGCAAACCATTTTTCTGGTTGGGAGATACCGGCTGGGAATTGTTTCACCGGTTGACCAAAGAAGAAATCGCCAACTATCTACATAACCGCCACCAAAAAGGATTCAACCTCGTCCAGGCGGTGGTACTCGCAGAATTTGACGGGCTTAGAAAACCCAATCGATATGGCGTAGTGCCCTTTCATAATCTCAATCCGGACCAGCCAAATGAAGCCTATTTTGAACTGGTAGACTGGACGATGAAAGAAGCGGAAAAGGAAAACCTGGTGGTAGGACTCTTACCCACCTGGGGCGATAAAGTAACACAACTTTGGGGTGAAGGTCCCGTTGTGCTCAATGCAGACAACGCATACCGATATGGTAAGTTTTTGGGTAACAGGTACGCACAAACGAAAAACATCATTTGGATCCTTGGTGGCGACAGGCCTTCGATGAACGACACGGCGGATTGGAGACCCATTTGGCGAGCCATGGCTAAAGGCATTCTGGAATCCACCCAAAACAAAGCACTGATCACCTACCACACCGCGGGCGGACCTAAATCCACTTCACAGGAAATCCACCAGGAACCCTGGCTGCACATCAACATGATGCAAAGTGGTCATGGTGGAGGACATGATGTTCCCGTGTGGGATTGGGTCACAAGAGACAGGGCACTGCAACCTGCAAAGCCAACCCTGGATTCAGAACCCAACTATGAGGACCATCCCGTAAACCCCTGGCCAAAATGGGATCCCGCCAATGGTTATTTCCGGGACAATGATGTAAGGAAACAATGCTACAGATCAGTATTTGCGGGCGCTTGTGGTGTAACATATGGCCATCACGCGATCTGGCAATTTTGGAGTGCAAGGGAGGAAAAAATCAATTACGCAGACCGTTACTGGCCCGAAGCCATGGACAGACCCGGTGCCACACAAGTTGGCTACCTGCGCAAACTGATGGAGTCCAGGGACCCACTTCATCGCATCCCCGATCAATCCATCATCGTGGATGGACAAGGTGAAAAAGGGCAATATGCTACAGCATTCAGGGATGAAAAAGGCAGATATGGAATGGTCTATATTCCTTTTGGTAAAAAAGTAACCATCAATACTTCGTTTATTCCTAACCGTGAGGTCACTCTTTGGTGGTTTGATCCCAGAATAGGTTCTGCAAAGAAGGCAGGCGATTTCACTTCAGGTAAAATCACGCTCCAGACCCCTTCACTTGGCGAAGGCCAGGACTGGGTTTTAGTGGTTGACGATAAGAAACTCAAGTTCCCATCACCGGGCAAAAAATAGTTATGCAACAAGAGATCACACAGGAAGGTATTGACCAGGTAATGGAACAATCATGGGCGGCATTTCTTCAATATAGGAATACCTCTGTCAAAGACCGCGCGGCGTTGATGAAGCGAATCGCTGCCAAACTGGAAAACAGTGGGGATGCATTGATTCAAACGGCTATGCGGGAAACCAATTTGCCTGAAGCCCGTCTGAAAAATGAGCGGGCAAGAACTGTATTTCAATTGAACAGCTATGCGGAGGCCTGTGAACAAGGACATTTTTTGGATGCAAGGGTTGACAAGGCTTTGCCTGACCGCACTCCGCCGCGTCCAGACATTCGTAAAATGAATATAGGCATTGGTCCGGTAGTGGTCTTTGGTGCATCCAATTTTCCCTTCGCCTATTCAACGGCAGGAGGTGATACGGCTACTGCGCTCGCAGCAGGCTGTCCTGTTGTGGTGAAGGCGCATCCCGCCCATCCGGATACCTCTGACGCTGTGGCATCGTTGCTCGCAGAAGCGGTCAGTGAAGCTGGTTTGCATGAAGGTGTATTCCAGCACGTTCATGGATTGTCATTTGCGGTGGGGAAAGGGTTGGTGATGCACGAAAAAACAAAAGCGGTTGGATTCACAGGATCATTTCTCGGCGGAAAACAATTGTACGACTGGGCTCAACAGCGAAGAGAACCGATTCCCGTATTTGCGGAAATGGGAAGTGTGAACCCGGTGTTCTTATTGCCGCAAAAACTTTCTCAGCATGCGGATCTCCTGGCGGAACAACTGGCAGGGTCCGTGACGCTGGGTGTAGGTCAATTTTGCACCAACCCCGGTTTGGTGATTGGCGTAGATGGCCCAGATCTTCAACAGTTCATCGAGCAATTGGGATTGAAGATCGCAAACATCGCGCCTGCAAAAATGTTACATGCCGGAATCACCAAAGCTTACAAAGAAAAAAGGGAACACGCACTTACACAAGCAGATGTGGATATTGTTGCCGTTTCAACAGTTGCGGTTTCTTCAGAGATAGATGGCGTACCAACAATTGCGTCAGCAACCGGCGAAGCCTTCCTCAACAATCCTGTACTGCACCAGGAAGTGTTTGGCCCCTACTCTATTGTAATCCGTTGCCAAAACATGCAGGAAATGCGGGATGTTGCTGCGGAGCTGGAAGGTCAGCTCACTTGTAGTTTAATGGCTACCGAAGAAGATATGATGCAGCATCATCACCTGGTGGAGCAAATCAGTTTGCTTTGTGGAAGAATCATCATGAATAGTGTGCCTACAGGTGTGGAAGTATGCTGGAGTATGCAGCACGGAGGACCATTCCCCGCCACTACAGATGCACGTTTTGGATCTGTAGGGCCAGATGCCATCAAACGCTTTGTCCGTCCTCTGAGTTTTCAAAACTTCCCGAATACATTACTTCCCGAAGAATTAAAAAATGGAAACCCACTCGGTATTCCGCGAATAGAAAATTAGTTCGCAGTTCAATGCTGCACCCTTTGCAACTTGCCACCTATGCGACCTGCGAACTAGTCCATCCGTCTTCCCTATAATGCCTGTACACAAAATACGCAGTAGCTAACCATGATATGACAAAATAACCCACTAGCAAATAACTCACCCAGGGATACTGACCAGCGGCACCAAACCAGCCGGATTCATATATAGCATACAGCCCGAAAGCCGTCTTAATGGTTTCCCAAAATATCGCCCACACATGCCGGTCCATCAATTCCGTTAACGCATACACGAAAACAAAAATGAATCCACCATAAATGAAGATCTCTGGTTTTCCGATGCTGCCAATGTTGCCAAAGAAGTAACTGATGAACAGCAAGAGAGCGATCAACTGAACCCAGCACCAGGCATGCAATGCTGATGAAGCCTGCGGATCATATTTCCCGAAATGGTAGACATCCACAATTTTGGGAACCGGATATTTTTCTTCAACATCAGCAGGTCTCCAGCCTGTTGGCATGAACCAGATGCGGAACTTATCCTTAAATGATGTTGTTCTCCATGCATCTTTCACCAATAGCCACATGTGCTGAAAGTTAATGCGGATAGGATTCCAGGTGGATACCGGTCTCGTGATGCCGTAAACAGGCGTAATGCCATCGATCTCCTCCTGAAAAGTACCAAACCACTTATCCCACCAAATAAAGATCGCCGCAAGGTTTTTATCGAGGTATTCCGGATTGATCGCATGATGCACCCGGTGATGAGATGGGGTAACGATAATCTTCTCCAGAAATCCCAACTTCCCGATGTGGCGGGTATGGTACCAGAACTGCGCAAACAAATGCAATGGCGCAATCACTGCAATCACTTTCCCAGGCACACCCAACAATGCCGCGGGAATCAGCAGGAAAGTAAAAATATTGATGAAGACAGAAATGCTTTGCCGAAGGGCACAGGCCAGGTTAAACTCCTCGCTGCTGTGATGTACGATGTGCCTGTTCCAGAGAATATTGATCTTGTGCGCCCACCGATGTGTCCAGTAACTGGAAAAATCCAGCACCAGGAACGCAACTACGTAGGTAAGCCAGGTAGCTTCAATAGAATAGACAGCGATATGGTTCACGAGCCATTCATAAGAGAGGATGGTGATGCTGAGCCCAAGTACATCTTTCGTTACATTGGTGACACCGGAAGACAGGCTGGAGATCATGTCCATGTTCCGCACGGTATCCTGGCCTTTGTACCAGCCATACCATTTCTCCAACAGCACCAACACCAGGAAGATGGGCATAGCAATGAGCAAAATTTTACCGTATGTTTCCATAACTTGTACGCTTTATATGGCATCCCCAATGGGGACGATAAAGATAGAAAAATGGCAGGATTTGATTTCGAATGTATTGACGCCCATACTTGTGGCAATCCGGTTAGATTGGTAGCAAAAGGAGGACCCCGACTTGAGGGGACCAATATGAGTGAGAAAAGACAGCATTTTCTGCGTGAGTATGATTGGATCCGCAAAGGCCTCATGTTTGAACCCCGGGGGCATGATATGATGAGTGGGTCCATTTTATATCCCCCGCATGATCCTGCCAACGACGTAGCCGTATTGTTCATTGAAACCAGTGGATGTCTTCCCATGTGCGGCCACGGCACCATCGGCACCATTACGATTGCCATTGAAAAAGGACTGATCCAACCAAAAGTGAAGGGTGAAGTCAGGATGGAAGCACCTGCGGGCCTTGTGATGATCAAATACGGCGAGGAAAACGGAAAAGTAAAATGGGTGAGGCTCACCAATGTTGCCTCTTATCTCGCCGCCACAGAACTCAAGGCGGAATGCCCTGAATTGGGGGAACTGGTGGTAGATGTATCCTATGGCGGAAACTTCTATGCCATTGTGGATGTGCAGAAAAACTTCCAGGGGCTGGAACATTATCCCGCAGACAAGCTCATTGCATGGGCCAGGGAACTTCGTAAGAATATCAATGAACGATACCAGTTTGTTCATCCGGAGAATCCCACCATCAAAGGCTGCTCGCACATACTTTGGACGGGCACACCGCTTGATGAGTCTTCAACTGCGCGGAATGCGGTGTTTTATGGCGACAAGGCCATCGACAGATCGCCTTGCGGAACAGGCACCAGTGCGAGAATGGCACAGTGGTATGCAAAGGGCAAGTTGAAAAAAGGTGATGAATTCATTCACGAGAGCATCATCGGTTCAAAATTCATTGGAAGGATCGAAGAGGAAACATTTGTAAATGGTATTGGTGCGATCAGGCCCAGTATTGAAGGTTGGGCAAGGATCTACGGACAGAACCTGATTAATATCGATCCTGCAGATGATCCTTACGCCTACGGCTTCCAGGTCGTATAATTCAGTAACTTCCCTTCTACCAAACAACCAAGGATTTATGAGAAGGCTACTTCCTTTTTTGCTGGCATTGCCATTGTTTGTTTCTGCGCAGGAACATCTTCACATGCAGCCGGTCAATTTCGCCAATGTCACCATCAATGATGCGTTCTGGAAACCGAAACTGGACAAAGTGGCCACCAAGACCCTTGATGCATGTATCTACCAGACAGAACAGAAGACGCCGAGGATCCGCAATTTTGAAAAAGTGGCCAGCGGTTCAAAAGAAAAACACGAAGGGATCTTTTATGATGATTCCGATGTGTTTAAAGCACTGGAAGCGATCGCATACTCCTTAAAAAATCGCCCCAATCCTGCACTGGAAAAAAAAGCCGATGAATGGATCGATAAGGTAGCCGCTGCGCAATTGCCCGATGGATATCTCAACACGTACTATACACTGAATGACCTGAGCAAGCGGTGGACAGACATGAGCATGCACGAGGACTACAACGGCGGGCACATGATTGAAGCGGCCGTAGCATATTTTGACGCAACCGGTAAACGCAAGCTTCTGGATGTGTCTATCCGATGGGCGGATCATTTTGACTCCACTTTTGGTCCGGGTAAAAAACATTGGGTGACCGGGCACCAGGAGCTGGAACTGGCACTCGTGAAATTATACCGGGTTACCCAGAATGACCGATACCTGAAGCTGGCGCACTGGCTGCTGGAAGAGCGTGGTAAAAAACTCGCGTACGGTTATACATGGACCGATTGGAAAGACACCGCCTATGCACAGGATGTGGTGCCCGTGCGGGAACAAAAAGAAATTACAGGACATGCCGTAAGGGCCATGTACATGTATACCGGTGCCGCAGACGTTGCAGCACATACGGGTGATGAAGGTTATCTCCGCGCCATGCGCACGGTGTGGGAAGATGTGGTGTTCAGAAATATGTATATAACGGGAGGCATCGGTTCTGCTGGCAGCAATGAAGGATTTTCTGTAGATTATGATCTCCCCAACGAGCAGGCCTATTGTGAAACCTGTGCTTCGGTGGGCATGGTCTTCTGGAACCAACGCATGAATGCACTGACGGGTGATGCAGAGTATATCGATGTATTGGAACGAAGTTTATACAATGGCGCATTGGATGGATTGTCGTTAAGTGGCGATCGCTTCTTTTATGGCAATGTATTGGCCTCAACGGGCAAGAATAGCCGAAGGGAATGGTTTGGTACAGCCTGCTGCCCGGCCAACATTGCCAGACTTGTAGCTTCAGTAGGCAATTATATTTATGCAAGTTCAGATCAGGGCATCTGGGTCAATCTATTTGTGGGCAACAATGCCAGTATTCCGGTGGGCAAGCAAATGGTAAACATGCAGATAGAAACCAACTATCCCTGGGATGGCGCTGTGAAGATGACGGTGAAGCCCGGGAAGAAATTGAATACTAAAATCTATGTGCGCATTCCGGGTTGGGCCAGAGGAATTGCGGCACCCGGGGGATTATACGGATTCGCGGACCAGGACAATTCCGCTGCGGAAGTATGGCTGAACGGGAAAAAACTGGACCTGAATGTCGCACAGGGATATGTGATGATCGACAGGCAATGGAAAGACGGTGACCAGATTGAGCTTCGGTTACCCATGAACGTAAGAAAGATCAATGCAAGGAAAGAAGTGAATGCCGATGAAGGAAGAATAGCCATTCAAAGAGGACCATTGGTATACTGTGTGGAAGGAGCAGACAATAGCGGAAGGGCATGGAACATCATTGCGGACACACAGGCCAGTTTTGTTCCGGCCCGGGCAACTGTTTTGGATGAACCAGTGATAACCCTTACCGCAACATTGCCTGTCGTTTCTGTAGGTGCCAATAGCCTTGCCGTGCAAACAGAACAAAAGAAAGTGGTGGCTATTCCGTACTACACCTGGTGCAATCGCGGCAGCAACGAAATGCAGGTTTGGTTACCCACAGCCATACGTAAGATCCGAATCGATTAAATTTATTTTATAACGGCACGTACATGCGTATCTATCATTTGATCATTGCAAGTTTGCTTTGCCAATTTGTCTGTGCACAATCATGGGTGCCGGCGGGATCGCATATCAAAACACCCTGGGCAGAGAAAGTGGATCCAGTTGCTCCGCACAATGATTATCCAAGGCCGCAGATGAAACGTCCGGAATGGCAAAACCTAAATGGATTATGGGATTACGCCATCACATACGTGGATGATGCACAACCAAAAAATTTCGCTGGCAAAATACTGGTCCCCTTTGCCGTTGAATCTTCCTTGTCGGGCGTTGGTAAGATGGTAGGCGCGAACAACCGCTTGTGGTACAAGAGATCTTTTGCGTCACCTGCCGTACAACAAGGCCAACGATTGCTCCTTCATTTTGGTGCAGTGGACTGGCAAGCCGATGTATTTGTCAATGGCAAAAAAGCAGGCTCCCATCAGGGCGGCTTTGATCCCTTTAGTTTTGATATCACGGACCTGGTCAATAAGGGCAAGGCCAATGAATTGGTGGTAAGCGTTTGGGACCCGACAGATGATGGTCCGCAACCGCGTGGCAAGCAGGTCAATAAACCTTCCGGCATCTGGTATACACCTGTGACGGGTATCTGGCAGACCGTATGGCTGGAAACTGTTGCCAGCACATATGTACAATCGGTATACACCGTTACTGACATCGATCAAAAAACATTGACAGTGGTTCCCACTATTGCAAATGGAAAAGATGGGGATCAGGTGGCAGTTGTTTTACGAAAAGATGGAAAAGAGATCACCAGACATCCTTCCTCAGGGGACCAAAGAATCATCATCCCCATGGCCAATTTTCGGTTATGGGAGCCCGGTAGTCCTGAATTGTATGACGTGGAACTCACGGTCATGCGCAATGGAAAAGCGCTGGATCATGTAAGCACGTACACCGCATTCAGGAAGATCTCCCTGGAAAAAGATGCCGATGGCATCCAGTGGGTGATGCTGAACAATAAATTTCTATTTCAATACGGGCCGTTGGATCAGGGTTGGTGGCCGGATGGATTATACACCGCACCAACTGCAGAAGCTCTGCTGTTTGACATCGTTCAAACAAAAGCGATGGGGTTCAATATGATCCGCAAGCATACAAAGGTGGAGCCTGCATTGTGGTATCGGTATGCTGACAGTCTTGGGATGCTGGTGTGGCAGGACATGCCCAGCGGGGACATGAATTTCAGTACAGACAAATGGATCACGAATCCTTCACTGGAGCCCATCGATAAAACAAGAACGCCGGCTTCCGAAACTATTTACAGAACAGAATTGAAAGCGATGATCGATGCCTTCAGGCCCTTTCCATCGATTGTGGTATGGGTACCTTTCAATGAAGCCTGGGGACAGTTCAAAACGGTGGAGATCAGTGAATGGACCAAGGCCTATGATCCATATCGATTGGTAAATGCAGCCAGTGGGGGCAACTTCCATGCGGTTGGCGATATGCATGACCTGCACAATTATCCTGATCCCCAAATCCATCGTCCTGAAGTATTTGGAAAAGACAGAGCTGTGGTGCTGGGCGAATTTGGCGGACTCGGACTACCCATCGAAAATCATACCTGGACAGACAAAAGCAATTGGGGCTACCAGAGTTTCAAAACCAAAGAAGAGCTGTTTACCAGGTATCGTTCACTCATAGACAAACTTGAAACCCTGATTCCCAAAGGGATGTCGGCTGCCGTTTATACACAAACAACAGATGTGGAATCAGAAGTAAACGGATTGATGAGCTACGATAGGAAGGTGATGAAATTTGATCCTGAAGCAATAAAAAAAATCAACCAGAAATTATATACCCTTAAAACAAGTTTACGCAAATGAAAAAAGTAACGGTCATTGGTGGCGGTGTGATTGGCATGTGCAGTGCATATTATTTGAAGAAGGCAGGCTATGACGTGAGGGTAATTGAAAGAGGCGATATCCGCCAGGGAACATCTTTCGGCAACGCGGGATATATTTCTCCAAGCCATTTTGTTCCGCTGGCTACACCGGGCATCGTGGCCAAGGGACTGCAGTGGATGCTGAGTTCTTCCTCACCGTTTTACATCAAGCCGAGGTTGAATATGGACCTGATCCGATGGGGCCTGCAGTTTTACAAGATGGCCACGGCCAAAAAAGTAGAAGAGAACGCGGTGCCGCTCAATGACATTTTACAATTGTCAAGGGAATTAACTTCAGATATCAAGAATGACCTGGGCAATCAATTCCGAATGGAAGAGATCGGTTGTTTCATGTTGTACAAGAATCCGAATACAGAAAAACATGAGATTGAACTCGCTAAGGAAGCGATGAAATTCAAGATCGACACAAAGATCTTAAGTGCAGCTGAAGTACAGGCGCTTGAACCTGAGGTGAAGGTAGATTGCATTGGCGGAGTATTGTATCCCATTGATGCGCACTTGCATCCCGGAGAATTTATGCAGGCCTTGCACAAGTTTATGGATGAGCAGGGAGTTGAACTGATGCTGAATACAACAGTGACCGGATTTGAAAAACAGGGAAATACGGTTACAAGGGTTCACACAGACAAAGGCGATGTTGATGTGGAGGAGTTGGTGATTGCTACGGGATCATGGTTGCCCATCATTACGGAAAGCCTCGGCATCCACATGCTGTTGCAAGCGGGCAAAGGGTACAGCATGACTTTTGAAAACATGAAGAACAATCTTCGTTATCCTGCTATCCTGGTTGATAACCGCGTAGCGATGACACCATTCAAGCGGGACCTGCGCATGGGTGGAACGATGGAGATCAGTGGACTACAATCCCCTACCCTGATCAAAAGAGCGCAAGCTATTTTCAAGGCGGCGAAACTATATTATCCCGAGTTGGAAGTTGAATTCCCTGGAATCGACAAAGTGTGGAGCGGACTCAGGCCCTTGAGCCCCGATGGGCTTCCGTACATCGGTAGGCATTCCCGCTACAATAACCTGACCATTGCGGGTGGGCACGCCATGCTGGGCCTTTCCCTTGCGGCAGCAACGGGTAAGTTGGTGGAAGAAATCGTGGGACACAAAAACACGAGCGTGAAGGTGGATGCATTCAACGTTGAAAGGTTCTAAACTAGCTATTAGCTACTAGCAAATAGCTACTAATCGAAGATTAGCACACATTCGTCGGGCAATTGCACCCTGTTGTCGAAATCCCCTGAAACTGTGGTTAATACACAGCATCTTTACATCATAAACGGATTTGACAAACTAACCTAAGCACTTTACTGAAACCCTAACAACTACGGATTTGACCTGGGAAAAGAAAAAAAGCCGGACCTAAAAGTCCGGCTTCTGTCATTTACGCTTCGCGAGGCAATGGGCATTTGGCACTGGGCATTGCCGCACTACCGCATTGCCTCATTGCCACATTGCTCACAGCCCTATTTCATAATGCAACTCCGGGATCTCCACATCCACAAATCCTTTGCGGAGCAAGCGATTGCGGAAATCCTCCTGCACATTAAACTCTCCGTGAACAAGGAACAATTTCTTGACCAGTTTGGGATCCTGGCAGGCAAGGAACTGGCAAAGATCTTCATAGTCCCCATGCGCACTCATACTTCTGATGGATCCCACTTCGGCATGCACTTCATGTTCCACGCCAAAGATCTTAACGATCTTGTTTCCTTTCATCAGCCTGGCACCCAGAGAATTGGGTTCACAATAGCCTGTCATCAACACTGAATTTCTACTGTTCTCTATGTTGTTACTGATATGGTGCTTTACCCTTCCGGCCTCCGCCATACCACTGGCAGAGATGATGACACAAGGCTCGTTCCTGAAGTTCAGGAGCTTTGATTCATCTACGGTGCGTACATATTGCATTCCGCGGAACTTGAACGGATCGTCATCGTTCTTCAATACTTTTTGAATGGTAGTATTGAAGTACTCCGGATATCGTTTAACGATCTCCGTTGCCTTGATGCTCAATGGACTGTCCACAAAATAATCCAGATCCGGAAGCCTTCGCTCCAATTCAAGCTGGTTCAATGCATAAAGGATCTCCTGCGTCCGGCCCACACTGAACGCAGGGATGATCAGCTTTCCTTTTTTCTGTATGCAAGTCTTTTCGATCCAGGCCAGAAGGTTATCTGGCGTTGTAATATGAAGGTCATGTAAAGAATTCCCATAGGTAGACTCCAGCAGGATAAAATCAGCCTGCGAAAAAACATCTGGTGAACGAAGGATGACGTCGCGGTATCTACCCACATCCCCACTAAAACTCAATTGCTGCGTCACGCCATTTTCTGTAACACGTAAGTGAACCGCAGCAGAGCCGATGATATGGCCTGCATCTGTATACATCAGCTCAACACCATCATCGATCTTCTTCCACTGGCCGTAATCATGCTCCACAAAATGGGATTGTACGGCCTTTGCATCTTCGGCCGTATACAATGGCTTTAGATAAGGTTGGCCGTCTGCGGCTCTTCGTTTATTGATATACTTCACCTCATCTTCCTGGATCTCCGCGGAATCCTCCAACAGTACCGATGCCAGCTCGCGTGTTGCTGGCGTACAGTAAATTTTTCCTTCAAACCCATCGGCCACAAGTTTTGGCAGCAATCCACTATGATCGATGTGCGCATGAGAAAGCACCACAATGTCCACTTCTCTGGGCTCGAAACCCCAGTGCCTGTTCAAGGAATCTGTTTCACGGCCCATTCCCTGGAACATGCCGCAATCCAGCAATATTTTTCTGCCGTTCTTCAGCGTAACCAAATGCTTGGATCCGGTTACACAACGCGCCGCACCATGAAATGCAATCTTCATACTTTATGTTTTGATTTAAACGTCCACCTGATGTCAAAGCTTGATACCAACTCGCCTTTGTCATTCCATCCTTTTGATATTACATCTACTGTAACACCTTCCCCGGTTGCGATGGCTTCTTCTACAGCCTCTCTGATCCTGTCTCCGTCTTCACATTTGAAGGTGGTGATGCCCGTTGCTTTCTTGTGGAAACTGCCGTTGACGTGCAACACCAGCATAGAAACTGCGGGCGTTCGCTGATGAATATGCATCATCGCCAACAAGCCTGTGCTCATTTCAGCAGCCATCGATTGGCAAGCGAAATAAGTGGATCGAAAAGGATTTTGTGAAAACCATTTGAACGGGACCGTCACTTCTGCACGTTGTGGCGTGATATCTTTCACACGTACGCCCGAGAAATAGGCCGATGGCAGTTTCTGAAACATGAAAAAACCCATCTTCAGGGGACTCTTCATCGTTGCTAGAAAAGACTGAATATTTGGTTGCGACATGACAAGTTGAATCTACCCTTAAGATACTACTATCTGTTCATCAAACAAGAACGGCAGCGATATAGCTGCCGTTTGTATTCAATCAAAATTCTAGTTCAATCTGGTTTCTAAGTAGATCCTCATACACATCGCGCTTCCGGATCAGTTGGGCTTTGCCATCTATCACCATCACTTCCGCAGGTTTAAGGCGCGAGTTGAAATTGCTGCTCATCTCAAATCCATAGGCACCCGCATTGTAAAACACCAGGTAGTCGCCCTCGCGCACCTCATGCAATTTCCTGTCCCAGGCAAAGGTGTCTGTCTCGCAGATATTTCCCACCACGGTATAGATACGCTCTGGCGCGGTTGGGTTGGATATATTAACGATGTAATGGTATGCATCATAAAACATCGGGCGGATCAGGTGATTGAATCCACTGTTCACCCCCACAAAAACCGTTGCCGGTGTTTGTTTGATCACATTCGCTTTCACAATGAAATAGCCTGCCTCACTCACCAGATATTTTCCGGGCTCAAACCAGACCTGGAGTTTGCGGCCGGTTTCTTTTTCATGGTTTTTAAACGCTTCTGATAGTTTTTGTCCAAGACTGTTTACATCTGTTTCCGGATCGCCGGGCTGATAGGGCACTTTAAATCCGCTTCCCAGATCAATCACTTCAAGATCGGGGAAATGCTCAGCCATACTGAACATCACCTGCAAACCTTCGAGAAACACACCAATGTCTTTGATCTCAGAACCGGTATGCATATGAATACCCCGCACCTTCAGTTTCGTTGATTTCACCACCCGTTCAATATGCCTGATCTGATGGATCGAGATACCGAACTTTGAATCCACATGACCCGTAGAGATCTTGAAATTCCCACCCGCCATGATATGCGGATTCAGTCGGATCATCACCGGATAGCTGCTGCCGAATTTATTCCCGAACTGTTCGAGGATAGAAATATTATCGATGTTGATGTTAACACCCAGCTCCTTCGCTTCCACATACTCCTGAAAGTCTGTACAATTGGGCGTAAACAAAATGTCTTCCGGTGCAAACCCGGCTTTCAACCCAAGTTTCACTTCCTGAATGCTCACACAATCCAATGACGCGCCGATCTTCTTCATCAGCTTCAACACATTGATATTGGTCAGTGCTTTACAGGCATAAAAAAAACGGGCCTTGGTACCGCCAAAGGCTTTCTTCAGGTTGTTGTACTGATGGGCTATGCGGTCCGCATGATACACATACACCGGCGTTCCATGCGCCGTTGCAATCTCTGATAATTGAGCTGGACTTAATGTAGGCATTAGGGAATGGGCATTAGGCATTGTTAGGATCGATGGGTTGATCATTGTTGGTAGGCTCATCTGGCAAATCGTCTACTTTTGTAACCAGTTCACCTTCTTCGCTTACCGCAAGCACTTCACCTTCTTCCACTTCAAAATGATCCGCATTTACGAGGGTTGGGGTAACCACTTGCTCTGCAAATATTTCATTGATCCGAGGCAGTTCGTCTGCAGAATTGATCCCGAAATAATCCATGAAATGCCTGGAGGTATTATACACGAGCGGCTTCCCCGGCAATTGCTCATTTCTGCCGGTGATAACAATCAATTCCTTCTCTAACAACTTCTGGATGCTATAATCCGTATTTACACCACGGATGGCTTCTATCTCAGACTTTGTGATCGGTTGCTTATAGGCGATGATGGCCAGGGTTTCCAGCGCTGCCGTTGATAACCTTTTCAGGAACTTATCTCCATTCAGCTGGGCGATGGTCTTGTGGTAATCGCGCTTGGTCAGGAACTGCCAACCGCCGCCGCTCTGCCGGAGCTCAAAAGGATAAAACTCTGCGGCGTATTTCTCACGGATGCCATCTACCGATGCCTCTACCTGGTCAAGCGTGATCTTATCTTCCATAAAACCAAACGCATTGTTCACCAGTTCCAGGACGTCCATGGAAGTCAGCGGCTTCTCACTCGCAAAAATCAGTGCCTCTACGTGGAGGATGAGGTTTGAAATTTCCATCTCCAAATATACGCTAATAGCTAATAGCTACTAGCTAGTGGGGGGTTTGTAATTGTGCCCGTGTGAATTTTCTTTGAAATTCATGTAGAAAATACCGGTTGAATACTTTTTCATATTTGCCAATTTCAGGAAATGAAAACCAGGGACCTGAAAATTTATCAACAGGCAATGGAAATAGGCGAGGATGTTTGGACGATGGTACAAAACTGGGAACAATTCTCGAAATCCGCTCTCGGCAAACAAATGCTAAGAGCTACCGACTCCATTGCCCTTAATATCGCAGAAGGAGATGGGAGGTATTTTTACAAGGAACGAAACCAGTTCTTCTATTTTAGTAGAGGTTCAGCCTATGAGACGAGCTGCTGCCTGCAGAAAGCATTACAAAGAAATTTAATCAATGACTCCCAGTTCAATGATTTGAACAACAAACTGGTCATTTTCTTTTACCTCATCAATGCCATGATCAAATCCATCAAGGAGAAAGCCAGCACCAAATAGCCACTAGCCACTAGCTATTAGCCATTAGCCTTGCAACGCCGCAGCACCCGAAACAATCTCAGTCAACTCCGTGGTGATCGCTGCCTGTCTAGCGCGGTTGTAAGAAATCTTCAGGGATTTCAACAGCTCGTTGGCGTTCTCTGAGGCTTTGTCCATAGCAGTCATCCGGGCGCCATGCTCAGACGCGTTGGCGTCCAGAACGGCTTTGTACAACTGCGTATTCAGGATTTTCGGCATCAGTTCCGTAATCAGCTCGGTTTTTCCGGGCTCGAAAATGAAATCCGCTTTTTGTGTTTTGGCACCAACAGAGGGAACCACTTTAGGGATAGGGAGGAAACGCTCTACCGTGAATGCCTGTGTAGCCGCATTCTTGAATTGGCTGTATACTATCTCAACTACATCAAACTCACCTTTAGAAAATGATTCTACGGCCTGTTCTGCGATTTTTTGGACATTGGCAAAGGATAAACCGAGGAAGGTATCCCGATGGTCCGCATTCACGTTCCAGTTTCTGCGCTGGAAAAATTCTGATCCTTTTTTACCAATGCCCCAAACAGTCACCTTTCCCTTCGCCAATTGGCTGGCGTAGCGCTCTTCCGCTGTTGCTTTGGCCAGTTTCTGTACGTTGGCATTATAGGCACCACAAAGGCCACGGTCTGAAGTGATCACGATCAACAAAACCTTCTCCACAGGACGATCTACCGCCAGGTTCACGCCGAGATCCCCACCCTCTACATTGCTTACGATGTTGCTCAGCACTTCCTGCAGTTTCTTCGCATAAGGGCGCATCTGAATGATGGCATCCTGGGCCCTGCGGAGCTTTGCTGCACTAACCATTTTCATGGCTTTCGTGATTTGCTGGGTAGACTGTACCGACTTGATCCTGTTACGAACTTCTTTTAATTGACCTGCCATAGCATGCGTTTTCCGGCCGCAAAATTAAGGAAAGACAAGGACTTCAACCCCATAAATCCCGGAAATGTGGATTTAATGTCTCTAATTCCCAATGCCCATTGCCTAATGCCTAATGCCCCCAGTGCCCAATGCCCAATGCCCAATGCCTCTACTGCTCTCTCATCCTAAACTGCTGTTGTCCCCCCGCAGGCTGGCGGTTGGTTCCCGAAGTTTGACCGGAAAACCGGTTCAGCCGATACGTAAAGCTGAGCATGACATAGCGGGTGAGCCTATTGGTTCGGGTATCCACAATACTGTTAGCCGTAACTGAACGGGTGATGCTCTTATTTTGGTTCAGGATGTCAAAGGCATACAAACGGATGAAACCGTTCTTTTTCTTGAGGATGGTCTTCTCTAAAGATGCATTCAACAGGGCGATGTTTCCATTCACCCCTTCAGCTAAACCATTGTTGATCGTGTATTGCAAATCATACCGGAAGGTCAATCCACCGGGAACATCCATCCTGGAATTGGAAGTCAGCACCCAGGAACCAAAGTTCTGGTTCAATTGCTCCTGCAAACTGTAGCGTGCAGAATTGAGGTTGTAGCGCGCCCCAAAGTCCAGTTCCAGCCACTCCTTGAGATTATATTCAAAGGTCAGCCCCTGGCTTACCAAAATGTTTGTGCCAATGCTACGCGCACTGTCTATCAGGTTGATGTTATGGTTGTAGTTCACTGTACCATTTAATGACACCACATAGGTCCTGTTCTTAAATGGCTTCTGCCAGTTGTAAAAACCGGTCAGGTTATAATAACCGTTTACATTCTCCGGTATAGTCAGCTGTGCACCTCCAGCGCCCAGGGAAATCGTGTTGTTAACGATCTGGTTCTGGATAAAGTTGGCATTGATCCCGGTGAAAAGCACCTTGCCGGATTGGAAATTGAAATTATTGAAGAACAGGCTGAAATTATGACTTTGTTCCGGCTTCAGGTTGGGATTACCCTGTGTCTGGTATTGCGGATTGGAGATATCCCTTACAGGCTGTAGCTGCGTGAAACTCGGGTTTCTGGCATTACCCTGGTAGTTGAAGTTCAATCCTTTGGTACGCGTAAAATTGTATACGAAACGGGCCACCGGGAAGATCATGGTCCTGCGCTGGGGCGTGTACGTACTATCCTTCGTAATGGAATATCCTTTCAGTTCCAGTGGCTGCACGGATACACCCAGCGTATAATTATATTTCTTCTTAACGGTCCTGAAATTCAATCCATAACGCTGCTCATTGAAATAGTTCTCAAACGCATTGGTCAACGCCGGTAAAATCACCGGCGACGCACCACTCACATCATAAGTTGTACGGTCGTTCTTCGTATAGGTATGCCGATATTGATAAATGAAATCTACAAAACGGTCTTTCCGAATAGGCTCTGAATACTGGGCTCGTAGGTTTATTCCGTTGTTGTTATTATCCTGGTTGATCAGCTGTTTCAGAATCGCCGTAACCGGAGGTGTTTGCACAAAATTAGTGGTCTGATTGATGGTATTCCGGTCTGATTCGTTTTCTGCCGTATTGTAGGTAAGGTTCACAGAAAGATTCCGTCCGCGCTTCCTGAATCTTCGGTTATACAACGCCGTTATATTCAAACTAGGACTGTTGCTCAATGTTGAATCCAGGTTGTATCCTTCACTGGTGGTCAGTCCTTTTGAATCAATAAATCCGAAATCTGACCTGCTCTTGTTGTTGGATTCGCTATATGAAAAGTTGGGCGTAAACTTGATGTAATTAAAGGAGTCTATATTATACTCCCAGTTGATGAATGCCCGATGATTATTAGACTGGTTATAAAATTTGGTACTCTGGTTATTAGTGAATGAATTGCTTTCAAAGATGTTCTGCTGAGATACGTCCCGGATACCATCCGTCATCCTGCGAGTGAATACGTATGAACCGTAAACGGACCCTTTTTTATTCTCAAAATCGTTCCTGAAATTGGTACCGATGGCATGGGTGGTTGAAATACCATCCCCGCCTGTATTGTTGTTGCCCAAGCCACCCAAACTGAATGCCTGACGAACGCCACCGCCGCCGCCCTGGTTGCCGCCGCCGGTATTTCCACCGCTTGATCCGGGATCATTCTGGCTGAAGAGGCTTTGGTTGATATTATTGGTGTTCCCGATCAGGGACAACTGTTTGTTATTATTAAAGTAATTGACGTTTCCATTTACCTGGTAGCGCTGGTCGGTTCCCGCACCAGCTGTTACCCTTCCGAAAACGCCCTTGTTCTTGTCTTTTTTCAATTGAAGGTTGATGACTTTATCTGGCTCGCCATCTTTGATGCCAGACATATTCGCCTGATCCCCGTAATCGTCCACGATCTGTACTTTATCGATCATATCGGCAGAAAGCTCACGGGTAGCTGTTTTGGCGTCTCCCTGGAAGAAATCCTTGCCGTTCACCTTCACCCGGGTCACGGATTTACCCTGTGCCGTGATGTTTCCGTCTTTGTCAACCGCAACACCAGGTAGCTTTTTCAAAAGATCCTCTACCATAGCATTGGGCTTAACCTTAAAGGAGTCCGCCTTGAATTCAACCGTATCTTCTTTGATAACGATTGGGGGCGTTGATATTACAATTTCCTGCAATGACCGATAAGCGGGGTTAAGGGTTATTGTGTTAAGAGTTATTTCTGCAGCCTCGTCTTTTACCTGCCTGGTTTCCTGATTAAATCCCAGAAAACTGACCTTAACAGTGAAAGGCCTTGACTTTACGCCAGCAAAACGATACTCGCCCTGCGAATTTGTCAGGGTCCTGAGGGTATCTCCGGGTGTTTCGTAAAAAAGGCTGACCGAGGCCTTGTTCAGGGGGGCACCGGCCGTATCCAGGACTTTACCGGATACATTACGGGTTCCCTGGGCCATCAGAACGGACCCCGAAAAGAGAATAAACAGCAGTGTCAATAGGCTTCTCATGCGTATCATAACCATAAGATGCCAAAATAGTTGTTAAACTTCGCCCGATACCCAAGATTGCGATAAAAGCGAAAAAAACAGCGATGAAAGGCAGTAACCAGATTTATGTAAATTTGTCGCCCCAGCCCTTCCGGGCAGGGTTATTGAGTTATGGGTTATTCGTTCTAATAACCACTAACGAATAACGAATAACCAATCTATTTGGCATGTTTAATTTCATCAGTAAGCTTTTTGGAGGTAGTAAGTCAGACAAAGACGTTCAACGAATCCAACCCATCGTTACCCAGACCACTGCCTTCTTTCAGGAATATAGGAATCTCACCAATGATCAGCTCAGGGGTAAAACCCAGGAGTTCCGCCAACGGATCAATGAACATCTCACGGAGATCAATGCAGAGATCAACCAGATCAAGCAGCAGGCGGAGGCGCTCCCTTCAGAAGACATCAATGGGAAAGATGAGCTTTATAAGCAGATCGATGCCCTGGTGAAAAAGAAAGACGAAGAGATAGAAGTGGTGCTAAAACAGATCCTCCCTGAAGCATTTGCGGTGGTGAAAGAAACCTCGCGCCGTTTTGCAGAACAAACGGAGATCGTGTCAACAGCTACACCGCTGGACAGGGACCTGAGTGTGAAGAAAGAGTATGTACGGATCGAAGGGGACCAATCGATCTTCAAAAATACCTGGATGGCGGCGGGCAATCCCGTTACCTGGAACATGGTGCACTACGATGTACAGCTGATCGGTGGTACCGTTCTGCATGATGGTAAGATCGCCGAGATGGCAACCGGTGAAGGTAAAACCCTGGTATCCACATTACCGGCCTACCTCAACGCCCTCGCGGGAGAAGGGGTACACATCGTAACCGTCAATGATTACCTGGCGCGCAGGGATAGTGAATGGAACGGAACCATCTTTGAATGGCTGGGATTAACGGTGGATTGTATTGATAAACATGAGCCCAACAGTGAAGCACGCAGGAAAGCTTATCTCTGCGATATCACCTATGGCACCAACAATGAATTTGGTTTCGATTACCTCCGGGATAATATGGTGCACTCAAAAGATGAGATGGTGCAACGTAAACATCATTTCGCGATGGTGGATGAGGTGGATAGTGTATTGATCGATGACGCCCGTACGCCGCTGATCATTTCAGGACCTGTACCCAAAGGTGATGAGCAACAATATTTCCAGCTCCGTCCGCGCATCCAGCAACTGGTAGAAGTGCAGAAGCAAGTGGTGAACAAAAGTTTGCTGGAAGCAAAGCGACTTCTCGATGATGCCAACAAAAAAGAAGAGGGCGATGGCGGTCTGCACCTGATGCGCGCCTTCCGTGGATTGCCGAAGAACAGTGCATTGATCAAATACCTCAGTGAGCCCGGCGTAAGGGTAAAACTGCAGAAAGCAGAAAACTACTTCCTTGCGGAACAACAGAAGAAAATGCCTGAGGTAGATGCTGAATTGTATTTTCATATCGATGAGAAAAACAACCAGGTTGAGCTCACCGAAAAAGGCCTGCAGTACATCACCAAAGGTGGAGAAGATCCCAACTTCTTTGTACTGCCAGACCTGAGTACCTCACTGGCAGAGATTGAAAGACTGGCCAACACACCGGAGGAGAAGCTGCAACAGAAAGAACTGGTATTGCAAGATTATGCGCAGAAGGCAGACCGGATCCATACGGTTCAGCAATTGCTTAAAGCATTCACCCTTTTTGATAAGGATGTTGAGTATGTTGTAATGGACGGCCAGGTGAAGATTGTGGATGAGCAGACGGGTCGTATTCTTGACGGCAGGCGCTATAGTGATGGCTTGCATCAGGCGATTGAAGCGAAAGAAAATGTGAAGATCGAAGCGGCTACGCAGACCTACGCCACCATCACCCTGCAAAACTATTTCAGGATGTATCACAAGCTGGCCGGTATGACCGGTACAGCGGAAACAGAAGCAGCGGAATTGTGGAACATCTACAAGTTGGATGTGGTCACCATCCCCACCAACCTGCCGATGGTGCGTAAAGACAATGAGGATCTTGTATACAAAACCAAGCGTGAAAAATATAAAGCCGTTATAGACGAGATCGAAGCATTGCGGAATGCAGGAAGGCCGGTGCTGGTGGGTACCACCTCTGTGGAAGTGAGTGAATTGTTGAGCAGGATGATGCAGGTAAAAAAGATACCGCACAATGTATTGAACGCAAAACAACACGCAAGGGAAGCACAGATTGTACAGGAAGCTGGTATGCCCGGCAATATCACCATCGCCACTAACATGGCCGGTAGGGGTACGGACATCAAGCTCGGCCCTGGTGTGAAAGAAGCAGGAGGTCTGGCCATCATCGGTACAGAAAAACATGAGAGCAGGCGTGTTGACCGCCAGTTGCGCGGACGTGCGGGACGCCAGGGTGACCCCGGTTCTACACAGTTCTATATCTCTTTGGAAGACGACCTGATGCGCATGTTTGGTTCTGAAAGGATCGCATCGCTCATGGATAGGATGGGTTACAAAGAAGGCGAAGTGATCCAGCATTCCATGATCACCAAGAGTATTGAGCGTGCGCAAAAGAAAGTAGAAGAAAACAACTTCGGCATTCGTAAGCGCCTGTTGGAATACGATGACGTGATGAACAAGCAGCGGAATGTGGTGTATACAAAACGCCAGCACGCGTTGTTTGGAGATCGCCTTGCATTAGACCTGGACAATGCGTTTTACGCTGTTGCGGAAGACCTGGTGAATGGTTACCAGGCACAGAATAATTTTGAAGACTTCAAGCTCGCGGTGATCGTGAACTTCGGCATTGAAACATCGATTACCGAAGAAGATCTTCAGAAAGGAAACATTGCCGCTGTAGCCAATACTTTATACGAAGAAGCGATCGGAAACTACAATCGCAAAAAGACTGAAATGATGAAGCAGGCCCTGCCGGTGTTCCAAAATGTGCGCACCACACAGGGGTCTCATATTGAAAATGTCATCGTTCCCTTCACCAATGGAACCAAGGGATTGAACGTGATTGCCAATCTGGATAAAACCATTCAGACAGGTGGCGCTGAACTGGCGGCTGCCCTGGAAAGAACGATCACCCTTGCGATGATAGATGACACCTGGAAAGAACACCTCCGCGCGATGGATGACCTGAAGCAGAGTGTACAGACGGCAGTGTATGAGCAGAAAGATCCGCTGGTGATTTACAAGACCACTGCTTTTGAACTGTTCAGCAATATGAATAGCGAGCTGAACCGTGATATCGTTTCCTTCCTTTGTTATGCGGGCATACCCATTCAGGAAAATGCATCACTGAAAGAAGGCAGGGAAGAAAAGACAGACATGAGCAAGATGAAGGTGAAGAAGGAAGAGCTGGTGAGCAGTGGCGGAGAACCCGGTATTGAGCAGGAAGCATACCATGATCCTTCGCCCGTAAAGCAGGATCCTGTTCGCGTGGGTCCGAAAGTAGGCCGTAATGATCCATGTCCCTGTGGCAGTGGTAAAAAGTTCAAGGCATGTCATGGACGGGAAAGTTAGAAGATAAAGGGAGAGGTGCGAAGAACTTCACACGTCTCCCTTCATCTTCTCACTTCAAACGATGGTATAATATTTGCAACACTTAGTTTATGAAACTATTCCTGGTTCTTTTGCTTTCACTGCCCCTGGCGGCTGCAGCACAGGTGGAGGTTGTCAAGGACCACCGGCTTGACCTCCTGTTGAAAAAACAGGAAGAACTGAACAGGAAGGTTTATATGGACAATAACCGGACCGGGCCAGGCTATCGCATCCTCGTGGTGAGCACCAATGACCGGCAGAAAGCCATCGATGTAAAAACAAAACTGATGCGGGAGTTCCCATCAGAAAAAACCTATCTCATCTATCAATCGCCCGTCTTTAAAATTCAGATCGGCAATTATAAATCCCGGCAGGATGCCGATGCGCTGTACAAGAAAATCCAGCGCATCTACCCAACAGGTGTCATCGTGATTCCTTCCACTGTTGAGATGAAGCCGGAAGAAGAGCTTTCCCTGAACTAAAGCCAAGCGCTTTGTTGTATCTTCGATGAATGATCGCCAAGAGGATTAAGGAGTTAGCAGCAAGCTATGCGCCGGATATCATTGCTATCCGCCATCACCTTCACGCGCATCCTGAATTGAGTTATAAAGAATTTGAAACCTCGGCCTTTGTAAGACGCCAGTTGGATGCGCATGGCATACCCTGGAAAATCATGGCTGATACAGGTGTGGTGGGCATCATTGAAGGCAGGAATCCATCGTCCCGTGTTATTGCCCTCCGGGCAGATATGGACGCACTGCCTATTCAGGAAGAAAACCAGGTCCCCTACCGTTCCGTACACGCAGGGGTGATGCATGCCTGCGGACATGATGTGCATACCAGCTGCCTGTTGGGTGCTGCAAGAATTTTAGCAGAAACAAAAGAAGAATGGGAAGGAACCGTTAAGCTGATCTTCCAACCTGGAGAAGAAAGAAACCCCGGCGGCGCTAGTATCATGATCCGCGAGGGTGTATTGGAATCGCCCAAACCATCCTGCATTGTTGGCTTACACGTGAATCCCCAACTAGAAACAGGCAAGCTCAGTTTCCGTGGCGGCAAAGTAATGGCCAGTGCAGATGAAATCTACATTACCGTTTCGGGTAAAGGCGGCCATGCGGCGGCACCACACAATACTACAGACGTGATCCTTGTGGCATCACATCTTGTGGTGGGACTGCAACAGATCGTGAGTCGAAACAACAACCCATTCTCCCCTTCCGTCTTATCCATCTGTGCCTTCAATGGCGGCTATACCACCAATGTCATTCCGAATGAAGTGAAGTTGATGGGCACCTTCAGGGCCATGGATGAGCAATGGCGCTTCAAGGCACATGAGTTGATCAGGCGTCAGGTTGAGGCTATAGGGGAAGGTATGGGCGCTAACGTAGACCTTAAGATTGACGTAGGATATCCGAATGTGTATAACGATGAGAACCTGCACGAGATCGCCATGGCTAGTGCAAAAGCATTCATGGGAGATGAGCTTGTGGAGGAAACAGAGTTGCGCATGGGTGCCGAAGATTTCGGTTACTATTCACAGTTAGTGCCAGGATGTTTTTTCCGGCTGGGTACCGGAAATGTTGCCAAAGGCATCACATCGGGCGTACATACCCCTACATTTAATATTGACGAAAATGCTATTGAGATAGGCATGGGGATGATGGCGTATTTTGGCGCAACATTAGCTACTAGCTAGTAGCTATTGGCCAATTTTAATTTTTGAATTTTTTACTTGCTATATATGCACAACGATTTAAGAAAAGAACAAGCCCTCGAATACCACGCGAAAGGTAGACCCGGAAAGATCCAGGTTATTCCTACCAAAGAAGCTAAAACACAAAGAGATCTTTCCCTTGCTTATTCACCCGGTGTTGCAGAACCGTGCATGGAGATCTTTCGTAATCCGGAAGATGTGTACAAATACACCGCAAAGGGTAACCTGGTAGCCGTGATCAGCAACGGCACCGCCGTTCTCGGGTTGGGTGACATCGGCCCGGAAGCCGGAAAGCCCGTGATGGAAGGAAAGGGCGTACTGTTCAAGATCTTCGCAGACATCGATGTATTTGATATTGAGATCAACGAAAAAGATCCGGATAAATTTGTAGAGATCGTTAAGGCCCTGGAACCCACTTTCGGCGGTGTGAACCTGGAAGACATCAAAGCCCCAGAATGTTTTCATATTGAAAAACGATTGAAGGCTGAGATGAAGATCCCGGTGATGCATGATGATCAACATGGAACAGCCATCATCAGTGCTGCTGCGCTATTGAATGCGCTGGAGTTGCAAGAGAAAGACATAACAAAAGTTAAATGCGTAGTGAATGGTGCCGGCGCTGCGGCCATCGCTTGCGCGGAACTATATATTGCATTGGGAGCAAAGAGAGAGAACTTCCTTATGTTTGACTCGCACGGGCTTGTGCATTCATCCAGAACAGATATGGATGATCGCAAATCGAAATTTGCCGTAGATCACGTTCGTGCAGAAACAAAATTAGCAGATGCTGTAAAAGGTGCCGATGTATTCATTGGCCTTAGTAAGGGCGGCGTGCTGAGCGGCGAAATGGTAAAAACCATGGCCGCGAAACCCATCGTGTTTGCCATGGCCAATCCTGATCCGGAGATCACCTGGGAAGAAGCCACCGGCGCGAGGGAAGACATCATCATGGCCACAGGAAGAAGTGATTACCCCAACCAGGTGAACAACGTGCTTGGGTTTCCTTATATCTTCCGCGGTGCGCTTGATGTAAGGGCAACTACCATCAATGAAGACATGAAACTGGCTGCAGTAAAGGCTCTTGCAGAATTGGCCAGGTCAACCGTTCCTGATATTGTAAACATGGCCTACAACGAGCAGAACATTGCTTTCGGGCCAACCTATATTATTCCGAAACCATTGGATCCCCGCCTACTGGAAACGGTAGCGCCGGCGGTAGCAAAGGCTGCCATTGAAAGTGGCGTAGCACAGAAAACGATCAAAGACTGGGATGATTATGCACTTCAACTGAACAAACGGCTCGGGCTGGATAACCAGCTCATGCGAGCCATTGGCAACAAAGCGCGCAAGGACCCGAAACGCGTTGTATTTGTTGATGCAGAAAACGTGAAGATCCTGAAAACGGCACAGCTCAGCCAGGATGAAGGCATCGCCTATCCTATCCTGTTAGGTGATTCCAAAAAGATCCTCGCCATTGCAGAAGAAAACAGCATTGACCTGGAAGGTATTCCCATCATCGATCCTAAAAGCGATGAACTGGAATACAAACGGGAAGAATATGGCAAGCTTTTTTTCCAGAAAAGGCAACGTCGCGGCGTGAATTATTACGAGGCCTTCAAAAAAATGAAGGACCGTACCCACTTCGGATGTATGATGGTAGAGAATGGTGATGCCGATGCCATGATCTCCGGATTGACGAGAAACTATCAGGACACCATCCGGCCCGCCATACATATCATCGGTACAGAGCCCGGTGTCAGTAAGATCGCTGGTATGTATATCATGCTGACCAACAAGGGACCTTTGTTCCTTGCAGATACAACCGTAAACTTTAATCCTACTGCGGAAGAACTCGCAAACATTACACTGCTGGTGGCCAAAGAAGTTCGTTCCTTTGGCATCACACCCAGGGTAGCCATGTTGAGTTATTCTAATTTCGGCAGCAGCAATACCCCGGAGGCGCAAATCGTCAGGGAAGCGAGGTCCATCGTGAAACAAAAAAATCCTTCCCTGATTGTGGATGGTGAGATACAGGGCATCATGGCATTCAACAAAGAGATCCTGCAAGACAACTATCCTTTCAGCGAACTCTTGCAGGGCGATGTGAACACCCTGATCTTCCCCAATCTCAGCGCTGGTAATATTGCCTACAATCTATTGCAGGAAGTGGGTGGCTCGGATTCCATAGGTCCTGTATTGTTGGGTCTGAATAAACCTGTGCACGTGTTGCAGTTGGGCAGTTCCGTGAGAAGCATCTTTAATATGGTGCTCATTGCAGTTACGGATGCGCAAATGAAAGCAGCCGCGCAGGAACCCAATGAGCTGGTGAAGAAATCAGAGTGGTGGTCCAAATTCAAGTTCATTTCGCATGAGATGTAATTGATGGAACAGATATCCAGGAAGAAGCGCATTTTCCCCGTGAGCCGTAGCTTCAGGAAATACCTCCGGAGCTACGGCAGGGAAAGCAAACTGCCTGTAACCTATGATACCCTCCGGCATTTTTCCGGCAGCGTTCCATTGTTTGATGACAAAGGTGTAGACACGCTCTGGGAAAGTGTTTTTTACCAACCCTCCCTCACAGATGAGATCCATAGAGGATTAAAAAGGATCTACTCCAATTTAAAGGCAAGCGGCTATACACAGGCGGAAGAGCATCTGCATATTGAACGCATAGACTTCTGTGTATTCGGCAACTCCAAACCTTTCCGTATCAAGATCGTGAACAGCTATAATGAAGTATATGATTACTTCTACATCAAGGTGGCTGACACTTCCAGGATTCTTGGTCTTGAACTGGAGCACATGCTCTCCCCATATTGGATCAACTATCTCGTGGATGACCACACGCTTGTGGAGGAACATATTGCCGGCATCCCCGGAGATGTGTTCATCCAAAAATACATGAACCGGCCGGAGTTCAATCCCAAGCGGATCGCCAAGGAGTTTGTAAAATTTAATGAACGATGTTTTTTCCGCCTGCTGGGCGACATGCGGAGCTACAATTTCGTATTTGACATCACCCAGGATTTTGATGATATCCAGTTCCGGATGAGGGCCATCGATTTTGACCAGCAGAGTTACGAAGGCAGAAAGAACATGTACCTTCCCCAGTTTTTTAAAGAGAACAGTGTATTTGTGGAATTGGTAGCGAAACATTTTAACCCGGACGTCATCCGGCAATACCAGGCTGAAGAACGTTCGGTGATCGTGAGGCGCATTCGCTCCCAACGGCACAGAATGAAAGATCTGCGGGACTCACTGCTGGAGGACGATATTTCCACACCTGAAAAAACCCGCGAACTGGCCATAGAATTAGCCGCCCATCATGAAGACCCTCATTTCCTCCAATGCAAAACCATGTCTGAGATCCTCTCACATCATGTCAGGGATCTGATCTTTCCCGTAGTTAAAGGTTAATTGTTATCCGTTAATCGTTATTTTGGGACGGATTTCAGAATTAACGTCGTTCCATGAATTTCTTTACGCACCTGGGCCGGTTTCTGTTGATGATCAAGGGGATGTTTACCAAACCCGAGAACCTGAAGATGTATTGGAAAGAACTGATGCACCAGTGTTCAGAGTTAGGCATTGGTTCTCTGGGTATTGTTGCCATCATCTCCATATTCATTGGTGCGGTGTCAACCGTACAAACAGCCTATCAATTGGTTAGTCCGGTCATTCCGAAATCTACCATTGCACAGATCGTGCGGGACACGGTGATCCTGGAGTTTGCTCCTACCCTTACCTGTATTGTGCTGGCCGGTGTGGTAGGTAGTAAGATCGCCAGTGAGCTCGGCAACATGCGCGTGAGTGAACAGATCGATGCACTCGAGATCATGGGGATTAATACCAAAGCCTACCTCGTTGCCCCGAAGATCGTGGCTGCACTGATCGTCATCCCTTTATTAGTAGTCATAGCCGCAGTCCTGGGTATCTGGGGCGGTCGCTTTGCCGGATCTGCAGCAAATATCCTGTCAACGGAATCCTTTGATAAAGGTTTGTTGTTTGCATGGATGCCCTTCAACGCAACCTTTGCACTGATCAAAGCCTATACATTTGCCTTTATCATTTCCAGCATACCTGCTTACTATGGATACAATGTGCAAGGGGGAGCACTGGAGATCGGAAGATCCAGTACCCAATCTGTAGTGATAAGTTGTATTATGATTCTGTTCGCAGATTATGTACTCGCAGCTGTGCTGCTCTAGCAACTGACCAAACATGATTGAAGTAAAGAATATCAAGAAAGGATTTGCGGATAAGATCGTCATCAATGACGTATCTGCAAAACTGGATACCGGAAAGTGCAATCTCATCATCGGTGCCAGCGGAAGCGGAAAAACCGTTTTGATGAAGTGCCTGGTTGGTCTTTTTGAGCCCGATGAAGGGGATATCATTTACGATGATCTGAACTTTACCAAAATGAATACGGCCGATCGCAAGGTGATGCGTCAGCAGATCGGTATGCTCTTCCAGGGTTCTGCACTTTTTGACAGTATGACGGTGGAGGAAAATGTTTTCTTCCCCCTTGATATGTTTTCCAGCCTCTCTTATAAAGACAAGCGGAAACGGGTGCAGGAAGTATTGGATCGCGTAAATCTCCAGGGTGCCAACAAGAAATTTCCTTCAGAGATCTCTGGTGGTATGAAAAAGCGCGTGGGTATTGCCAGGGCCATCGTACTCAATCCAAAATACCTTTTTTGCGATGAGCCCAATTCAGGGCTTGATCCGCAAACCTCACTGGTCATTGACAAGCTCATTCATGAGCTAACGGTAGATTTTAATATCACAACTGTCATCAATACCCATGATATGAACTCCGTAATGGAGATTGGCGATCATATCATCTATATGTATCAGGGCGATAAAGAATGGGAAGGATCAAACAAAGAGATCATTTTCTCGAAGAATGAACGCCTCAACAGTTTCATTTTCGCTTCTAACTTCCTGCAGGATGCCAAGGACATGCGGATGCTTGAATCCAAAGGCAAGATTGATAACGACCGTGATATGGACAAAATGCTCAACACATGATCCGGAGACTGTTCATAGTATTAGGGCTTCTTTGCTGCACCTGGCTAACGGCCCATGAGTTCTGGTTGGAACCGCAAAAATTCAATCTTAAAAAAGGAGAAGCCTTAAAGTTAAATTTTCGCGTGGGCGAAAACTTTCATGGCGAAAACTGGAACGGAACCAGGGCCTCCGTTGAGCAGCTATCCCTTTACTATAACGGCATTAAAGATGACCTGGAACCTTTGATTCCTGAGGAAGAAGCTGGCGATTCCCTCAACCTGCAATTTTTTGATGAAGGCACGGGGATGATCAGTTATCATTCCACCAACAAGCGCATTGAACTTGAACCGGATAAATTCCTTGAGTACTTGAAAGAGGATGGACTAGACAGTGTGATTGCTTACCGAGAAGCGCACAAGGAAACAGATTCCATCGGTAAAGAATATTATCAACGTAGCGTAAAAACGATTTTTCAAGTCGGCAAGCAAACCGATAAAACATATAATATATCATGCGGGTTGCCCCTCGAGTTTATACCCGCACAACATCCCTATACCCTAACCAAAGGAAAGACATTGAAAATCAGGTTATTGTTTCAACAATTGCCGTTGAAAGGTGCTAAGGTGAAAGTCTGGCACAAACTGAACGGTAAAGTAAAGATGGAAGAATACCGCAGCAACGCAAATGGCGAGATCCAATTTATTCCATCCCTCGCCGGGCGTTATATGGTCAGTGCGGTTCATATGCAACATATCGATACAAGCCTCACCACCCATTGGCAAAGTTATTGGGGAAGTATTACCTGGGGCTATTGAACGAGCCATACTGATACTCAGGCAATTGCAATTTTCACGCATTTTATTCATCGAATTATCCCTTTCAGGTGCTACAAGTGTTTGAACTTTGGCAGTATATTTGGGACACTCACGCAAATCGTTTTAAATCCACTCCACTCTTACCGTAACATCATCATCCAGGATCCTATCTTAACTTAAATCCTGTCCTGTGCGGCCAACGTCACCGTTAAACGCATAGTGAATGAAATCTTTACGTACCCTGGCAATCCTGTTATGTGCAAGTCTTTCCGTACAGTCGCAGTCTGTTAACACAACCGGCAACATAGCAGCCAATATTGGCCGATCTGGCGCAAGAAGCTGGAGCATTGGCGCTTCTACATCCATGGCTTCACCTTTGAACAATGGTGTAACCCGTACGGACTATTTATTTATCCGCGGGTTTGACTTCTCAGGGCTACCTACAAATATATCCCTCACATCCCTTTCCGTAACCTTTACCAGGCAGGCAGGTGCTACAGTAACCGATGATGAAGTGAGGCTTGTCCTTGGGGGAGTTGTGTATACGGGTACCAACAGCAATGCGGCCGCGGTTCCAACTGCCTGGTCCGGTACAGCATCTTCTCAGTCCTATACTTTCCCTGCTGCTGCGTTGGCGGTTCTGAATACCACAGAATTACAGCATTCAAACTTTGGTGTGGCCATTGCCGCCCTCAGAACATCCGGAAACATTTCAGCCATCGTAAACAATACGGCAACCATATACATGACCTATGATATTGTGGCACCATTGATTCTCACCAACTTCAATATTTCCCTGAATGCATCCAACCAGGTGGATATACGGTTCACTACGGCAACAGAAGACAATATTGAACATATCTATGTGGAGCGTTCCACAGATGGTTATCGGTTTGAACAAATCTTTACCATCAAACCTATAGGTGCCAGAAACGTGTACACAGCATATGCTGTTACTGACAAAGCGCCTGCGCAAGGCACTAATTATTACCGTATTACGGAAGTGGATAAAAATGGACGATGGGCTTATTATGTTACCAAAACGGTAAACATCAACCGCACAGGTGCAGCATTCTCAGCCTATTACAATGGAAGCCAGGTCATAACGAGTATCAGCAATACACCTGGTATCTACCATATTGCCATCGCAGATATATCCGGCGCCATCATTTACAGACAACAACTCACGATGACCGGGAAATCAGCCACCCTCAACCTGCCCGCGCCTTCAAGAACGGGTATATATATTATAATGCTGGACGGCCAGGGCGTACACGAAACCGTACGAATGGCCATCTGCAAATAGCGCCACGATATGATGTTCGTTACTAAGGCAATGGCGTTCCACTGCCTTTTTTATTGATCCTCTCACGTTCATGCTTTCGTAGAATTACGAACTCGTTTCATCGTAGATTTATCCCATTCGTCTAAAATCACAACAGCTAGTTCATTGATATTCAATGATCGCTTATTCCACTCATCGACGATAAGGGCATGTTGGTCGAAACCCACCATCGTAACATTGCGTAGGCCGAATAGTGTTTCTACTTTTGACACGTAGAGATACAGAAGCAGCTCACGACTCTTCCGGTAGCTACAAACAAAAACAACGCATAGAAACCATGAAAAGGATTATTTCACTCTTGATTGTTATGACTGCAGCGAACGCTGGATTTAGCCAGACGATCACCAGAACAGGATCTACGGTATCTAATATCAGCAATCCTGACAATGCCAGAACATGGTCTGTGGGAAGTTCTGCTTCAACAGCGGGCATGCTGAACCCTTCATTTACTGAAACAGATTATATGTTTGTGAAAGGATTTGATTTTTCAACCCTTCCCACTAACATCGTCGTAACAGGTTTAACAGTCACCTTTAATAGGTCAGCAGGTAGCGGCGCTTCGGATAGTGCAGTAAGGATTGTGCTGGGTGGTGCGATTTATTTTGCAAACAATAGCAATGCCGCGGCGGTACCTTCAACATGGACTGCTTTCAACACCGCTGCAACTTACACCTTCAACGCAGCAGCACTAAGTGCGTTGAATTCAGCTGATTTCAAGAATGCCAACTTTGGAATTGCCATTGTTGCCAGGAGGAACGCCAGCAACACTTCAGTATCAGTAGACAATGCAGTTAGTATTGCACTTACTTACTCAACCCTTGCACCATTGATCCTTACGGATTTCTCTGTAAGCAAGAATGAGAGCAACCAGGTAGATATCAGATTTTCAACTGCAACTGAAGACAATGTAGAGTATATCTATGTGGAGCGTTCTACGGACGGCAAATCGTTTGAAAAACTCTTCACCATTACCCCCCGTGGTGCTAGGAATGTATACAGCCATTATGCTTTGACTGACAAGACTCCTGTAAAAGGAAACAACTACTACAGGGTAACTGAGGTTGATAAGAATGGCAGGTGGTTTTTCTACATGACGAAGATGGTAAACATCTCTGTGAAGGCAAATGTATTCAGCGCACATTATGACGGTTCAAAGATCAATGTAGGGATCAGTACTGCAGCAGGACAGTATGAAGTGATGCTTGCTGACAAATCCGGAAGGGTGGTGAGCAGCAAGGTGGTTAATATGTATGGAAATTCAGCACAAACGATATTAGATGTACCCAATAGATCATCTGTCTATGTGGTAGTACTTAAAGGAAACGGTATCCATGAAGCCAAGCAGATCGTGATTATGAAGTAATCAGGTCTAATTTTTCCGTCACCTTTAAAATGTGGAGTATGAAAACAAATGTACTTATCCTTGGACTCCTTATGTTGCTTCAGGGTCAGACATTTTCCCAAACGATCACGTCCAATGCATCAACACTTACCAACACGGGATCTGGAGGAACTGGCATTTTTTGGACAATTACCGGGGGTTCAACCTTACCAGGTTCAATCCTGAACTTTACATCAACGATGTCACACACCCTGGAGGCAGGGGGATTTGACTTCTCGGCACTTCCTACCGGCGCTGTTATCAATGGCATCGAAGTCATTGTAAACCGGGGTGGGCTTGTCAGAGACAACCGGATCAGTTTGGTCAAAGGAGGATCAATCCTTGCCACCAATCTGGCATCGTCTGCTACATGGCCATTTCTGGCTGGAAATGCAACCTATGGTTCAGCAACAGGTCTTTGGGGCAGTACCTGGACGCCCGCCGATCTGAAATCCTCAGGTTTCAGGGTTGCCATCCGGATGCAATCGATAGGGCTGGGCCTGATCGGCACAGTGAATAATGTGGCGGTGAGAGTGAGCTACCTGATGTTGGCACCCATTACCCTTTCCAGGTTCGATGTTGCCAAAACTGGTGAGAATCATGTGAAAGTGAGCTGGAAAACAGAGCTGGAAGACAAGGTTCAAACCTTATATGTAGAAAGGTCCAACGACGGCGAAAACTTTGAAAACATCGCCAGTCTTCAACCCAGGGGTGGAAGAAACCACGGCGCGAGTTACGAAGTCACGGACCGCACACCGGCTGAAGGAAACAATTATTACAGATTGAAAGAACTGGATACAGAGGGTCAATATCATTACTATCAGACCAAATTGATCAGGATGTTCTCAACGGGCCAGAGTACAGCAGTGTACCAGAACGGAAATCAACTGATGGTGAGGAGCTCCGGAATAAAGGGTGAAATGATGGTCAGGATCTTTGATACCAATGGCCGGGAAGTGGACCAACAATCCTTCAGACTTACCGGTAGCAGTTCCGTCACAAGTTTACCGGCACCGGCAAGAAGCGGCGTGTATTATGTCACCCTGAGCAATGGCACTTATTCGGAAACCACAAAAGTATTTATAGCCCGATAAACCCAAGAGTTTCTATGCGTGATGCAAACCCTGCCGGAATATATATGAAGGCGGGGTTTTGTATTTTTTGGGATGGTCTACCGTATTTAGCCCTATATTTGCGCGACCTAAACAGATCACAAATGGCGGTTTTAGTTGATAAAAACTCAAAGGTTATTGTTCAGGGATTTACAGGCACGGAAGGCTCCTTCCACGCCTCCCAAATGATTGAATATGGCACCAACCTGGTTGGTGGTGTGACTCCCGGTAAAGGCGGCACCCTCCATCTGGAAAAGCCCGTTTTTAATACCGTAGCTGATGCCGTCAAGCAGACCGGCGCAAATGTCAGCATCATCTTCGTTCCCCCGGCTTTCGCTGCTGACGCAGTGATGGAAGCCGCTGATGCAGGTATTGCCCTGGTGGTTTGTATCACTGAAGGCATTCCCGTTCAGGACATGGTGAAAGTGAAAAACTATCTTCAGGGTAAGAACACCCGCCTCATCGGCCCTAACTGTCCCGGAGTGATCACCGCTGGTGAGTGCAAAGTGGGTATCATGCCCGGATTCATCTTCAAGAAAGGCAATATCGGTATCGTTTCTAAATCAGGAACCCTGACTTATGAGGCGGCCGACCAGATCGTAAAAGCTGGTATGGGTATCACTACTGCCATCGGTATTGGCGGTGACCCCATCATCGGTACCACTACCAAAGAAGCGGTAGAACTGTTCATGAATGATCCCGAAACAAAGGGCATCGTGATGATCGGTGAGATCGGCGGTGGTATGGAAGCGGAAGCGGCCAACTGGATCAAAGCCAATGGCACAAAGCCGGTTGTAGGTTTCATCGCCGGCCAAACGGCTCCTCCCGGCAGACGTATGGGGCACGCGGGTGCGATCATTGGTGGATCCGATGACACCGCGGAAGCCAAAATGCGTATCATGCGCGAGTGCGGTATCCATGTGGTTGACAGCCCGGCGGATATTGGGAAGACGATGGCTGCTGTAATAAAATAGCTATTAGCTAGTAGCTATTAGCTAATATTTAAAAGAAAAGTCCGCTCTAAGGGAGCGGACTTTTCTTTTATGTAAATTACCTGCCTCGGGCATCTTAATGGATGAACATGAAGATTATGCGCATGAGATACATTTCACTCATCATCACTTTCACATTCCTTTTTTTCAGCTGTAAAATGACGCAGAAAACACCCACCGACTATTCCGCCCTTTGGGAAAAAGTAGAACAACTGGTCAATAAAGAAGGCCTTACCAAATCTGCCATTGCCGAAGTCAAATCCATTTATACCCTCGCGGAAAAAGAAAATCAGCCCGCACAAAAGATCAGAGCCCTGGTATATCTCACGGAACTGATGGAAGATGTCACAGATGATGAAAACCGTGAAACCGTTGAAATGGTGCGCAAGGAATTGCAAACGTCTAAGGCACCGGAAAAACAATTGCTGCATTCCATCCTTGCCTCCCGGTATCAGCAGATCTATGAAGAGAATCGATGGGAGATCATGGAGCGCACGCCACTCGGCACTCCTGATGAACTGGATCCCAATGAATGGAGTGCAGCGGAATTTCATGATTTCATCAGCAAACATTATCTCGCGTCTTTAGAAGAGCCTGCATTGTTACAAAAGACCTCCTTGAAAGACTATCAACCCCTCATTAAAAAAGGAAATGCCCCTGCACTCCGCCCTATGCTTTATGATCTGCTTGCGCACCAGGCGTTGAGTTATTTTAAACGCAATGAACGCGATCTGCCGGATCCCATCAACGTCTTTCAGGTCAACGATCCCGCTGCATTTGCATCGGCCAAAACTTTCGCCAACACCAGCTTCCAGACAGAAGACAGTAGCTCATTGAGCTTTCGTGCGCTTACCATATATCAGGAATTGATTCGGTTACACCTGAACGATAGTGATCCTTCTGCATTGATTGATGTTGATCTGGAAAGACTGCGGTACATGAATGAAGTGGCCGTGAGTGGCAATAAAGATGAACAATACATTGCAGCACTTGAACAACTCGCTGCACGTTATCCGCAAAATGCCATGGCCGCTGAAGCAAAGGTTGAAGCGCTTTCTGCCGCCCTGCGAAATGCAGAGGATTTCAATCCAAAGACCTATCCTTCATCCCAGCAATTCATCAAGGTGGAGCTGGCCAAAGCATTCCGCGAGATCGCCGATAAATTTCCTAATACACAGGCTGGCAATAGGGCCCAACAACAGTGGCTGGTTCTTACAGACACCAGTATTTCTGCGCAGACAGAAAAAGTTAATGTCCCTAACAAGCCTTTTTTGTCGCTTGTGAAATTCCGAAACACTAAAAGTTTGTACTACCGGATCATTTCGTTGGAGATAGACCAGCCCTTTATGCAACGCACGGAAACCTATTGGCAGGACCTTGCGAAACTCCCCTATCTCAAACAGGAGCGCGTGGCCCTTCCTGATCCCGGCGATCTGCGGGAACATAGTGTTGAATTGGGGATCGATGGGTTACCCGTGGGCAGGTACGCGCTGCTGGTTGGCGTGAATAATCAGTTTGCTAGTGAGGCCAATCCGATGTCCGTGCAATATTTCCACGTCTCCAGTATTTCATTCATTCAGAATGGAATGGATTACTATTTCCTGGATCGCTATTCAGGTAAGCATTTAGCGAGCGCAGAGATCCGGTTGGTTCAACACCAGTTTGACTATAAGAACAAAAGCCACTCATTCAAACCTGTTACTAGCTTAAAAACTGACGGCAACGGCTATGCGAAGATCAGTGTGCCGGCGGCATTCTATGGTAATTACACGATGGATATCCGGCATGGCTCCGACAGACTTTTTACTTCAGAAGAAGACTACAATTACAATAATCAGCGCGATAGGGAAAAGGAATTTGACGTAGATGGCGTCTTGTTTACGGACCGTGCCATCTACCGGCCGGGACAGCCTTTGTACTTCAAAGGAATCCTGATCAATAAAGACAGCAAAGGAAAAAAGAATTCTGTTATTCCTGGCCGTAAGGTTACTGTAAATCTTAATGATCCCAATGGTGAAAAGGTAACCTCGTTAGATCTTACGTCAAATGCCTATGGGTCTATCCATGGCCAGTTTATCATTCCAGACGACCGCCTAACGGGTGATTATGATCTTGAGATCGATGAGATTGCTTCAGTGAATTTTAAGGTGGAAGAATACAAGCGCCCCAGTTTTGAAGTGAAATTTGATACGCTGAAAAAAGCATTCAGGTTAAAAGATGAGGTAGTAGTGAGTGGTACGGTTGCGGGACTTGCTGGCAACATGCTGAATGATGCCAGGGTTAAATATCGTGTAGTCAGGGAAACACGCATGCCATGGTGGTGGGGTTGGTATCGTCCATCTCCGAGAGGTAGCAATGCCGAGATCGCTAATGGTGTAGTGAAGAGTGACGCCAATGGAAAATTCGAGATCAAGTTTGACGCGCTGCCAGATCTCAGTGTCGATAAAAAATCATCCCCGCTGTTTACATACACCGTGTATGCCGATGCCACAGACAACAGCGGTGAAACCAGGAGCGGAAACAAATCACTGACCATTGGCTACCAATCCATGGAACTGCGATTCAATCTTCCTTCCACGGAGATCCCCAACAGCCTGAATGCATTGAAACTGAAAGTGACAAATCTTGAAGGACAACCACTTTCAACTACCGTTCAATTGAGCATCAATAAACTCCAAACACCCGGAAGATTATTAAAACAACGCTATTGGGAAACGCCTGATCTGGCGGTGATGGACAAAGTTTCTTTTGTGAAACAGTTCCCTAATGACTCCTATCTGGATGAAAGCAATACACGAGAATGGAAATCCAACGGTATCGCTGCATCCGTTACGCAAACCGTAAAAGATGGTGATTCCATCAAATTCAATGCATTGAAGCCCGGCTGGTATCGCATCAAGTTGGATGCAAAAGACAGCTACGGCGAACCCGTGATGGCGGAGCAGGACATTCAAATCATCGACACAAAAAATGTATTGAACAACGAACCAGCTTACGTACTGAATCATTCGCCCATGCAGGTTGCAGAACCCGGGTTGGAGGTTGGATTGGCATATGGTACGTTTGCTGATAGCATCACCTGGTTACGTACCATTTCCGATGGCAATGGAGATGGCAATACCAAACTACTAACTTCTGGTAGTGGTATACAGCTGCTACGCATCAAAGCCACAGAAAATGATCGTGGCGGCATAGCAGTGAATCATGTCTTCGTGAAACATAATCGTATTCATCAGGTGCAGCAAATTGTGAACGTTCCCTGGAGCAATAAAGATTTGCAAGTCAGTACGGTGACCTATCGCGACAAGCTACTACCCGGCAGCAAAGAAACCTGGAAAGTAAAGATAAGTGGATTGAAAACGGATCAACTGGCCGCAGAACTGTTAACCAGCATGTACGATGCATCGCTGGATCAGTTTGTGCAACATGGTTGGAACTGGCCTTCGTTGTTCAGGCAGGTGGAGCAAGTAAATTGGTATGGCGATTGGAATTTCACTGCGGCGAGGCCAGAGCTACGCTCCAACGATCAAAAATTCCAGGGCAATCCAATTGCTCCCGTAAGCTATGATGAATGGGTCTGGGCAGAGCAGCGGTATGGTGGGCGAAGAGTACTTTATGATGTGTCTGCAAATTTTGCAATGGCAGATAGTGCTGTGCTTGAAGGCAGACCAGGCGCAGCGCCAGATGTAGAGAAACTAATGTCTTCAAAAATTGGCGTCATCCAACAGGAAGGAGTAAAACAAGAGGAATTTAAAGCTTCAACCCCTGTCCCAGAACCTCCGCCCCCTGGAGATCCCATTCAAGCCAGAAAAGTTTTCACAGAAACTGCATTCTTCCTACCTAATCTAACCACCGATAAAGATGGCAATATTGAATTTAGCTTCACCATGCCGGAAAGCCTGACCAAATGGAAGTGGATGAGCTTTGCGCACACGAAAGACTTGGCAACGGGAATGATAATCAAAGAGATCGTTACACAAAAAGAACTGATGATCCAGCCCAATATGCCGAGGTTCCTTCGTGAGGGCGATAAGATCATTTTATCTGCGCGGGTAAGTAACCTGTCGGACAGAGCCGTCACCGGCGAAGCCATGCTGCAGCTCGTCGATCCCGAAACCAATGCACCTGTGGATGGCCTCTTCAAGAACGCGTTCCCCACACAGTACTTCACTGCAGAATCCAAACAAACCACTGCGGTGCAGTTTGAAGTGGAAGTACCCAATCAATTCACGAAGCCTCTACAGTATCGCATCATCGCAAAATCTGGAAACAACAGTGATGGTGAAGAAAACGTGCTCCCCATACTCTCCAACCGCATGATGGTCACGGAATCTTTACCACTGCAAATGCTCGGCGACGGACAACAAACATTTGTATTAAACAAACTACTGAATAACAATTCTAACTCACTAACCAATAACCGAATAACCGTTGAATACAGCACCAACCCGGCCTGGTACGCCGTGCTTGCTCTGCCATATTTGATGGAGTATCCTTACGAATGTTCAGAGCAAACATTCTCTCGCTACTATGCCAATACCATCGCGGCGAGCGTTGCCAACAGTTCACCCGCCATCAAGGCAATGTTTGAAAAATGGAAGACCGAAGACTCATCAGCCCTCTTATCAAACCTGATGAAAAACCAGCAGCTGAAACAACTGATGCTGGAGCAAACACCATGGGTCTTTGAAGCCAAGAGTGAATCGCAACAAAGAAGGAATATTGCACTCTTGTTTGATCTGCATCGGCTCGCCAGTGAAGGCAGGAAAACCCTGCGCAAACTCGCAGACATGCAGAATGCCGATGGCAGCTTTCCGTGGTTTAAAGGCGGACCTTCGAACCGATATATCACGCAGCATATTCTTTTGGGGATAGGTCGATTGGCGCAGGTGGAAGGTGGAAGGTGGAAGGTGGAAGATGAGATGGACGAGATCGTGGAGAAAGCACTGCCCTATTTGGATTACCAGCTTAATGAAGACTATAAGAATCTGATCAAGTATAAAGCAGATCTTACGAAGCAGCAACTGAGCTACACACAAATACAATACTTGTACATGCGTAGTTTCTTCGAAGACTCCATCGATACAAAAAATAAAAAAGCATTCGACTACTACCTATCGCAAGTCAAACAATATTGGCTGAAGATGGACAAGCAGAGCCAGGCGATGATTGCGATTGTTTTGCATCGCGCAAAAGACAAGGTTACGTCGCAGGCTATCCTGAAAAGTCTGAAAGAAAACGCGATTGATAACCCAACACTCGGTATGTACTGGAAAGAAAATACCAGAGGATATTTCTGGTACCAGGCACCCGTTGAAACACAGAGTCTATTGATCGAAGCATTTGATGTAGCAGGAACCGATAAACTCGATGTAGAAAAAATGAAGCTCTGGTTGCTGAATCAAAAGCGCGTGCAGGATTGGGAGACCACCAAGGCTACCGCCGATGCCATCTATGCCCTCGTGAGAAAAGGTAACAACTGGCTGAAGGCGAATCCATCTGTAGAGATCACGCTGGGATCCATGCCCATTAAGTTTCAAGGTGAGGTTGCAGGGGTAGGATATTCCAGCGCGGTAATTGAGGGTCCAAAGGTGAAAAATGAAATGGGAAAAGTTACCGTAAAAATGAGCGGGACGGGTGGAAACGGGCTGAGCTGGGGCGCTCTGCACTGGCAGTACTTCGAGGACATGGACAAGATCACATCGGCCAATACTTCTCTGAGCCTGGCCAAGCAGTTTTTCATTGAGCGGAACGGGAAATCCGGGCCGGTGCTGGAAGAGCTGAAAGAAGGCAACACGCTGCGTGTAGGCGACAAACTGAAGGTGCGTGTGGTCCTGAAAACGGACCGGGATATTGAGTTCATGCACCTCAAAGACATGCGGGCTTCAGGCACCGAGCCGGTGAACGTCCTCAGCGGATATCGCTGGCAGGGCGGTCTGGGCTACTATGAGGCTACCAAGGATGCCAGCACCGACTTTTTCTTTGACCTCCTGCCCAAGGGCACCTGGGTCTTTGAATACCCGCTGTTTGTGACCCATGCCGGGCAGTTCACCGCAGGCATCAGCACCATCCAGAGCATGTACGCACCGGAATTCAACGCCCATTCCGAGGGCAGGAAGATCGGTGCCGGGCCACGGGAATAGGCTGAATTGTAGTATTTTCGCCGCCAATTTCAGGCTGATGGATCACGAAAAAGTCTACTACATCCCAGCGCGGTTTCGGCGCATCGAAAACCTGCACATCCTGTTCTGGCTGATCAAGGATCTATGCTGGGCCATGAATTTTAAATACGTGGCCCTCTTTATGATCATTCCTACCATGGGTGTTGCTATTCTCATCACCTGGCAAACGAGGTTCATTGTTTCAGAATTCGTGCACAACCTTGCCGTTATACTTTGGATCACGGCCAACTGTATGTGGATGGTTGGTGAGTTTTACAAATGGGATGAAAACCTCATCGGTAAATACGGCCTGCGCCAATTTGCCGTCATCCCCTTTGCATTGGGCCTGTTCGTATTGCTATACTACTATCTTGTACTTGCCCGCCGCGAAGGCTTCAAAGAACAAATGTTCAAACGCACCAACGAAATCTTAGAAAAAGAACTGGAAAACAAGTCCTAGATCAATTGCTAATTGCCAATTGCTAATTACAAATTACCAAACATATGTATCGTTCACATACTTGCGGAGAACTGAGAGCAGCAGATAAAGGAAAAGAAGTAACCCTTGCCGGATGGGTGCAAACCGTTCGCAAATTCGGTGCCATGACATTTGTGGATATGCGTGACCGTTATGGCATCACCCAGGTGGTGTTTTCAGAGGCCCTGAATGCGCAGCTGGATAGCAACCCGCTGGGCCGGGAGTACGTACTGCAGGTAGTCGGCACCGTTATAGAACGCAGCAACAAAAACACCAATCTGCCCACCGGTGATATCGAAATCACCGTCAGCAGCTTTACCATATTGAACAAATCCGCCGTGCCGCCCTTCACCATTCAGGATGATACCGATGGGGGCGATGACCTGCGGATGAAATATCGTTATCTCGATCTTCGTCGCAATGCAGTGAAGAGAAATCTTGAACTGCGCTATTCCGTGAACCGCGCCGCACGTAATTACCTCCATGAAAATAATTTCATGGACATCGAAACACCTTTCCTGATTAAATCAACCCCGGAAGGTGCGCGTGATTTCGTGGTGCCTTCTCGCATGAACCAGGGCCAGTTTTATGCGCTGCCGCAGAGTCCGCAGACCTTCAAGCAATTGCTGATGGTGAGCGGGTACGACAGATACTACCAAGTAGTGAAATGCTTCCGTGATGAAGACCTCAGAGCAGACCGGCAGCCTGAGTTCACGCAGATTGATTGTGAGATGAGTTTTGTGCAGCAGGAAGACATCCTGAATATGTTTGAAGGGATGATCAAACACATCTTCAAAGCGGTGAAAGGCATCGACTATACCGAAGTTGTTGAGCGAATGAGCTGGGAGCAGGCGATGTGGCAGTTTGGAAATGATAAGCCCGATATCCGTTTCGGGATGAAGATCCTGAACATCAAATCTGTGTTTACCCTTGACGGTAAGATCACGGCTACAGGTGAGTTATTGAATGGCGTAGACTTCCCTGTTTTCAACGATGCAGAAACCGTGTTAGCCATTGCGGTACCCGGCGTTGCGGAATACACACGCAAGCAAGTGGATGAATTGACAGAGTGGGTGAAACGGCCGCAGATCGGCATGAAGGGCCTGGTCTATATTCGATATAATGCCGATGGCAGCGTGAAGAGTAGCGTAGATAAGTTCTTTAGTGAGGATCAACTCCGCGCCATTGTTAAAGCGGCAGGCGCACAGAAAGGCGATATGGTTTTTGTGCTGGCCGGACTGGAAGAGCGCACGCGTAAAGCAACCAGTGAGCTGCGTTTGGAGATGGGCGAAAGGCTTGGACTTCGCAAGAAGGAAGAGTTTAAGTTACTGTGGGTGCTCGATTTCCCGCTGTTTGAATATGCCGAAGAAGAGAATCGATGGGTTGCCAGGCATCACCCGTTCACATCGCCTAAGCCGGATCATATCAGTGTGATGATCAACAATGATCCTTCCATTCCTAACGCTGCCGACTACCTGAAGCATCCATATGCGCAGATTAAAGCCAACGCCTATGATATGGTGTTGAATGGTAATGAAATTGGTGGAGGATCGATAAGGATCTTCCAGCGCGAGCTACAAGAAAAAATGTTTGATGCCCTGGGCATGACCAAGGAAGAGGCCCTGCATAAATTTGGATTCTTGCTTGGCGCCTTTGAATACGGCGCACCGCCACATGGAGGCATTGCCTTCGGCTTTGATCGACTTTGTGCCATCCTCGGCGGCAGTGAAAGCATTCGTGATTTCATCGCGTTCCCGAAAAATAACAGCGGCCGGGATGTGATGCTGGACGCTCCTGCTTCTATTGATCAGAAGCAGTTGGATGAGTTGGCGATAGGGCTGAAGTAAAGGGAGAAGATGAAGGGAGAAGTGCGAAGTTTGGTGCGAGGTTCCGCACTTACTTCGCACTTCTCCATTTAACTTCTACCTTGTGATGAAAGGTGCAACCTAATGGTAGCATAGCCCGTCAGTCAAGACATGCAAAATCTACATACAGCAAGATTAGGAATCTTTGGAGTGTTGTTGTTTGTTGTAACAACCATTGTCGCAGGAATACTTATTCCGGGATATAGCCATACTTCGCAGCTCATCAGTGAATCCTATGCCATAGGCACTGCCTATGGACCATATTTAAGATTTCTCGGGTACCTACCCAGTGGCCTGTGCATCGCTGCTTTTGCATACTATGCCGTGAAGGCATTGCCCAAATCCGGGCTCGCTACATTTGGTTTCGCAGCCTTCGGCATATTTTATGGCTTGGCGACGGTAGTGGTCAGTATCTTTCCCTGCGATGCGGGATGTGACAATAGCTTGGTGCCACCGAGTATATCGCAGCTGATCCACAACCTGTCTGGGTTCCTCACTTACATGATTGTCCCACTCAGTCTGATCTTACTGGGTGTTGCCGCGCGTAGGTGGCCAAACGGAAAGACCCTTTCAACCCTGGGTATCGTTTGTGGAATAACGGCCATGCTTTTTGTGGGCATTTTTACCGCCAACCTGCACTCAGGATTTGCCGGTCTCTACCAAAGGATTATCGAAGGATCTATATTACTGTGGGTCCTGGCGTGTAGCCTGTATTTCAAGAAAAAACTCTAATCCCAGTTGGAAGGTGGAAGTTAGAAGTTGGAAGCCGCACCTAGCTTCGCACTTCTCCCTTTATCTTTTCCCTTACTTTAGAAACGACTCCAAACCTCATTAATAGCATCTCCCCTCGAACTCTTCCCAGAGTGATACCAGTCCTTCCCTTCCAGCTTCCCGTCAAAGGTCAATGACATCCCCACACGGGAGCTGTCGCGGGAGAAGAATTCAATATTTTCTGTGTACTTGCCATTAGTGAAACTGTAGTTCCCGCCACCGGTACCAAAGAATTCGCCCGTCTCGGTATTGATCGCCGCCCATTGAAAGCGGGTGGAGGATAAAATCTTGATGGTCTTGCGCGGGCCACTGGTGTGTATGGCTGCCAGCTTGCCATCTGCCCCTGCTCGTTGGGTGATTCGCCAGTTGCCATTCAGGTTCTTGGTTCCATCATCCAGTCGCCTGAAATCAAGGGTAATGCCGTTAAACGTGCATTTCATGAGATCGCCCTTGATAGACATCGCCATGGTGAAGGGCTTGCCCACGGTTTCCTTATGCTCAGAATCAAACTCCGATACCCCTTGTACTCCTCCGTTATTAGACGTGATCCTCCCACCATGGGTCCCGTAGAACTTCTTGTTTTTCAGGTCGTAACGCGCCGAAGCCAGATAGTTATCGGCGATGACCATCGTGATGACCATATCGTCCTTCGTCGTTTGCCATGCACCGTTTAAGGAGGTGGAAGGTTGAAGGCGGTAGTTGGGAGGCGTTGCCGCGAGGGCAACCAAGACTATAGCTGTAAGGAGTAACTGTCGCATATCCTAATTTAACCCAAATTCCTTAACTTGAAAAAAATGCGATTGCAATGATCAGACGACAATTCCTTAAAACGAGCGCCCTGGCAGTAGCAGGCACCCTCGCCCTTCCGGACTTCCTGAAAGCCGGACCAAGCTATCCCCAAAAACTGGTTGGTCTTCAGCTATACTCCATCAGAGAGGATATGACAAAAGACCCCTTGGGCACCTTGAAGCAACTTTCGGGTATGGGTTACCGTTATGTTGAGCATGCCAACTACAATAATCGCAAGTTTTATGGCTATGGAGCCAAAGAATTCAAGAAGATCCTGGATGACCTGGGCATGAAAATGCCAAGTGGACACACCGTTTTCAATTCGCAACATTGGGATGCAACGAAGAAAGATTTTACCGATGCATGGAAGTATACGGTTGAAGATGCTGCCACCTGTGGTCAGCAGTTTGTGATCAGTCCATGGTTGGAAGAAGGCAAACGCAAAGATGCAGATACCCTGAAAGGTTTTATGGAAGTCTTCAATAAAAATGGAGAACTCTGCCAGAAGTCGGGCATGAAGTTCGGCTACCACAACCATGATTTTGAATTCAGCCAGAAGCTCGGAGATCGTACCGTTTATGATATCATGCTTGGTGAAACCGATCCAAAGCTGGTGATGCAGCAATTGGATATCGGCAACATGTACAACGGTGGTGCCAAGGCCATTGACATCGTCACCAAGTACCCCGGCAGATTTGAATCATGGCATATCAAGGATGAGATTGCTTCAGCTGGTGGCACCGGTCACGAGAAATACGAGAGCACCATCCTGGGCAAAGGTATTGTTCCGGTGAAGGACGTCCTCGCTATTGCTGCAAAGGCCGGCGGACCCAACCAGTTCATTATTGAACAGGAATCCTACCAGGGCAAAACGCCATTAGAATGTATGAAAGAGAATATCGCCATCATGAAAGGATGGGGATACAACGCATAAAAAAAGGCGCTTCGGCGCCTTTTTTTATGCCAATTAGTTAATAAAGGAATTTGCAAATGTGGAAGTGAATTCCTCTTTTAAAAACATTATGCCTAATCACTATACACCATGAAAAACCTATTTAGCCTTAAAAATGTACTCGCGGCAATTGCCTTGCTGTTTGTGATACTCTGGATGAATGAACGAAGGCAGGAAGAATCTGTTCCAACGGGAATTAAGATCATCTATTTTGTAAGTGGAGTTTACGTTTTGTGGTTTTTCTTCAAATCGTTTTTCACAACTAAAAACGCATAATTAAGCGCAAATTGAGTGCGCTTCGATGTTTAGTTGATTTATGAAACCAATTAGTATAGAATCTAATCCCGTTCATTATTCCTTCGAAACCCAATGCGTTTTCTTGGAGCGGGTTTAGCATCCTTTGCAATCAACTCTTTAAGGACGGTAAAAATATTCAGAATATCCTGGGTATTGGTTTCTGTTATCCGGTTATTACGATTAACCTCTTTTTCCAACTGTACCAGTTTCATCAAGATATCTTTATGCGTAAGCGCATACTCACGGAGTTTGGTAAAGACCCGAATAATATTGATGTTCACCTGAATGGCGGTACTACTGCCTAAAACACTGGATAACATAGCAACTCCTTGTTCAGTAAATACCATAGGTATGTAGCGCGTACCACCCCAACTTGAGGTGCCAATTTGGCTCCTCAAGTTGGCTACCTCTTTTGAGGTAAGCGTAAACATAAAATCCTTTGGGAAACGCTCCATATTTCGTTTAACCTGGCGTTTGAGTTGTTTCGTTTCCACTCCATACATCTCCGCTAGATCTTTGTCTAGTATAACTTTTTGCCCTCGGATCAAACAAATCCGGCTAAGTATTTTCTGCTCTTCTAAAATTGTACTTGATACTTTTGACATACATCACTTTGACATTTAGCATCAAGTATACAGCAACATAAGAGCATTTCATTCGTGAAATGAACGGATATCCATGAGAAAAAACGCGTAAATTCTAGTATTTAATTGTCCTCACCCCAAACACCCTACCTGCGGTTTTTCCATAGTTGGCAGCAATGCGCACCGTGACTACTTCTTTCTCCAAAGTCACGGCGCCAGGAATCTGGTAAGTATGATCATAGAATTTGCCTGTCTTGCCGCCGGGCCATTCCACCGTTGCAATCTTTTTCCCATCCACCAGGATGTCGAACTTGCGGTCTTTATCATCTCCAATGTAGGTAAGCACAAGTGCATTATCCTGACCCTTGTTCACGCGCATCTCAAACTCGAAATAATTATCTGCCCGCGCCTCTCTGCCCTTCCTCCCCAACGCATCGTCTACATATGATCGTTCCGTAGCTTTTAATTTGTGGTCCCGCTCGGGTTGCATCTCGCCAATTCGCAGATAATCGATCGTTTTTTCTTCCAGTAACTGCTGTGCACGCTTCTCGGCCTCATATTCTTTTTGCTTGGCCATCCAATCTGCCTGACTGAAAAAATCCCAATACACTGAATAGTATTCGTTGTAGACTTTATAGAATGGCTTCAGTGTTACATCAAAGGGCTTCCCTACATCATAAGTCCTGAACACTGTTGGCATTGCCTTATCCTGACGTGCTATCGCGATGGGCTCCCGCTTGCTTGTCAACAGCACGGGTGTGCCAAACACGGGATCGGGAATCGTATCACCCAACACACCGGCGAGCACCAACGGCCCATATTTAAATGCAATTCTGTTAGGATTATCCGGCATGGCCTCGGTATATAACTCCATCGGTGTAGTGATCACTACGCTATCGCCTTTCTTAAAAGCCCCATCGATCAAATAATACCCGTCTGCACTGGCATCAACGCGTAACCTTTGTCCATTCATCTCTACCTGTGGCCTTCCTCTTTGCCAGAATGGTTGTCGTATCTTAATCCCTGCCTTCACCAACTTTGCTTGTTCAAATCGTAACACCACGCGCTCACTTTCCGGAAACGCCGTGCTCATCGTCATCACCATTCCCTTCTCTTTCCATTTCACCGTTGACGGAATAAATAAATTAACCCAGAGATTATTGTTATCATAACTATATATCTGCTCCTGGTACTTACTATGGTTCTCAATACCACTGCCCACACAACAGGTAAATGTGTTGAACGAATCGGAGAACTGTTTACGCGTACCCATACGCAAGGGAACGAAATAACACATCATCCCGTTCTCCGGATGTTGTGAGGCCAGAATATGATTATATAATGCCCGCTCATAGTAATCCATATACTGCGCACCCGGCGCCCATGCATTGAGATGACGCGTAAGCTTCAACATGTTATATGTATTGCAGGTCTCACAAGTGTTGTCACTCAACCGATCACTCAGTTTCCCTTCTTCCCCGCAATATTCGTAATTACTATTCCCACCAATCACATAACTATGCTTTCCCGTCATCACCTCCCAGAAAAACGAGGCGATCGTACTATCTCTTTTGTTCCCGGTCAATTCATACTGCATCGCGGACCCTATCGCTTTCGGCACATTGGTATTGGAATGTTTTCCGGGCAGGGGATCGATGCGCTGAGAGAGCAACTCCATCACGAAGTAATCATAGAATTTATACGAGAGATCGAGATACTTCTTGTTACCGGTCAGTGCATATACCTGCGCGAGCACATCGTTCATCCCACCATATTCACATTTCAGCATTTTCTGCCGGCTGGAATCCGGCAACCCATTCACGATGTCGTAGGTCCAGTCGGCCATGCCCTTCACTACCTGCAGCGCTTGCGGGTTATTGGTAAACTGGTACACATCCACCAGTCCGGCCATCACTTTATGCACGGTATACCAGGGACTCCAGCCACCGTTGAGATCGAAACCAGATGATTTGATATCGCCGCGTTTCACTTTTGCGAAAATGGTGTCTTCACCGGGTATGGCACCTACATAGCCTGTTTTGCGCGACTTCTGACATCTTGCGAGTTCACTAACGATATAGTCTAACCGCTTTTTAAGTTCCACATTGCCCGTTGACACATACATCATCGATGCTGCGGAAAGATAATGACCCAGGGTATGACCCGATAATCCTTCGGATTCCCAGCCTTTGTACACCGAATCCTTCACCGGCAATTTTGCATACAGATGAAAACGATGCAACAACCGATCTGGCTTCAATAACAATAAGTAATTCAGGTCTTTCTGTCTTGCATTGTAAAAAGGAGAGGGTGCATTGAGGCTTACATCCTGAAGAAGAAAAGATTTCACAACAGGTTGTTTGACGAGTGGCACTTTGTAGGGTACCACCTGCCCTTGCAACGCCACAGTATTACAAATCAATAGACTAATCAGAATGAACCTTTTCATATCCTCAAAATACAAATTGGAGCGGGAAACATCCAGCACCAGAACCTTTTTTCCGTAATTTCCATGGAATGAATGGATTCCAAAGGTTTAAGCGCGCGCTGGGCCCGGGCATCGTTACCGGCGCAAGTGATGATGATCCTTCCGGCATTGCAACCTATACCCAGGCTGGTGCCATGTTTGGCCTGAGTTTCCTCTGGACGGCCATTGTGACCATGCCTATGATGATTGCCGTACAGGAAATGTGCGCAAGAATTGGCATCGTGACCAGGCATGGGTTAACCGGACTGTTGAAAAAAGAATATCCGCGATGGGTGATGTGGGTGATGATCATCTTTAGCGCTCCGGCCATCATTCTGAATATCAGTGCAGACCTCGCGGGAATGGGTGCAGTTTGTAACTTGTTGCTTCCTTCCATTCCTTCGTCGGTTTTCGCTGTATTCTTTTCTATCCTATTGCTGTTATCTCTGATCAAATTCAACTACCGAAGAATTGCAAACATTCTTCAATTTCTTTGCCTGGTGTTGCTCTGTTATCTCATTGTTCCATTTCTCTCTGATACGCCATGGGGCGCTGTGTTGAAAAAAATAATCATCCCGGATTTCAGCTGGAACAAAGACTATATTGGCATCCTCGTTGCTATTCTCGGCACAACCATCTCACCATATTTATTTTTCTGGCAAACATCCATGGAAGTGGAAGAAGTGCAATCGAAAAATGTTTTTGTGAACAAGAATTTGATCAGTGATATGCGAACCGATGTTCGTGCAGGTATCGTATTCTCCAATCTAATCTTCTTTTTCGTCATTCTGGTTGGTGGAACTGAACTGCATGCCAAAGGCATCGCCGATGTGCAAACCGTTGACCAGGCTGCATTGGCATTGAAACCCATTGTGGGCAATGGTGCCTATTTGTTATTTGCTATCGGCGTAATTGGAACAGGCCTCCTCGCCATTCCCGTATTGGCGGGCTCATTATCATACATGTTCAGCGAAGCTTTTGGATGGAAGGAAGGACTGAACAAAACCTTCCACCAGGCGCCGGGATTTTATGTGGCATTGATCATTGCAATTCTGGTTGCACTTGGCATTGATCTGGCTGGAACTAATCCGGTTAAAGCACTCATCTATACTGCGATGTTATACGGAATCACTGCACCCGTACTGATCGCCATCATCCTTCACATCTGTAATAATAAGCGGGTGATGGGTGAATATACAAATAGGAAAATACACAATATCATTGGGATCATAACCTTGTTGGTGATGACCGCAGCGGGCGTTGCGCTACTCGCCACTAGCTATTAGCTATTTGCTATTAGCTAATATGAATGCATTTGTCATCGTTTCGAGAATCCCCAGCGTAACCGTTCCGCGAGATAAGATCATATCATGAAAAGCGCGGAGATCAAATTTTGGGCCGAGGGCTGCCTCTGCTTTCTTCCGCAGCTCGCGGATCTTCAGTTCCCCGATCTTGTAAGACACCGCCTGTCCGGGCCAGGCGATATACCGCACCACTTCTGTATTCACTTCGTGCAAAGACAGTGCAGTGTGGTCCGCCAGATAGTCCACAGCCTGCTGTTGCGTCCAACCCTTGGCATGAATACCCACATCAATCACCAGCCTGCAGGCCCGCCACATTTCGTAAGTAAGCTTTCCAAATCTGCTATAAGGGTCTTCGAAAAACCCCATTTCCGTACCAAGGTATTCGCAATACAATGCCCATCCTTCTCCGTAAGCACTCAAATAAAGATTCTTGCGAAACGCAGGTACATTCTCCACTTCCTGGTTCAATGCCATCTGCAAGTGATGACCAGGTACAGCCTCGTGAAGCGTGAGTGATTCCAATATATACAATGGCCTGCTGCGAAGATTGTAGGTATTCACCCAATACTCCCCCGCCCTTCCACTTCTGATAGATGCAGGGGAATATCTTCCTCCTGTATATCCCGGTGCCAAAAAAGCAGGTACTGGTTGTACACCATATGGCTGCCTGGGCAGCTTCCCAAAAAACTTTGGCAAGGTCCAATCAATTTTCTTTGCAATGAATGACGCCTCTTTCAATAGCGCATCAGGTGTGGTCACATAAAAACGATCGTCATTCCGCAACTGCTGAATGAACTCCTTCAAACTCCCCCTAAACCCCACCTCTTTCATCACTTCTCCCATCTCCGCTTCAATCCTCGCCACTTCTTTAAGCCCCGTTTGATATACATCCTCGTAACTGATATTGGTTGTGGTGAAATAATTGATCCGCTGCTGGTAATATCGTTGTCCATCCGGAAACGCAGTAGCACCAAGGGTTTTACGTGTATTAGCCACATATTCTTCTTCAAAGAATTTCCGGATCCGCAGATACTGCGGCACCACAATTTCCTTCACAGCCTTCTTTCCTTTCTCCTGATACTGCGCCCAATCTGCGTCACTGATTGCCGCAGGTTTTGTCAGGAAAGGCTTGTAAAACATGCTCTTCTCCACCGTGTCTACAATATGATTGTTGTAACTGCTCTTAAATCCTTCCACTACCACCGCTGGTTGCGAAATGCCCAAGCTGATCCCTTTCCTGATCAGCGCAATATTCTCATCCACATACAGCGGAAATGCATTCAACGTTTTTAAATAATTCTCAGCATCCTGTTTTGTACGAATAACCGTACCGGATTGACCGACAAAATCAATATGAAATCCATCATCACTCAAAATGGGATTCAGATAGGCTTTGAACTCGTACTCCGCCAATTCATTTGCATTGGTGAATTTGAGTAACTCAAGTGTCACCAGATCATTACTATCCAGCGTAGACTTTTGAATTTTATTCAGTTCTCCATCGATCTTCTTCCTGAAATCATATCGCTTTTTAAAATCCTCCTCTCGGTATCTGCCGAGTGGATAGTTGACATCATACTGCTTGCGGTTGAAAGAATCAAGACTGTTCAGCACCGCTTTGATGGCCGGGCTTTTCACACCATCCTGGGCAAAAACACCCAACGGCAGCAAGAGAAACAAGATCAGCTTTTTCATATCCTAATGTAAAGAAAACTGCCCGGGAAATGCGTAAATTAGAAAGCGCTGGTAATAAAAATCACCTGCAGCAATTGCCAGTACCCATAATTTTGTACGATGGCCAACCCGGTTCAACTCGGACTTAAGGAGAACTGGAAACAGTTTGCATTGCTCGTGACCGTCAACGGTTTCGTGGGTGGCATGATCGGTCTGGAACGTACCATCCTGCCTAAACTGGCCGAATCCCAGTTCCACATCACCAATACCCTGTATGTTGTTTCTTTCATCATTGTATTTGGGGTATCCAAGGCCGTTACCAATTATTTCACCGGTGCCTTAGCGGACAAATACGGCAGGAAAAACCTGCTGATCGCGGGTTGGCTGCTCGCCTTACCCTTGCCGCTCATTCTGATGTATGCTGATCATTGGAACCTGATCCTCATGTCGAATGTGCTCCTTGGTATCCACCAGGGCCTGGCTTGGAGCAGTACGGTTGTGATGAAGATCGATCTCGTAGGCTCCAAACAGCGAGGTCTTGCCATGGGCATCAACGAATTCGCCGGCTACGTAGCTGTGGCAGGCGTTGCTTTTGGTACCGGCTTTATTGCAGACCGTTATGGCATCAGACCCTACCCATTCCTGTTAGGTATGGCCATGGCGGTGATCGGGCTACTCCTTAGCTGGATTTGGGTGAGAGACACCAGGCATTTTGTAAATAAGGAATCAGGCCATTCAACTACGCCCAGGCTGAAGCATATTTTCCGCGACACCAGCTGGAAGCATCCGCAACTGGGATCCATCACACAGGCAGGGCTGATCAACAATCTTAATGATGGAATGGCCTGGGGACTTTTTCCGATACTACTTTCCAACAAGGGATTTTCACTGACGGAGATCGGCATCATTACCGCCACTTATCCCGCTGTTTGGGGTTTTGGACAATTGATCACCGGAAAAATGAGCGATCTATATTGTAAAAAGGATCTGCTTTTTTTGGGCATGATGCTGCAAGCCCTTGCCCTGTTTTTGTTTGCAAGGCTTGACGACTTTAAAGCCCTCCTACTCATGTCGGCTCTATTGGGCTGGGGAACGGCAATGGTTTACCCCACCTTTCTTGCAGGAATTGCAGAAAACACACATCCTGCAGACCGCGCCAAAAGCCTCGGCGTTTTTCGCTTCTGGCGCGATCTCGGATATGCTATCGGAGCCATCATCACTGGTCTCATTGCTCAGTGGCTGGGTATCGCCGCAGCAATCCTCATGGTGGCTATCCTAACACTGGTATCCGCACTCATCATCTACGTACGTATGAAATGCAAACCCAAACCCCACACAACTCCCTATTCCCTAAACACTAGTTCGTTCCAAATACTTTAATATCCCCGCTCGTCTCACTGCTCACTACCAGCAAAGTCTTTTTGATCGGACTCTTATCAGCAGGAATCACAAGCAAGCCTTCCGGCGCAATGCCCGTTTCCAGGTACTGCAGAAAATTTGGGGTACCCGCACCTGTTAGTTCATAAACAAATACAGAATTGCTCCTTTCCATACCAACGAACATCAAATATTTATTGCCAACCTTCGCTGTAACAACAGCTTCAGGTTCAGTTCCTTTGTCATCACTCCGGCCATCAGGATAAATACCTAAGTTCTTGGCCCTTAGATCCAACTCATTCTTGCTGTCATACATCAGCTGACCATTCATCCCGTTCCAGACACTAAATGACCTGCCTCCCATTGAGTACAGTTTCTTATAAACACCGGCTTCCTGACCCAGCGTAGTGGTAATGTTCAATCTACCCAGGATAGAATCTTCCTTCCAATAATTCTTTGTGTTGCTCCAGAATGATGGTGCCGGGAACACCACGGGATCCAAGACTACAGCCGAAGCATTCACACGAAGGATCTCACTGAATCCTGCATATTCCCTCGCATCTCCTTCATTGGCAGTGATCACATACGGTGCATTGCCGTAAGGAACCATCGCAATACCGTCAGGCTCATACATGCCAAATACATTGGCCCTAGGTACAAATTGCAATGCGTTAGCAGGTCTATCGCTCAGATCCATCGCATTCTCTTCCAGTCCATAGTTCTTAAAACCCAGCGGCAGGATCTCTTCGATGGTCTTAGACATCAGGTTGATTCTTGCAATCGCGTTGTTCTCTTGCAGGGTAACCCATGCCAGCCTGCTGTTCTCTGCCACAGCAATGTATTCTGGCTCGATGTCTTGCGCAAAACTTGCATTCTTACCATAGATGCGAAGACCTTTGGCTTTTAATGCATTTACAGAACCCGCGAATTTTTCAAAATTCAACCGCGTTTCTTTAAACCCATCTTTCACGTTGATGATAGAAACAGTACCGATGGGATCTACCGTGTATGCGTCATTGGGCTCTCCTTCATTTGCGGTGAGGATGAATCTTCCATCAGGCGTAAAGGTCACCATGTCCGGCAACGAACCGACATTGATCTGTTTCACTTCACTGTAATCTTTGGTCTTAAAAACCACAACTTTTCCGTCACTGGTTTTATCACTCGCCTCTATAGCAGCAGCCAGCAAACCATTGCTGACATCAATACTATTCACCAGGCCACCATAAGGTGCGATGGCTATAAATCCAATTTTCTGCGGTGATGAAGGATTGGATAAATCCACCACCTCTATCCTGTTCACCCCGGTTGCGAGGTTATTATTCACGACGAAGAGTCTTTTCGTTGAAGGATCATAAGTACTGATCTCGGCTGCACCAGCCGGATTCAACGGATCTGTGGCAATCACCAGGGTAGATAGAGCCTGAAAACTCGTAGACTCAGGCAGCTTGCCACCATGTCCGCCATAATCAAAATCTTGTTTATTACAGGAAAAAAGCAGGGTGGCCAAAGCCAAACCCGGAAGGAACTTTCTCATGCGCAATAGTTTTTTGCAATGCTAGCAGCGCAGTATTAAGCCAGCGTAAACAAAAGGTTTACAGAATGTTACCTCTAAACCCTCCCCCTACCTCCTCTCCCTACTTCCTCCCCCTACCTCCTCCCCCTACCTC